>JBBISH010000114.1:0-20732 GCA_037441385.1 Myxococcales bacterium
AAGACACCGTCAGGCGCACGAATACATTTGGTCTTTGCTTGCTATCCAGTTTTCAAAGAGCGAACGACCTGTCCGGCTGGCTTGCGAGGATTCGCAAGGTCGCCTGCGGTACTGCGAGTTCGCAGTCGTCTGCACCGATTCCCGCTAGGAATCGGCGGCCGATTCCCGAGAGGGTCCGGCACCGACGTTCTACTTTTCGCTTCGCTTCGGGATGCCGCTCAGGCTTCCCGGGGGCCGAAATCGTACAGCCCTCGTTTCGGTTCGTCAAGACCCGCTGGAGTCTTTTTTGCCCGGAGCGAAGATTTTTCGAAGTTGTCGCTTTTGGCCGGAGGGCCGGGCGACCGCCTGAAGTCTGCTCTGGGTGACGAAGGGCTGCGATTTGCGCGACCGCGATTCTTAGACTTTCCCGCGGGGCCCCGCGTTCGGCCGGCAGCGCTGCGCGCAGGGTCGAAGTGGGACTTCGCGTTGAAAGTTGTTTGGGTTTCGCTGTCTTCCCGCCGACGACCAACCGGGCGAACCGGCCGTCGTTGCCGGCGGGAGGCGAATAGTGACGGCATCGGCGGCCGCTGTCAAGCGCGGACCTGCAGATTTTGCGATTTTGTTGCACGTAGCCTGGCCATTTGGCGGTACCTTGGGGCGGGGGCAACGCGCTCGTGCTGCTGCAATTACACGAAACACCAGGGGAAATGCGGGCGACGCCGACCTGGGTCGGTCCGCGCTTGACGGCGCCGCCTAGCCTACCTTCTTTCCGATCAGCGGCGCGATTGCCGCTGGGTCGTGCTGCGATGCCTGCCCGCCAGTCGTCGCTCCGGGCGAAGTTGCTGCGGATAGCCGTAGCGGCCGCTTCGCTGGTCGCGCTGCCAGCGCAGGCCGGTCCCCAGGACGCCGAAGCGGTCGATCCAGACTACCGGCCATTCCGGGTTGTCAGCTACAACGTGGCGATGGGACTGGCATATCGTGTTCACATGCAACTGGGGACGCTGAAGGGGCCGGGCATCGCCTGGAGTGTGCGCGACAACAAGCGGCTGCAGCAGCCGGATGTCCTGGGCCTGCAAGAGGTGTGTCTGACGGCCGGGGCGCAGGTGGACTACCTGGTGGCGGCCATGCAGGCGGCGCACCCGGGCCGGCGCATCTTCCACGCCGAGGCGACCGATGGCGGCCAACTCGACGCGACCTGTTCCAATGCGCAAGTGACGCTGACCGTGCATCCGATTCGGGCGTCGGGGCGGTTCGAGTTTCCCATGCTGTCGTGGCGAAATGCCGCGCTGTGGGTCGACTTGGATGTTCGGACCGTCCGGGCTTTCTGGAACAGCAGCGGCAGGTTGCGCATCTACAACCTGCACCTGATCAACCGCGTGGGGCGCAGCGTAGCGGTGCCCGAGGCCAGGTGGACGCAGGCGCAAGCGCTGCTGGCGCACTATCAGGCCTTTCGCGAGGCCGAGCCGGACACACCGGTGATCTGGCTGGGCGACTTCAACGCACTGGGTGATGTGCTTCATCCGTGGCGGCAGGAGCGAACGATTGTAGAGCTTTCGAAGATCTTTACGCCTTCGCTCGAGGGCTTTCACCCTACGCATTTCCTGTTGCAGCAGACCGACTGGATCTTTGCAGATCGGATGGTGCCCCTGCGATCACGGGTGGTGCTCTTGCCGTACTCGGACCACTTTCCGGTCGTGGCGGACTACTAGCTGCACTGCTTTTGCGTGGATGATCAAGGCATTATGAATCCATCTTGGCGAATTGCCCGCACGGGCAGTGGCGGTAGATCGCGCCGCGGCGAGCGGGCTTAGTGACAGTATCATGATGCAGTTAGCCTGCAATTGGGCGTTCGGAACCGGCCCGAAAGGGTCAATTTGGGGGACCTATTGGGGTGTTCTGGCCTTGATTCGCCGATTACCATATTGTTACGGCATGTTAAGTCGTATTGACCGTGCCGTCAGTGCAGACGTAGCCTGCCTTTGCTCTCGCCGTCCAATGCCAAGTTGGGCCGGCAGCCGCAAGGGGGGGAGCGCCGTGAAAGAGCCGTCCGCTTCGCCAAATTCAGCCGCAAGATTGAAGGATTCCACTCGCGGTTGGGCACGTGCCGCTTGGCGCTGGGCGTGGGCGATCGCGGCTGCGGCGCTGGTTGTGTGCGGCACGGTGGGGCCGACCGGTAGCGCGCGGGCAGAGAGTCCGGCCGCCAAGCCGCGGCCTTGGCTGGCACCCGTTCCGGCCGAGCGCGCCAATTCGTCGCACGCGCCGTACGACCTGGGCGACTGCCGCGCCTGCCATTTGCGATCGGACCCCAAGGATCCAGGGCCGCCGCGCGAAGCCATTCCGGCGAGCTGCGTAGCGTGCCACGAAGAAGTGGGCACGTTGACCAAGGCGCCGCGCGCCAAGGGCAAGAAACGTCATCCCGGGCCGCGGGCGGGATGCGCGCTGTGCCATAACCCACACAACTCCGCAAAGTTACACTTGTTGCTTTGATCGATTGGAGCCGACCTGCGGCTGCCATTTGGGCGCGCAGGTGGGGTCGCCAAGCGGAACACTTCGGAACCGCTGCAAGAGGAGATCATGAAGTACCTACCCGCTGTGATCACGTTCGTGTTGTCGGCAAGCCTGGTGGCTGCGATCGGCGCGGGCGCCGAGCCGCCGGCCAAAGACAAGAAGCCTGCCCCCGCGGCGCCGCACAAGTCCGTCTCGGTGGCGCCCGTCAAGGGAACCGCGGTGTCGAGCCACGGGCCGTACGAGGCCGGCGACTGCAGCCTGTGCCACCAGGGCAAAGACCTCAAGAACCCAGGCCCCGTTGCGGGGCCCATCAACAAGGTGTGCTTCTCGTGCCACGAGGACATGCAAGACTTGATGGGCAAAGCGAAAGTCAGGCACCGCATCGCCGAAGAAGCCTGTACCAACTGCCACAACCCGCACAACTCGATGAGCCGCAAACTGCTGCACGCCGATGTGCCGACCATGTGCCTGGACTGCCACGCCAACGTGAAGACGGCGATCGGCGCGAGCGTCAAGCACGAGGCCATGACCACGGGGCGCGGCTGCATGAATTGCCACAACCCGCACGCGTCGAACGTGGAGCACATGCTGACACGCCTGCCGTTTGACCAGTGCGTGGGCTGTCACGACAAGGACGACGTGGTCGATTCTGCGGGCAAGCCCCTGACCAACTACAAGAAATTGCTCGCCGAGAACCCGGTGCACCACGCCCCCGTGGCGGGCAAGGACTGCTCGAGCTGCCACCAGCCCCACGGCAGCGAGAATTTTAGACTGCTAGTGGCGCCCTACCCGGCGCAGTTCTATTCGCCTTTCGATCCAGCCAAGTACGCGCTCTGCTTTACCTGCCATGACGACAAGATGGTGACCGCGGCCGAGACGACCACCGCGACGCGCTTCCGCGACGGGTCGCGAAACCTGCACTTCGTCCACGTCAACAACCCCAGCCGCGGTCGGACCTGCCGAGCGTGCCACGAAGTCCACGCTTCCAAGCAGCCTTTCCAGGTGCGCGACGGCGTGCCGTTTGGCCCCAAAGGCTGGATCTTGAAAGTGAACTTCAAGGCCAACCCCGACGGCGGCACCTGCGACAAGACCTGTCACACGGCCAAGAGCTACGTCAACACCGTCAAGAAATAGCCAGGAGGCAAAAGATGCTGCGCAATTTGAAGTTTCTGTTGCTGGCGGCGGCGGTGGCGGCCTGGCATGTCCCGGTCGACGCTTCGAGCCGGACGCCGATCGGGCAAGTGATCGAGAACCCAGACCTGCCCAAGGTGGGCGGCGGCAAAATCAAGGCTTGGGGCGACGCGACCGCCAATGTGATGGTGTTTTTTCGGCCCGGCCAAGAACACTCGCAGGTCGTGCTGAAGGAGTTGGCCAGCTTGGAGCGCGACTTGAACGGCAAGTCGATCCGCTGGGCAGGGATCGTCTCCGATCGCTACAAGGCTGATGAAATTCTTGCAGATCTCAAGACCGCGGATGCCAAGTTCAACGTAGGGCTCGACGCGGACGACGCCTACTACTCGAGCCTGGGCCTGACCCTGATGCCCGAGGTTGCGCTGGTGGCCAAGAACGGCAAGCTCTTGAAAGTCATTCCGTTTGCCAAGGTGAACTACCGCGAGATGATCAAGGCAGAACTGCGGTTTGTCTTGGGCGAGATCAGCGAGGCTGAACTGCAGGCCGCGCTCAACCCGGATGCTCCGGTGGCCAAAGCGGAGCACTCGACGGCTCGCCGCCACATCAAGATGGCCGAGCTGATGCTGAACTCCGGCAACGTCGACAAGGCGTTGGAGTCGGCCAAGACCGCCGTCCAGCAAGCGCCGGATCTTGCGGCAGCGCATAGCGTTTTGGGCGCGTGTCTGGCCGCCAAGGGCGACTGCAAGGCGGCGATCGCGGCGTTTGACGAGGCGCTGAAACTGGACAAAGCCGACTCGCGCGCGCTGGAAGGCAAGAAGACCTGCGCAGACAAGGCCAAGTAGCCGCGTCCCAAGGCGGAGTCGCTCATTTTGGGCGATTGGGGCAGGATTGGGCCGAGATGGGGAGGCTGGGATGCGTGTGTGCTGCGGTTCGTGCAAAACCTGGTATCGCGCCACCACGGGCCAGGCCCTGGCACCGGGCGAGCGCATCGTGGCCCAGTGTCCACGCTGCGGGAGCGACATGCTCTTGACGGGCGGCCTTGGCGACGACGTATCCAGTGCTGGCTTGGCCAGTGCCGACTTGGCCAGTGCCGACTTGGCCAGTGCCGACTTGGCCAACGAAGCGGCAACTGCGGCGGCAAGCCCCCATGTTTTGGCGCAGCCTGTGGTTCTGGAAGAAGACGAACAGGGCGGCCTGGAGCCCCTCGATCAAGACGACGAGTTGGAAGAAGGCCGGGCCATCACCGAACGCGTCTCGGAGGCGGCGTTTGCTGCCGTGGCCGCCGCGGACGCCGCGTTGACTGCGGCGGCTGAAGAAGTCCCCACAGAATCAATCGATGCGGGTCATCGCGATACCGTGCCAGCCCCAGCGCCGGAACTTGCTGAAGGTCCGACTCCGGTTCAAGGCAAAGCCCAGGGCCATGGCGGGCGCGGTGGCAAGAAGCGCAAGGACAAGGGGCGCAAGCAGACTGCCGTCGCCGTCGCACACGACACGGCCCCGATCCCGGCAGAGACCGCCCTGGTCAGCGCGCCGCCGGTTGCAACGGATGGCGAGCAAGCTCTGGCCACTCCGACAGAACGCGTGGATTTGCCTGCGGTCCCGGAAGAGGACATGCCCGCCGTTGCGGTCGAGCCGGTCGAGCCAGATCCGGCAGTGGCCGAGGCGCACGAAGTGCCGATCGCCGTGGTCGCCGTCCCCCCAGCCACCGAGGACGAAGCCTGGCCCGAAGACGAGACCGGCGCGATCCTGTCCACTGGCTCGATTACAGCAAGGACGCCCAGTCCGTTTGCCTCCACAGCGTCGGCCGACGTAGCGCCCCCGCCCGCGGCAGCCGAAGCGAAGGCGCCTGCAGCCGAATCGCCGGCGGCAACGGTCTCGCCCGTGGTGGCTGCAGCCGCTGCGAGCTCGGCCCTACCGGTGGCCACGCCCAAGGTGTTTACCCACCCGCGCATCCTGCCTGTGCCCGTTGGCCCAAAGCCGCGCGGGGCTCCGGCCGGGCGAACTGGCGACGGGCGAACGGGGTCGCGCTCGGGGCCGATCGCCAAGAATTCCAGCGGAAATGCCAAGTTATGGAGCGGCCTGGGGCTGGTGGCCGCGTTGGCGCTTGGGGCCGTGGTGGCGCTGTCGAACTCGAAGCCCAGCACGCCGGCCGCGGCACCGGCCGAAACCCCGGCTGCGCAAGGTGAGCCTGCTGCCCCGGAATCCAGAGCCGCTGTCGCTGCGCCCGCACCTGCCGCACCCGCGACCGTCGCACCTGCGCCAGCGAGCCCCGCAGAGCCCAAGCCCAGTGCCGAACCCGCGGCCCCCGCCGTGCCGGCAGCTGCGGCAGAGGCCCAGGCACCGGCTGCCAAGCCTGCAGAAACAAAGCCTGGTGCCGAGGCTCAGGCCGGTGCGGAACCCAAGCCCAGTGCCGAGCCCAAGGTCGCGGCCGAGCTCAAGGCTGGCGACGACAGCAAGTCCGGGGCAGACGCCAAACCGCACGAGTCCAAGGGAGCCAAGGCCGAAAGTGGCGGCAAGAAGGCCACCGCGGCCGGCGAGACCGCCCCGCCCGACACGCCGGCAAAGGCCGCCGGGCCCGCCCCAGAGCCCGCGCCCGCGGGGCCGGCGGGACTGGACAGCGACGCGATCGAAGAAGGCCTGGTCCGCATCAAGCCCGGCGTGCGGATGTGCGCGCGCGCCGAGGAGCGCCGCAACCCAGAAGCCGCGCTCACTTCGGTGACGCTGAGCATCACGGTGGCGCCGTCGGGCGATGTGACCGCGGTGACCATGACCGGCGTCGTCGCGACCAGCGAGCTTGGCAAGTGCATTCGGGCCGCAGTCGATCGCGTCACCTTCCCGCACTTTGACGGCAAACCGCAAAGCATCAAGAAGACGTTTGATTTGGCAAAATAGCGTGCTGTTGGCCCGCGCAGTTGTCGTGGGCAAGAGTGCCTTTGACATGGACACCCCGGCCACCGGATGCTGACGGCGGGACGGCGCGCGGACTTGGCCGTTGCTGGCGCGGGGGGAACTTGGCAAACGGCGAGTTGCACCTGCTGGGCCCCCCGGATGCGGCCCGCCCGGCCGGGGGCGCGGTCTTGTGGTTGGCGGTCGCGGTCGCGGCCGTCGCGCTGGCCAGCGGGAGTTTCGCCCTGCTGTCGCGGCTGGCGCGCGAAGCGGCCCCAGAAGTGGGCTCGTCGGCGCTGGACCCGCGAACGGCGCGGCCAATCGCCAATCAGGATGCGTGGTTGCGCGTCGGTGGTTCGGGCAGCTGCATTGCCCTGGTGCGACGGGCGGTGGCGGCGTGTCGCGCCGCTGGTCAACCGCTTGCGGTTGTCGTGCACGAGGGCATTGGCTCGGGCGGCGGTCTGGCGGCGCTGGCCGATGGGGCGCTGGACGTAGCGCTGGTGTCGCGACCACTGAAACAAGCCGAAATTAAAAATGATCTGTTGATCGTGCCTTACGCCCGCTCGCCAGTGGCCCTGGCGATCCAGCCCGAGCTGGAGGTGGAGGACCTGAGCCTGCCGCAGGTGGAGGCGCTGCTGGCGGGCACGGCGCTGCAATGGCCGGTGGGTCGCGGCGCGGGACCGGCGACGCGCGACGGCCAGACGGCGCAGTGGCTGCTGCGCGAGCACGGCGACTCCAGCCACGAAGTGCTGCGCGCGCGTTGGCGCCCGTTTGCGGCCTACGAGGCGGCGGCGCGGCAGAGCCCGCAAGCCCAAGTGCTGTTTCACGATCGCACCATGCACGCCACGCTGCAGGCCACGCCTGGCGCCTTTGGCTGGGTAGACGCGGCGGCGGTGCGGGCCGAAGGAGTGCCGCTAGCGCTGCCCAAGATCGACGGCGTGGCGCCGGACAGCGAAGCCCTGGCCCAAAGCCGCTGGCCGTGGTGGAAGGATCAGGCGGCGGTGACCAACGGGCGCAGCCGGGCCAAGTCCATGCCGCTGCTGCAGTGTCTGAGCTCGGACGTGGCGGGCAAGGCCATGTTCGCAGCAGGAGCGCTTCCCATCGGGGCCGCGATCGACGCACAACCTGGGCAGGGGCCGACGCAAGGCCACCCTGCCCCTTTGCCTGTGCGAGCGCCCTAGCCGTGCCGACGCGCCCCGATCTACAGCCCTCGGCGGTGCTTGGGCGACACCTGCTGCCCTTGGCCGTGCTGGTGTGGGCGCTGGTCGCGGGCGTGGCCCCGCTGGGCCAAGGGCTGCTGCAACTGGCCGAACTGGAAGATCGCGGCGATCGGCTGGCCGCCCGCGTAGCCGCGCTGGTGGACCGCGAGACGACCTGGCAGGCGCAACTGTGGCGCTACGACACGCAGAAACTCCGTGAACAGATTGAGCTTTTGCGCGCGACCGAGGGGCTGGCGGCGGTCCTGGTCGAGCACGCAGGATCGGTGGCGGTGGCGGTGCCAAGTCCCGACGCGGCGGCGCTGCAGGCCCCGCAGGTGATCTGGCGGCTGGGCGCGACCCGTGGCGCGGTGCCAGCGCGCGTGCACGTCGCCGTGGCGCTGGCGCCCCTGTGGCAGCGGATGGCGTGGTTGGCGGCCCTATTCGGCGCCCTGGCCAGCAGTCTGGCGGCGCTGCTGTATTGGCTGCCCCTGCGCACGGTGCGATCGGCCGAGCGGCGTATCCGCGAGTTGGTTGTAGAACTACAGAACTCTAAAGGTGAACTACAAGGTCTTGCCGACACACTCGAGCAGCGTGTGGCCGAGCGTTCGGCCCAACTGGCGCGCGCCGCAGAACAGTTGCGCGAGCTGACGGCGCGCAGCGCTCGGCTGCAAGAAGACGAACGGCGCAGCATCGCCCGCGATCTGCACGACGGCATTGGCCAGACGCTGACGGCCCTGCGCCTGCAACTTCAAGCTCGCACAGCGAAATATCCGGTCGACGACCGCGACTTGCCGCTGCTCTTGGGCCTGGTGGACCAAGCCCTGGACGAGACCCGCCGCGCGGTGCGCCGCCTGGCCCCGCCTCTTTTGGCCGAGTTGGGCCTGGTGGCGGCCGTTCGCCAAATGGCCGATGCGCTGATGGCACGCGGTCAACTGACCATTGAACTGGCCGTCGAGCCAGCGGATCTGGCCAACAACCACGGCCTGGGTGCAGCCTTGGATCTGGCCTGCTTCCGCATCGTGCAAGAGGCGCTGACCAACGCCGCCCGCCACAGCCGCGCCAGCGAGGTCGAAGTGACCCTGCGCGCCGACGCACAGCACCTACACTGCGAAATTCACGACAATGGTTGCGGCTTCGACCCCGCGCAAGTCCTGGACGGTCACGGCCTGGCGGGGATGCGCGAGCGCGCCGCTCTGCTGGGCGGGGAACTGCAAGTCGCCACCTCCCCAGGTCAGGGTTGCCGGGTGACTGCTCGCTTGCCGCTTTCGCCGGGGACGGCGCCGCGCTAGGCTTGCCCCATGCGCATCCTTCTCGTTGACGATCACACCATCGTTCGCCAGGGGTTGCTGGCCTTGCTGGGCACGGCGCCAGGGCTGGCGGTCGTGGGCGAAGCTGGGAGCGCCGCCGAGGCGATCACGCTGGCTGGGGAACTCCATCCGGACGTGGCGGTGATGGACCTGAGCCTGCCCGATCGGCCCGGTCCAGAGGCCATCGCGGGACTGCGCGCCGCCAGCCCCTCTACAGAAGTCCTGGTTCTGTCGATGCACGATGGCGAGGACTACGTGCGGCCCGCATTGCGAGCCGGCGCGCGGGGTTATCTGGTCAAAGGTTCTGGGCTGCAGGATCTGATTGCAGCGATCCGCGCGGTCGCCTTGGGGCACGCGTTCTTCAGCCCAACCGTGGCCGCGCTCCTGTTGCACGATGCGGGCGCCGATCCCACTAGTCCGCAGGCCCAGTTGCGCCACCTCTCAGCCCGAGAACAGGAGGTGCTGCGTTGGGTGGTGCTGGGCAAGACCAGTGGCGACATCGGCGAGCTGCTAGGTATTTCTACCAAGACCGTAGAGGCCCATCGCGCCAACCTGGGTGCCAAGCTGGACTTGCACGACGTCCCGGCCCTGGTCCGGTTTGCCATTCGCGCCGGGCTGATCTCGGCCGACATCTAGGTAGATCTACCTAACCCGTGTGAGCACCTTGCCGAATTGCCAAGTTGGCCGCGACCCGCGATCCTCTTGGCATCTGCTTGGAGGCATCATGCGTTTCCATCCTTCCATTCTGGCGGCCGTCACTGGTCTTGCCGCGTTGTGCGCGCCGGCGCATGCCGACTCGGGCGCCCTGCCCGCTCCTGCCCACCAAGCCGAAGCCGATGCGCGCGACTCGACGCCGACCGGCGACGAGAGTTCGGCCCAACCCTGGCGCATGCCCCGCATCCAGATCAAAGGCAAGCCGGCGCCCGAACTGCGCGAAGAGGACCCGATCGGCGACTACCAACAGCCGCGCTGGACGGCCAACCGCCGCTTCCCGGGCACGCGCATCTATGTGGTGCCCAAGGGCAAGGCCACAGTGGAGTATTGGCAGCGCGTCAACGCGCCGCTGGGCAACTTGGTGGATGCGCGCAACATTCAATCGTACTACGAGCTGGAGCTGGGCCTGGGCCACCGCCTGCAGCTGGACGTGTACCTGACCACCGAGCAGAAGGGCTGGAAGGGCGACTTCGGCTTGAAGAAAGAGAAGTTGGAGCTGCGGTACGCCCTGGCGGACTGGGGCCAACTTTGGGGCAATCCCACGCTCTACCTAGAGTGGAGCCGCGTGCACGGCGATACGGACTTCTGCGAGGGCAAGCTGTTGCTGGGCGATCAACTGGCGCCTTCGTGGCACTGGGGCCTGAACCTGGCCTTTGAGACCAGCTTGGGCGGCGATTGGACGCACGAATTCGTTCTGAGCGGCGGCATCTCCAAGACCGTGAGCGACCAGGGCCTTTCGGTGGGTCTGGAGGGCAAGACCGGCGTGCTGAACAAGCGCGGCAGTCGTTTCAAGGACTTTGTGGAACAGGCTCACTTGGTCGGCCCCAGCGTGGCGTTCTACCCGGTGCCCGCCATGCACGTCTTGGCGACCGTGCTGGTGGGCGTGCAAGGCGAGGCCGGTCACGGCTACGAGGGCGCGCTGGAGTCGTGGCTGATTGGCGGCTGGACGTTCTGACGGCGGCCCAAGCCGCTACTGCACGCGCTCGATGCGGAAATTGCGGCCCTTGATCCGCAGGCTTTGCAGCCGGGCCAGCAGTTGCCCCAGCACGGGTTGGGCGATCGCGACGTAGGTGAGGCGCTCGCCGATCTCGATCCGGCCGATGCCGCCGGCCTGGAGCCCCGCTTCGCCGGTCAGAGCGCCCAGGATGTCGCTGGCGCGCAGCTTGTCTTTGCGGCCACCGCTGATGAAAAGGGTGTCGACTGCGGCGCTGCTCGCCGGACCGGGCGCGTGATGCGGGTTGTGAGTCGGCACCGGTTGGCGCTCGATCTTCCCCACGCCGGCGGCCTCGCAGGCGGCCAATTTGTCGGCGTCGCCCGGCCCGACCAGAGCAATCGCCAGCCCTGGCACGCCAGCTCGGCCCGTACGGCCAATGCGGTGCACATAAACCTCTGGCGAGCCTGCAAATTCGAACTGCACCACCGCCGCCAGTCCAGCCACGTCTAGCCCGCGCGCCGCCACGTCGGTCGCCACCAGCACGCGCACCGTGCCGTTGCGGAATTTGGCCATGACCTTGTCGCGCTCGCGCTGGTCCAGGTCGCCGTGGAGCGCGTCGGCCGCAAAACCGGCCTTGGCCAAAAGCAGGGCGACGCTGCGGGCCGACTCTTTGAAATTACAGAATACCAGCGCCGAGGCTGGCTTGTGCGCGCGCAGCACCGCACCCAGCGCGGCCTGGCGGTCCTGGGGCGCGACTGGGTGGACAATCTGCCGGATCAAGGGCCGATGTTCGGCGGACTCGGCGACGCGAACGTGGACCGCGTGCCGCTGCCAGGTGCGGCTCATGGCGGCGATCGTCGCGGGCAGCGTGGCCGAAAACAGCAGTGTCTGCCTGGGCGTGGGCAGGGCCCGCAAGATGGTCTGCACCGCGTCGGCAAAGCCCATGTCCAGCATGCGATCGGCTTCGTCCAGCACCACCGTCCGCAGCGTGGCCAGATCCAGGCCGCGGCCCAGGTGGTCCACCACGCGCCCCGGCGTCCCCACGACCAAATGAGCCCCTTCTTCCAACGACTTGCGTTGCGGAGCCGCGGGCGTTCCCCCACACAGCAGTATCACGCGTAGACCCGGTCGATGCCGGCCAAAAGTACGAATCGACGCCGCAACTTGCGTGGCCAACTCGCGCGTGGGGCACAGCACCAGGGCTTGGATCGTCCGTTGCGCCAGATCCATCCCCTCTAGGATCGGCAGCGCGAAGGCCAGGGTCTTGCCACTGCCCGTTGGGGCTTCGCCCAGCAGGTCGCGACCGGCCAGCAGCGGCGGCAAGGCCAGGGTCTGGATCGGCGTGGGCTGATCAAAGCGCAGCTCGCGCACCACCCGCAACGAAGGCTCGCTCAGACCAAGGTCTTGGAAACTAGGGGTGTTTGGGGTCTCGGCTGGGGTCGTCATGGCGCGGGCTCGCGCACCGCAGGGCAATCGAGGCTGCAGCGCGGCCGCGGAGTCTACGCGCCCTTGCCGGCAGCCGAAACCGAATTTTGCCAGAGCCCGCTATTCTTCGCCGCGAACCCGCCCGCGCTGGGCCTTGATGGCCGCACGGCGCACTTTGTCGGCCAGCCGCCTGCGCTTTTGCGCTTTGGGCACGGCCGTGTCCACACGCTGGCTAGGCTCCACGGCGGCCGCCACCAGCAGGGCCATCAGGCGGGCCAACGCGTCGCGCCGGTTTTGCAGCTGGCTGCGGTGGCTCTGCGCCACTACCCGCACCGAGTCGCCCAGTTGCTCGCGCACCCGCGGCGGCAAGTCGGGAATCTGTGTGAGGTCCAGGACATACTCAACGCGCGAGTCGGTGCGATTGACGTGCTGGCCGCCCGCGCCACTGGACCGCGACGTCCGGATGGTCAGTGCGCTTTCGGGCCAAGTGGGCTGCCAGTCGATCATCGCGTCCGCGCCTGGGCCGGCAGGTGGCCGGTGCCCCAGGATATCGGCCGCACACCCCCGGCGTCGAGGCACGCAATCGTCCCCGATCCGCCGCTTTGGGCGCAACTCGGCGTTGCTGCGTCGTCCCAGCTACGGGTTGCCCCACTGGGGCGACCCGTTCACCCTTCGGGCGACCGCTGGGGCCCTTCTCCCTGCGGCGACCGCTAGGTCGCCTCAGTCGATCCGCTCCTTGCGCCTTGATTTGCATCCAGGGGTCCCCGTGGTGGCCGCAGGCCAGAAAAGCAGTCCAGTGGACTGCTTCTCAGCGGGGATCGGCGGCCGGGGCGAATTTCGGTGGTGGACCCTGGTCGTTGACGGGTGCCGCGCCGGGCCCTAGTCTGCAAGCATGGTTGCACGGTTCCCCCCACCAGCCTCGCCTACCTCTTCTTCTCCTTGTGCGGCTACCTCGGCGTGGGCTGGCGGCACTCCCCGGCGGCGCTGGCCGCAGCTGGGCCTGATCGCGGCGGTTCTGGCGGCGTGCGCGCCCGCGGAAGACCCCGCCGACAGTGGCGATCGTGCCGGCGACGCGGACAATGGTGGCGTGATCCTGGATGTGTCGAGCAAGGTCGACGCGATGCCCCAGCCGGATCTGGTCGCGGATACGCAGATTTTGGACCAAGTCGGGCCAATGCCGCCCAGCTACTTGATCGTGGGTACCGTGGTGACGCCGGCCGAGGTGTTTGCCGGCCAGGTCCTGGCCGTTGGCGCGACGATCACCTGCGCCGAGCCGGGGACCACCTGCGAGCAGCGCCCCGACGCCGCCGGCGCCCACCGCATCGAGACCAAGGGCCTGATCCTCCCCGGCCTCATCGACATGCACAACCACATCTTGTTCGACATCTTTGACGACGACGATTGGTTGCCGCTCAAGTCGTACGCCGACCACAACGAGTGGCCCAAAGAGGCGCGCTACGCGGCGATGCTGGACGTCAAGCAGTGCCTAGAGAACGCGTCGCAAGGCAAGCCTTCCTGGTGCATGGCACCGTACAACAGCAAGGAAGGCAACCTGAAGTGCGAAATGGACAAGTGGGGCGAGCTCAAGGGCCTGGTCGCCGGCACCACCAGCATCGTAGGTTTGGCCGGCACGACCTCGCCCTGCTTTGCCTCGGTGGCGCGGAGCATCGACGCTGCGCAAAACGGCGTGGGCAACGACAAAGTGCAGACGAGCGCCCTGTTTCCACCTTCGACCGCTGCCGCCGACGGGGTGTGCAAAAACTTCGCCAAAGGCGAGACCGTGGCCTACCTCATCCACTGCGGCGAGGGCGTCAACGACAAGGCCAAGGCCGAGTTCACCACCCTTGGCACCGTCTCGGCCGAAGCCGGCTGCCTGCTAGTTCCCGGGACCGTGATCACCCACGGCACCGCGTTTGACCCGCCGATCTTCGAGAAGATGGCCAGTGCGGGCGTGAAATTGACCTGGTCGCCCGCGTCCAACGTGGCGCTGTACGGCAGCACGACCGATATCCCAGCCGCGATCGCTGCGGGCGTGCTCGTGTCGCTGGGGCCAGATTGGTCGATGGGCGGCAGCCAGAACATGCTGGACGAAATGCGTTTTGCCGACGCGTGGGACAATAGCCACTGGAACGACAAGTTGAGCCCCAAGGACCTATTGCAGATGGCGACGGTCCACGCAGCGCAGTCGCTGGGTCTGGGCGATCGCCTGGGACAGCTCAAGGCGGGCATGCTGGCGGATTTGTTCATCATCGACGGCGATTCGGCCGCGCCGTACGACGCGCTGCTCAAGGCGACGCCGGCGCAAGTCCAACTGGTGATGGTGGGTGGCGAACCGCTGTACGGCGATGCAGCGCGCCTGCCCCCCGGCTATGGCGGCGACCGCTGCGAACTGCAGGCCGTGTGCGGACGCGACAAGTTTTTCTGCATCGCCATGGCCGACACCGACGCCAAACTTGGGCAGAAAGTGGCCGACATCAAAGCGGCTCTTGAACAGGCGATGCTCGACGTGGACGCAGCCACCACCAGCGACGGCTGGAACTTTGCGCCGCTGGCGCCCCTGGTCAAATGCGCGAAACCGTGATTCCGTCTACGGTTGCGGCTTGATGAACGCCACGAACGCCTGGTAGAGCCGATCTGCGTCGTCCGCGCGGCCAACCTGACGCAGCAGCTCGATCGCGCACTCGGCCGTACACAGGCCGCCGTCGATCTGGTGGTGACGCAGGTTGTAGATCGAAGGGGCCGTTGGCTGCAGGGCCACCCGCGGCAGACCATGCAAGTACGGGCTACGCTGATGGATCTTGCGTGCGGTGAGCCAGGTGCCGTCGAGGATCACGTAGTGGTCGACGTGGGGCAGCTCGGCCGGCGCTCGCGCGACCACTGCCCGGCCACACCAGCGCGACCTGGCCGCGACCGATCGCGTCGAGCAGCGGCACAAACGGCCGCGTGCGCTCCCAGGCGACTTGCTCGGCCTGCTCGCCCAGCAACTCCACCACCAGTTGGCCGGTGTTCGAGCGCTTGCCGAACTCTTTGCGATGGGTGAGCAGCGTAATCTTCATGCGTGCGGCGGGTACCACGATAGTGGACGGACAGCAAGCCAAGGCCGTTGCCGGCAAAGAAGGCACGCGGCAGACTGGCGGGCGACCCGGGCAGCGGGTCCCAAGGACACGGACACCATGCGCATCGGAATCGTCGGGGCCGCGGGCACCGGAAAGAGCAATCTGGCCAAGGCCTTGGCCGCCCACTTGGGGGTACCGGTGATTCCAGACACCGTGCTGGCGGTGCTGCGCGAGCGCGGGCGCGACTCGTGGCGGGGGGTCGAGGCGGGCGACCGGCGCAAGATCCGCGAAGAGGCCCTGCGCCGCAAGGTATCGGCCGAGGCCGATGCTCCGGCATTCGTGTCGGACAAGACCAGCGTCGACTACCTGGCCTACTGGTTGCAGAACCAGAGCGAGACCGAAGAACGCCATATCAATCAGGCATTTGTCGATCAGTGCAAAGCGAACGCGGCCACGTTCGACGTGTTCGTCTACTTGCCCTACCGCGACCAGGTGGACTACGCCGTGGGCCGCAACCAGGACCCAATTCACAACTTGAAGGTGGCCGCGCACAAGCGGGGCCTGCTGGCGGTGCTGGGCCTGCCGCATGTCGAAGCGCCCTACTACTTTGGCGAGGACATGGCGGCCTGGACGCAGAAGTGGTTGCAACCATTTAGGACTTCAGGCGATTAGCCTGAGCAGCCAATTCAGCTGGCGCGGTTGACCCGGCCGGGCGGCGCGCATAGCCTGCAGAGCGGCCAGTGCTGGCCGACGCGACGAGGCCAACCCCATGAACCCAACCTTGATCCTTGGCTGCGCCGCTGTCTTGGCCCTCAGCGCGTGTGGCAGCTCCACCAGTAGCAACGCCACCACCCCCGATAGCACCAGTGGCGACAGCAGCTTGAGCGACGCCGCCGCCGACGCCAGCGGCCAAGACACCGGCAGCGCCGACGCCAAACAAGATGCCCTGCCCGACAGCGCCAGCGACGGCAGCTCTGCAGATACCACCCCAGCGGATACCGCCACCGGCGACACGGCAGTGGCCGACAGCACCCAAGCGGACACCAGCGACACGGCCGCCGTAGACACCAGCACCGACGTGGCCAGCGACAGTGCTGCGGACGCCACCGACGCCAGCCTGCCCGAGGGCGCATGCACGGACGAACAACCTTGCACTAAGCCCAGTTGGGCGTCGTGCGCCCCGGCCGGCAGCTTCATGGGCTGCGGCATCTGCCAAAAGGAAGTGCCGGGCTGCAGCAGCGACGCCGAGTGCGCGAGCACCGCCAACGGCATCTGCATTGCGTCGCCGAACGACTGCCTGTGCGAACCGCACCCAGTCTGCCACGCCGGCTGCGCCGCCAACAGCGAGTGCGGCGAAGGCCAGGTGTGTGCCAGCGACCACCACTGCGTCAGCAAGACCTGCGCCGCCAAGGCCGACTGCCCGTCGATGTTCGACTGTGGCAGCGACGGCAAATGCGCACGTCGACTCTGCAAGGCCAGCGGCGAGTGCGGCGGCGGCTTCTGCGTGACCGGCCTGTGCTGGGTCAAGCCGGGCGAGTGCCAGTTGCCGGTACCGTAGACCGCTCGCTAAGCGAAGTGCCGGCCGCCGCGGCCCGCGGGTCGGCCGTGACAAGACCGTGGCAAATGGCAACCGCGGGCAGGCTTGCCCGGCGTCGTCGGCCGTCTAGCATGGGTCGACCGCGTGCTACTCACGCACGGAGACCTGCGATGGCAGAGACTTCGACTCCTCGCCGCTCGGTGTTGCTGCGCGGCGCATCGGTGCTGGCCGGCAGTTGGCTGGCCGTCCGGACCGGCGCCGTCTTGGGCCTGGGCGCCCTGATCGATGCCTGTGGCGCTCCGGAGCGCGCCAACAAGTATGGCGGCCCGCCCATGGAGCCCGAGCCGGCCAAGTACGGTGGGCCGGTCCAGCCAGAGGGGCCGCAGGAATCCCCAGGCGGTGGCGAGAAATACGGTGGTCCTCCAGGGGGCCCGGCCGAAGCCGACGCGCCCAAGCCGGAAGAGATGGCCAAGAAGCGGCCGCCCAGGCCTGCCAAGTACGGCGGGCCGCCGCCCAAACCGGCCCCGCCCAGGCCAGATCCGCCCAAGCCCAAGTACGGTGGACCGCCGCAAGCCGACAAGTATGGTGGTCCGCCCAGCCGGGATGATTTGTAGTGGCGGCGCTTGACGTTCTCCACCACGATCCGCGCCGGTTCCGCGTGCGCAACTTTGCGCAATTGTTGCGCGCCCGCAAGGACGCCCAGGTCCGCCGCGACACGGCCGCGCAGCCAGACATGACCTATCTGTTCTGGGAATGCACGCGCCGCTGCAACTTGCGCTGTGCCCATTGCGGCTCGTCGTGCGAGGGGCGCTCGCCGGGCCAAGAGCTGACCACCCAAGAGGTGTGCGACGCGCTGGACACCATTGCCCAGGACTTTGACGCGTCGCGTATTTTCGTGTCGATCACCGGCGGCGAGCCCTTGGTGCGCAAGGACTTGTACCAAGTGGTGCGGCACATGACCACCTTGGGCATGCGCACCTGCATCGTGAGCAACGGCACCCTGCTGGGCGCCGAGCAGGCCAAGGCGCTGTACGAAGCCGGCATGCGCACGGCCAGCATCAGCATCGACGGCGATCGCGGCAGCCACGAGGCGGTGCGCGGCGCCGACACCTGGCACAAGTCCGTGCAGGCCCTGCGCCATGCCCGCGAAGCTGGCTTTGACACGGTTGAAGCGATCACCTGCGTGCGACCCGCCAACCTAGAGGAATTGCCCAGCCTGGAGGCGGTGTTCCAAGAGGCCGGCGCGAATCTGTGGCGGCTCATCACCATCGACAAGATGGGCCGGGCCAAAGACGCTGACGCCGAGATTTGGCTGAATCCACCGCAGATTCGCCGGTTGTTGCAGTTCGTGGCCGATCGCCGGGCCCAGCGACGCCCCGGCGACCTGGGGATCAGCTTCTCGTGCGGCGGGTTCCTGGGCCTGGAGGTCGAGACGGCCGTGCGCCAGCGCCACAACCAATGCGGGGCCGGGTTGACCGCGGCCTCGATCTTGCACGACGGCAGGGTAAGCGCCTGCCCATCGCTGCCCGACAGCTGGGCCCAGGGCAGCATCCGCGAGCGCCGATTCTCGGAAATCTGGCGCGATCGCTTCGAGCAGCACCGCAGCTTTGAATGGCGCCGCGCGGGCGCCTGCGCGGACTGCGATTGGTTTGGAGCGTGCCTGGGCGGCGGCCTGCACGAGCGCCTGGTCCAGCCTGACGATCATTGCTGGCTCGAACGCATCGGCTGCGGCGTGAACGGCGGCGCATAGCGGCACGGCTGCCGCGACATTTGCTGAATATTCCCGAATTTACCTTGTGGCCGGTTTGACCCAGGCGCCGCCGACTGGCAGCCTTGGGGATCGCGTCCCACTGCCCGGCCCAGCGACCCCGAACTTGGCAGGCACGACCGAGAGTGAGGCAAGAGATGGCGGCAACGGTAGGTCAACTTGGGCAAATCGCCCGCGCGCCGGCAACCTGGAGTAGGGAGCGGGCCGAGCGGGCTCTGCAGTTGCTGGCGTTGCAGCAGCGCCTTGGCGAGCAACCCGGCCTGGCGGCGATGCTGGCCCTGCTGGCTGGGGCCTTGGAAGCCCTGCTTCCCGTACGCGATCGCGCCTCGCTGGCGCTGACGGACCAAGACGGTCAGTCGCTGCGCGTGTATCGACTGCTGCCGGCGCTGGGCGAGTTGCCCGACGAACTGCCGCGGGTCCGCGGCGAAGGCACGGTGGTGGGCGCGGTGGCGCGCGACGGCCGGGCGCGGGTCGTGGCCGACGTGCGCAGCGACGATCAGTTGCGATTCGGCCGGGCGTCGCACGACGGGGTCCGCTCGACGGTGTCGGTGCCCGTGCGCGTCGCCGGTCAGGTGGTGGGTGTGCTCAATGCGGGTTCCAAGACGATTGGCGCCTGCACAGAGGCGATGATCGACGAACTTGCCGAGATTGCTACGGTCATCGGCCCGGCCCTGTACGCCGCCGAGCGCGCGCTGCATGTGGGCGACGCGGTGGCGGTGCCAGGTCCCATGGCCCCGCTGGCGGCGGAGCTGGTGGCCGAAAGTCCGGCGATGCGGACGCTGCTGGCCCAGGCGCGGCGGGCCGCGGGCAGCGACGCCACCGTGCTGCTCACCGGCGAGACAGGGGTGGGCAAGTCGATGCTGGCCAAGGCGATTCACGGCTGGAGCCCGCGCGGAAGTGGGCCCTTTGCGGCGGTCCACGTGGCGGATCTGCCGGCGACGCTGGTGGAGTCGGAGCTGTTCGGCCACGAGCGCGGCGCCTTTACCGGGGCGACGCAGCGGCGGCTGGGCCGGTTCGAAGTCGCGCGCGGCGGCACGCTGTTCTTGGACGAGATTGGCGAGGCCCCGCTGCCGGTGCAGTCCAAGCTGCTGCGGGTCACCCAAGACGGTCACTTTGAGCGCGTGGGCGGCAGCGCGACCCTCCACACCGACGCGCGGTTGATTGCGGCCACGCATCGCGACCTGCACCAAGCGGCCGAGGCGGGTCTGTTCCGCCGCGACCTGCTGTATCGCCTGGAGATCGTGGCACTGCAGGTGCCGCCCCTGCGCGATCGGCCAGAGGATTTGCTGCCGTTGGCCAGGACGATTCTGCAGCGCTTGGGCCGCCAACATGGACGCAATCTGCGCCTGGCGCCGCAAGCCGAGGTGCGCCTGCGCGGTCACAGCTGGCCCGGCAACATCCGCGAGTTGGAAGCGGTGTTGACCCGCGCGGCCCTTCTGGAAGAAACCGCAGAATTGCAGATCAATTCCCTGAGGGGCCATGCCGCGGCACCCACGCAGGCGGCTCGCTACGACTGGCCGACGCGCGACGAGCACGAGCGACGCTACTTGCTGCAGGTGTTGGCTCACACCGAGGGCCGCATCGAAGGACCGCGCGGGGCCGCGAAATTGCTAGGGATGATGCCCTCGACACTGCGCAGTCGCTGCCAGCGCCTGGGCGTGTCGCTGCCAAGCGCGCGCCAGGCCAAGGGGACGCCATGAACCGCCCGCGATCGCCGCATTTTTCCGCCGGCAAGCTCCTCTTGGCGGTCGCGGTGGCGGCCTTGACGGCGGCTGCAGGCTGCGAAGCGGGTGCACCGACCCGAGATCACTCGACTGTGCCCGCAGAAGGGGTGTGGTCGGTCGCCCGAGCCGAGAGCCAGGGCGCCTTGGCCAGCGTTTGGGGCAGTGGCCCCAGCGACGTATGGGCCGCCGGTGGCCGCGTGGGCCGCGGGCTCATCCTGCACAGCGACGGCAAGACGTGGAGCGAAGTGCCGACGAACCTGCCGGGCTTTGTCTGGTGGATCTATGGGAGCGGCGCCCACGACGTGTTCGCGGTCGGCGAGGCGGGCCTGATCTGGCACTACGACGGCGCGACCTGGAGTTCCGTGCCCTCTGGCACCACCAAGACGCTGTACGGGCTGTGGGCGGCGGGGCCCAACGACGTTTGGGCGGTGGGCGGCGACCCCGAGGGCCTGCCCGGCGACGCGGTGCTGCTGCGCGGCAATGCCAAGGGCTTTCAACCCGTTGCCGTACCTAGCGCGTTGCTGCCGGCGGCGCTGTTCAAGATCTATGGCTCGCCAGCGGGCG
>JBBISH010000115.1:0-20488 GCA_037441385.1 Myxococcales bacterium
CCTCCGCCTCCGCCCCCGCCGCCGCCCCAAGTGGTGGAGGTGGCACCGTTGCCTCCGCCTCCGCCTCCGCCTCCGCCGCCTCCGCCTCCGCCCCCACCGGCCGCGGTCGCTGTAGCGGACGAGTGGCAAGAGGTGGACGGCGCGACGGTGCCGGCAGACGCGGAACCTGCTACGTCTGCGGCGGCTTGGGCTAGCGCCGGCCCCGAGCCGGCCAAGTCGGATACGATCGAGGAGTCGGCCATCGTCGTTCCCGCCAGTCAGGCCGACTCGGCCGAGGAGCGCGCGCCCACAGACGACTCTTTGCTCGACGCGATGGACATGGGCGAAGACGCTGCAGAAGGCTTGCCCGCAGATCATGACCAAGAGCCCGTTGCGCCCGTCTCGCTGGCCGCGGCCGCACCGACGGAGCTTGACCAGCCCGTGGCCGATGCCCAACTTCTGACCGACCTGGACCAGGCGCGCAGCCAGTTGGCGACCGCGGAAGGCAACCTGGAGGCGACCGAGAGCGAGCTGCGCGCCGCCCGCAGCGACCTGGCTGCGCTGCAAGACGAGCTCGACGCCGCTCGCGCGGAGTTGACCGTAGAACGTGAGCGGGCAGCGACGGCCGCGGCCGAAGCGACCGAGCGCGCACAAGTGCTGCAAGAGACACAAGCGGCCCTGGAGCAAAGCCAAGCCGCACCGCCAGCGGGCGATCCAGAGTTGGAACAACGCCTCCAAGAGGCGCAGGACCTGCTGGACCAGGCCCGCGCCGAGCTGGGCGAAGCCAAGTCGCTAGAAGCCGAGGCGCAAACGGCAGCTCAAGCCCTGCAGGGCGACCTGGCGATCGTGCGCGAACAGCTGGCGGCCAAGACCACGGAACTAGCTGATCTTCATGAGTTGCTTGATGGCGAGCGGCTGACGCGCCGGCTGGCCGAGCAAGACATGGACGCAGCCGAGCGCAAGGTGGGCGAGCTGGAAGCCGAGCTGCGGGGTGTGCGCGAGCAGTTGCAGGCGGCCCAGGCAGCGGCAGGGACAAGCGCCGAGGCCCAGGTTCAACTGGACGAGCGTGCGGCCCAACTGGCCGAGACGCAAGCCAAGCTGGACCAAGTCACCGGCGAACTACAACAGGCGCAGGACCAGGTGCTGGCGTTGCAGGCCCAGCACGAGGCGTTGGCGGCCGACCATGGCGCCGCCCAGGCCGAGCTGGAGCAGGCCAAACTGGACCAGGCCAGCCAAGCCGAGCAATTGGAGGGATTGCGCGCACAGCTGGACGAACTGCAGGGGCAACTGGCCGCACTGCGCGAGCAGGCCAGCCAGGGCGACCAGTCCGCCGCAGCGAGCCAGGCCGCGCTGGCGCAAGTCCGCGCCGAGTTGCAGGACCGCGACACCGCGCTGGCCGAGAGCAAACAGCAGATTGAAGCGCAGCACGATCAAGTCGCGGCGTTGCAGGCCCAGTTGGAAGAAGGCCAGAACGAATTGCAGAGGGCCCGCGACGAGGTGGCAGCGCTCGGCGGCGACAGTGCCGCACAGGCGCAGAAGGCCACTGATCTTCAAGCCGAACTGCAGCAGGCCGAACAACGGATCGGCGAATTGGCCGGCGAATTGGCTCAGGTCCGCGCGGACCGCGTGACGGGAGAGGCCGCCCAGGGCGAGGCCCAGGCGGCGCTGGCCGAGGCCAAGGAGCAACTGGCCGCGGCGCAGGCCGACCTGGAGCAAACCCAGGCCAAGCTGGCTTCCTTGCAGGGCGATCTCGAGGGGCTGACTGCCCGCCTAGCGGACAGCGAGCGCGAGGGTGAGGCCGAGCGCCAGCGCCTGCACGGCGAGCTAGAAGCCGCACAAGCCCTTGTTGCTGAAGCAGAAAGCACGCATCAGCATCGTCTGGCTGCGGCCGATGGGGACCGCAGCGCGCTGGCCGAGGCACTGGCCAAGGCCGAGGAGCAGAGCCGCAGCCAAACCGAGGCACTGCAACTCGCCAGCGAGCGCGAGCAGCAACTGCAAAGCAAGGTCAGCGACCTGCAGGCTGAGCGCGACCTGCTGACCGAGCAGCTGACGGCAAACGAGGCCCAGGCCACCGCGCAGCAGCAAGCCCTGGTGGCCGAGTTGGAGGGCAAGCTGGCGAGCGCAGAGCAGGCTCACGGCGAGGTGGCCGCGCAAGTCGCGATGCTGCAAGCCCAATCCGAGCAGGCCAAGGCATCCGCCGGGGATGCCACGGCGGCGCAGGGAGCCCTGCAAGCCCAACTCCAAGAACTGCAGGAAGGTCTGGCCCAAAAAGAGGCGGAGCTGGCTGCGGCTCAAAGTGCGGCGGGCGAGGCGGTCGAGCTTCGGGCACGGCTGGACGGAGCAGAGGCAGAGGTCGACACCCTGCGCCAGCAGATCGCCGCCGCTGCCCAGGCTGCGACAGAGGCCGAGCAAGTCCAGGCCGCGACGGCAGCCCAAGCCGACGAGCTCCGCGCGCAAATTACCAAGCTTGAGTCGCAGTTGCAGGCTGTCCAGGGCTCTGCTGGCGACGAGGCCGCGGCGCTGCGGGCGCAATTGACCGCCGCCGAAACGGACCTGGACGCGGCGCGCAATCGGGTGGCGGAACTCGAAGCTGGTGAGCGCGAGGCCCAGGTCAGTACGTCGGCGCTCTTGGCCCAGATCGACGCGCTAGAGACCGAGGCCAAAATTGCTCAGCAAGCTCGCGAAACCGCGGAGGCGTCTGCGGCGGGCGGAGCCGCGGAACAGGGCCAATTGGCTGCCGACTTGGCGGCCGCCCGTGCCGAGGCCCAGCAGGCCGGCGATCGCGCAGCTTTGGCCCAGGCCCACGCCGAGCAGCACGAGGCCCAGGCCAACGAGCTGCGCGAGGCCGCCAATGCTGCGCAAGCCCAGGCCGAGGCGCTGGCCACTCAGCTGGCCGAAGCGCAGAGCCAAGCCAAGGAGCGCCTGGGCCAAGTGGCAGAACTGCACGCGCAGCAGGCCGCGTGGACGGCAGAGCGCGCCGAGTTCCAGGCGCAACTCCAGGCCGCGCAGGCTGCGGCGGCCCACGACACCAGCGGCCCGTGGCAAGAAAAGTGCACCGGCCTAGAGGCCGATCTCGAGCAGTTGCGCGCCGATCTGCAGCGCGTCAAATCCGCCCGGGTCGCCGCCGAGGCCGCGCTCCACGAGCAGGAGGCGCAAGTCGAAGCCGCCAAGGCCGAGGCCGGTCAGGCGCAATCCGAGCTGCAACAAGCGATCGACCGCGCCGAGCACGCCGAAAAGGCGGCGCGCGAAGCCGAACGGCGCATCCAAGCGGCCGAGACCAAAGCGGAACATGCCGAGAAGGCGGCCGCTGCCCCTGCCCCGGCGCCCGCGCCAGTTGGCGGTGCAGCCATCGACCTGGGTCCGGCGGCGCGGCTGGTCGACGAGCTCTACGGGGTCGTGTCGTCGTTCCGGCCCGATCTGCGGTCGATCGACGACGCCGCCCGACTGGTACTGAGCGACGACCCCGACGACCACGCCGAGGGTGCCGAGATGCTGCGCGAAAGCCTGGACAACGCCAATAGCCGCAGCGGCGAGCTCAAGAACTTGGCGGCGGCACTGCGCGATTTCGTCGAAAAGCACGGCCACTGAGGTCGCGACGCACCCCATCACATAGGGTCGTGGCCGCCTTCTGCTTGCTGTTGCAACAGGTCGTCGAGCACCGCGAACAGCTGCTGGTTGCCCTCTTGGTGGTAGCTGGCCAGATTCGCGGCAAATTCACCTGCGCGGGCCAGCAGTTCCTCTACGTCGCCGTGCTCGATGTGGCTGCGGTGCAGCCCGTAGCCCAACTTTTGCAGGTAGACCGCGTTCAGCGTCTGCTCGAACTGCCCAACCAGCGGGACCGACAGCATCGGCTTGTGCAGGTAAACCGCCTCGCCCATGAGCGAAAACCCGCCACCCGCGATCACTGCCTTGGCCGAGGCCAGGTGATCGACAAAGGTCGTCTCTGAAAACGGCTGGTGCAACAGGTTGCCATCGGCCTGGATCTCGGCGATGCCCCGGCGCATACCATAGACGAGAAATTTCTGATTCGTAAACGTTTTTAGCACCGCGGCCAGGCTGTCGGCCCCCTCGCCGGTCTGGTAGACCAGGACATGGTCGCCAGCGCTGGGGCGGGCGGCCAGAACCTCGGGGCGCAAGATCGGCGGCACCAAGGTGGTGCGATCGCGCTTGAGCGGAGGATAGAAAAAGCTCGTGATAATATAATGTTGACACCCAGGCAGCTTGGTTCGGACGATGCCCTTAGCCAGCAGAAACGCCGCTGGATCGACGCGGAAGACGTCGTCGTCGTGGTGGCAGCGGCTGAGGACCTGCATGTTGTCGATGCTGATGACCGGCAGCCCGTGCGTCTTGGCGAACAGGTACGACCAGGACTCAAAATCCGAAATCACGACATCGGGTTGCCAGCTGCGGGCGATGTCGAACCACTGGCGGATGTTGCCTGGCAAGCCGTCGTGCAGCGTGGCCGGCAGCAGCGCCTGCTTCAAGTTCGACAGGGCGGTCGCGCGTTTTTGGACCTCGTTGTCTTCGTAGATAAGGTGCAGACCGTGGATGCGGTGCACCCCACTGAAGTGCTTGGACAACATCGCGTGGGCGCGGCCCGAAACCACGATCTGCAACTCGTGCCCGCTGGCCAACAAGTGCTCGAGCACGACCCGCGATCGCGTTGCGTGCCCCATGCCTTCGCCGACCACACCGTAGAGAATCCGCATCGCCTGCCTCGCTGGCCGCCGCTGGTGCAGCCGTATTCGCCCGCCGCGCGCCAGTGTGGCACGGCCGATCCGCGCCAGCAAATGAGCAGCCTGCCCCCCAGCAGCGCACAATCCACCTTGACCGCAACCCGGCGGCCCGCTAAGCTATTGCCCCTCTGTGGGCTGTGGCGCCCAACGAGAACCCACCCGGCAGTCCCTGGCGATCGACGGCAAACTGCAGTCCAATCGCACAGATGACCTGCAACCCTAACGTAGCGGCTGGCCAAGAGCGGCCGCACGAGGTCCATCGTGGCGAACCATGTGTCGGCGCTCAAGCGCGCAAAGCAGAACGAGAAAGCCCGCAACCGCAACCGCGCGGGCAAAGCAGCCAACCGCACCGCGGTCAAGAAGTTCCTGGTCGCCGCCGAGCAGGGTCAGGGCGTGGCGGCGTTGCCGGCCGTGATGTCGCAGCTGGCCTCCAGCGCGGCCAAGGGCGTGATCCCCAAGAAGCGCGCCTCGCGCAAGATTGCGCGCCTGGCCAAGTCGCTCAACAAGGCCAACTAGTCCCCACGCGCCTGCTGGCGCCTGCAACTGGAGCACCGCCCGCGCGGTCGCAGTGCGGCAGTACGACCGCTGCCAGGGGCGCTGGGCGCCCCTCAAAATCAGCGCAGGCCCCAAAAAATTAGCGCAGGCCCCAAGACTAGCGCCGGCCCTAAAATTGGCGCAGGCCCTAGAATTAGCGCAGGCCCTAAAATTAGCGCAGGAGTGTAGCCGTCATGGCTTGGCTCAGGAACGAGGACCTGCTGCAGATCGGCAAGGACCCGCCCGGGTTGGAGTTGGCCGGCTATTGGCGGCGCGCCGCCGTGGGCGTTCCGGATTCGGCGCGGCGCTTGCTGAGCTATCTGGCCTCGAGCTTGGCGTCGCGCGGCTGGCTGGCGGGCACCGAAAACTTGCTGGTCCAAGCCGTGGAGCATCTGGCCGAGCCGGAAGCGCAGGTGCGCGCCGACTGGCAGTTCTTGACCGAGCGCGACCTCATCAGCGTGGATCAGGGCAAGGTGGTGGCGCTGGCTGGGCTTTTGGCCACGCGGCCAACGAATTTGCGCTTCGCCCTGGACTCGCACCACGAGCTGCACTTGCTGGGCCCCCTGGCGGCGTTGGCGGTGGCGCGCGCACTGGGCCGCGCGGGCGAGGTGCGCGGCGTTTGCCTGGGTGACCGCACGACGCGCCTGACGCTGGCCTGTGACGTACACGGGGTCCACGCGCGCAATCCCGAGTCGATCGGCCTGTTTCTGCCGGCTTGGGATGGCACGAGCGCGCCGTCGGCCGCCAGCACGGCGGGCGGATTGTTCGCCGACGACGACGCCTTGGGCGCTTGGCAAGACCAGAACGGAGACCCCGTGGGCATGCCGATCCCGTCGATGTTCTTTGGCATGGCCGCCGTGGACTTAGGCAACCAAGTCGGCGAAGCGCTAGAGAGCCTACTCAACCACTTGCCCGACTTCGATTAGCTGAACGCCGCCAGGGGCCTTGTGGGGCGATCGCCCAGGCCAGACGCTGGCAGTGCGGTGCGCTCTGCGCTATCCTCGCACGTTGGGGCACAAGCCCCCGCGAGGCCGCGTTGAGCACCGATCGCCAATTCGAACAACTCGTTCAAACCATTACAGATCGCGTGCGATCGGAGCTGTCTCGCCAGGGCCAGACTTCGTTGGGCGTGGCGTCGAGCAGCGCTCCGGCAGCCCGTCACGGCGGCCACGGCGATCACGGCCACCACCACGGCCCCGGCTCGCCGTGCAAGGCGGGCAAGGGCGAGTGCACTGGCTGCGGTTGGTCGATCTCGCGCCGGCCGGACGACGTGGCCAAGATCGTCGACTTGGGCGCTCAGCGCGTCTCGGCAGCGCCCGGCTTTGACGGCAGCGTGCTGCGCGCCGACCTGGCCCGCTACATCGATCACACCCTGCTCAAGGCCAACGCCGACCGCGACGAGCTCAAGAAACTGTGCAGCGAGGCCGCCAAGTACAAGTTTGCCTCGGTCTGCGTCAACGCGGTCAACGTGGCCTACTGCGCCCGCGAGCTGAAGGGCTCGGGCGTGCCGGTGGTGGCGGTGGTCGGCTTCCCGCTGGGCGCGATGACACCGGCGGCCAAAGCCTTCGAGACCCGCGAAGCGGTCCGCGACGGCGCCGAAGAGATCGACATGGTCATCAACATCGGCGCGCTAAAGTCCAAGGACTACGCGCTGTTGCTTGCTGACATCCAGGCTGTGGTGCAGGCCGCCGGCAGCAAGCGCGTCAAGGTCATCTTGGAAACGGGCGAGTTGACCCGCGACGAAAAGGTGATCGCCTGTGCGCTCAGCAAGACCGCCGGCGCAGCCTTTGTCAAGACTTCGACCGGGTTTGGCCCGGGCGGCGCCACTGCCGACGATGTCGCCCTGATGAAGGCGGTGGTGGGGGCCGAGGTCGAGGTCAAGGCCTCGGGCGGCGTCCGCACCTCGGAAGACGTGGACAAGATGCTGCAGGCCGGCGCGACCCGCATCGGCGCGAGCGCGTCGGTGGCAATCGTCCGCGGCGTGACGAACAAGCCCGAGGCCGGCAAACCGCAGTTGCGCCGGGTGGGCGGCTACTAAAATGCAGAAAAAACTAGCTTGGTTGGTGCTGATCGCTGCGCTGGCGTTCGGCTGCGAGGCCAATTCGTCCCCGGCCGACAAGGCCGATGCGGCCGGCGCGGATACGACTGCCCCGTTCGACCTGAACAAGGCGATGTATGTCGGCGAGCAAACGGGAGCAGTGGCGCGCTACGACCTGGCGGCAAGCGACTGGCACGCCCTGCCCTTCCCCACGGACACCCGCTTGGCGGCCGATGGCAGCGTGGACCTGTCGGGCTTCCCCGCGGCGCGCGACGGCGACACGGCGCAATTGCTCAAGGACTATCTGGGGTACGTGCCAGCGACGCAAAAGGGGGGCTTCTCGATCCAGCCCACGATCTACGTGCAGTTCGACGCGCCGCTGGCCAAGCAGAGCTTGATGGCGCCGCAGGACACGGGCAAGCAGTTCGGCGCCTATTTCTTGACTGGGTTGGACCCACAGTCGCCCGATTACGGCCAGCCGATCCCGGTGCGAGCGGCGCTGTCGCCGACGACGCGCGGCCAGCACTTGCTGCCGAACCTGCTCATGATTCAGCCAATCTGGGGGCGACCCTTGCAGCCCGACCACCGCTACGGGCTGGTGGTGCGGCGCTCCATGCGCGACGCCAGCGGCAAGATCTTGGCGCAACCGCCAGTGGTGACGCAGATCGCGGCGGCATGGCGGGCCGGCAAGGATCCGGCCAAGGACCATCCCGAGTTGGCCAAGCTCGCGACCGCGCTCAATCCGCTGCACCAAGCGATGCTGGCGAGCAAGGTGCCCGTGGCCTACGATGACATCGCCGCCATGACGGTGTTCACGACGGCCAACCCGGCCAAAGAACTGGTGGATCTGGCGCAGTGGCTGCGGACGCACTGGCAGCCCAAGGCGGCCGCCAACTGGAAGATCAGCAAGAAGACCAACAACTACTGGATGCTGGAAGCGACCTACCCGTCGCCCAATTTCCAACAAGGGCAGTGCCCTTACGATGCACCCGGCAGCGGCGGGTTTACGTACAACAGCAAGGGCGAGCCGGTCATTGACCACGAAGAGACGCTGCGCGTGTCCGTCATGCTCCCCTTGATGCGCAGCGCGGACGTGGCCGGCAAGACGCCGATCGTGCTGTCGGCCCACGGCACCGGCGGCAACTATCAGAGCTATGCCCAGGGTGGCCCCAACGACATCGCCAATTACTTGGCGGTGCGCGGCCTTGCGATTGCGTCGATCGATCAGCCGCTCCACGGGCCGCGCTGCACCCCCGAACTGACCGACATGGCGCTGGGCCTAAAGACATTCAATTACACCAATATGATCGCGGGGCGCGGCGGCTTCCGGCAGTCGGCCTTGGACTCGGTGGTCCTGACGCAGATGGCGCTGCAAGGTCTGCTCGATCCGCCGGCCGAGTTTTCGCCCAAAGACGCCGAGTACCGCTTTGATGCCAACCGCGTGAGCTTCATTGGCCACAGCCAGGGCGGGATCTCGGGGGCCCTGGTGGTAGCGATCGAGCCGGCGCTCAAGGCCTTTGTCCTATCGGGCGCGGGCGCAGGGTTGTCGCTCACCATCATGCAGCGCGTCGATCCGCTGCCGATCGCCGAGCTGATCACCAAGATGCTGCACTTGGACGAGGGCGAGCTGAGCGAATTCCATCCGGCTGTCAGCTTGGTGCAGACCCTGGCCGATGTGGTGGACCCTCTGGCCTACGGCTACCTGGCCACCCAGCGCAAAGCGGGGCTGCGGCCGCCGCACATCCTGCTGACCGAGGGCTTGCAAGACGTGTACACGCCGGCCGACACGTCGGAAGCGCTGGCGGCGTGCATCGGCCTGGATGTGCTGTCGCCGCTGGTGCATGCGAGCGACGCCATGCTGTTCCGCGACACCCAGACGCTGATCCCGCCAGTGACGGGCAACCAAGAGCGCAACGGCTTTGCGACGACCTTGCTGCTCTCGCAGTGGCCGCACGATGGCCACTTCGCCATCTTCGACGAGCAAAAGGCCGCATGGCTGTACGGCAACTTCTTGCTGAGCGCAGCCAAGACGCTGGACGCGACCGCCGATTTTCCCAACTGAATTCGCACGGCGACGGCGGGGCTTGCACGGCCAATGACGCACCTGCTGCTGCTGAACCTGAACTTGGACCCAGGCGAGCTGCCGGGTTGTCAGCGCATTGCCGGGGCCCTGGCGGCGCTGGGGGCGTCGGTCGAGATCGCCCACTTCTCGGCCTGGCCGGACCCGGCCGGCGCAGAGGGACTGGTGCTGGGCCCGCAAGGCACGCCGTTCAGCGCCTATCCAGCCGAGTTTCTGCCACACCTGCGGCGGTGGACAAACGGTACCCGGGCGCCGCTGCTGGCAATTTGCGGCGGGATGCAAGCGCTGGCGCTGGCCCACGGCGGCCAGTTGGGCAGTGTAGACGGCGGCCCGCAAGCGCAAGGCCGCGAGTACGGCGATCGACCGCGCATCAGCGGCCCAACTCCGGTGGAACTGATCCAGCCGCTGCCAGACCAGTGGCGCGGTTCCGCCAGCGACGAGCTGCGGCAACTTTGGAAATCTCCGCAGCTTTTTTGGCAGAGCCACGCCGAGCAGTTGACGAACGTGCCTCCCGGTTGGCGCGTGCTGGCCCAGAGCGCGGCAACGCCCATCGAGGCCTACGCGACCATGGGTCGCCCTTGGCTGGGCTGCCAATTCCACCCCGAACGCGGCTGGCTCCCGGGCGAACAGGGCTGCCCGGCTGGCCAATTGCTACTGCAGGCGTGGCTGGAAAATCGGGCGGCGGCTACTGTTTGAAGGCGGCGCGTACGGCCTGGGCGATCGGTTTGGCCGAATCGAACCGCTCGACGGGCCGCTTGGCCATCGTGCGGAAAATGACCTCGACCACTTCGGACGGCAGCCCAGGGTTGTAGCCGCGCGGGTCCGGGACCGGGTCCACGGCGTGCGAGACGAACACATTACCGGTCACAAACGGCAAATAACCCGTGCACATACGGAACAGAATCACACCCAGCGCGTAGATGTCGGCGCGGTGGTCCACCGCCGAACCGTCGAGCTGCTCGGGCGCCATGTAGTAGGGCGTGCCGGCCAGGACCGAGTTCTCGCCAAAGCCTTCGTTCAAGACGCGGGCGAGGCCAAAATCTAGAAGCTTTACCTTACCTTGCTTGTCTACCAGGATGTTGTCCGGCTTGATGTCGCGGTGGACCATGCCCTGGGCGTGGGCGTGGTCCAGGGCCTCGCAAAGCTGGTCCAAGATGTTGCACAGCCACTTCTTGTCGGCGATCGGCACGCCGTGGCTCAGGTGCGACGTCAGCGGCTGGCCATCGACGAACTCCATGCAATACCACGGCACGCCGTCGGCCTCGCCCATGTCGTAGATGTGCACGATGTTCGGGTGGTTGAGCGCGGCCGCCAGCTGCACTTCCCGCAAGAAATAGCGGCGAGCCACTTCGGTGGGCATCGTGCCTTCAATCATGAACTTCAGCACGACCTGGCGACCGAGCAGCTTGTCGGTGGCGCGAAAGACGATGCCGTTGCCGCCCTGACCCAGCCGCGCCAGACCGCCGTAGCGAGCCCCAAGACGGGCCGGCACACCCGGCGGCCAGCCGGGCTCGGGCAAATCGCCCGCCAGCGCGTCGCCGTCGTCCATGGCCGTTTGCGTATTCTCTGCAGCCAGTTGCCCCGCCTGGGGCAGCGGCGCCGTGAGCCGCGAGGTCGCAGGGCGCGCGCCGGGGGTCGCATCGCTGCCGGGCTTGGGGGCGAGCTTGGCCGAGACATCGCTGAGCCATCCCTCCAATTCAGAACCGACCGTTGCCATGGGCACCAGGCGGTCGATGGCGGCCCGAGCGCTGACGTGGTCGCCCGCCGACAAGAACGCCTCGATGGCTTGCCGGCCAAAGTCCTGGCGTTCTTCGCTGGACACCGACGCCTTGAGCAGGGTGAGCAGCAGGCGACCGCCGCCGACCATGTCCCCGCTCTCGAACATGATTTCGGCGGCCATTTTGCTGAGTTCGACATAGCCGGCATCGGCGGGCGTGGCCGACTTTGCGACCCGCAGCGCCTCGTCTTTCATGCCGCTGGCCAGACGCAACTTGACCACGGCCAGGCGGTCGCCCTCGCGGAGCAAGCATTCAATGACGCGTTCGGTGTCGCCGGCGCGTTGGAAGTAGACCGCAGCCTTGCGGTAGGCCCCGGCTCGCGCAAGCAAGCCCGCAGCTTCGGCAAAGGCGCCCGCTTCGCTCAAGTGCTCCACGGCGGCGTCGGTCTGGCCCATTTGCCCAAGCAGACGCCCCCAATTCAGATGGTCCCCGGTCTTCTCTAGGCAAATCAGGGCCCGCGCTGGGTCTTGCGCCTGGATCCAGCGCTCGGCCGCTTCGGAAAATTCACCAGCAGCCTCAAGTACTTCCGCTTCAATGGGCAGGGCCTTGTGCGGCTGCCCCGCCGCGCGGTAGAGCACGGCAGCCTTGTCGGTCTTGCCGGCCTTGACGTAGTGGTCGGCGGCCGCGGCTTTGTCGCCCACCTGCTCGGCGGCCTCGGCTGCTGCTGCCCAATCTTCTAAGCGAATCAAGACCTTGAGCAAGCGACGGTTGTGACCGGCCCGCTTGTAGCACTGGGCTGCGGCGTTGTCGTCGCCCGCTTTCTCAAAGAGTTCGGCGGCTTGCTCCCAGTGCTTGCCCGAGCGGAACGCGCGCGCAGCGTCGGCCGGCCGGCCCAATTCCAGAAGCAACTCGCCGGCTTTGACCCAGTCGCCCGCGTCCAGGGCCAGCCGGGCCGCCTTGTCGACGTCGCCGTCGGCCAAAGCCCGCTGCCAGTCCGAGGAGGGTTTGGAGGGTTCGGCCTTTTGGGCACTCGAGAACCGCTGCAACATCCGCCTGATCGCAAACCCGCCGCCGACGACCACAATCGCCAGGATGGAGTAACTGATGATGCGCGGGTCGACGCCGTCCATGGACCTCCGGCGGCGATGTTAGCGTGGACGCGGCTGGTTTCCAAGCGGGTTGCGAACCGCTGCCTGGTACAACCCTACCCGCAGCGTGGGGTTGGTGCCATACCAGGCAAACGTGGAGGTATCGCCGTGATTGGGCCAGTCGTCGTGCCAAAGTGGGCGCGTCCGGTCGGGTCGAGCCAGCGCCGCGCAGTCCTCTTGTTCGTGCCCAGGCTGCGGCCACATCGCATCCAGCGGCAGCGCAAAGCAGCGAACCGAACGCAGAAAGTAGAGCGGTCGCGCCGGCTGTACGCCGTTTTGCAGGCTCTTGTGCACCTGCGAAACCGGCACAGGCAGCAAGCCAGCGGATCGCAACCACCAAGACGGCCAATGCAAATGCAGCCCCCGGGCAGGCTCGTCGGCGTAGCTACGTACCGCCAACCAACCCGGCGCCGGACCCGACTCCATAAGTTTGGTTAGCAGATCGTCTTCGTCGTGGGCAGCCGTCCGCTGCAAGGTCGCGGGCAGGGTCGCCGCAGCCGCCAACAACCAAAGCGCCGCAAAGGCCCAGGTCCGTTTGGGTCGCGCGGCCAAAGCCTGCTCACCCAGCACGGCCAGCGCGACCGTGGCCAGGATTTGGGCGGGCGCTTGCAAGCGCGGCAGCGAAGTCTCGTTGTAGTCGAGCCAGCTGGGCAGCAGCGACAGGACCGCTACCCCCAACAGCGCCAGCCACCGCCAAGCATGCGCACGATTGGGCAGCCACAACACCGCGGCGAACAGGGCCAGCCATGCGGCCACGGGCCACCAGTCGGGCCGCCAAAGGACTGCGTCGTGGAGCAAGTGCCGCGGCAAGTCGGTGACAAAGCGCTCTAACTGCGGTAAGTTGCCCGCCGCGTGGTCGGCACGGGCGCGCTCGCGGGCCAGCCCGGCCACCAGCACCACCACAGGGGCGGCGAGCGCCAGAGGCCACAACGACCGCCCCGGCCGAAGGTTCTTGGCTGAGATCGGCCCGGCCAGCCACGCCAAGACGGCCAGGCACAGCAGCGCGGTCGGCAGCAAGTCGGCGCGGCACAAGGCCGCGTAACTCAGCCCAGTGGCAAGGGTTATCGCCGCAACAAAGTCGGGGGCGCGGCGCAGCTCCACGGCGGCCCACGCGGCAACCCCCAGCGCGGCCAGGGCCGGTACGTGCATGGACTCGCTGACATCGTTGCGCAAGAACACCGGCGTCACCGCCAGCGGCAGCCCCACCCAGCCGATCAGCGCCGCCCTGCCCGTCGCCCGGACGGCAGCCGCAGTCCAAGCCAGCACACCCAAGCACCCCCAAACTAACTGCACCGCGTGAACCGGGTATGGCGACTCGCCCATTGGTCCCAGCACCCACGCCCACGGCGCCAGCGCCCCCGGGCCGTAGCGCGGCACGCTGTCCACAAACCGCGCCTGGTCGAGCCACTCGTAGGCGAAGTAGACGGCCGTCCAGCGCCAAGGCCAAGCCAACCGCAGCAGCAACGCAAGACCAGACACCGCCAGCAGACTGCGGCGCGCGCGGCGGTCCATGCGGCTCCCAAGCGCCACCGCTAGGCCCGGCAAGGCCCCTGCGAGCAGCGCCGCAAGAGCGAGCAGAAGCCGATCCAGGGTCGTCGCGGGAGGCAGCTCGGTGCCGGCGCGCACCAGGGGCCACCTCGGCCAGCGCGCAGCCAAGGTCTGCAAGGCCTGGTCGCGCCAGGCCAGGCACTGGAGGAGCGACGACTCGGATGGCAGGGGCTGCAGCGCCGAATCGAGCTCGACGCTGCACTGGACACGGCCAGCAGGCTGCAGGCGCCAACCGCTGGCCATCGGGACCACTTGGGCGGGAGGCTCCAGCCCAGCGAGCAGCGCCGGCCACTCTGCGGCAGTGGGCGAGGGCTCTGGCGGGCGCGGACGCGGCCACGCCAGCACCAGCAGTGCCGACACCAGCGCACCGGTCAGCGTCACGGCCAACGCGCAACAGCGATTCATGGCAGCCCCGGCGAGACCGCGCGGTCGCGGTCGCCAACGCCGCGGCCAGAATCCTGGCGCAGCCCACGACGCGGGATCAGGCGCGAACCGTCAAGTCGAAAGGGCATCGCGTGACCTCAGCTGCAGCCCAGGCCCGCTCGGCGGCGGCGCCTTGGCTAGCTTAAGGCTTTTTGAGCGAGTCGTGGGGGCGATTTTCGGCTGAAGCGTCAGCGGCCGACCGCGAGCAGCTTGTAACCCGTCTCGAACAAGACCCGGGCTTTGCCGTCGCCGACGTGCTCGACGATGCCATAGCCAAACGTTTTGTGATCAAGCAGTTGACCAATCTCGGGCTGCAAGGCCGGAGCATAGGCGGCCGCGGTAGCGCGATCGAGCTGGGCCATGCTGCGCTGCCAAACCAGGCGCGCGGCACGCACTTCGACCGGGTCTTCCTTGGGGGCCACCGAGCGGGCCGTCGCGGTCCGGGGCGCCCGCTCGCGCTTGGGCTCGGCCGAAGCCTTGGCCACTTCGCGCGCCGTCTTGTACTTGTGCGTGCCCGAGCAGGTACGGCAGCGCACCTGCACCACTTCTAGGCCGACCATGGCGACGATGATGTGTTCGAGGACCCGTCCGCACTTGCTGCACCAGGCTTCGACGTCGCGGCCCACCGCAGGCTGGGTGGCATCGCGGGCAAGGCGGTGAATTCCTGTCATATTTAAGGCTCCGTGCAACGCGCGGGGGACGCGCGAGGTGCAATAGGATAAGGGGGCCGACGCGGTTTTGGCAATCAGAATCGGTGAACGGAACGCAATTTGAACGGAACCCAATTGGCCGGCGAGCGCGGCCTGACACGGGCGCGAGTTGGGGTGGCGTCTGCGCATTTTGCCAATGGCGTCCGCTGGGCTACACTGGCAGCGCGACCAGGGCGGCAGGCCCGGCAGAGGTAGAACCATGTGGGCAGGTTGGAATCGCAAGATGCGAACTCTGGGCTTTGGTGTTGCGGTCGCGCTGCTGCTGGCGTCGCTGGCGGGTTGCGAAGTGGTGGACAAGGCCCGCATGAAATTGCTGGGCGTGACGGTGTCGAACCCCGAGCCCGAGACCGCAGAGTGGGTGATCCGCGAGGCCCTGCTGGCGGCCAAGGACAAGGACGAGGAGCGCGGGTGGCAGCGCTTCCAAAAGGTGCTGCACAGCCAAGAGCGCACCACCAATGCCCTAAAGGGCTGGCAGCAGTTTGGCTGGCCGCGCTTGCGTCGCCAGGTGGGTCTGTACCTGGACGACCAGGATCGCTTTGTCTTGCGCGACTTCCGGACCATGCAGAACGACGGCATCGACTTCTTCTTGGAGAATCGCGAGCGCGACCTGCCCACCCCCTGCAGCGTCTACTTGGACTTTGCCAACAACAAGCACTGGCGCATCAAGCGCTGCAGCCTGTAGGCGCGACCCGGGACGATGCCGATGATGCGAGAAGTCTTTGAGAAAGGCCTGGCCTCGACCGTGGCCAAGTGGATGCTGGACGGCAGCGCCGACGCCTTGATCGAGCGCGTAGCCGCGGCGGGCGTGCTGCGCCCCGAAGAAGTCGCCGCGCTCCGCCAAGAGACCCGCGCCCACTTGGAGCGAGTGCGCGACGAGGGCGCGCCCTATGCCGAACTGGTGAGCACTGCCCTGCGCGAAGTGGGCAAGACCCTGCCGCTGGGCCAATTGGCCGGCGCGGGGCTGGCCGCGGCCAGTCAGCTGCCCCTGCGCGACATGGCCAACTCCGCGACCCGCGTGGCCTTGGGGATCGCCGCCCGCGCCGCGCAAAGCGCCGCCGAACATGCCCAGACGATGGCCGACGCGATGCAGCCGCCCGCAGCGACCCAGCCGCCGGCGCCAGAAGAGGCCGCACCATGAGCGCCCTGGGCCGGTTGGTGCAGCTCCCCAAATACGCCCGCAATATATCTAGGTTGCGCCATGTTACCGGCACGGTGATCCGCTTTGGCTTTGGCCACCTGCTGGTGCGCACCGGCCTGGATCGCTACGGCGGCTGGCTAGGTCGGCTGGGGGGACGGCCGCAGCTCGACGAAAGCATGGCCGAACTCAGCTGGGAGCAGCGCGTGCGGCTGGCGCTGGAGGCGCTGGGACCCACCTTTATCAAGCTGGGGCAAGTGGCGGCGACGCGGCCGGATTTGATTCCGATGTCGCTGATCTTTGAGCTGCGCAAGCTGCAAGACAACGTGGGCGGTTTTGACTTCGAGGAGGTGCGCGCCGTGGTGCGCCGCGAGCTGGGCGGCGAGATCGACCAGTTCTACGCGACCTTTGACCCGGTGCCGATCGCGGCGGCGTCGATCGCTCAGGTGCACCGCGCGACCCTGAAGTCGGGCGAAGCCGTGGTGGTCAAGGTGCAGCGGCCGGGGCTGGACCGGATCATCCAGACGGATCTGGACCTGCTGACAATGATCGCCGCGGCGCTGGAAGAAAACGTGCCCGAGGCGGCGCAATTCCGCCCCAGCGTGGCCGTGAGCGAGTTCAGTCGCAACTTGCGGCGCGAGACCGACTTCAGCAACGAGGTCAACAATATCGAGCGCTACCGCCGGATCATCGCCGACAACCCGGATGTGCACGTCCCCGAGGTCTACCCCAGCCTGTGCAGCAAGCGCCTGATCACCATGGAGTTCATCGACGGCTGCAAGGTGACCGACAAGCAGAAGATCGCCGAATGGAACGTGGACGGCCGCAAAGTGGCCGAAGTCGGGACGCTGCTGTTCATCAAGTCCGTGTTCGAGCACGGCTTTTTCCATGCCGATCCCCATCCAGGCAATTTCTTCGTGCTCCGCGACGGCCGAATCGCGCTAATCGATTTTGGGTCGATGGGCTCGGTGGACAGCGACACGATTGATGAATTGCTGACGTTCTTGGTGGCGCTGCTCCTGAGCGACCCCGAGATGTTGGTGACCCAGTTCATCGACCTGGGCCTGGTGGACGACACCGTCAACGTGCGCACCATGAGCGGCGAGATCAGCGAGATCATGCGCCGTTACAACGGCGTCACGCTGGAGCACCTGGATATCGGCGCGTTCATCGCCGAGGTGTTCGAAGCCGTGGTCCGCTACCAGGTGCGGGTGCCCAGCGAGCTGATCCTCATCGGCAAGGCCATCTCGACGATGGAGGGCATTGCCCAAGAGATCTACCCGGCCTACGACCCGCTGGCGGCGATCCGGCCGACGCTTGTGCAGCTGTACGTGCGCAGGGTCTTGGATCCCAAGCGCTATTCGCGCCATGCCTACCGGGTGCTGCACGACTGGTGGGGGCTGCTGAAGGTGGTGCCGGGCGAGACGCGCGGGCTGCTGCGGCGGGCCAAGGCGGGCGAACTGACGCTGCAAATCCGCCACCCTGACGCCGAGTTGGTGCGGGCCAAGACGGAGCGGGTCGTCAATCGTGCCCTGCTGGCGGGATGGTCGGTGGCGGCTTGGGTGTTGTTCACCTGGCTGCTGCCGCAGGCGGCCCACGCGCCGAGTTGGGGCGTGCTGTGGTGGTACGAGATTCTTCTTCTTACTCAAGGGGTTGGCGCTCTGCTCCTGACGCTCGCCAGTTGGCTGCGGTCGCGCGAGCTCTAGCCCCCGGCAAGGACCGCGATGTTGCGATTGGGACTTGGTTTCTTGGTGCTGGTCGCCCTGGGCGGCTGCAACGCCTTGGTGAGCCGCGAGGCCTATGACCGCGATCTGGCCGGCCTGAAGGGCCAGGCCGATCAACTCGAGGCGCAAAAGAAGGGGCTTTCTGGCCAGGTGGACGCCTGCAAGAAAGAACTGGCCACCTGCGTCGAGACCGGCCAGAAGACCGTGCGCGAGCGCGAGATGTGCACGGACGAGCTGCAAAAGACCAAGAACGTGCTGGACCAGTGCACGCACCGCGGCGGCAACTGTGCCAAGGACCTGGCCGACACGCAGATGGCCAAGATGAAACTGGAGGATGATCTCCGCAAGACCAAAGAGGATCTGGCCGCGGCGCAGAAGGAACGGGACCGTCTGCAAAAGGAGCAGAAGGCGCTGGCCGACGCCCTGGCCAAGGTGCAGGCGGGGGTCAAGAAGGTGCAGGATCGGCTGCGGGCGTTGGTCGAGGCCGGCAAGCTGCGGATTCGGTCGCGCGACGGTCTGCTGGTCATCGAGGTGAACTCAGACATCCTTTTCGACTTGAACAAGGCCGAGGTCAAGCCGGCGGCGCGACCGGTGCTGAGCGAAATTGCCAGTGCGCTGAAGGAGTTGAGCGACCGCCGCTTCCAGATCGCTGGGCACACCGACGACACCGGCGCCGATCAGCTGAACTGGCGCCTGTCGACGGACCGGGCCCTGGCGGTACTGCACGAGATGGCGACCCTAGAGGTGCCGGCGAAATCGCTGTCGGCGGCCGGGTTTGGCCCGTATTCGCCGATGGTGCCGAACGACTCGCCCGAGAACCGGGCCAAGAACCGACGCGTGGAATTCCTTCTGGTTCCGGACTTGTCGGGGCTGTTCGACGCGCAAAAGTAGGGGGCGGCCATGGCGGTGACGATCACCCACGGGCTGCCGACGCGCTTCGAGAATCTGGCGGACCTGGCGCGATTGCCGTTCTTCGAAGTCCAGGATGGCCGGTTGGTTCTAGCCGATCGCCGCCTGGGTCCCGCCATCGACTTGCACACGCACCTGGCGCTGACGTACTTGGTGCCGCAGCGGCTGGACCTGGACCGCCATTGGCCCGAGACCGAGCACTACCTGCCCAAGACCACGCCGATCGACCTGAATGTGTACGTCAACAAGAACTTTTTGGCCGAGGACCTGCCGCGGATGGAGCGGGACCTGAGCCTGGGGTCGCTGACGGCCGGCGGCATGCGGCGCACCCACACGATTCCGAACCTTTTGAAAGAGATGGACGAGCTCGGCATCGAGCAGTCGGTGCTGCTGCCCATCGATTTTGCGTACGGGAGCGACAACGCCGGGACCTGGCTGAGGGCGAGCACGGGCAAGAAGGGGCTGCTGTGCTTTGGCTCGGTGCACCCCCTGCGCCACGGCATGGAACAGAACCTGCTGCGGCAAAAGGCCCTGGGCGCGCGCGGGATCAAGGTGCACCCGGCCGTGCAGATGCTGCGGCCCGATGCGGCGCGGGCCATGAAGCTTTATAACCTATGCGGAAAACACAAGCTGCCCGTGCTGTTTCACTGCGGTCCGGTGGAGATCGAGACCAAGATCGGCCGCTACTGCAGTCAGGTCCGCTTCTACGAAAAGGCCCTCGCCGAGAACCCGGACACGCTCTTCATTTTGGGCCATTCGGGCGCGCTGCAAATGGGGCTGGCGTTCGAGTTTGCCAAGAAGTACCCCAATGTGGTGCTGGAGCTGTCGAGCCAGAGCCTGGGTAATGTCCGTAAAATCATGGCGGAAGCGGATCAGGACCGCGTCGTGTTCGGCTCGGATTGGCCGTTCTACCACCAAGGGATCGCGCTGGCCAAGGTGCTGATGGCGAGCGACGACGACGAGCTGCGGCGCAAGGTTTTGCGGGGCAATGCGCGGCGGATCTTTGGGGATTATGCGCACCGCACCTGATTCACGCCTGTACGGCTTCCCGGACCCGCTGTGCAACTGGCGAGAATCAGGCGGGGACCCCGGTTCGGGCCCGAAGAATTGCCGAATTTTCGATCCGATTTGGACGGAACTGGGATTGGTTCAACATGCCGTACCGGCACGCGGCATCCATGAAAATCAGCGTGCTGAACTAGACGGCCATGGACACGACCGGACGCCGAGGCCGCGGCGAATGGCGCTCCCCATGAGGATTGTTTCGTACTACAAACCCGAAGTACGTTCAGGGTTAGGCCTCTCGAATGGTTTGTAGTACTAGATTTTTGAGCAAGTAAAGGGGGCGCGCCGCACACTCTTGGACCCCGGCCCCCTGCGACCCCCGCGCGCGGCTAGCGCCGCCTAGTACACCGGCATGGGCAACCCCGAAAGAACTTGAGATTTGGTGTACTAGTTGGGCTGGGCGCGAGATTCGCGGGCGTCGCCTTCGCGAGACCACCACCAAAGCCACAAAGAGGCCACGGCAAGCGCCCCGCTCGCCGCGGCGACCGACCAGGCCCCGTTGACCGACCCTTGCAGAAACCTGGCGCGGTCGTAGCTGATTCGCGACAAGTCGTAGTGACCGCTGGGGAGTCGCTGGTCGTCCAGATACCACTGCCCGGCGAGTGCGTACCCGGCGCAGGCCGCGGCGAGGCCGCCACTGGCCCAGGCCGCCGGGGCCGCGCGGCCGGACGGGAAGGAGGCGGCAGCGTTCACGGCAGGCGCGGGTCGCGCTGCGCGCCCACGACGGCACGGTCTCGATCG
>JBBISH010000116.1:0-20247 GCA_037441385.1 Myxococcales bacterium
CATCGACCGCGGCCAGGGCCGCCTGCCTTTGCTCCTGCGTGTACGCCTTGCCCATGTTGACCTCCGCTCGTCTGGCGGTGGTTTCGCACGGTCCGGCGATCTGTCAAAATTTTTGTACACACCCTCTAACTCCTTGCTATAACTCCCTACTTCGGCGCGACAACCGGCTTGCCGTCGCTGTCCAGCGCCTGCGCGACCTGGCCCTTGAGCGGACCTTCGGCAAGCAGCGCCTGGACTTGCGCGCCGATCTTCTTCTGGTCGCCCACGATCAGCACCACCAGGTGGTCGTAGTCCAGGTGCGCGGTGGCGGCCTTCTGCATCGCCGCCAGATCGACCGCCTGCAGGCGCGCCACATGGCCGTCGTACCAGGTGAAGGGCAGGCCGAAGTAGGCCAAGCCCTGGAACGTGCTGGCGATCGACCGCCCAGTCGACCAGCGCGCCGGCAGCGAGAGAATGGCGCCTTCCTTTTCGCGCGCCAGTTCGTCGGCCGTGGCGGGCGCTGCACGTATCCCTTCGATCTCACTGAACATCTCGCGAAGCGACGGCCCGCTGGCGTCGGCGCGCACCGAGGCGGATAGGCTGAGCAGGCTGCCGCCGCGCCGGTATTGGAAGCCGCCGCCCGCTCCGTAGGCCCAGCCGTGCTTCTCGCGCAAATTCATGTTGATGCGGCTAGAGAACCCGGAGCCGAGCACTCCCATCATCAGCTGGGTGGCTTCGTAGTCGGCGGCGCTGCGCTCGGGCCCTTGGGCCAGGATCTGGACCACGGTCTGCTCAGCACCCGGCACATCGACCAGGAACACGCGGCCGGCGGGCGGATGGGGACCTGCGATCGGCGCGAGCTGCGGCGCCGGGGTCTTCCAGCCGGCAAAGCGCGCCTGCCATGCTTTCTCCAAGGCCGCGCGGGTCACGTCGCCGACCACGTAAAGCCTTGCCCCGTCGGGCGAAAGTGCCGCGGCGTGTTGTTGGCAGCCGGCGACGTCCAGGGCGGCCAAGCTCGCCTCAGTGCTAAGCCGACCCCACGCTTGCGTGCCAAAAGCCACCGGACCGACCACGCGCTGCGCCACCGCCGCCGGATTGCCGCGGGCCTGCACCAGCGACGCTTTGCGCCGGGCCACGATGCGCGCGAGTTCGTCGGCTCGCAGGCCGGGACGCAAGAGCGTGTCCGCCAGCAAGTCCAGCGCCGGTGCCAGGTTGCGCGACAGAACCGCCAACTGCAGGCCTTGCTGGTCCACGCCGCTCCATGCGTCCACGCTCGCGGCAAGGTCGGCCTGCGCCTCGGCAAACTGCACCTTGTCCAGCTTGGCGGTGCCCGAGCCCAAGAGTTGCATACAGGCGCTCGCCTGGCCTTCGCGCCCCGGCGGATCCCAGGCCGAGCCACCGGTCAGGACCAATTCCATCGACACGGTGGGGAGTTCGTGGCGCTCGACCAGCACGACCTCGACCGGTCCTGCCTTGAATTGCTGCGGCTTGGGCGTGGCGATGGCCTTGGCCGGCCCGGGGACCGGAGGTTGGGCGCGCCAGGCCTCGGGATCGGCGGCCGCTTCCGCCGCACTTGCCGGACGGTTTCCGCCCACGGCCAGGGCCGCCAGCACGACCAAAGCGACAGAACTTGTCGTTTTGCGGTGCAACTGGGTCATTTTCCACCCCCTTGGGCCGGCGCCGCCGCCTTCTCGGGCACCGTGAACACCGCCGCTCGCCGCGCGGGCAGCAGGTTCGCCGCCACGGCAGCCTGGATCGACTGCGGCGTAGCTCCGCGATAACGTTGCAGATCGTCGGCCAGTGCGTCGGTCTTGCCCAGGTAGTGTTGGTAGGCCTGCAGCACTTCGCAGCGGTTCATCAGCCCTTCCAGGCCCCACACAAAGGCGCTCTCTACGTCCAAGACGGCGCGGTTGCGTTCAGCAGCGCTCGGCGGCTCCTTGGCCAGGCGTGCCAGCTCCTCGTCGATGACTTTCAGCACCGCCTCGCGCGACGCGCCCGGCTTCAGATCCACGATCACATGGAACACCGACGACAGTTGCTGGCTACCCTGGTACACCGTCACGCTCTGCGCCGTTTGGTCTTGGTGCACCAATCGCTTGTAAAGACGCCCCGTTCCCGCGTGTCCCAGAATGTGCGACGCCAGGTCCAGGTCGGCATCGCCGGGCTTGTACATGGCGGGCGAGTGCCACGCCAGGTGGATGCGCTCTAGCCGCGCAAGGGGATCGCTGACGGTTTCTTCTTGAGCCGCACCAAGTTGCGGCGTATTGACCGGCTGATGGGTCGGCGCCGGCGCCTTGGGCAGCGTGCCGAACCACTTGGCGAGCGCAGCCTTGGCCTGCTTGGGCTCAAAATCGCCGGCCAGGCACAGTGTCGCGTTGCTGGGCACATACCACTGCTTGAAGAACGACTGCACGTCGCCCACGCTGGCCGCTTGCAGGTCTTCGTGCCGGCCGATGGTCATGTAGCGATACGGGTGCCCTTCGGGGTACAGCATCTGCGAAATGGCAAAGCGTTCCTTGCCATACGGCACGTTGTCATAGCGCTGCCGCCGCTCGTTGCGCACCACTTCGCGCTGATTGTCCAGCGACTTCTGGTTCAGCGTGTCCAGCAGCCAGCCCATGCGGTCCGACTCCAGGCGCAGCGCCGTTTCCAGATGGTGGCTGGGCACCTGCTCGAAGTAGTTGGTGCGGTCGGTGTTGGTGGTGCCATTGATCTGGCTGGCGCCGGCCTTTTTCAAGATGTCGAAGTGGACGTCTTCGCCGATGTGCTTGGCGCCCTGGAACATCATGTGCTCGAACAGGTGCGCAAAGCCCGACTTGCCGGGCACCTCGTCGCCCGAGCCAACGTGGTACCAAACGTCCACCGCCACCAGCGGCACGCTGCGGTCGGGCACCAACACCACCTGCAGGCCCGAAGGCAGGGTGTAGACTTCGTGTTTGATCTTGGGCAGATCGTCGGCCTGCGCCGCGCTGCTCCCCAGCATCGAGGGGGCCAGCACCAGGGGTGCGAGCGCCGTTTGGGCCAGCCAGGCCCTCCATCCTTTTCTCATCGCCGCCTCGGTTGGTCGTCGGTCCGCGCGCAGTGTGGCGCAGAACGGGTCTACAAGGAAACAGGTCGCCGCGGCATTCCCGCCGGGTGGCCGGGATGGGCGGTTGCGACGGCCCCGCGATCTGGGCAGGATGGAGCCACCCGGCGCCGGTGCGAGCGCGGCAAGGAGGGCGATGCGCAAGCTCGTTTGGTTGGTGGTGGGGACGACGGTGGGGACGCTGTGGGCGGCGCCGCTGCTGGCGATGACGCTGGCGGTCAGCTACTTCGACAATCGCTCGGGCCAGGATCAGTGGCAACCGCTGAGCAAAGGCCTGGCCGACATGCTGATCACGGATCTGGCCGAGACCGATGGCGTCACGGTGGTCGAACGCGAGCGCTTGCAGTCCATTCTGGGCGAAATTCAGCTGGGCAAAGGCAAGTTCATCGATCCCGCCACGGCGCAAAGGCTGGGCAAGGGTCTGGGGGCAACCCACGTGATGACGGGCAGTTATCAGCTGTCTGGCAACAAGGTTCGCATCGACGCCCGCGCGATCGAGGTGGCCACGGGCGCGGTGCGGGTGACAGCGGAGCACACCGGACCGGCCGAGGACGTCTTTGCCGTCGAGTCGAAACTGGCTGAAAAGCTTCGCGAAGGCCTGACCCTGAAGCGGCGCGGCGAGGCCAAGCCCCCGGCAAAAGTATCGGCCGACGAAGTGCGCACCTACGGCATGGGGCTAGAGGCCCTGGACGACGGCCACGTGGACGAGGCGCGCCGCATCCTGGGCGCCCTGGCGATGCAGCGGCCGGACTTTGCCCAGGTTCAGCGAGGGCTTGACCAGTTGTCCCGAAAAATCAAGACGTTACTTGATCAATCCAAATATGCGCCCGAGAAGATCGTGGCGCTGGCGGCCCAAGTCGAGGCCGGCAAGCTCGACGCCTGCAACCCACTGATGAATGAACTGATGCAGCTGCAAAGCGCCGCGACCCGCGCGGCCGTGACGATTTTGAACCCCGCCAGTGGCGACCGCGCCGAGGTGCAGCGGACGCTGGCCGCCTTCTACGCGGTGACCCTGCTGATGTTGGACAAGCCGGGGCTAGGTCAACCGGTCTGTCCGGGGGCGCAGTCGCCAGCCGCCACGGCCTTGTCGCTTTTCCTCTTCACGATGCACATGCCGGCCAAACAGGTCATGGACTGTCATCCGCTGATGCTGGCGCAGTCCCCCAACCCCAAACAGAGCCAGGATCAATGCGAACGGATCCTCAAGCGCGTGCCTGACTTGACCGATGCCCACGGGAGGGTGCTGGTGCCCGTGGCCGACTATCCGGCGCTGATGGTGCAACTGGGTCAGGTGGCCATCGACCGCTTCCCCAATTCGCCGTACCTGCAGTCGCTGCTGCCGATCATCCAGACCTACGTGGAATTCTTGAAGGTGACGACCCTGTCGGGTCCAGCGCGCCAACGGGCCATCGATCGCGGCATCGTCGACAAGGCCCGCCAGCAGCTGGCCCAGCAGACCGCCTATGCCGATATGTACCTGGCCATCGTGCAGATTCCGCTCAAGCCGGCGCTGCGGGCGATGATCGCCCCAGGCACGGCGCGGATGACCTTGGGCGTGGGTCAAAATGACATCACCTTGGGCACTGCGCGCATCGAGCTCTCGGTCGACGGCGGCAAGACCTGGCCGCATCGGTGGCCGCTCAAGGACGACGCGCCGGGCCTGGCCGCGGCGTCGCTGAAAATCCCTGTGGATGCCGGCGGCAAGCTGCTGGTGGGTCTGGTCGAGCGGCTCAAACGCGACGGCTCGCCGGAGATCGAGTACGCCGCGCGCTGGCAGCAGTCGGCGGCCTGGCTGGGTGCTGAATGGACCGCCCAAAGCCTGGGGCAAGTGCAGTTCCGCTTGGTGGCGCTGGACGACAGCGAGCTAGTGCGCTGCCCAGTGCAGCACGAGGCCGAGATCAGCGAACGCACCGAGGGCGCCTGGCTGTTCGGCAAGGCGATGTGCAAGGCGCCGTAGCGGCTGATGAATGTTGAATGGACGGGACGGAAGCGCGGACCCGACTACACCGCGCGGTCGCCCTTGTTCTCGCGGCCGTCGATCTCGCTGAGCACCTTCTCGATCGCGGCAGCGGCTTGGGCGATGTTCTCTTCGTCGCCGCCGAGCCAAATGCGGCCGAAGGCGCCAAAGGTAATCATCTCGAGCACTTTGATGTTGGCGGCCTTCTCGGCTTCGTTGGTGGCGAGCAGCGCGTAGCCGGCCGGGTGGACCTCGACCGTCAGCATGGTCTGGCCCTCTAGAATCATGTCGCCGTGACGCATCCGGTTGATCAGCATGGTGTGATAACCCTGGATGCCCGTGATGGTCTGCAGGGTCATCACCCGCGGCTTCATGCGCTCTAGGGCGGTGATGCCGTAGTGATCGAGCACCGCATCACCCGCGGCGCGCACCTGGCCCTGGTCGGTGTGGTGCACCTCCAACATGCCAAAGGCGCGCTCGACGATCTGCATGCCTGGGATCACGCTGGTTTGCTTCAGCACCGCGTCGGTCACGTTGTTGATCGACATGCCGGGCGCGACCTCGACGAGCAGGGCCGCCTGACCCTCTAGCGGCAAGAAGCCGCGGGCGATGGTCGCCACAAAGCTGGCCGTCTGCGGCTGCAACACGTCGATCAGGGTGAAGGTGCGAAGTTCGATGCCGGCGGCCATGGCGTTCCCCCGCGCAAGTGCGCTGTTGCGGCGTTGTAGTCCAGCAGGCCGGCGAGGTCAAACCGGCGGCGCGGCACACCAGATTTTACCTATGATTTCGAACCTATGCCTGCTGTCCGCGGATCGGCAACTCCAGGTTGTCGATGAGCCGCGTAGCCCCGTAGCGCGCCGCCGCCAGGGCCCGGCCTGGGGCAGAAAAATCGTCTAGCGGTTCCAGAGTTTCGGCATGCACCAGGCCGACGTACTCGGGCTGCCCGCCGCTCGCGGCCAGCGCGGCGAATAGCTCGGCCTGCAATTCGGCAGGCGGACGGGCCGTAGTCACGACCTGTTGCTGCAAGTGTAGAAGACCCTTAGAGATCGCCAGAGCGTTGTGTCGCTGTTCCGCCGTCAGGTAGACGTTGCGCGAGCTCATCGCCAGGCCGTCGGGCTCGCGCACGATGGGCGCGCCCAGGATCTGCGCCGGGTGGTCCAGGTCGCGGCTCATCTGGCGGATCACCTGCAATTGCTGCCAGTCCTTCTCGCCAAAGATGGCCACGTCGGCGCCGGTTTGGTTCAAGAGCTTCAGCACCACGGTCGCCACGCCGCGGAAGTGCCCGGGGCGACTGGCGCCGCACCACCGCTCGGCCACCCTTTCGACCTCGACGTGGGTTTGAAAGCCCTGCGGGTACATGCCCTGCACATCGGGGTGGTACACCGCGTCGACGCCGAGCGCCTCGCACATCGCGCAATCCGTGGGGAATTGCCGCGGATAGCGGCCAAAGTCCTCGCTCGGCCCAAACTGCAGCGGATTGACGAAAATCGTCACCACCACCCGGTCCGTGTGCGGGCGGATCTGGTCGACCAAGCGCAGGTGGCCCTCGTGCAGCGCGCCCATGGTGGGCACGACGCCGATGCGCAGTCCGGCGCGGTGCTGTGCGGTGTGCCACTGCCGCAGCTCGTGGGGATTCGTGAGGATTTGCATGGAATCTCGCAAGAAAGCGCGCGGACGCCGCTAGCCGGAAGTCTGGCGCTTGCGCTCGACCGGCGTGGGGTCGCGGTAGGCGTGCTCGGGCGCCGGGAATGCGCCGGTCTGGACCTCGCCGCGGTAGCTGCGCAGCGCGTCGCCGATGACAGAGCCCAAATCAGCATAGCGCTTGAGGAATTTGGGGGTAAAACCGGGGTTCATGCCCAGCAGATCGTACAGCACCAGGATCTGGCCGTCGCACTCCGCGCCCGCACCGATGCCGATGGTCGGGATTTCGAGCGACGCCGTCACCTCGGCAGCTAGATCGGCCGGGATCGCCTCGAGCACGATCGAGTAGCAGCCGGCCTCTTGCAGATCGCGGGCCGCGTCGAGCAGGCGCTGGCGTGCGGCGTGACCGCGGCCTTGCACCCGATGCCCGCCCATGGCGTGCACCGACTGCGGCGTCAGACCGATGTGGCCCATGACCGGAATCCCCGCGCTGACCAGGGCTTGCACGATCGGCGCCACTTCGCTGCCGCCCTCGAGCTTGACCGCGTGCGCGCCGCCCTCGGCCAGCATCCGCCCGGCGGACTGCAGCGCCACGTCCACGTTGCGATAGCTCATAAAGGGCATGTCCGCGACCAAGTGGGCGTGCTGCAGACCGCGCGCCACCGCCGCCGTGTGGTAGACGATGTGGTCGACGGTGACCGGCAGCGTGGTGTCTTGGCCCTGGATCACGTTGCCCAACGAGTCGCCGACCAGCACCACCTCGATGCCGGCGGCGTCGACCAGCCGCGCAAAGGTGGCGTCGTAGCAGGTCACCGCCGAGATGCGCTGGCCGCGCTCTTTGGCTTCGCGCAGGTGGTGCACACGGATGCGACCCTGCGGAGCACTATGCGGTTGTTGGGGATTTTCGATTGCGTACAAGCCGCGGGGCGCCACTCCATGTGCTGGGTGCCCGGTCGGCGGATTCGTCGTGCTCATCGGGTGGCCTCCTGGGTTTGGTAGACCCCACCATGGCTCCACGGTACGGGATCGAACCGGCAGAAGGCAAGCGCTGAGTGGCTACAGCGGGATATTGCCATGCTTCTTGGGCGGGTTGCTCTGGCGCTTGCCAGCCAGCATGCGCAACCCCTGGATCAGGCGCGGGCGGGTATCCTCGGGCAGCAGCACTTCGTCGATATAGCCCAACTCCGCCGCCTTGAAGGGATTTGCAAACGTGTCGCGGTACTTCTCGGCATACTCTTTGGCGGCCGCGACCGGATCGGCGGCCTTTTGCAGCTCGCCCTTATAGACGATGTTGACGGCGCCCTCGGGGCCCATCACGGCGATCTCGGCGGTGGGCCAGGCAAAGTTCAGGTCGGCGCGCACGTGCTTGCTGCCCATCACGTCAAAGGCGCCGCCGTAGGCTTTGCGAGTGATGACGGTCAGTTTGGGCACGGTGGCCTCGGCATAGGCATAGAGCAGCTTGGCGCCGTGGCGGATGATGCCGCCGTACTCTTGCGAGATGCCGGGCAAGAAGCCAGGCACGTCGACGAACGTGACGATCGGGATGTTGAAGGCGTCGCAGAAGCGGACGAAGCGGCCGCCCTTGGTCGAGGCGTCGATGTCGAGGCAACCGGCCAGAAACGCTGGTTGATTGGCGACAATGCCGACCGACTCGCCGCCCAGGCGAGCAAAACCGACCACGATGTTCTTGGCGAAGTGCTCGTGGACCTCGAACAGTGTGCCGTCGTCGACGATCGCCCGGACCACGTCTTTGATGTCGTAGGGTTTGCTGGGATCGTCGGGCACCAGGGTCGCCAGCTTGGGGTCGCGGCGATCGACTGGGTCGGTGGTGGGGCGCTGCGGCGCCTTTTCCAGGTTGTTTTGCGGAATGAACGTGATCAGCTCGCGGACGGTGGCGATCGCCTGCTTTTCGTCGTCGCAGGCCCAGTGGGCCACACCCGAGGTGGCCGCGTGGCGCATGGCGCCGCCCAGCTCTTCTTGCGAAACCTCTTCGTGCGTCACGGTCTTGATGACGTCCGGCCCGGTGATGAACATGAACGAGGTGTGCTGGGCCATGACGATGAAGTCGGTGATGGCCGGGCTGTACACCGCGCCGCCGGCGCACGGCCCCAAGATCACCGAGATCTGCGGGACCACGCCCGAGGCCAGGGTGTTGCGCGTGAAGATGTCGGCATAGCCGGCCAGGCTGACCACGCCCTCTTGGATGCGCGCGCCGCCCGAGTCGTTCAGGCCGATCACCGGCGCGCCGGTCTTGGTTGCCAAGTCCATGATCTTGCAGATTTTTTCAGCAAACGCGCCCGACAGCGAGCCGCCGAACACTGTGAAGTCCTGGGCGAACACGAACACGGTGCGACCGTGCACCTGGCCGTAGCCGGTCACGACGCCGTCGCCCGGGATCTTCTGCTTGTCCATGCCAAAGTCGGTGCAGCGGTGGGTCACCAAGCGGTCCATCTCGACGAAAGTGCCGGTATCCAGAAGCATTTCGATGCGCTCGCGGGCGGTGTTCTTGCCGGCCTGGTGCTGGCGCTCGGCGCGCGCAGGTCCACCACCGGCCACGGCGGCGGCGTTGAGTTGCGCCAGACGATCCAAAACTTTTTGACGGCGGGTCGGTTGCGACGTGGGCATGGGCTACCTGCGGGGGCGCGCAAAAGATGCGGGCGCGCCTGTTTAGCCCGGTTGGCGAGCGGATTCAAGCGCACGGCAAATTCACTTCTACATGCCACCAGGAGCATATATAAGAAAAATCGCACGGTAGAAAATGGCCGCCAGCCTATGCTAGCCTCCGGCTTCGCGTTTTGCGCCGCCACCGCCACTGGGAGACGAGATGACCGCTGCCGCTGCCGCACCGAGCCAAAAGACCTTCATGGGCCACCCGGTTGGCCTGTTCGTCCTGTTTTTTACCGAGATGTGGGAGCGCTTTTCGTACTACGGGATGCGCGGGCTGTTGAAGCTGTACTTGGCCAACTACCTGCTGGTCGGGATTCGCCAAACGTATCAGGGGCGTGCCTTCGACGCCACCGGCAATCCTGACGCCGTCGTCGGCTGGAGCCTGCTGAAAAAGCTACTGCCGACCACGGACTTGAGTCATGCGGGGCAATGCATCAATACCCAGGTTTCGGCGCTGATGGCCGGCGACCCGGCCAAGAAGGTGGCACCGGTAGCGGCGGACCTGGCCCACAAGATCGCCGAGCAGTACTGCGCGATCGAGCCGAATTCGTCCCTAATTTACGGCATCTATACTAGCCTGGTCTATGTCACTCCGCTGCTGGGCGGCTGGTTGGCGGACAAGTATTTGGGCCAACGCAAGTCCGTCTTCATTGGCGGTGCGGTGATGGCGGCCGGTCAGTTCCTGCTGTTTGGCCAAGAGGATGCCTTCTTTGTGGCGCTGCTGCTCTTGATCGTGGGCAACGGCTTCTTCAAGCCCAACATCTCAACCCAGGTGGGCGCGCTGTACCCCGAAGGCGATCCCCGCCGCGACGGCGCCTTCACCATCTTCTACATGGGCATCAACCTGGGCGCCTTCCTATGCAATTTCGTCGCGGGCACGCTGGCGGTGGTCTGGGGCTGGCGGTGGGGCTTCTTGTCGGCCGGCGTGGGCATGGTGATTGGCCTATTGGTGCAATTCTTTGGCGGCAAGTACCTGGCCCCGGATTCGCTAGAGCAACGCAAGGCCGCGGCCGAAGCTGGGCAGACAACCAGCCAAGAGGCCCATCAGCCCCTGACCAGCGGCGAGTGGAAGCGCGTGTGGGCGCTGGTCGCGCTTTGTCTCTTGAACGTCATCTTCTGGGCGGTCTACGAACAGCAGGGCAACACGATGCAGACGTGGGCGGATCAGCAGACCAATTGGCCCGTCATCGCCGGGTTCCAGGTGCCCTCGACCTGGTTCCAATCGCTCAACCCGTTCTTCATCTTCACGTTGGCACCCGTGTTGGAAATGATTTGGCGCAATCAGGCCGCTAAGGGCAAGGAACCCTCCAGCGTGGCCAAGATGATCATCGGCTGCTTCGTGCTGGGCCTATCGTTCTTGGTCATGATCGTCGGCGCGCGGGCCATCGGCGACGGCAAGGGCAGCCCGCTGTGGTTGGTAGCGTGCACGCTGATGCTGACCATCGGCGAGCTCTACCTATCGCCAATTGGCCTGTCGTTGGTCACCAAGGTGAGCCCGGCCAGCATCGTCTCGTTCATGATGGGCATGTGGTTCCTGTCGAGCTTTATCGGCAACTTCGTCTCGGGCTACATCGGCCAGTTCTACACGTCGATGAGCAAGGACGTCTTTTTTGGGATGCTCATGGTCTTGGGCTTTACGGCGGGCGCCATGATGTGGGCTGTGAACAAGCCGCTCAAGCGCGCCATGGGCACCCACGACCCGTCCTGACCCTGGGGCTGCGTGACGATTGAATGAAGGTGAAGCGTTGAGCCGTCGCGGCCGTTGAATACCCGCCCGATTGGCGTAGTCTTGCGCGTTGGCCCGCGCCGATCGCGCGGCCACCCCATCCCCCTCGACCACGGAACTGGAGCGATGACGAACACCTGGAGCAACTGGATTCTCAATAGCTTGCTGATGGCCAGCCTGGTCGCGCCCGCGGTGGCGCACACAGTCGAAGCGGCGGAAGATCCGGGTCGGCCGCGCCTGCTGGTGGTGCCGCCCGCGCCCATCGGCGAGGTGTCGGTGGTGCAGCTCAAGCGCATTGGCAAGGGCCTGGCGGACCAGCTCAAGACCTCGCCGGTATTCGATGTCGTGACTGACAAAGACAAGGTCGCGCAAAAGACGGACGGCAAGAAGAACGCCCCCAAGACCAGCGCGGCCAGCAAGCGCATCGACGCCGCCGACGCCGTCCGCCAAGAGGGCATGAACCTGCAGGCAGAGGGCAAGTACAAGGAAGCGCTGGACAAGTTCGGCGATGCCGTGGGCCTGTACGAGCGGGCGTACCTGGAGCTGGTCGATTACGGCAACCTGGCCTCGTCGTACACCGGCGCGGGCGTGTCGGCGTTCTATGCCGGGCGGCCGGCGGCGGAAGTGGCGCACTGGTTCGAGCTGGGCATCGCGATTTTGCCGACCCTGGTCATCGATCGCCGCAAGCAGGACAAGGCGCTGCTCGAACTGTTCGACAAGACCCACGAGCAGATGGACAAGCTGCCCAAGCTGAACCTGGTCATCGACGGACCGACCACCGATGGTGTGGAAGCCTATGTCGACGGCGTGAAAATTGGCCCCCTGCCGGCCAAGGCGACCGGCCTGGTGCCCGGCGTGCACTACGCGCAGATCCACGGCGAGGGCTTTGTGCCGTGGGGAACGGTGGTCCATGTGCGCGGCAAAGACGCCAAGGTGACGGCCAAGATCGCGGCCATCAAGGTGGAAGAGAAGAAGGTCGAAGCGCCTGTGACCGTAGAGGTCTTGGCGGACTGCGCCCGCTTTGGCGGCTTCCATCTGCCGGTGTGCAAGGGCCCGGCGCCCAAGCTGGCCCGGCAAGTGGGTGCGAATTTCTTTGTGTTCGCTGGCATCAAGCTGGACCGCTTCAACCGGCCGACCGTGCACGCCTTTGTCATGGACACAGCTGAGTTGCTGACGGTGTCGATCAAGCCCCAAGAGCTGGCGGCGGACCTGGGCGATCTGAACCGGAAGATGGAAGAGCTAGAGGCTGACGTGAGCAAAGCGGTCGAGAGCTTCCCCAAAGCCAAGGCTCTGCAGAAGGTGCCGGCGGTGTGGTCGGCCAAGTGAGTAGAAGTGCAGCCATTTTGGCGATGACGGCCTGGCTGTTGGTCAGTTGCGGCAGCTCCGACGCGCCCAGCACCGCCGCCAAGACCGACAGCAGCAGCGCCGACAGTGCCCATACAGATGGGGCCAGCGGCGATGGGGCTACCCAGGACGCCGCCGCAGCGGACCCCTGCCCCGGCGGCGAGGGCTGCCCGTGCCAAAGCGACACCGACTGCAACGACAAGGACCCGTGCACCATTCGCGGCACCTGCGTCGACGGCGCGTGCACGGCGCCGACCGCCAAGCCCTGCGACGACGGCAACCAGTGCACCGAAGACTTCTGCAAGCCCGGCGGCGCCTGCGGCAGCAAGCCTACCGCCAGCTGGTGCAGCGACGGCAACCCGTGCACCGTGGGCGACACTTGCCAAGGCGGGGCGTGCACTTCGGGCGCCGCCAAGGACTGCGGCGACGACAACCCGTGCACCGATGACAGCTGCGTCGTGGGCCAAGGCTGCCAATACGTGGCCAACACCATCGAGTGCATCGCCGAAAACGCCTGCTCGGAGACCAGCTACTGCTCGCTGGGCAGCTGCGAACAAGGCAAAGCCAAGCCCTGCGACGACAACAACCCGTGCACGTGGAACAGCTGCGACCCCGTAACCGGCTGTCTGTACGTGGGAATTCCGGGAGCAGCTACGTGCACGGACGGCGAACTGTTCGCCGGTCGCTGCTGGAAGGCCATGAAACAAGACACCACCTGGGGCAAAGCGCGCGACGCCTGCCATGCCTGGGGCGGCGAGCTGGCCAGCATGCGCAATGCCGCCGACAACAGCGCCCTGCGCAAAGCCGCCGACCAAGCCTGCGGCGCCGTGCCGGCATTCTTTGGCCTGAACGACATCGCCATCGAGGGCAAATACCGGTGGATCGACGGCGAAAACAGCAACTACAGCAACTTCCACAGCGGCGAACCCAACAACGCCGGCAACGAAGACGTGGTCGAGATCTACGCGGACGGGACGTGGAACGACCTGCCCGAAAGCGCGACCCTGGCGTGTGCGGTCTGTAGCCGCTGGGCCAGCTACCCCTGCGACGACGGCGAACCCTGCACCGCGCCGACCGTCTGCGAGAAAGGCGCCTGCCTGCCCGCGACCGTGACGCCCAGCTGCGACGACGGCAACCCCTGCACCCTGGACGGCTGCGCCGTGGGCTTGGGTTGCGGCAACACCCCCAGCGACGACGGCAGCGCCTGCGGCGGCACTGGAGCTTGTTTGGGTGGGTACTGCGTCCTCCCGGCCGGCGACACCACCCCCACCAACTGCGCCGAGCTGCCCAAAGACGCCACCAGCGGCGTGTACTGGCTGGACTTGGACGGTCCGGGCGAGGCGACACCGACCCAGGTCTACTGCGACATGCAGGGCGACGGTGGCGGCTGGGCGCTGGTCTTGGAGGTGGACGGCAGCCAGGAAGACAGCGCCTACGACAGCCCGGTCTGGTTGGGCACTTCGCCAGAGCTGACCGCGCCGCCGTGGCCAACCAAGATAACTGCCCGTCTCAAGGGTTATGCGGTCACCAAGCTCAAGGACATCCGCGTGGTGTTCGTGGTCGACGGCGTGGCGCGCAGCATGGTCATCGCCAGCGGCGGTCCCGGGGGCGGCCAAGGGCCCACCCTGCACCAGCTGCTGACGGGCCCCAAAATCAGCACGGGTCTCAGCGTGTTGGACTGGGAAGGTCTGCTGCCCAAGGGCACGCTGCAAGGCAACTGCCTGACCCAAGGCTTCCAGGTCGAAGCCAGTGGCGTCAAGCTGCGCCTGGGCATCTTTGGCAACAACGAGAACGATTGCGACAGCGTCGACTCGTGGATCGGCATCGGCAGCTCGGGCGGGCCGTGTGGGGTCCAGGCCCCGCCCGGCGCGGGCAACGTGGCGTGTTGGGGCGGCGATCATGGCAGCGCCAAAGTGCCAGCGATGGTCTACGTGTACGTGAGGTAGCGACCTCTGGCTGCCCGCAGGCCTGCAAAAGCGACGGGTAAAACTCTGGATAGTTCGGGGTTTCGCTGGGATATGCCCCGGCAGCCGTCAGCAATGGCTTGACCATCCGGCCACTTTGGGCGCAAGGTACTGCCCATGGGAATCGGCGAATCGACGGCCATGCCTCGCGAAGCTGGCGCCACGGCGCCGCAGCCGGCCTACACGACGGCCGGGGTGCTGCGGCGTTGGCAGCAGGCGACGTCGGAGCTGATCGATTGGCTGACGCCCAAGCTGACCGACCGCGACGATCTGCTGCGCGCACGCTTTTGCGTGCAAGGCTGGCTCATCGCCTGGCCGTTGGCGCTGATGTGGGCGGTGATCTATGGCCTGACGACGGACATCGTAGGTCAAGTGGCTTTGAACGGCTTGGCCTTGGCGGTGGGGCCAGTGGTGCTCTGGAACCTGCGGCGCGACGGCCGCTGGCGCTTGTGGACCCATGTCTCGCTGTCCATGGGCCTGCTCCTGTGGGGCTTGGGCATCCTGGCGCAAACGCCCATCGACGAGACGAACCTCTGCTTCTTGCTGACGGTGCCCCTGCTGGCTAGCTTTGCCTTTGATCAACGCGATTCGGCGCGCTGGGCCGTGCTGACCGCCCTGCTGGCGGTGCTGGTGCTGGTCGCGGGCAATTCGGGCTATTCCCTGCCGGGTCACGACCCATCGCCTTTGCTGTCCAAGTGCCTCAACACGGCATTTGCCTTGCTGCTCATCTGGGCGTTTGCCCACCGCTTCGACCGACTGCGCGTTGAGGCGCGGCGGCGCATCGAAGAAGCCAGTCGCGCCAAAAGTGTGTTTCTGGCGGCCATCAGCCACGAAATCCGTACTCCCATGAACGGGGTACTGGGGATGACCGAGCTGATGCTCGACGAAGTCCAGGACCCGCACCAGCGCGAACAGCTGCTGGTGGTCCAGCGCAGTGGCGAGGTGATGGTCGCCCTGATCAACGACTTGCTGGACCTGACCAAGCTGGAGGAGCGCAAACTGACCCTGGAGTGTGTCCCCGTGTCGCTGGACGCGCTCTTGGGGGACCTGACGCACTTGTACTCCGCTGTGGCCCACGGCAAGGGGCTGGATCTTCAGGTGCGGCGGGCTCCCGATGCTCCGTCGCACGTGCAGGGCGACCCGGTGCGCTTGCAGCAGCTGCTGGGCAATCTGATCAGCAACGCCCTGAAGTTCACGCTGCAAGGGGGCGTGTGCGTGGATGTGAGCCGCGAGCACGGCGCGGACCGCGAAGGTTGGCTGCGCTTTGCCGTTCGCGACACCGGCATCGGCATCGCGCCCGAGTCCCTGCCGCGGCTGTTCGACCTATTCGAGCAGGCCGAGGCATCGACGGCGCGGCGCTTTGGCGGCTCTGGGCTTGGGTTGCCCCTGGCCCAGCAGCTGGCAGAGCGCATGGGCGGCGTGGTCGAGGCGGAATCGACCCCCGGCGTTGGCTCGTGTTTCTCGGCCGTTCTGCCCCTGTTGGCCGCTCCTGTGGCCGCCAAGAAGGCGCCCAAGACCGACGAAAAGCCAAGCTCGCCGTTCGTGGACCTACCCGTGCTGGTGGTGGACGATAACCCCGTGAACCTGATGGTGATCGCCCGGCTGGTCGAAAAGGCGGGAGGCCGGCCCACCCGCGCCAGCAGCGGCGCAGAGGCCCTCAATCTCATCCAGACCCACGATTTTGCGCTAGTTTTGATGGATTGCCACATGCCCGAAATGGACGGGTTCGAAGTGGTGCGGCGCATCCGCGCGTTGCCCGGTCCCCGCGGCAAGGTACCCGTGTTTGCGGTCACCGCCTCGGCGGCGCCCGACGACCTGCAAGCCTGCTTTGATGCAGGGATGGACCAAGTGCTGTCCAAACCCCTGGCGCTGAGCGCGTTGCGCCCGGCGCTGGCGGCCGCGGCGGGATTGGCCCAGACCGCACCGGCGCCGTCCCCGGCATAGGTTGGCTTGTCAGCGATCAGTCCGGCGGCGCCACACCAGGGCCGCGATCCCCACCAGGACGACCACGGCCGCAGGCGCGTTGGGCGACGGTGCGCTGCCGCACCCGCCGCTGCCTTGGACCGCGGTCCCGTTCGGTGCGGAATCACCACCTGCAACGTCCAGGCCGCTGCCATCACTCGCGATCTTGGCATCCGTGCTGCCACAGCCCGCAAGCAGCGCACCGCCGGGGCCGCGGTCGATGGTGCCGTCGCAGTCGTCGTCTTGGCCGTTGCAGACCTCTTTGCCGGTCTGGCAGGCGTTCCAACGGCAGCCGTCGTCGCACGAGCGCGTACCCACGCTGCCGCAAGAGGTCACGCAAGTCGCGTCGGCACCCAGAGAAGTCGCCGTACACTCGTAGCCCAACGAGGCGGGGTCCAAGGTCAGGCGCCCCCAACCGTATGCCGTGTCTGGGTGCGCCTCGCCCATCGCCAGAGCGGTTTCTTGCATCTCTTGGACCACTTCGGCGGGGCTGCGGCCACTGGCGGCGATCCACACCGCGGCGACGCCAGCGGCATGAGGACAGGCGGCCGAGGTGCCATAGAACGCGCCCTGGGTGGTGGCAACTCCAGTCGGCGCCATCACTTCGGGCTTCTGGCGGTCGTCGGGCGTGGGGCCGTAGCTGCTGTAGCTCTCTAGCGGACCAGTGGCATAGTGCCCAGCGTAGATGGCGCCCACGGTCAAGACGCCTTTGCATGAGGCCGGGTCGTAGACGTTGCCGTTCTGGTGCCAGACCGAGAACGAGCCGTTGCCGTACCCCATCGAGACGATGCGCAATTTCATGCCCTTGGGCACCGCCGTCTTGGCGCGCACCTGCAGGGCGTAGGTCCCCGACTCTTGGACGGGATAGACCACCTGCTCGAGCGGCGCGATGTTCTTGCCCTGCTTGAGCTTGCTTTCGTCGACCTTCTTCCAGGTTCCGTCCTTTTGGAACCACAGCTCCAGATCCAGGTCCACAGCGTGGTCCGTGTAGTCGTCCCAGTCCAACGTCATCTGGATCTGGCCGTGCCAAGACGGGAATTCTAGCCGCTCGACCCCGGGCTGGAATTCGTGCAGGCCATTGCCGTCGCTGTCGACAAAGTCGGCCCTGTAAAAGCTGCCGCCGCCCGAGTTGCCCGACGCGTTGACCCAGGCGACGCCAGCGCTGCGGACCAAGTCAGTGACCTCGCACAACCGCCCTTCGTGACGACCAAAGCTCATGCCCATCCAAATGACGGAATGGCTGACGACCTGAATGCCCTTGGGGTTGCCTTTCTCGGCCACGTTCTTGGCGAAGTTCTGAATGGCGGCGACGGTGCTGGTCTTGACGGGATAGATGGCGGTGCCGGGCGCCGTATCGGCCACGACCTCGCAGCACATGGTGCCGTGGGCGCCGTCGCCGCTGAGCACGGGACCCACCACGTTGGGCACTTCGCCAGCAACCACGGACTCTTTGAGGCCATCGAACCCTTCGTCGACCACCGCAACCACCGTGCCGCTGGCCGCGGCGGCCAGACAGGCGACTTCGCTGGTTCGCAGGTCGGCGGCGCCCTTGCTCTGCACGGGACCGGTCGCCGGCCACGGCCGCTGCGGCAGCTGGGCAAAGGCGACCTCGGGGTGGTGGGCCAGCCACGGCTCCACCGCGTGCAACGGCAGCCACACGTCGGCCAGGTCCAGACCCAGCACTTCGACCTTGCCACCAAAATCCGCGAGATCGCGCAAATCCAGCTGATCGACCGTGAGGCCGGGGGGAACCTCGATCTGGACGCGCCAGCGGCCGTGGACGCGATCGCCCTGGATGAGCGCCCGGCCGTGGCGGGCGACGCGCTCCAAGTCTTGGCTATCCCCGCGGCGCCAGGCCGCGAGCGCCTCGCTCAAATGGCCGCCGATCCGTGCACCTGCATCGCTGGCCGCGCGCGGGTGAGGCAACGCCGATCGCGGCGCAAGCCAGGCCGCCAGCAGCAGAAATCCAACGACGACAAGACGAAGCCAAGCAGTCATTCGCGAACCGGGGCGGCGCGGCGCCGGCAGTAGTGTCGCACACTTCGCGCGCAGCGGCGACCCAAAAACCATCAAGGGATGGTCCGGCCCAAGTCGGCCGCAACGCGCTTGGCGGCCAATTCACCCGAGCGCATCGCGCCCACGATGCCGTGGCCAGCGCGGGTGGACGCGCCGCACTGATAGAGACCCGGGATCGGCCCGCGGTAACCCGGCCGACCTTCCATGAATTGCTCGGGGGTCGCCGCCAAGCCGTAGCCAGTGCCACCGCTGGCACGGGCAAACCGATAGTGGGTAAGGGGCGTCGAACTCTCGGCAAAGACCACCTTGCCCTGAGTAGCGGGCAGCAAGGCCGCAACCCGTCGCAGCATGTCGGCTTCCACGCTGGCCTTGGCCTGCATGTAGGCATCGCGCTTGCGGTATTCGCCCGACTCGACCTCGGCGGCGGTGACGCCCCAGGCCTCGGGCGCCGCGGGCACCAAGGTCATCGCTTCGACCGTCGTGCAGCCAACGGGCGCATGTCCGGGCGTTTGCGGGTCTTTTTGACTGCCGCTGGTCAGGTAGCAGCCAGCCGGCTGGTAGCCCTGGCGACGGTCTGCGCGATCGTAGAAGTCGTCGACGTCGGTCGAGTCGAATTGCCAGTAATTGGTGGCCTTGCCCGGCGGCACGTGCAAGTCGGCCTGCACCCCAAAGAAACTGATCCACAGCGCCCCACCCATGACCCACTGATCGGCGCGCCGCTGCGCTTCGCTGGGGAGGTGCGGCCGGCCCAGCAATTCCAGCCAGGTCTTCTTGATGTCCGCGTTGGAAAGGACAGCTTGTGCACGCACTTGCGGGCCAAGGACCGCACCGTTCTCGCCCGCAGGCTGCCCCTCGAGCTCGATACCGACTGCGCGACCGTCTTCGACGGTGATGCGGCGGACGCCACGGCGCAGGTGGATGGTCCCGCCCAATTGCTCCAACCGCTCGCACAGGCGATCGGCGATGACCTGGCCACCACCCACCGGGTAGTAGGCGCCCTGCAGGTAGTGGTCGACCAGCCCGGCGTGCAAGAGCGCCGAAGCCTGCGACGGCCGCACGCCGTAGTCGCCGGATTCGCCAAGCAACACCGCCCGCAGCAGCGGGTCGCGAGTGCAGTCGTCCAGCAGTTCCTTGACGGTCGCCTTGCGGTAGCGCGCCACCATCCGCCCATGCAGCGCGACCTGCAACAGCGTCCGCAGCCCGGGCCGCGAACCAGCCTCGCCGGCCATCTGCCCAACTTCGCGCAAGAAGCGGCAATAGCGATCGATGCCCGCCTTTTCGGACGGGAACGTCTGCACCAGGCGGTCGCGATAGGCCTCGTGGCCGCGCGGCACGCGGAAGCTCAGGCCGGGGAAGACGAGCGTGTCGAACCCGTCGGGGTCCATGGCCTGAAATTGCACGTCGGAGATGCCGGCGCCGCGCAACAGCTTGGGGATCATCCCGCCGGGCTCGCAATCGCCCACGTAGTGCAGGCCCACGTCGAACCGCCACCGCTCGCCGCTGCGGCCGCGCTCGAACATGGTCGCGCAACCGCCCGCGACGTAGTGCTGGTCAAAGCACGCCACCTTCAGGCCAGCCTGGGCCAGCCGGACGGCGCTCTGCAGGCCGCCCAGACCACAGCCGATGATCGCGACGTCGACCTGCTCAGGAACCGGCGTGCGGACGCGGCGCGCGGTGTGGCGAATAGGGCTCTGCAGCTCGGGCAGGGATTGGTGTGAAGTCATGGGGACATGGCCTCTGGGCTCCTAGAGAGCCGATCAGTTTAGACTTTTTCCGCGCGTCCGCACCTTCGAATTCGGCGCGGCGAGTCGCTGCAGGCGCTCGCTTGCGCCCCACTTGGGGCTGGAGACGCGGCCAGAATTCGCGATTACTGAACAAATGACCAGTAATTGGTCGCGTCTCTAGT
>JBBISH010000117.1:0-19873 GCA_037441385.1 Myxococcales bacterium
GATCGCCGTGCCCGCGCAGCTGCCGCCGCTGCACTTGTCGCCGGCCGTGCAGGCGTTGCCGTCGTCGCACGCCGCCGTGTTGGCTACGTTTTGGCAGTTGCCGCTGGTGGTGTTGCAGCTGTCCGCGGTGCACGGATTGCTGTCGTTGCAGTCCTTGGCCGCGCCGGGGCTGCAGGCGGCCGACTTGCACACGTCGCCCACCGTGCAAGGGTTGCCGTCCGTGCAGGCGATGGTGTTGGCCTTGTACTGGCAGCCGGTGGCGGGGTCGCAGCTGTCGTCGGTGCACAGGTTGCTGTCGTCGCAGGTGACTTGCGCGCCCGGCAGGCACACGCCGCTGGTGCACTTGTCGCCCGCCGAGCAGACCGAGTTGTCCGCATTGCACGGTGCGTTGTTGTTCTGCGCCACGTAGTCGCAGATACCGGTGCTGGGTGCGCAGGTGTTCTTGGCGCACACGTTGTCGCCGCTGGTGTCGCAAGTGACCACGGTCTTGGGGTTGACCTTGCACTGGTAGGGCAGGGCGGTTTTGTCGCAGTACAGCGTGCCGTTGCACAGGTTGCCGTCTTCTTGGCTGGCGCAGTCGCTGTCCTGGTTGCAGGCGCAGGTGTTGGCGCCGGGTTTGCAGACGCCGCCGCCGCAGACGTCGCCCACGGTGCAGCCGTTGCCGTCGCTACAGGTCGCGGTGTTGTTGGCGTGCGTGCAACCGCTGCTGGGATTGCACGAGTCGTCGGTGCACGGGTTGGCGTCGTCGCAAATCACCGCCACGTTGATGGCCGTGCCCTTGCAAGCGCCCGCGCTGCAGACGTCGCCGGTGGTGCAGGCGTTGTTGTCGTTGCACGGCAGGGTGTTGGCGGTGTAGACGCAGCCCAGCTTGCTGTCGCACGAGTCGCTGGTGCACGGGTTGCTGTCGTTGCAGGTGACGCTGCTGCCCACGCAGAAGCCGCCCGCGCACGCGTCATTCTGGCTGCAGGCGTTGTTGTCGTCGCAGGGCAAGGTGTTGGCCTGGAACACGCAGGCGCCCGTGGTGGTGTTGCACGAGTCGCTGGTGCACAGGTTGCCGTCGTTGCAGGTGGTGGTGGCGCCGGGCTTGCAGGCCGAGGCCGCGCACACGTCGCCCACGGTGCAGGCGTTGCCGTCGCTGCAGGGGGCGGTGTTGGCCTTGAACACGCAACCCAGCTTGGCGTCGCAGCTATCGTCGGTGCAGGGGTTGCTGTCGTTGCAGCTGAGGACGCTGCCGGACTTGCAGACCCCGCTGGCGCAGGCGTCGCCCACGGTGCACACACTGCCGTCAGCATCGCACGCCGTGCCGTCGGCGCTGGCGACCATGCCGCACTTGCCGGTCTTGGTGGCGCAGACGTTGGTCGCGCAGACCGTGTTGACGCTGGTGTCGCAGGTAACGACGGTCGACGGGTTGACCTTGCACTGGTACGGCAGGGCGCTCTTGTCGCAGAATAGGGTGCCGTTGCAGAAGTTGCCGTCTTCTTGGCTGGCGCAGTCGCTGTCCACGGTGCAGCCGCAGGTGTTGGTGCCCGACTTGCAGCTGCCGCTGGCACACGCGTCGCCGGTGGTGCACGGGTTGCCGTCGTCGCAGCTGGCGGTGTTGTTGCTGTGGGTGCAGCCGCTCGACGGCACGCAACCCTCTGTGGTGCAAGGATTGCCGTCGTCGCAAAGCGTGGCGGGGCTGACCGCGGTGCCCTTGCAGGTGCCGCTGCTGCACACGTCGCTGGTGGTGCAGGCGTTGCCGTCGCTGCACGCCACCGTGTTGGGGGCGTTGACGCAGCCGGTCTTGGGGTCGCACGAGTCGCTGGTGCAGACGTTGTTGTCGTTGCAGCTGACCGCGCTGCCCACGCACGAGCCGCCGCTGCAGGTGTCGCCCTGGCTGCAGGCGTTGCCGTCGTCGCAACCCAAGGTGTTGTTGGCAAAGACGCAGGCGCCGCTGGTCGAGTTGCACGAGTCGCTGGTGCACGGGTTGCCATCGTTGCACACCGTGGCCGGACCGGCCTTGCACGCGCTGTTTTGGCAGACATCGCCCACCGTGCAGGGGTTGCCGTCGCTGCAGGGCAGGGTGTTGGGCTTGTTGGTGCAGCCCAGCTTGGTGTCGCAGGCGTCGTCCGTGCAGGGGTTGTTGTCGTTGCAGTTCAAGGTGTTGCCAGCCGTGCACAGGCCGGACTTGCAGGTATCGGGGCTGGTGCACACCGAGCCGTCGGCGTCGCAGGTCCCGCCCTCGTTCTGGGCCACAAAGCCGCACTTGCCGGTGCCGGTGGCGCACGTGTTCTTGCTGCACACTGTGTCGGCGCTGCCGTCGCAGGTGACGATCGTCTTGGGATTGACCTTGCAGTTGTAGGGCAGGGCGCTCTTGTCGCAGAACAGGGTGCCGTTGCAGAAGTTGCCGTCCTCTTGGCTGGCGCAGTCGCTGTCCTGGCTGCAGCCGCAGGTGTTGGTGCCCGACTTGCACACGCCGCCCGCACAGGCGTCGCCGGTGGTGCAGCCGTTGCCGTCGTCGCAGCTCGAGGTGTTGTTGGCGTGGGTGCAGCCGGCCTTGGGGTCGCAAGCCTCGGTCGTGCAAGGGTTGTTGTCGGTGCAGAACACGGCGACGTTGATCGCCGAGCCCGCGCACTTGCCGCTGCCGCACGTGTCGCCGCTGGTGCAGGCGTTGCCGTCGTCGCAGGGCAGCGTGTTGGCGGTGTTCACGCAACCCAGCTTGGGGTCGCACGAATCGGTGGTGCAGGGGTTACTGTCGTCGCAGTTGGCCGCGGCGCCGCTGCACACGCCGGCTTTGCACACGTCGGACACCGAGCAGGCGTTGCCGTCGTTGCACGGGTTGCTGTTGGCGGCGAACGTGCAGGCGCCGCTGCTGGGGCTGCAGGCGTCGTCGGTGCAGGGGTTGCTGTCGTTGCACACGACCGCCGCGCCCGCCGCGCAGCTGCCGGCCTTGCAGGCGTCGCCCACGGTGCAGGGGTTGCCGTCGCTGCAGCCGGCGGTGTTGGCCTTGAACTGGCAGCCCAGCTTGGGGTCGCAACTGTCGTCGGTGCACGGGTTGTTGTCGTTGCACACCTGGACGGCGCCTGGCTTGCAGGTACCGGCCGCGCAGCTGTCGCCGCTGGTGCACACGCTGCCATCCGCGTCGCAGGGTTGGCCATTGTTCACCGCGACATAGCCGCACTTGCCCGTGGCCGTGGCGCACTGGTTCTTGCTGCAGAGGGTGTCGCCGCTGGCGTCGCAGCTGACGACCGTCTTGGGGTTGACGGTGCACTTGTAGGGCAGGGCGCTTTTGTCGCAGAACAGGGTGCCGTTGCAGAAGTTGCCGTCCTCTTGGCCGGCGCAGTCGCTGTCTTGGTTGCAGCCGCAGGTGTTGGTGCCCGAAGAGCAGCTGCCGCCGCTGCACACGTCGCCGCTGGTGCAGCCGTTGCCGTCGTCGCAAGCCGCCGTGTTGTTGGTGTGGGTGCAGCCGGTCTTGGTGTTGCAACCTTCCGTCGTGCAAGGGTTGTTGTCGTTGCAGGCGCTGGCCGGGTTGATGGCCGCGCCCGCGCAGGTGCCGCCGCCGCAGAGGTCCCCGCTGGTGCAGGCGTTGCCGTCGTCGCAGGCGATGGTGTTGGCGGCGTTGACGCAGCCGACCTTCGGATCGCAACTGTCGGTGGTGCACGGGTTGTTGTCGTTGCAGTTGACCGCGCTGCCGCTGCAGGCGCCGCCGCTGCAGGTGTCGCTCTGGCTGCAGGCGTTGCCGTCGTCGCAGGTCAGGGTGTTGTTGGTAAACGCGCAGTTGCCGCTGGTCTTGTCGCACGCGTCGGTGGTGCACGGGTTGCCGTCTTTGCAGACCTGAGCCGGGCCGGCGTTGCACACGCCGCTGGAGCACACGTCGCCGACCGTGCATGGGTTGCCGTCGCTGCAGGCCACGGCGTTGGCCTTGAAGACGCAGCCGGCCTTGGGGTCGCAGCTGTCGTCGGTGCACGGGTTGCTGTCGTTGCAGGTCAGGGCTGCGCCGGCCGCGCACATCCCCGCTTTGCAGGCGTCGCCGCTGGTGCAGACCGAGCCGTCGGCATCGCAGGTTTTGCCTTCGTTTTGCGCCACGTAGCCGCACTTGCCTGTCGCCGTGGCGCAGGTGTTCTTGGTGCAGAGTGTGTCGGCGCCTGGGTCGCAGGTCACCACGGTCTTGGGGTTGACCACGCACTTGTAGGGTAGGGCGCTCTTGTCGCAGAACAGCGTGCCGTTGCACAGGTTGCCGTCTTCTTGGCTGGCGCAGTCGCTGTCGATCGCGCAGGCACAGGTGTTGGTGCCGCTTTGGCACTTGCCGTTCTGGCAGGCGTCGCCGCTGGTGCAGGCGTTGCCGTCGTCGCAGCTGGCGGTGTTGTTGGCGTACACGCAACCCAGCTTGGCATCGCAGTTTTCTGTGGTGCAGGGGTTGTTGTCGGTGCAGAGAACCTTGGGGTCCAGGAGTTGGCCCGCGCACTTGCCGGCGGCGCACGTGTCGCTGCTGGTGCACTTGTTGCCGTCGTCGCACGGGTTGCTGTTGGCGGTGTTCACACAGCCGGTCTTGGGGTCACAGGAGTCGCTCGTGCATGGGTTCAGGTCGTCGCATGCCACCGAAGTGCCTGTGCACACGGTGTTCTTGCAGGCATCGCCCTGGCTGCAGGCGTTGCCGTCGTCGCACGGGTTGCTGTTGGCTAGGTTCAGGCAGTTGCCCGTCTTTGGGTCGCAGGCGTCGCTGGTGCAGCCGTTGTTGTCGTCGCAGCTGGGCGCCTTGCCGGGGGTGCAGGTGCCCAGCTTGCACACGTCGCCCACGGTGCAGGGGTTGCCATCGCTGCACGGCACGGCGTTTTGCACGAACTTGCAGCCGTTCTTGGCGTCGCAGCTGTCGTCGGTGCAGGGGTTGCCGTCGTTGCAGTTCAAGCCGCCGCCGGCCAGGCAGATGCCGCCCTTGCACGCGTCGCCGGTGGTGCACACCGAGCCGTCGGCGTCGCACGGCTTGTCGTCGTTGATGGCCGTGTAGCCGCAGGTGCCCTGTTTGGTGTCGCAGCGGTTCTCCACGCAGGGGGTATTGCCCGACGCATCGCAGGTGACCACCGTCTTGGGGTTGACCTTGCACTTGAAGGGCGCGGCGCTCTTGTCGCAATACAGCGTGCCGTTGCACAGGTTGCCGTCTTCTTGGCTGGCGCAGTCGCCGTCCTGGGTGCAGCCGCAGGTGTTGGTGCCGCCCTGGCAGGCGCCGTTCTTGCACTGGTCGCCGGTGGTGCACGGGTTGCCGTCGTCGCATAGTGCGTTGCTGAAGTCGTTGAAGCAGCCCGCGGTGGCGCTGCAAGTGTCAACGGTGCAAGGATTTTGGTCGTCGCACAAGATCGACGGGTCCAGGGGCGTGCCCTTGCAGACGCCGCCTTGGCACACGTCGCTGGTGCTGCACGCGTCCAGGTCGTCGCACGGCAGGGTGTTGGCGGTGTTGACGCAGCCCGACTTGGCGCTACAGGTGTCGCTGGTGCACGGGTTGCCGTCGTCGCAGGCCACCGCGGTGCCGACGCAGGTGCCCGACTTGCACAAATCGCCGCTGGTGCAGGCGTTGCCGTCGTCGCAGGGTGCGATGACCTGCTTGAACTGGCACGCACCCGTGGCGGCGTCGCACGAGTCGGCGGTGCACGAATTGCCGTCTTCGCAAGCCTTGGTGGGGCCGGCTACGCACAGGCCGCCCTTGCAGAAGTCGCCCTGCGTGCACGCGTTGCCGTCGCTGCACGGCGCGGCCATGGGCACCACCTTGCAACCCTCTTTGGGGTCGCACGAGTCGGCGGTGCAGGGGCTGCCATCGGTGCAGTCCAAAGCCTTGCCCGCCAAGCACTTGCCGCCGGTACAGCTGTCGTTGCTGGTGCACACCGAGCCGTCGGCGTCGCAGGCCGTGCCGTCTTTCTGCGCGACCAAGCTGCACTTGCCGGCAGTCTTGTCGCACACGTTCTTGGCGCAGGTGCTGTCCGCGCTGGTGTCGCAGGTGACCACGGTGGCTGGGTTGACCTTGCAGGCCCACACGCTGGTGCTCTTGTCGCAGAACAGCGTACCGTTGCACAGGTCGCCGTCCTCCAAGGTGGCGCAGTCGCCGTCGGTGGCGCACTTGCAGGTGCTGGCACCCGAAGAGCACTTGCCATCTTGGCAGGCGTCGCCGGTCGTGCACGGGTTGCCGTCGTCGCAGGCGTTTAGGTTGTTGGTGTGGGTGCAGCCGCTCAGGGGGTCGCAACCCTCTGTGGTGCAAGGATTGCCGTCGTCGCAGTCGCTGCTGATGATCAGCGGCACGCCCTTGCAGGCGCCGGTTTTGCTGCAGACATCGCCGCCGGTGCATTCGTTGCCGTCGCTGCAGGGCAGGCCGTTGGCCACGTGGCTGCAACCGCCGTCGGGCTGGCACGAGTCGCTGGTGCACGGGTTCTTGTCGTTGCAGTTGGCCGCAGTGCCCGCACAGGCGCCGCCCGCGCAAACATCGCTTTCGGTGCAGTCGTTGTTGTCGTTGCAGGGGGCTTGGTTGGCGGGCCAGGCGCACTTGCCGGTGACCAAGTCGCACAGGTCGTCGGTGCATGGGTTGCCGTCGTTGCAGGTCTTGGGCTTGCCGGGGGCGCAATCGCCGTCGACGCACAAGTCACCCAACGTACAGGGGTTGTTGTCGCTGCACACCGCGTTGGCCAGCGGGCTGTGGCTGCAGCCGGTGCCGGGCAGGCACTTGTCGGCGGTGCAGGCTTGGTCGTCGTTGCAGTCCAGCGTGCTGCCCGCGGCGCAGGCGCCGCCGCTGCAGGCGTCGTTCAGCGTGCAGACGCTGCCATCGTTGCAGGGCTTCTGGTTGAAATCGTGCTGGCAGCCGCCGGGTGCACACAGGTCGTCGGTGCACAAGTTGCCGTCGTCGCACTGCAGCAGTTGGCCGACACAGGCTCCCTTGGTGCACGCCGTTTGGATGGTGCACGGATCGCTGTCGTCGCACGGCGAACCCTCGGCCAGGCTCACGGCCAAGCAGAAACCGTCTAGGCAAATGCCGGTTTTGCAGGGATCGCCCCCGCCAAGCACTTGGCACGGGGCGTTGTTGTCGCAGGCGATCTGCCCGGCGTCATTGGCATCGTCTGTGCCATCGGCCGCGTCGTCGCTTGGGACGGTGTCGTCGGCATCGCCCTGGTCGATTCCGTCACCTGCGGCGCCGTTGTCCGAACCGTCTTCGCCGTCGTCCCCATCGGCGCTGCCGCTGTCGCCACTGTCGTCGCCGTCGCCCGCGTCGCCGGTGGCGGTGGCGTCGTCGGTGTCCGCGACGCCCACGGTCCCGTCGCCCCCGCCGCTGCCGTCCAGGATGCCAATGATCGAATCCTGGGGTTTGACCTCAAAACTCAAGGCGTCGCACTCGTTGCCGGTGCACACGCCTACCGTTCCGTCGCCCTTGCCGCTCAGGTCGCCTAGCAATGCCCCGTCGCCGTCCGTGCTGCCATCGGCCAATTCGCCGTCACCCGCGGCGCTGTCGTCGGCCTCGCCCGAAGCGAGATCGCCCGCCAAGTTGGTGTCTTTCGCGCCCGCCCCTAGCGAGCCCACCACGCCGGTATCCTCTGCGCAGCCTGCGCCGCCAAGGACCAACAGCAGTAGCGCAAGGCGCGCCAACGCGATCGTGAGCGCAGGCGAAGGGCGGTGCCCAAGCGTGCAAAAGCCATTGGTCGGCGCGGAGTTGCGTCGAGACATCGTCATGTCAGACCCCACCATTCTGGGCGGCGCGGGGAATGCGTCGCCATCCGTCACCACTTTATAACGGATCATTTTGCGGTTCGCACGAGAATCGCAGGCGGGCCGCACGACAACAGCCCCAAAGACGACAAGTGTCCCCAAGACGACAATTGCCCCAAGAACTCAGGCGGCGGCTTTGATCTTCCTGTAGCTATTTGTAATTTGGCGGCCTCGCGGGTCGACTTGCGGTCCAAGAATCGCCGCGGAATCGACCCAATTTCCACCCCTTGGCGGCTGCCCGAGGCGGCTACCGCAGCGTGGCAACTCGGCGCAAATCCTGGGCAATATTCTTTTGGTGGGCTTCCAGAGTGCCGCCGCCGATCTCGAGCAATTTGGCGTCGCGCCACAGCCGCTCTACATGGTACTCGCCCACGTAGCCATAGCCGCCCAAAGTCTGGATGGCGCGATCGGCCACATTCTTGGCCATCGTCGTGCAATACAGCTTGACGCCATCGGAATCTAGTCGGTTGCCATGGCTATCCAAGCGCAGCGCGGCCGCTGTCGCGTACACGTAGGTGCGCCCCGCCATGTACTCGGCATAGCTGTCGGCCAAGTGCTTCTGGATTTGGCCAAAGGCCCGGATAGGCTGGCCAAAGGCGTGACGTTCGCTGGCGTAATTGTTCATGATCTCGATCGACTTGCGGGCGATGCCCAGCGACATCGCGGCGAGCGTCAGGCGCTCGATCTCCAAATTGCGCATCATGTGCATGGTCGAGTCACCCTCCTCACCGATGCGGTTGGCGAGGGGAACGCGGCAGTCTTCAAAGACCAGCTCGGCCGTGGGCGACGCGCGCATGCCAAGTTTGTCCTTGATGCGCTGGCCCAGCCGGAAGCCCGGCATGCCTTTTTCGACCAAGAACGACGACAGCGCTCGGCCTTTGGCGGTGCCGGTCTTGGCGTACACCAAGAAGCAATCGCCCAGCTCGGTGTCGTCGACCGCGCCGTTGGTGATCCACATCTTGGCGCCGTTCAAGAGGTAGTCGTCGCCGTCGCGGACGGCCGTGGTGCGCATCGCCAGGGCGTCCGTGCCCGCCTGCGGCTCGCTCATGCCCATGCCCGCGATCCACTCGCCCGAGATCACCTTGGGCAGCACCCGCGCCCGCTGCTCCGGGTTGGCGTTCTGGTAGAAATTGTTGACGAAAAGCATCGCGTGCGCCAGGTACGCCAGGCAGAAGCCCGGGTCCGCGGCACTCAGCTCTTCGTGGACGATGACCGAAGCCAGCGCGTCCATGCCCGCGCCACCCATCGATTCGGGCACGGTGATGCCGTGCAGGCCCAGGTCGCCGGCCTTCTCGAAGAGCTTGCGATTGAACTTCTCTAGCCGATCGTACTCGCGCGCTTGCGGCCAAACTTCGCGTTCGGCAAAAGCACGCACCATCTCGCGCAGGGCCAGGTGTTCTTCGGTAGGATTGAAAAGATCGGTACTATTCGCTGGTTGGCGGTGGTTGGCCATCGGTTCCTCGGCGTGGGCGCGCGGGCTGCGCCGGCCAAGGCTTGTAGAGGGGATGCGCGCCGTTGGCAAGGGGGCCCACGCCGATGGGGGCTTGTGGCGAAATGGGCGCGAGCTACTTGACGCGCCACAGCATGGCCGCTTGGCCTTGCGAGACCCCGTTGATGGGAACCAGGGCGCCGCCCGAGGCGTCTTTGGCCACCGAGCCGGTGATGTAGACATAGCCGTCGACCGGGTCGTTCCAGATGCGCGTGACGCTCAAGTGTCCGGGGTTGTTGGCGTCGCAGTTCACCGCCGTCGCGCCGCTGATCATCATCTTGTCCCAGGTCCAGGCGGTGCCGTTGGCGGTGCCGTGCAGGACAAACAGGTAGTTGCACGGGCTCTGGATCGCCACACCGGCCACCCACGCGTCGTTGGCCCGTACCAGCACCCCCGCCGGCTTCAAAGTCGAGGCCGCAAACGACGACCAGCCCGAGGGCATGGGTGGGTTCGGCGCCTCGGCGACCCAAGTGCCGGGGCCCGAGAAGCGCGCAATGTGGGCGGTATTGGTCGACGTGTAGCCCACCGCCAGCACGTGGCTGTCGTTGGAGCCGTGAACGCCCGTGACGGTGGCGCCCGACGGGAATTGGTAGGCCCACGAGCTCGAAGCGGTGCTGGCCTGGAACGCGCCACCCGGCGAGTAGGTGGCGCAGGTGCTGTTCATCGAATTGTTAGAGCCCCATTGGCTCACGACCGCCGCGGGCGAAGCGCCCTGAATGTTCACGGCAAAGAAGGCCTCGTCCGGCGACACCGCATAGATGCCGGCCAGGTTGGCCGGGACAAAGGCGGCCTTGCACTCGGCGAGCGTGGTCGCATAGCCGTTGTACACGCCCAGCTCGCCGTAGCCGGTGCCGCTGCCCATGGTGGCCCAAGAGTTGCTGGCCGACAGCCACTTGGTGCGATACAGAGTCGACTTGGGCGTGATGTTGGTGGGCGAGTCCAGGTTGCCGCCCATGAAGTACGTCTCGTCGCTGGTGGTGCCATCCGGGCCCTGCATGGCGTGCCGCAGGACGCGCAGGCCGTCGCTCAGCGTCGGGCCGCCCGAAATCTGCCAACCGTTGGTGGACGAGTACAGGCCGGTTTGCGAAACGTAGTCGTTGACCGTTGGCACCGTGACGCCGCCGCCCGCCAGCAACCGCTTGGCCACCACCCAGATTTCGCGTGGCGTCGTGCCAAACACCTGCTGAACCAGGGTAGGCGGCGATGCGGCCGTACCCACCTGGAAGATCGCCGACTGCGGCGACCCGCCAGCGTTCACGCCAAAGCCGCTGGCCACCACGTTGCCGTCGGCGCCCCGCGTGATGCTGGTCAGGCGGCCCACCGACACACCTGCCGGCGACCACGGTGCGTTCAGGGCGCTTTGCTCCAGACCGGTGCACTTGCCCATCGAGCAGAACGCATACCACTGCGTGGCCGAGGCGGAGCAGGTGGTGCCGTTGGCCACGTTGGCGTAGCTGCAGTCGCCGGTCGAAGCGTTGCACGAGTCTGTGGTGCACGCGTTGTTGTCGTCGCATTTGTTGCCGCTGCCCGCGACGCAGCCGCCCTGGGCGCAGATATCGCCCACGGTGCACGGGTTGTTGTCGTTGCAGGGCGCTTGGTTGGGGACAAAGATGCAGGCGCCGGTCAGCGCGTCGCACAAGTCGTCGGTGCAGCTGTTGCCGTCGTTGCAGGGCGAGCCTGTGCCGCTGCACTTGTCGTTGGCGAGGTGTCTTGGTTGGTGCAAGGCGAGCCGTCGTCGCAGGCGGCCTTGGAGCTCCAGCCGCTGGCGTTCGCAGTGGCGTCGCACCACAAGCATGAATTGGCGGGGTTCCACTGCCCGGATGCCACGCAGACGTTGCCGATGGTGCACGGCGCCGTGAGGTCGCGGATGCGGCGGATCGTGTGGTTGTACTGGTCGGCGATGTAGATTGTGCCCGCCGCGTCGACCGCGATGCCGGCGGGCAGGTAGAAGCTGGCGGTGGCGGCTGCGCCGTCGGCCGCGCCCAAGCCGTTGCCCGCCAGGGTGGTGACGCCGTTGCCGCTGCCGCGGCGAATGCGACCGTTGTAGCTGTCCGAGATCAGGACCGACACGCCAGAGGGCACGGGTTGGATGGCCAACCCCGCCGGGTAGCTGAACCTGGCGTAGATCGGCGTGATGCTGTCCAAGAAGCCCGACGTGCCATCGCCGCCGGCCGTCGACACATTGCCGGCGCTGCTGACGTAGCGGATGCGGTGGTTGTTCATGTCCGCCACCCACAGCGCGCCCTTGGCATCAAATGCGAGCGAAATGGGGCCGTTGAACTTGGCCTGGCCGGGACCACCGTCTTGGGAGCCGGCGCCCAGGCCGCCCGCCAACGTGGTGACGTGGTCGCTAAAGATGAGGCGAATCGCGTTGTTGCCGGTGTCGGCCACGGCGATGAGGCCCGTAGCACTCACGGCGATGCCCTTGGGGCCGTTGAACTTGGACTTGTCGAGCGAGCTGTTCAAGTAGCCCGGCCCAGCCATGCCGGTCAGGGTCGACACGGTAGTGTCCACGGCGATCGACCGGATCTTCGAGTTGTTTGCGTCGGCCACGAGCAGCACATCTCCTGGGGCAATTGCCAGCGCCGCCGGCACGTTGAAGGTGGCCGCCGTGCCCACGCCGTCGGTATCGCCGATGACCCCGACCTTGCCGGCGATCGTGCCCGCCGTGCCGTTCAGCCCCAGCGACCGAATCAGGTGATTGGCCGAGTCAGCCACGAACAGCGCGTTGACCTTCGCCGAATACGTAATCCCGGTCGGCGAGTTGAAGCGCGCCTTGCTGCCCACGCCGTCGGCATAGCTGCCCGAACCGTAGCCGTTGTTGGGGTTGGGCACCGCGCCCGCCAGCGTGTCGACCCACACCTGGTTGCCACCCTTGCACGTGCCGCCGCTGCAGGCCTCGCCCGCGGTGCAGTCGTTGCCGTCGTCGCACGGGGTCATGTTGGCCACCGTCTGGTATTGGCAGCCGGCGGTCTTGTCGCAAGTGTCGATGGTGCACTGGTTCTTGTCGTCGCAGTTGACGGCGGTGCCCACGCACGCGCCCGCGTTGCAGGTGTCGTTCAGCGTGCAGGCGCTGCCGTCGCTGCAAGCCGCGGTGTTGTTGACATTCTTGCAGCCCGTCGCCATGTCGCAGCTGTCGGTGGTGCACGGGTTGTTGTCGCCGCAATTGGGCGCGGCACCGCCCACGCAGGCGCCGCCGCTGCACAGGTCGCCTGTGGTGCAGGCGTTGCTGTCGTTGCACGCAGCCGTGTTGTTCACCTTCTTGCAGCCGGTGGCGCTGTCGCAACTGTCTGTGGTGCACGGGTTGTTGTCGTCGCAGTTGAGCGCGGCGCCGCCGACGCAGACACCGGCGTTGCAGACATCGTTGGTGGTGCAGGCGTTGTTGTCGTTGCAGGCGAGGGTGTTGTTGGCGTACGCACACTTGCCGCTGGTGCACGCGTCGGTGGTACAGGGGTTGCCGTCGCCGCAGTCCGAGACCGCCGCGCAGTTGCCGCCGCAGCCGATGATCGGCTTGAACACGCAGGCGCCGTCGGATGGGTTGCAGCTGTCGCTGGTGCACTTGTCGTTGTCGTTGCACGGGAACAGCGGTCCGGGGACGCAGGAGCCGCCCGAACACGCGTCGTTTTGCGTGCATACATTGCCGTCTGTGCAGGCCGCCGTGTTGTTGGTGTGCTTGCAGCCCGCGGTGGGGTCGCAGCTGTCGGTGGTGCACACGATGCTGTCGTCGCAGTTGAGGGCCGCGCCGCCCACGCACGCGCCGCCGGAGCAAGTGTCGCTGGTGGTGCACGCGCTGCCGTCGCTGCACGGCAGGGTGTTGTTCACGTGCTTGCAGCCGGTCGCTGAGTCGCAGCTATCGGTCGAGCAGACTTTGCCATCGTCGCAGTTGAGGGCGACGGGGCCGGTGCAAACGCCGCCGGCGCATATGTCGCCGTTGGTGCACGCGTTGCCGTCGCTGCAGGTGGCGGTGTTGTTGGTGTAGGCGCAGGCGCCCGTGCTGGTGGTGCAGCTGTCGTCCGTGCAGACCTTGCCGTCGTCGCAGTTCTTGGCCGCACCTGGCTTGCACACGCCGGCCGCGCAGACGTCGCCGATCGTGCAGGCGTTGTTGTCGGTGCAAGCGCTGGTGTTGTTCACGTAGGTGCATTTGCCGTCGGCCGGGTTGCACGAGTCGTTGGTGCACGGGTTGGTGTCGTCGCAGACCTTGGCCGCACCCGACTTGCAGCTACCGCCGCTGCAGGTGTCGCTCAGCGTGCACGGGTTGCCGTCGTCGCAAGGCGCGGTGTTCGAAGGCGCGCTACACTTGCCATTGGTGCATTGGTCGTCGGTGCACAGGTTGCCGTCGTTGCAGTCGGCCGCGCTCGCGCAGTTGCCGCCACAGCCGATCTTGGGCGCGTACAGGCACTTGCCGTCGGCCGGGTTGCACGAGTCGTTGGTGCACGCGTCGTTGTCGTTGCACACCACCGCCGTGCCTGCCTTGCAGGCGCCTTGACTGCATACGTCTTGCAGGGTGCACTTGTTGCCGTCGTCGCAGGCGGCGCTGTTCGCCGCGTAGGTGCACGCGCCGCTGGTCTTGTCGCAGCTGTCGTCGGTGCACACCTTGCCGTCGTCGCAGTTTTTGTTGGCGCCGGGCATGCACTTGGACTGGCTACACACGTCACCTTGGGTGCAGGCGTTGTTGTCCGTGCAGCTCAGCGTGTTGGCTACGTTCTTGCACGCGCCGGTGGCGGCGTCGCAGCTGTCGGTCGTGCAGGGATTTTGATCGTCGCAGTTCTTTGGGGCGCCGGACTGGCACTTGGACTGGCTACAGACGTCTTGCAGCGTGCAGGCATTGCCGTCGTCGCAGGTGGCGGCGTTGGCGGTGGCCTTGCATTCGCCGCTGGTGGGGTCGCACGCGTCGTCGGTGCAGGGGTTGCCGTCGTTGCAGGCGATCGGCTTGCCGGGCTGGCACTTGCTGCTGCCACACACGTCGCCCGCTGTGCACGCGTTGCCGTCGTCGCAGTTGGCCGTGTTGGCGGCGTTGCTGCAGGCGCCGGTCTTGCTGTCGCACGCGTCGGTGGTGCACGGGTTGCCGTCGTCGCAGACCTTGGCCGAGCCGGGCTTGCAGGCGCCGCTGGCGCACACGTCGCCTACCGTGCAGCCGTTGGCGTCGTCGCAGTTGGCGGTGCTGGGCGGGAAAGCGCACTTGCCGCCGACGCACGAGTCGGTGGTGCACACGTTGCCGTCTGTGCAGTCGCCCGCGCTGGTGCAGTTGCCGCCGCAGCCCGTGATGGGCTTGTAGACGCAGTTGCCGCTGGCGGGATCGCACGTGTCGTTGGTGCAGGTGTCGCTGTCGGCGCAGACCTTGGCGGCGCCGGCCTTGCAGGCCCCGGCTGCGCAGATGTCGCCGATGGTGCAGGCGTCGCCGTCGCTGCAGTCAGTCGTATTGGCTACGTTTTTGCACGCGGCGGTGGCGGCATCGCAGCTGTCGTTGGTGCACGGGTTGTTGTCTTCGCACGACTTGGCGGTGCCGCTGGCACACGTGCCGCCGCTGCACGCGTCGCCCTGCGTACAGGCGTCGCCGTCGCTGCACGGGGCGCTGCTGTTGGAGTACAGGCACTTGCCAGTCTTGGGGTCGCAGCTGTCGTTGGTGCACAAGTTGCCGTCGTCGCAGTTGACGGGGCCGCCCGCGAGGCAGCCGCCGTCGTCGCATACATCGCCTTGGGTGCATGGGTCTTTGTCGTCGCACGGCGCCGAGTTGGGGGTGCTGCCGCAGGTCCCCGATTGCTTGTCGCACGCATCCGCGGTGCAAGGATTGCCGTCGTCGCAGACCTTGGCGGTGCCGGCGACGCAGGCCGCGGCCGCACATACGTCGCCCAGCGTGCATGCGTCATTGTCGCTGCACGGTGCGGCGTTGGCGGTCGACGCGCAGTTGCCCTTGGCGCACGAGTCGTCGGTGCAGGGGTTGCCGTCGTCGCAGTTCTTCTGCGAAAGGCCTTTGCACAAGCCGGCCTGGCAGGTGTCGGCCAGGGTGCAGGCGTCGCCGTCGTCGCATGCCGCGGCGGTGGGCAGGAACACGCACTTGCCGCTGAGGCATGCGGCGGTGTTGCAGACGTCGCCCGACTTGCAGTCGGCGGTGGTCGTGCAGACGTCGCCGCAGCCGGCAATGGGCGCGTGGGTGCAGTCGCCTGTGGTGCCGTCGCAGCTGTCGCTGGTGCAGATGTCGCTGTCGACGCACTGCTTTTGCGCACCACCGGTGCACTTGCCCTCTACGCAGACGTCGCCCACGGTGCATCCGTCGCCGTCTTCGCAGGTTGCGGCATTGAAGGCGTAGCTGCAGGCGCCCGTCGTGGCGTCGCAACTGTCGATCGTGCACGGATTTTGATCGTCGCAGCCCAGCGCCGCGCCGGGAATGCACTTGCCGCCCGCGCAGGCGTCGCCGACCGTGCACGAGTTGCCGTCGCTGCACGCATCGGTGGTCGGGGTGGCGGCGCAGGCGCCGTCGATGGGGTTGCACAGGTCGTTCGTGCAGCCGTTGCCGTCGTCGCAGATCTTGGCGGTGCCGGGCTTGCAGGTGCCGCCCACACAGGCGTCGCCCACGGTGCAGGCGTCGTTGTCGCTGCACGCGGCGGTGGCGAGATCGTGCAAGCAGCCCACTTTGCTGTCGCAAGAATCGGTGGTGCAGGCATTGCCGTCGTCGCAGTTGGTGATTTCGCCGCCGCTGCACAGGCCCTTGCCGTTGCAGGTGGTGCTGCTGGTGCACGCGTCGCCGTCGTCGCACTTGAGGCCAGAGAGCTTGGGGGCCGCGGCGCACTCGCCGCCGATGCACTTGGCGTTGTTGCAGTCGTCTGCGCCGCAGGTCATCGGCGTGCCCTTGCACTTGCCGCCCAGGCACTTGTCGTCCACGGTGCACGAATCGCTGTCGCTGCAGCCCGCGCCGTCGTCGTCGGTGTAGGTGCAGCCCTTGGCGGGGAGGCACGCGTCGGCGGTGCAGGGGTTGTTGTCGTCGCAGACTTTGGCCTTGCCGCCCGCGCACTTCCCTCCGCTGCAGGTCGCGCCCGTGACGCAGGCATTGCCGTCGCTGCACGACGCGCCGTCCGCGTTGATGTGCTCGCAAGTGCCTGTGCTGCCGCACTTGTCTTCAGTGCACGGGTTGTCGTCGTTGCAGCCGCCCGCGCAGCCCAAGCCCGTGTCGCTAGTGTCGGACGTGTCGCTGGTGTCGGACGTGTCGAACTGCACATCGTCGCCGGCTAGGGTGTCGATGCCGCCGCTGCCGGTGTCGGTGCCTACGTCGCCCGCATCGGCCAGCGGGCCCACGTCGGCGTCTTGGTCGATGAATCGCGCCGCCTCGGGGACCTGCACGTTGCAGCCCGCCGCCCACATCGCCGCCCACATCGCTACCCACAGCCCGAGCCAGACCGGCAGCCTGCGTCGAGCGTCCCAGAATTTGGCCAGCGGCAGGCGCCGGCCGCCACTCGTCGCCAATGGCATCCAAGTACGGATTCGCGTAGGGAAGTTCATGATGTTTGCACCCGAGCCGATTTCGTGCCCAATTGGTTTGAGAATCGTATGGTTTCGCTGGCGGCCCGTCAAGGCGCCCAGCTTGAGTCTGCGTGAGGCTGTGGGGCGCGGCGACCCTTGCCGAACCCCTGCAAAACTAGCTAGACTTGCCCGGGTGCGACGCGGGCATGGCTACTACGGCTCGCCAGGGTGCGCGCCAGACCCGGTCTGGTCGGCCCGCAACGGTTCCGGTCGCCCCAACAAGGTCCTCTACGGAGTCTAAGTCCATGTCCGACCAACCGGCCCCGCCGCCTCCACCCCCCCGCAACTCGCTGGGCGGGCGCGGCATCGGCGATGTGGTGGCCGGCCGCTACCGGATCACCGGTGTGGTCGGCAAAGGTGCGATGGGCGCGGTCTATGCCGCCGAGCACACCGCGACCGGCCAGAAAGTCGCGTTGAAATTCATGATCGTCGGCGACGAAGACGGTCAGGAGTTCATCGTCCGCTTCGAGCAGGAAGCCAAGGTGATGGCCGGGCTGCGCAGCTCGAACACCATTCGCATCTACGACTTTGGCCACACCGACGACGGCGCGCTGTTCATGGCCATGGAATTGCTGGTGGGCCAGCCGCTGGACAAGCACTTGCGCGAACTGCAGCGCGAAGGCTTGGCGATGACCGAGCGCGAGGCGCTGCAGGTGGCCGTGCAGATGCTCCGCAGCCTGGGCGAGGCCCACGGTCTGGGCTTGGTGCACCGCGACATGAAGCCCGGCAACGTCTTTTTGAACGACGACGGTAGCGGCGACACCATGGTCAAGGTGCTGGATTTTGGCCTGGCGCGGGTGAACAACTCGGCGCTGACCAACGTGGGGCGCATCCTGGGTACGCCGGCCTATATGTCGCCGGAACAGTGGCAAGGCGCGTCGGTGGGTCCGTCTGCCGACATCTATGCCGTGGGCTGCATGCTGTACGCGATGGTTACGGGTGACCCGCCCTACATGGCCGGCGAAAACGTGCTGTCGCTGATGCACAAGCACTGCGCCGAAGACATCCCAGACCCGCGCGACAAGGCCAAAGCCCCTTTGACAGACGGCTTTGTGCAGATCATGAGTCGGGCGATGGCCAAGAAAGCCGAAGAACGCTTCAAGGACGCCAAGACCATGCGCGCGGCGATGGAAGCGCTGCTAGGCGGTAGTTGGACGTCTTCGTCGATCAACCTGGCCGTGTCGTCGCAGTTGACCATCGACGTGGGCAAATCGGCGAACAAGTCGCAGACCAAGGTGGTGGTGGACTCGGGCCAGTTCCCGGCCGAGCAGGCCACCGTCGCGGCCGATAGCGCCGTGGCGCTGCGCACTGCGCAAAAGAGCCAAAAGAATCTCGTCGCGTCCTCGCACGACGATGCCACGATCGCGGCCGACGTGGCCATGGTGCGCGCCGCTTCCGTAGCGAGCGCCACTGGTTCGATGCCGGCGCCCGCGGCTGCGGCCCTGGCGGCTGGAATGCCCGCTGCGCCCGCGGCCAAAGGCCCACCCTGGGTTGCGATTGGCGGCGGAGTGCTGGTCTTGGCGGCCGTGGGTGCGTTTTTGGCGCTGCGTGGCAGCCCGGCGCCGGCGCCCAGTCCTGCGCCCGTTGCGGCCCCGGCTCAGGCACAGACTCCGGCTCCGACACCAGTCCCCGCTCCGGTTCAGGCACAGGTTCCGGCTCCGACAGCGATTCCGGCTCCCGCTCCGGTCGCGGCCCCGGCCCCGATAGCTGCTCCGGCCCCCGTGGCAGCCCCCGCGGCGGCCCCTGCGGCGGCCCCTGCCAACCCAGAAACCGCAGCTGGCACTGCGGGCGCGCCCAAAGCCAAGGCCGCCGCCAAAGTGCCGGCCAAGAAGAAGGCAGCAACCCTTGAAACCGTCGACTGATCGCTTTGGCGTCCGCGCGCGCCTGTGGGCGGGGCTGCTGGCCGCCGCTCTGGCAACGGCTCCTTGCCCGGCCATCGCCGCTGGCGGCAAAGGCAAGGTGGTGCAAGCCCTGATTGCGGCTGCGCAAAAGGAGTTCGACGCCGGCAACTTCGAGCGGGCGGGCGAGCTGTTCCTGGAAATCTACCGCCAAGATCCAGAAACGCGGCCGGCCCTGTACAATGCCGCGCGCGCCTACCAGCTGGCGGGCAAGATCGACAAGGCGGACGAACTGTTCAAAGAGTTGCTCGCGATTCCCGACCTGGACGCCGGCCTGAAGGGCAAGGCCACCACCCAGCTGGAATTGCTGCAGCAAAAGCGCGGCGAGCGCAAGGCCGACGACGCCGACCGCGCCGAAAAGGCCGGTCAGTACGGTGTCGCGGCTGGCCTTTGGGGCGAGGCGATTAAGCTGGTGCCCACCAAAGTCGCTTGGCAGCTGCGTCTGGCGCGCGCCCTGCACTTGGGTGGCCAGCCGGCGCAGGCCATCGAAGCGTACGACAAGTACCTGGCCGCCACGCCCGAGAGCAGCGAGGACCGCGCCCAGGTCAAGGCATGGCGCGACGAATTGACCCGCAAGCCCGAGCCAGTCAAGCCCGACTCGGAGCCGGTCAAACCGGAGCCCATCAGGCCGGAACCGGTCAAGGCCGACCCGGTCAAACCTGAACCCGCCAAGCCGGATCCCGCACCGGACCAGCCGGTCAAACCGCCCGTGGTGGTGAAGCCGGCGCCTGCCCCGTCGCGGACCGTGCCGCTGGCGGTCATGGGCGGCGGCGCGGCGTTGGTGGTGGTGGGCGGCGTGGTGCTTGGGTTGGCCGCCTCGGATGATGCCGCTTTGCAGCAGAAATTTGCCGGCAGCGGCCCCATTAGCGGCATCAGCCACGCTGACGCCGAAACCGAAGCGGCGCGCATCTCGCGCAACTACACGATCGGCTGGGCCTTGACCGGCGTGGGTGTGATCGGCGCGGGCGTGGGTGCCTGGCTGTGGATGAGCCAACCGCAGGCCAAGGTGGCGGTGTTGCCGCAGCCGGGTGGGTTGGCGTTTGCTGCGCGGTTTTAGGTAGTTCCTGCCTTACCAACTGGATGCTAGCGTCGGATATCTGTTGGAAACCTTTGGGGTCGTTGGTGCTTGGCCCTCACCCCGCCGCCTTCGGCGGCCGCCCCTCTCCCAACGCTTTGGGCGAGGGGCGAAGTTGGCGGAGGGTCAGGTATTGACACTTGATCCTTGAGAAGAAACCCTGCTTTTCGCGTTTGCGAC
>JBBISH010000118.1:0-19697 GCA_037441385.1 Myxococcales bacterium
GGGCTTGGCGGTGCCTTGGGCGGTGCCGGCAGCGGCGGCAGTGGCGGCGGCGCAGTTTCGCGCGGCCCGGCGGTGGGCGGCACCAGTTGGGCGCGCGGGGGTGGCACCTTGGGCCCAGCCGGTCCCCACGACGGCAGCCTGGGCGGCAGCGCCGGGTCGCGCCAAGTCACGTCGTCGCCGTTGTCTTCGCGGTGCGCCTTGGCGTCGACTTGCGAGTTCCAGCGGGCGTCGTGACGCTCGGGATGCACCAGGCGCTCGTGGACGCGCACATCGGGCGGCCGATCCTCGGCCACGCTGTACATTTGGCGTAGGTAGGCGCCCAGTTGCTCGCGCTCCCACCACAGGCCCAGGTCGTGCGCGGTCGTGGTGAGCGCGGCGCGGAACTCTTTGCCTGTGGCGAAACGATCCGATGGCCGCGCTTGCAGCGCCTTTTCCACCACTTGCCGCAGCGCTGGCGGCACCCTGCCCACCTTGTCGGCTGGCCAAGTCATCTGCGCCCGGCTGACCCGGTCCAAGAGGCGTTTTTGGTCCGGCTCGTCGTACAGTGGCCGCGTGGTTAGGCATTCAAACAGCAGGATGCCGGCGGCGAACAGATCGGAACGGTGGTCCAGCTCTTGGCCGAGCACCTGCTCGGGGCTCATGTAGTAGATTTTGCCTTTGATCAGACCGGCTTGGGTCTGGGTGTAGCGGTAGGCGGCCTTGGCGATCCCAAAGTCGGTCAGCTTGACCTCGCCAACCAGACTCAGCAGCACGTTTTGCGGCGAGACGTCGCGATGAATGATTCCAAGGGGTTTGCCATCGGACGTATGGCGGCTGTGCGCATAGTCCAGGGCCGAGCACAGCTCCGCGACGATGTAGCAGGCCAGACCGGCCGGCAGATCGCGTTGCTCTTCGTGGTGCCGCTGCAGCACCGAGAAGAGATCGACGCCCTCCAGGTACTCGAACGCGATGTAGTACTCGTCGCCCACCCGCCCAACGTCCAGAATCTGCACGATGTTGGGGTGAGCCAACTGGCTGACGATCTTGGCTTCGTCGTTCAGCATCTCGACGAAGGCGGCGTCGTGGCTGAACTCGCGGAACATCCGCTTGATGGCTACGGGTTTTTCGAATCCGCCAAAGCCGGGTAGCGACGCGCGAAAGACCTCGGCCATGCCGCCGCGGCCCACACGTTCGCGCAGGATGTAACGTCCGAAGTTCTGGGGGAGGCGCGGTTCCACACCGCCGGAATGTACACGCAATCGCATCGCAAGCATAGGCGCCGCGGCGCACGGTCGCGAACTTGACTCCCGCCGCAGTTCCGCTACACCCACGCCATGGATCTTACCCACGCCCTCGTACTCGGTATCGTAGAAGGTTTGACCGAATTTGTGCCCGTGTCCTCGACCGGCCACTTGATCCTGGCCGGGTCGTGGCTTGGTCTGGGGCACGATGCCGCGCAGAAACAGGCCATCGACGCGTTCGACATCGTGATTCAGGCGGGCGCTTGGCTGGCTTGCTGCTGGTACTATGCGCCGCTGCTTTTAGAGCGCGCACGCGACCTTGCCAGCGATGACCCCGTGCGCAATCAGCGCGGCCGGCGTTTGGCGGTAGGCTTGGCGGTCGCCTTTGTGCCGGTGATGGTGGTGGGCCTGGTGCTGCGCAAGCAGATCAAGGCGGCGCTGTTTGGCGTGACGCCGGTTGCGGTGGCTCTGGCCGTGGGCGGTCTGGCGATGATCGCGGCTGATCTGTGGCTGGCGCGGCGGCCACAAAGGCACGAGGGCAAGGAATTGGCCGAGCTCGACGTGCGGACCGCGGCGATTGTTGGCGGATTTCAATGCTTTTCGCTGCTGCCGGGCACGTCGCGGTCGATGTCGACCATGGTGGGCGGCCTGGCGGCCGGTCTCAGTCGCCGGGCGGCGGCGGATTTTTCGTTTCTGCTGGCGATCCCGGTGCTCGGCGCCGCCACGGCCTACGAAACATTGAAAGAAGGCAAGATTCTGCTCGATCAGATTGGCATCGAGGCGATCACGGTGGGATTGTTGGCCAGTTTTTTGGTCGGCTGGGCAGCGATCGCGCTGTTCTTGCGTATCTTGGGCAAAGTCGGGTTGGTGCCGTTTGGCGTGTACCGGCTGGTGCTGGCCTTGGTGGTATGGAAGACGCTGACGTAGAGCCGGTTGGGACGGGTTTGCGCACCACGGGTCGACACGCCCAGCGCTAGGTCGGGGTTCCCATGTCGAGTTCCTTGTTTGACCAACTGGCGCATGGTGTGGCGCGGCCCGTAGCGGTGGTCACGGCGGGCGGTACGCGCGAAGCCATCGACGATGTGCGGCATCTGTCCAATGTGGCGACCGGTGCGCTGCCGTGCGCGATCGCCGAGGCGCTGATGGCGCGCGGCTGGCAGGTGGAGTATTTGCACGGCCCGGGCGCCCGTTTGCCCGGACATCTGCCGGTGGTGATCGACGCCACGGCGGCCGATTGGCCGGCGCGCTGGCACGAGGCTGAGGCGCGCGCCGAGCGGCTCGCCCGCAAATTGCGCCCGGGGCAAGTGCACTTGCATCCGATCCAGACCGCGGCAGAGGCCGCCGAGGCGCTGGCCAGCTTGTGTCGCGCCTGCCAGCCTGCCCTGACGGTCTGTGCCATGGCGGTGGCGGACTTTGCGCCCAAGGCGGTGGCCGGCAAGCTGTTGTCGCGCGTCGATTCGCTGGGTCAGCCCACGGCGCCCTACGGCCGGCCGCAGCGTCCCGATGCCGGGGCCGCGGCGGGGGTGTTGCGCCTGGACCTGTACCCGACCCCCAAGGCCATCGACGGCGTGCGTGCGGCGGCGCCCCATACGCGCCTGCTGGGCTTCAAGCTGCTGGCCGGCGCCGACGAGGCGACCTTGCTGCAAGCCAGTACACACTTGGCACACCGCGCCCAGGCCGATCTGGTCTTTGCCAACGACATGAAGGACTACCGCGCTGGTGCCCGCACTGGCCTCTTGCTGGCCGCGCACGGTGCGGTGTTGGCCCGGCTCGACGGCGGCCATGGCGAAGAAGCGACTCAGCGCCTGGCCGAGCTCATCGTGCAGTACGTCGCGCGCGATCTGGTCGGGCTACCCGTGAGTCCAGACGCACCAACGCGCCGCATTGAGCTGGTCAAGCCGTAGAGACGCGGCCAATTACTGCTCATTGGTTCAGTAATTGCCGCTTCGGGTCGCGTCTCTGGCCCCAAGTGGGGCGCAAGCGAGCGCCTGCTGCGACTCGCCGCGCCGAGTTCGAGGGTTTGGATGCGCGGAGAAACTCCAAATTGATCCGATCTGTAGTGGGCTTTGGCGGCCGAACGGTCCATGCCCGTGGCGTCCTGGCGGTCAGTGCTTCTTGGCCTTGGCAGCGACCTGAGTCTCCGTTTCGGTCGCCATCCGCCGGTCCAGGCGCTGCAAGGCGCGCAGGATGGCCTTGGCGAACTGCACATGCGCTTCCGGCTCGGTCAATTGCGGTCCCTCGACCGCGTGCGTCAAGTAACCGATTTCGAACACGATCGCTGGCATTCGCGCCTCTTTCAACACGCCAAACGCCGCTTGCCGCACCCCGCGAAACCGGGCTTTGGGGCGCACGGCGCGCAGACTGTCGCCCAGGGCGAGGGCCAGCGTCTCGGCGCGGGCGTGGGCGGCCGCCAGGTCTAGATCCGCCAAGATCCCAGGGGTTGACCAGGCCAGCTGCGCGGTTCCGTCGCCCGCGCGGATCCCCTCTTCGCGCTCGACCAGTTGGCGGGCCGCGTCGACGGATGCATCGGCTGCAAGGAAAAACACTTCCATTCCATGTGCTTCGCCGGATTCCTGGGCGTTGGCGTGGATGCTGATCAGGGCGTCGCCTTTCCAGTCGTTGGCCAAACGCGGGCGCTGGCGCAGCTCCAAGCCCACGTCGCGATCGCGCGTCAATAGCACTTCCAGGTCGCTGTGCTCGCGCAACCAGGCCGCGACAGCGACCGCCACGTCAAGGCACAGGACTTTCTCGCGAATGCCCGAAGTGCCCAACGCGCCAAGGTTATCGCCACCATGACCCGGGTCGAGGACCAAACGCCGCACGTGCGTCAACTGGACGCGCTCGCCCGATGTCGCTGCTTTCTTGGGGTTTGGGCGCGCGGCGTGGCTTGGCCCTGCCAGCATCACGCTCGCCGCCAGGATCGCTGTTGTCCATCGGGTCCACACCATGGCCGTGACACTAATCGGACGGGCGGCAAAGTCAAGAACTGCGCGCACCTGCGCGGCCTGGCCGGTCGTCGCCGGGTGGATCCCGTTCAGTTCCACCGCGGTTCGTGGCACACTTGCCCAATAGGCGCGTTCGCGCCGGCAGGTTGCTATGGACTTCCGTCGCCTTTCGACGTCCAAATCGACGTTGCGCCCCGTTGGCCGTGCCCTGTCCGCCTGCTTGGCCGCTGGCTTGGCGTGTTCGGGTTGCAGCGTGGACGGGCTGTTGCTCACTGAATTCACACGCGGCGACAACAAGCCCATGCCCGATCCGGCGCCCTTGACCCTGACCGGCACGGTCAGCGACGGCGCTTTGGCGGAAGTCACCGTCCGCGCCAGCGATGGCGAGGCCGTGGCCGGCTTGACCGCGACCGCCAACGACAAGGGCAGCTTTGCCTTGACCATCGACGGCGCCAGTGGTCTGCAGAATCGCCTGCTGCAGGCCCGCGTGGGGCGTCGCCAGTGGTTGGCCGTCATCCCGCTTTTGCCCAAGCAGACCAGCGTGTTGGCGCCTGCTCAGACGTATCGGTTGCAGGACTTGTCGCCGGGCGCCCTGAGCATGGACAGCACCACCTCGGCTTTGGCGGTGTTGGCGCTGGCCAAGGTGCGCGCGGTGGGCCTCGCCTGGACCGGCGTGTCGTCGTCGGCCTTGACCGAGACGATGATCGGCGCCCACAAACAGCTCCTGGCGGGCGATCCGGCGTTGTTGGCGTTTGCCCAGATCGTGGCCAACATCCACGCTCAGGCCGCCACGACGGGCAGCGCCGACCAAGTGCCCCTGCGGTTGGCGACCAGCGGATCGTTCTTGAACTTGGCCTACTTGCAGGCCAATCCCACCGATTTGGACATGGATGGCCAAGTTGACAGCGGCACGGCGATTTTTGACGCGGCCTTGGCGGCAGCCCTGCAAAGCTTTGCGTTCAAGGCCTGCTACGAGCCGCGCCGCATCGCGGTGGTCATCGAGACCAAACTCAGCGAGGGCGCCCTGGACCGCAACTGCACGCCGATCAACCCGTACACGTGGACCGAAAAGGCGCCCAACAAGCAGGTCTTTGTCACCGGCGGAATTCACCCAGACACGCTGCTGTGCACGGGGGCCGCGGCCCCCAGTTGCTTGACCGCCGCCGAGGTGGATGCCGCGGGCGCTGCGCTGGGCGGTTGGGTCCCCAACGCTGTACCGATGTTCGACGACGGCAGCCATGGCGACGGCAAGGCCGGCGACGGCGTATGGACCGCGCAGTTCAATTTGCCCTATATCGAGCCAAGTCAGGGAGTTGATCCGGTACGCATCGCGTACAAGTTTACGTATGGCTTGCCCGGCCAGGGCTGGACGGACGCCGAAGAGTTTCCCGGCAATCAGCGAATTCTTGAGCTAGTGGACGTAGATGGCGATCATATCATCACGCGATTCGACTTCTTTGCTGACGAAACTACCAACAAAGACAAGAAAAATGGCCTATTCGCATCGGCGGGCGGCTGCGGCGAAATGAAGTGGCCCAGCAAGAGCAGTCCCGAATGCGTCTCGGACACCCGCGAGCGCAAGACCGACTTGGACGGCGACTGCAAGCCCGACGGCTTCGCTTCGCCCGGCAGCGCCACGCCCCTCGCCATCCCGTGCCCCAACTGAGCTGGAGATGGCCGGCGACACAGGCAACAAGCCAAATCGGGCCAAGGTTCGCTCGCTGGCGGGCGAGGCCAAGCTGCCGGTCGAAGACGCGCTGATCGCTCTGCAGTTGGCGGGTTTTGACGTCAAGCACGGCAACGACGGCCTGAGCGGTGGCGAGCTGCGCCGCGCCCGCGAAGCCTTGGGTCTGCGCGCTTGGGGCAGCGAGGCGCCCGCAATCGAGCGCCTGGGCCGCGACGTCTTGTTGGTGCGGATGCTGCGACCGATGGCGGCGATGGGCAAATTCGGGCCCGAGCACCACACCCACATCGTGCACCTGTACGCCAAGGGCATTCCCGACGATCAGAAGGGCGAAGCACGTAACTTAGTTGAAGAATTGCTCCGCGACGGGACCTTGGGCGAAAAGCAGAACGTGGGCCAGCGCCACGTTTGGCTGACCAACAAGGGGCGCGCGGTCTTGGACGCCGCGCTGCAACGGCTGGGCAAGGATACCCCATGACGGCTGCCCTTGCCGAAATGCTGGAGCGACTTGGCCTGCGGTTTTCTATAGATCCCGGCGATTTGCAGGCCTATGGGCGCGACTGGACGCGGGCCTTTGCAGCGAACGCTGCGGCCGTGGTCTGGCCGGCCAATACTGACCAAGTCTCAGACATCTTGAGGTTCTGTAGCGAGCACCGTCTGGCCGTCGTCCCTTCAGGTGGTCGCACCGGGCTAGCCGGTGGCGCCGTGGCGACGCGCGGCGAGATCGTGTTGTCGCTTGACCGCTTGGGCGATCTGGACCCGGTCGACACGGCCGGCCGCAGCGTCGAGGTGGGCGCGGGGGTGACCAACCAAGCCCTGCAAGACCACTTGCGGCCGCATGGCCTGTGGTGGCCGGTGGACTTGGCGAGCAAGGGCTCGGCGCAGATCGGCGGCAATTTGGCCACGAATGCCGGGGGCTTGCGCGTGCTCCGCTATGGCCATGCGCGCCATTGGCTGCTGGGTGTACAGGCCGTCAAGATGGACGGCAGTGTGTTGCAGCTGGGCGGGCCGCTGGCCAAGGACAATTCTGGCTATGCTTTGGCGCAGTTACTGGCTGGCAGCGAAGGTACTCTGGCGGTGATGACCCGAGCGACCCTGGCGCTGGCGCCGCTTCCTGGGCCCACTCAGACCTTGCTGCTGGCCTGCCCGTCGCTGGGGGCGGTGGTCCGGGCGTTGGCATGGCTGCGAAGTCGGCCGATCACGTTGGATGCCTTCGAGGTTTTTTCCGACCTCTGCGTCGAGCACGTCGCGCGGCACACGGGCCAGCGGCGGCCGTTGCCCACTTCGGCGCCATGGTATGCGTTGGTGGCGTTCGAGGACCCGCAAGACAGTCAGACCGACGCCATCTTGGTCGGCTTGCTCGACGGGGGCCTGGCCAGTGACGGTGCCGTGGCGGTCGACCGCCAGCATGCCCAGCGCCTGTGGCAGTGGCGCGAGCGGATCACCGAGTCCTTGCAAGCATTTACGCCCCACAAGAACGATATCGCCGTACCCGTCGCCGCCCTGCCCGCCTTTGGCGCCGACTTGTTGGCTTGGCTGAACCGCCAAGCGTTGCCGTTGCCGATCGCGGTGTTCGGCCACGTGGGCGACGGCAACCTGCACCTGAACACGCTGCGGCCCGTGGATTGGAGCGCCGAGCGGTTTTCGGCCACCTGTGATGAGCTGGACGGCGACCTGTTTGCGCTGGTGGCCAAGCACCGCGGCTCGATCTCGGCCGAGCACGGCATTGGCCTGGTCAAAAAGCCGTGGCTGCATCTGACCCGTGGCCCCGCCGAGGTGGCGACGATGCGGGCCGTGAAGCGTGCCTGGGACCCGCAGGGACTGCTCAATCCCGGCAAGATCTTCGATACGCACCCCACCTGATTCACGCCTGTACGGCTCTGTTGACCCGTTGTGCAACTGGCGAAAATCAGGCGGGGACCCCGGTTCGGGCCCGGAGAATCGCCTGAATTTTCGATCCGATTCGGACGGAACCGGTACGATTTGTAGCGAATTGGAGGTCCGCGGCGACCGGGCGGCGAGGGTTCACTTCCTCCGCGCCGCCCCGCACCTGTCGGCTATCTTCTCTAGGACTTATACGAACCCCGTCTGATTCACGCCTGTACGGCTTCTCTGACCCGGTCTGCAACCGGCGAGAATCAGGCGGGGACCCCGGTTCGGGCCCGGAGAATTGCCCGAGTTTTCGATCCGATTCGGACGGAACTGGTACTAGGCCGCCTTGCTCGCCTGGGCCTGCTCCACCGCGGCCAGGTCCGCCAGCAGCTCGGTGCCGTGCTCTTCGATTTCGGCCAGCCAGTGGCGGCAGCGCAGGTCGGCGCGCTTGAGGAACCGCTCGGCATCCTTGCGGCGATCCGGGTACTTGATCGCGTACTTGACCAAGATGCGCGCGATCGTCACCTCGGCCAGGATCTTGGTCAGGCGCTCGGCGTGCAGCATGCCCGGGGCAAAGTCGACCTTGGGGTCCCACTGCGAGAACAGCGCTTCGGTCCAATCGCCCACCGGCAGTTCGTAGGTGGCCTTCATCTTGTTCTTGGCGATGCGCAACAGGATGGTCTGCAACGCCTTGTACTTGTAGGCGAACAGCCGGCTCAGGTTCTTCTCCAGCGGATCGTTCTCGGCCACGCGCTTCCAATTGGCGCGCGCCATCTTGACAATGAACCGCCGCGGATCCTTCAGGCCCTGCATCAGCTGGTCCTTCAGGACCATCAGCGACTGGATCTGGCTCGTGCCCTCGTAGATGGGCAGCACCAGCGCGTCGCGCAGCAGCTTCTCGGGCAGGTACTCGCACGAGTAGCCGACGCCGCCCAGGATCTGCATGGCCATGCGGCTGAATTCCACAGCCTTTTCGGACGCGATGTACTTGACCAGCGGCGTCATGTCGCGGGCCTGCCGGCGCACGCGCGACAGCTTCTTCTCCATGTCGGCGCGCGCCGCCTCGTCCTTGGGCGGATCGAACTTGAGGATCAGCTCCCACCGCATCGCCTTTTCGACCTTTTGCGTCGCCTCGAAGCACAGCGCCCGCAGGCCCTTGGCGTACAGCTCCATGTCCTCCAGGTAGTCGGCGATCATCTCGTGGCGATCGATGGTCTTGCCCATCGTCACGCGCTGCGCCGCGTAGTCCTTGGCCGTGCGAATCGCGGCTTCCACGATGCCCAGCGACTCGAAGCCGACCGCCAGGCGCGCCGAATTCATCAGCAGCAACATCAGTTCAAAGCCTTCGCCGCGGCGGCCGATGAGCTCGCCGATCGAGTCCTCGTAGACCAGCACGCAGGTGGGCGAGCTGTGGTGGCCGATTTTGTGCTCGACCTTGGCGATGCGCACGTTGGTCTTGCCGTCCAGCTTCTGGCGGCACAGGAACAGCGAAATCCCCTTGAGGCCCGGAGCTTTCTGCGGATCTTCGGTGCGGGCGAGCACCAGCTGGTACTGGCCGTTGCCGCTCGTGATCCACATCTTCTCGCCGTTGAGGCGCCACTGCCCGTCGTCGCCCAGCACCGCGGTGGTCTTGATTTGCGCCAAGTCCGAGCCCGCGCCGGCTTCGGTCAGGACCATGCAGCCCCACTTGCCGTTGGTCAGGATGTCCTTGATCACTTCGTCGTAAGGCGTGGACATCAAACGTCCATTCTCGATCTTGCTCCGCGGATCGCGCAGCGCGTACATCATCAGCGATAGCGCGATGCCGGTGTGGAAGCCAAAGTGGGTCATGCACGACACGTCGGCGCGCGCCAGCACTTCGGCGGCGGCCATGTACACCACGACCGGGGCGTTCAGACCGCCCAGTTCGCGCGGCAGCGGTACGCCGAACACGTCCATCTTCTTGAGACCCTTGAAGATCTTGTCCAGATGGGGCGACATCACCACTTCGCCGTTCTCGAGCCGCGTGCCGTCATCGTCCATCTTGCGCGTGTACGGATCGACGTTCCTGGCCACGTACTTGCCGAATTCGCGCAGGATGTCCTCGAAGGTGTCGCGGGCGTCGCGCACCGAATTGGGCCGGTCTTCCGCCTTGGCGCCGTGTTCGGCCAGGTCGACCAGCGTGTCCCATTCGACGGCCTGCTCGATCCAGAACTTCAGGTCTTCGTTGTCCAGATAGAAATTGTCGCTCATGGAATGGCCCTCGCGATGGATATGGCTTGGTGGAATTGGCGTGAAGGCAGCGCGATCGTACCGCCGTCTATGGCAAATAACGCTTTTCGACGCGGCGCGTCAACTGGAATCGACTGAGCGCGGCAAATCCTACAATTCCATGACGCAAGCCCGCGGATCCGCTGTCGGAGCACCGGTTGCGGGGTGCGATTCACCCCCATGCCGTTCGCGTAGATCGACGGAAGCCGACGCGCGTCTAGGAACCTGGACCTGATGTCCCACACTCCCGCCTGATTCACCTTCTTGTTCAACTGCGAGGTCGCGATGCGTAAGATTTCTGTGGCTTTGGCACTGGCCGTTCTTTCAGCCCTGGCGTCGGCTTGTGGCGCTCACACCTCGTATGTCGCTGCCGATCAGGCTGCGCTGGGGCGCGTGGTGGTCTACCGCAACGGCGTCGCGTTCTACGAGCGCAAGGCCGCGGTCGACGGCGATCAGCTGGTGCTGCGCGTGCCGCAGGACAAAGTCGACGACTTCTTGAAGTCGCTGACCGTAGTGGATGCCAAGACCAAGGAGTCGCTGCCGATCTCGTTCCCGTCGCCCGGCCAGGCCAAGAACGGCCAGATCGAGATGGTCATCCAGCTGCCGGACCGAAACCACCGCGACGTGGTGTTGAGCTACGTGACCGAATCGCCTGCCTGGAAGCCAACTTACCGCGTGGCGGTGGGTGAGAACGGTAAGGTGGACCTGCAGGGCTGGGCGATCGTCGACAACACTTCGGGCGAGGATTGGAAGGCCGTGCAGGTGGGCGTGGGCTCGAGCTCGGCGCTGTCGTTCCGCTACGACCTGCACTCGATTCGGGTCGTGCACCGCGAAACGCTGCACAGCAACGACAGTTTTGCCAAGGCGCCGCCTTTGGGTGGCAGCGTGGGGCGCGAAGATCAGGGCAAGGAAGTGGCCCTGGCCGCGCTGAGTGACGAAGAATTGGCTCGCCCCGAAGGCCACCCCGACGTCGCCGACTCGGGCGCGTACTACAAGGCGCCGGCTTCGGTCGCTCCTCGGTCGGGTGGGGCCAACGGTGCGCCCTCTGTGGTGGCTTTGGGTGACGCAGCCGGTGGCACGCGCGCCGCGCGCTATCGCGTGGAGAAAGCCGCCAAAGTCGCCACCAAAGATGTGGCGTCCGAGGACCGCAAAGTCGTGGCGCTGGCTGAGCAAATCAAGAACGCCCGCCAGCCCGTGGTGGTCGAGGGGTACGCCAATGCGGGCGAGTCCGACGCCGACGACAAGGCCCTGGATCGGGCCAATATCCTGCGCAATCAGCTGATCGAGCGCGGCGTTCCACCAGCGCAGGTGCAAGCGGTGGGCCGCGGCGTGGTGGCGGGACAGAAGGCCGGCGTGCGGCTGGTGGTTGCGCCCCAACCGGCCCAGAGCGGCAAGCCCGAAGACCAGGACGCGCCGCCGGTGGGCGAGAGCCACTTTGACAGCAAGCTGCCGATGACGGTGGCCAAGGGCACCAGCGCGATGGTGTCGATCGTCCAGGGCCAGGCCCAGGGCGAGGTCGTGTACCTGTACGATGCCGAAAGCACGGGTGGCGACAGCCGCTATGCGTTCAAGGCCGTGCGCTTCAAGAATCCGACCGGCTCCACGCTCGAAAGTGGGCCGATCACGGTGTACGGCGCCGGGCGGTTTGTGGGCGAGGGACTGGCCGAGCCGATCCCGCCGGGAGCGACCGCGGTCGTGCCGTTTGCGCTGGATCGCCAAGTCGTCGTCGACCGCGACGGCTCGACCGGCGATCGCATGAGCAAGCTGGTCAAGCTCAGCCGCGGGGCGCTCACCGCCGAGGTGCAGCACCTCCGCACCACCAAGTTGAAGATCGCCAACCGCAGCCACCTGACCACCACGGTGCTGGTGCGCCACACCACGCCCAAGGGCTGGACCATCAGCAAGGGGCCCAAGGCGGCCGAAGTGATTGGCGAAGCGCGCCTGTTTGCCGTGGAAGTGCCGGCGGGCGAGAGCCGCATCCTGGAGATCGAGGAAGCGACGCCGCTCACCCGCACCGTGGACATGCGCTCGCCCGTGGGCGTGGAGATGGTGCGCTTGTATCTAGAGACGGCCAAAGAGGATCCCAAGGTCGAGGCATCGATCAAGAAGCTGGTGGCCTTGTTCGACGACATGGCCAAGACCCAAGAGCAGATCGCCCATCTGCGCGAGCGGGCTGAGGAATACCGCGTCCGCAGCGACGAACTGCATGACCAGATTTTCAGCCTGAAGCTGGTCAAGACGGCGGGGCCGCTGATGGCGCATCTGCAGCAGAAGATGAAGGAAATGAGCGACCGCGTGCAGCAGACCACGTTGGATGTGGTCAGCGCTCAAGAGCGGCTGATGGTCGCCAAGGTCAAGTTCCAAGACGAACTGGCCGAGATCTCGCTGGATCACCGGCCCACGCAGGCCGCGGCCAAGTAGGCTGAGCTACACGGACCCCACCTGATGCGTGCCTGTACGGCTTTTCTGACCCGTTCTGCAACCGGCGAGAATCAGGCGGGGACCCCAGTTCGAGCCCGGAGAATTGCCGGAGATTTCGAGCCGATTCAGACGGATTCCGTACTACGGTGCGTCGTGCGCCATCGCCCAAGCGTAGCGCATCACGTGATTCGAGGCCGCCGCCACCGCACACGCCGCGAGCAGGCCCGTTTCTCGGCCGCTCAGCAGCGCGTTGGTCAAGACCAGTCCCGGCAGCGCCAGCCCCAACAGCGCCACCGCGCCGGCCAGCACGTCGACCCGCTCGAGCGTCGCTGTGGGCGCCCGCACCGCCTGGCCTCGCCGCAAGTGGCGCCAGCCTGCCAGCAGGCACCCCGCCCAGAACAGCGCGTGACCACAGAGCAAACCGACAGCACTCGTCAAGTCGTTGCGCGTGGCCGCCGTCAGCCGATCCGTGGCGGCCGCCAAGACGAGCAGCACCGCGGCGCCGCCGGCAACGGTATGCGCGCTGGCCTGCAGCAGCTGCAGCAGCGGCAAGGGCGGCTGTCCAGGCCCCACCGCCAGTGCGCGCAGGCCCAAAATGGCCAAAAGTGGCACGCCGCTGACCATCGCCGCGCCCGTGAGGAGCGTGGGCCCGGGCAGCCACGGCGCCGCGTAGCTCTGCGTCGGCCACTGCAACCCCGCAGCCAGCCCAGAACCCACCGCGCCCAGCGCGGCAAAACCCAGCAAGAACGGCAAGGTGACGGCCAAGTGCGGTGCGCGCCCGCGCTGGTCGCCCAGATTCCACCACCAGCCCGCCCAGGCCAGCATGCCGCCCAAGGTCAGCAAACCCGCGGCGACCACAGCAGTTTCTCGGCCAGCGGGCTGGTCATTGCCCGCCGAGCCCACGTGCATCAGCGCCGCTGTGAGCAGCAGCCCGGCGCCCAGCCCAATCAAGCTGAATTCGCTGGCCAAAAGCCCAGCTCGCGTCTGGTTGTCTTCTGCAAGAGCGCGCTTCATGGCTGGACGGACAAACCCCATGCCAAAACAGTTAGTTGCAGGATTACGACCGCCGCAGCGATCAACCAAGCCCGCGCGGTGGGCTCGCCGCTGAGCACCGGGTTGGGAGTAGGTTCAACGCGGTCTGGGGCTGGGGCGGGTTCGGTGGCCATGCCCCAAGCTTGGCACGGCGGCCGTGCGGGTGCAAAGTGATACGACCCCCACCTGATTCACGCCGGTACGGTATCTCAGACCCGCTATGCAACCTGCGAGAATCAGGTGGGGACCCTGGTCCGGGCTCGAAGAATTGCCCAAGTTTTCGAGCCGATTCAGACGGATTCCGTATGATGGGCAGTCAGCTTTGCTGGCAGGTCGAGGTTCGCATGAAGATTCTGTGGTTGGCTCGCAGCGTTGCGGCATTGCTGCTCTTTTCGGCAACCATGCCTGCAAGCGCGGTCTGCGCCGAGACTCCCTGTCGCCCCGGTCCGCAAGTCTACGCGACCGTGGTCAGCAATTGCGCCTACGGTCAGCCGCAGATCGATGGCGACTTGGTGCTGGTGCCCAAGATCTGCCGGCACGACTTGGCGGGGCGCTCGGTGGTGCGGCGCTCGGTGGAAGTCAAGCTGCTCGCCAATGGCCAGCGCGTGCAGCAAGCCTCGTTGCCACCAGAGGATTCGACCGCCACCACCCTGCCCGCCGTGGGGCAATTGTGGCCAGGCGCTCCGGCGCTGTTGGCCTATCCCGGCGGTATCGCTGCCATCGAACCCCGCGCCGGCAAGGCCGATGTGGTGCTGGAGCCGCAAGGGACCCTCATTGCCATGGCGCGATCCGCCGACCTACTGGCGCTGCTCGAGCAATTGCCCAGCGACGGCAAAGGCAAGCCGGTGCTCGAGTGGACGGTGCTGGACTTGGCGGCAGGCGAGATTCTGGGCCAGGCGCACTTGAGTTTGCCCAAGGTCCTGGATCTGCGCTGGGTCAGCAGCGCCAGTGGACTGCAGGTGGCCTTAGAGGGACAGGCCGACGACAAGCGCCTCCGCCTGCAAGCGCCGGTACGCGATGCTGCAGGCAAGTCCTTGATTGTCAAAGAGGCCTTGGTGCCGGTGCCCCAAGCGGCGGCGAACTGCGTCCCAGCCGCAGGCGCCGATCCGGGCGCGATGCTGGACCGCGAAATCGTGCGCATCGAGAGTGCCGGCGACGCCAAGTTGGGCCGCCCGGGAGCCACGCCCGATTGCGATACGCCCAGCAAGTGTCTGGCGATGGTGGGGCCGTATGCCGGCGGCCGGTGGCTCGTGTGGCTCCAGCCAGCGTCTGGGCCTCGCGAACTCCGCGTGTGCGCTGAGCCGGCGGTCAAGTAGGCCAACGACCCCTTGCCGCCGCTTGGGACGCAATCCGAACCGGAGCCGAATCCGGGCCTTGCAGCGAAACTAGACGAAGATGCGGTGCGTCGACCGGCGCGCCAGCCCGGCCATTTCGACCTCGACTCCGCCCGAAGCGGCCAGGACGTCGTTGTCGTGGCGGACGCGGCCCAGCACAAAGAACGGCGAAGTGTTGCCGTCGCGCGCAGGTTCGTCGATCAGGCCTTTGCGTTTCTGGATCGTGACCTGCATGGTACGGGTCACTTTCTGGCCTGCGGCCAGTGAGACCGCGACTTCGGGCGGCGACTCCTGCGATTTGGGATCGAGCAGGACGAGCCGCGCGTCGTCGGTCAACAGGGTCACGACCACCGACCGCGACTCAAACGACTCGGCGGCGCTGAGCGTCCAGGTCACCTTGAACGACTCGTTTTCTTGGATGTGCGTGGGAGCGATCGAGTCGATCGACAGCGCGATGTTCACCAGTTCCCTCCCAAAGTCCGCAACCACGGCCTGCGAATCGACTCAAACCGGCGTCTTGGCACTTGGCGATCGAGTCGGTTTGCGCCCTGCCCCCAGCGAAGGCGGGCAAAGCGGCCCAGTAGCCTGCAAGCTTGCGGCCTGCCCGTCAAGGAAAATCGGACGCATGGCCGGCGCCGACGATCCATTGCGATGGACGTGCACCAAAAAATACAAACGAAATTAAGCCAGTGCTGCGTCGATGATCGTATGCAGCAATTGCTCGTACGTCAGGCCGTGGTGAGCCGCAGCTTTGGGCAACAGTGACGCTGGCGTCAGCCCTGGCAGCGTATTGGTCTCCAGCACCACTGGCTGGCCATCGCGTCCCAGGATCACGTCGGTCCGCGAGACGCCGCGGCAGCCCAAAGCGTGGTGGGCGCGCCGACCCAGCTCTTGCACCAGGCGCGTGGCCTCGGCCGAGATGCGCGCCGGCACGATCTCGTCGCTGCCCTGCGCTTGGTACTTGGCCTGGTAGTCAAAGAATTCCGAAGATTTGGGGACGATCTCCACGATGGGCATGCTGACGAGCGTGCCGTCGCGCAGCTCAAGGACGCCCGACGTCAGCTCCACGCCGTCGATGAACTGCTCGCACAGCAGCGTGTCCACCCCCGTGGACAGCCGGCGCAGCGCATCGGCCACGCCCTGCTCGTCGCGCGGGATCTCAACGCCCACGCTGCTGCCGCCCGCCGGCACTTTGACCACGACCGGCAAGCCCAGATCGGCAACGATCTCGTCGGCTACAGCCCTGGCCGCCGTCAAGTCGCCCAAACCGGCGGCTGGCACCTCGCGCGCTCGCGCCACCGGCAAGCCAACGCCGCGGAAAACGCGCCGCGCCAGCGGCTTGTCCATCGCCACCGCCGACGCCGTTGGACCCGAGCCCGTGTACGGCACGCCGATCAAGTCAAGGGCCGCTTGAACCTTGCCGTCTTCGCCGTAAGTGCCATGGAAGCCCATGAAGCACACGTCGATCGCCAAATCCAGCAGCCGCTGCAGCGCGGCCGTGATCGGCAAGTGCTCGGGCTGTACTTGGCCGGCCTCGCCGGCTGCGTCGCCAAAATGCCAGCGGCCGTCGCGATCGACGTAGACCGGCAGTACCGTGTGTCCGGCGCCGCGCAGGGTGCCGGTCACGCCCTTGGACGACCACACCGAGATGTCGTGCTCGGACGAAGGACCACCGTGCAAAACTGCAATCTTCAGCTTGTGTTCAAACATTTGGACCCTCCACAGCGGCAAACGCGATGTCCCGGCTAGCCTACACGGGTGCCGCAGGAGTGCCAGTTTCGTGCCCGCCGAGCGTTCCCGGCGCGGAGGGCTGGATCGTGATCTGCCAGCGGCATCCGCGACATATGGTCATCAGGGGCCATTGCAGGCGTTGCTCGGCAATTGGGGCCGTGCCGCCACACTTGGGGCACGTCACCGCGCAGTCCTGCAGCCGCTCGCGCTCGCCCAACCGCCGGACCAGCAGCGTGACGGCCACGGTCCAGCTGACCAGCGGGCCCACCAAGTGCATCAGCGGCATGAAGATCAGGATCAGCCCCACCCCAAAGGCTGTTCCGGCGGCTTTGAGCGCCCGGCGCGTCCGCACCCCGTCGGCCAGAATCTGCACGGGCAGCCGGCCGTGACCTGTCTCGCCGGTGGGAGTTGATAGGTCGATGGCCACGAAATCGCTTTGTTTGTCCATGATGGGCGCGTTCATTGGGGGGAGCCTCGCTCAGCGCACTGCGCGCATATGCTGGTCGTTTCGTTGCGACGGCGCAAGCTCGATGCCCGAAACAGTTTCGAAACAATTGACTCCTAGACTCCTCACCACCAGCGAAAGACGGCTGGTATCCGTGGCGCGCATCGCAATCCCGCGCGCGCCAAACCTGTCCCGTACCAGGAGCAAGACCGTGAGTGGTTTCTACAAGGCCGAATACATTTGGATGGACGGCGCCGAGCCGACCCAGAAGCTGCGGTCCAAGACCAAGATCATTGCGCTGGGCCACGAGCCGCCGGCATGGGGCTTTGATGGATCGAGCACCAACCAGGCCGAGGGTCATGCCTCGGATTGCGTGCTCAAGCCGGTGTTCCAGTGCCACGATCCGGTGCGCGGCGCGCCGAATGTCCTGGTCCTTTGCGAAGTCATGAATATCGACATGACGCCGCACCGCACCAACACCCGCGCCAAGCTGGTCGACATCGCCAAGCAGTACGAAAACCACGACATGTGGTTCGGCATCGAGCAGGAGTACACGTTTTTTGACGGCATCAAGCCCCTGGGCTGGCCGGACAACGGCTTCCCGGCGCCCCAGTTCGGCTACTACTGCGGCGTGGGCGCGGACGAGGTGTTCGGCCGCGACATCGTCGAAGAGCACATGGACAAGTGCATGGAAGCTGGGCTGAAGATCGCCGGTATCAACGCCGAGGTCATGCCGGCACAGTGGGAATTCCAGGTTGGGCCGCTGAGCCCGGTCGAGGTTTCGGACCACTTGTGGATGGCCCGCTTCCTGCTCTATCGCGTGGCCGAGGACTACGGCGTCAGCGCCACCCTGAACCCCAAGCCGGTCAAGGGCGATTGGAACGGCGCGGGCGCACACTGCAACTTCTCGACCAAGAAGATGCGCGAGTCGATCGATTCGTGCATCGCCGCAGCCAAGGCCCTGGGCGAGCGCCACGAGCTGCACATCGAGAACTACGGCGCGGGCATCGAAGAGCGCCTGACCGGCAAGCACGAGACCTGCTCGTACAAGCAGTTCAAGTACGGCGTGTCCGACCGCGGCGCCTCGGTGCGCATTCCGTGGCAGGTGGCTCAAGACGGCAAGGGCTACATCGAGGACCGCCGTCCGTGCGCGAACATCGACCCCTACGTGGTGTGCCGTCTGATCACCGAGACGGTCTGCTCGCGTATTGCTGCCTAGTTGCCTGGATTTCTTGCGAGTCATTTGGTCGCGGCCACACCCATTGGGTCGCGGCCACTTGACTGGCGGGACGTGCAACTCACAAACCTTCACGACCCGGTGCTATTCGCAGGCTTGGCGGGCGCGCAGTCCGTAGCCGATCGCGGGCCTGTATCTGTTTGTAACTATTTAGCAATGGCGTAGGCTGCGACGGCGTCCGGGTGAGGGCCGCGCCTTGTGAGCAAACGAAACCGGTGCTATACGTGGACCCGCACGCTCAGGCAGCGCCCGCCCCCGCCCTGCCGGGCCAAGACTCGACCTACCCCTGCGCCAGACACGGCACGGGACGCTGGGCTTGCGAAAGGGACGTGTGCCATGGCCCCCGCGCGCGGACAGGGCCAACTAGTACTACAAACCCGAAGTTCCTTCCGGGTTAGGATTTTCGAATGGTTTGTAGTACTAGCATCTTCAGCCAGCAAAGGGGGCGCGCCGCCCCCTGCGACCCCCGCGCGCGGCTAGCGCCGCCTAGTACACCAAGGGGCCGCAACTCGGAACGAAATTACGGCGTGGTGTACTAGCTGGGGTCAAAACCTATCCGAGGTCATCCGATGTTGCGAACTGGACGCCCAATTTCCGCCGCCGCGACCGCCGCTGCACTGCTGCTCCCTGCTGCAACTCTGGCGGCTGCGACTCTGGCTGCTGCGGCTCTGGCTGATGCGGCTCAGGCTGCCGAGCCCGCGCCCACTCCGGCCAAGGCTGCGGACCCGTTGCAGATCGACGTGGGCGTGATGGGTGGTTTCACCTCGTTTGCCAGCAATTCCGGCCTGGGCAACGCCGCCAAGGCGGAAGACCGGCCCGGTGCAGGTCCGTTGGTAGGGCTGCACGCTGGTGTTGTGCTGCTGGACCGGCATCTGGCGGTCGAAGCGTCGTTCCGCGACACCTTTACGCAGCTGGTGAGCAAGGCGTCGTCGGCGCAGGTCCTGGGCTGGCGCGTCCGCGGTCTGTGGTACCTCCTGAACGACGGCGCCGTGTTGCCCTATGTGCAGGTGGGCGGGGGCCAGGACATCCTGGTCAACGGCAAGAGCCAGTGCAAGACGGCCACCAGCAGCAACTGCGTGTGGGTCAAAACCCCGGATGCAGACAACGCGTTCGAGGTCGGTTTGGGCGTGAAGGTGCCCATCACCTACCGTTTGGGCTTGCGCGTTGCGGGCCTGTACATGATTGGCGACTCGCGTCCGGGTACCAAGGCCATCGCCTCTGAATTTGAGGCCCAGGCCGGGGTGACCTGGTCGTTTGGCGGCAAGGCAGAGGACTCGGACAAGGACGGCCTGCCCGACAACCTGGACAAGTGCCCCGACCAGGCCGAGGACATGGATGGCTTCCAGGACCAGGACGGCTGCCCCGACCTGGACAATGACGGCGACGGCATCAACGACACCCACGACAAGTGCCCGAACGAAGCCGAGGATCTGGACAAGTTCCACGACGAAGACGGTTGCCCGGATCCCGACAACGACAACGACGGCGTGCCGGACGTCAAGGACAAGTGCCCCGACCAGCCCGAG
>JBBISH010000119.1:0-19007 GCA_037441385.1 Myxococcales bacterium
AACCTTGGCCTGCCGGACATCCGAAGCCAGGCCCGAACCGCGTAGCACGCGAACCGCCGGATGCGGACCCGCATGTCCGGTGGTGTGGGAGGGGCGTCGGGCAACCGGCGCCCCTACCCGATAGGGCGATTCGATGCGGTGGCAGAGTAGGCAACTGGTAAAGCAGGCGAACTGGTACGACCTGTGCGAGTAGCATACAGTGGCGAGGCGGTTGCCGCAGGCGGCATTGCCGAGGCCAGATGTGACACGCACGCTACCGGATTCACCCGTGTACGGCTTCCATGACCCGGTCTGCAGCTGGCAAGAGTCAGGCGGGATCCCTGGTTCAGGCCGGAACAATTGCCGAAGTTTTCTGGCCAGTTCCAGCGGATTCCGTGTGATGTCGACTGCGGCCGCCGGCCTTGGCTGTCGGTCGCGGTGGTCGGGTGGCACGGGGATCTTGGCGTCTTCGCTGCTGGTCGCCGTCGCCCTGGCGGTACTGGCCGTGGCGGCTGAAGTCTGGGCTCAGCCCGGTCCCAGTCAGGCTCCGGTCGCTTTGCCCAAGGATTCCACGCTCATCGAGGCCTTGGCGCCGCTGTTGTCGGTATCGCCGGACGGTCAGGCCGCGATCGCCCTGGGCAGTGACCACGGCTTGGAGATTCGCGACCGCGACTCCACCGTCTACCGGCCGTCGCCGCGGCAAAATGGCGTATCTTCAGAGGAAGTCGCCTGGGCGCGGATCGTGGAGCGCGGCCGGCAACAGAGCAAAGTACTGGTGCGCGGCGCGTGCGACCCGCTGCAACCTGGCCTGGTGGTTTCGCTGCGCCTGCGCGTGCCTGCCTGGGCGGCCGACGAGCCGCTGATGCGCGCCTTGGCGCTGGGTTTTGTGCCCCTTGGAGTGACCGACCGCCGCCCGCTGACCTCGCTGGCCACGCTGTTGGCGCAAAACGCCGCGGCGGCACAGGGCGCGGTTACTCGGCTGACCAGCGAGTCGCGATCGGTGGCCGACCAGGCGCGGGCCATGAACAAGGCGGTGGTCCGCGGTCGATACCTGGGCCAGTCCTTGGGCCAGGCGATGGCCGCAACCGAAGACGCCGACACGCGCGAATGCCTGCGCTACGTGGTCGCCAATCCCGAGCGATACGCCAACTCGAGCTATGCTTGGGCCGAGATCTACGCGACCTGGCTGCTGTTTGCCGACGACGATCAAGCTGTTCGCCGCCACACCGACGCGGTTGCCGCGCTTGAGCAGCAGGCCGACGCCGCCAGTAGCAGCGAGCGTTTTGGCGAGGCCACGGCACTGTGGCAGCGCTTGCTCGCCCTGGAGCCCGAACAGCAACGGGCCAAGAAGGCACTTGCGGCCTTGGCCTGGCGCAGCAACTTGTTGGCGCAGCTGGCCGAAGCGCCTCGCGACCGCGATCTGCGGTGGAGCCTGAGTGTCGCCCTCATCGACCTGGGGGCCTACGCCGCCGCCCGGCAAGTGCTAGAGACCTTGGTGGCCGACGATGCCGAAGACACCGTGGCTGCGAACAAATTGGCCCAGCTGGCCTGGTGGCAGCGGCGGGTGGCCGAGGCTGAAGCTCGCTGGCGGGACCTGGCGCACCGCACCGGCAAGGCCACCTTCGCCAAGAGCGCCGACCTGATGCGCCAGTGGCTGCACACCACCGCCCACAATCAGGACTCGCCAAGCTGCCTGGCCCTGGCCAACGCCTTTGTCGACCATCAAATGTGGAGTGACGCCAGCGCGTGGTATGGAGAGGCCCGACGGTTTTCGACGAGCGCTGCGGCCACCGCCCTGGCGTGTCAGGGCCAAGAGCGCGTGGATCGGGCGGTGCGGGCCACGGAGCGCGCCCAGCAGGGGCGCCAAGCCGTCGACGAGTTTGCGGTGGTGGCTGTGGAGGCGGCCTTTGACGATACAGTCAAGCTACTGGCGGATCGGCCGGCGGTGGCGGCAGAGCTGTTGCGGCCGGTTGCCGATGCCGCCCGCGACAAGCGGTTGTTGCACTTGGCCGAGCGCCTGGCGGAGCGCTTGGTGGCCATGGACCCCACCAATGTCGAGATGTGGAATACCCTGGCACTGACCCAAGGGAGGCTGCGCAAGCCCACGCAAGAGCTCAAGACTCTGCTGCAGGCGCAGGAAATCGACGACTTTGGTGGCATGGCCGCCCTTGGTCAGTTTACTGCCTACATGCGCCTGGGCCAGCTGGCCAAGGCCCGCGAGGCGGCACGGCGCCTGATTCAGAAGGCGGGCGGCGATGCCATCGGCCACATCCTGGCCGCCAAGGTCGCTGTGGCCGAAGCCCGCTATGCCGAAGCCGCCCAGCACACCGCCAAGGCTTGGGCGCGGGTCTCGTTTGAGCCCGACGACAAGCACATTGCCCTGGCCGATCGTGCCGAGGTCGAAGCGGCGATCGACGCAGGTACGCAACTGCGCAGCTTGTCGCCTCGGCAACTGGCCACGCCGCAGGGCCGGCGCCTCACGCGCCAATTGGGGATCGCCTTGGCCGAGCTTGGGGCCTTTGATGCGGCCAGCAAAGTGCTGGAGCAACTGCCGTCCGGCTCTGCCGAACGCCGCGAGCTTGCCGGCGCCCTGGCCAGCGACGACACCACGCCGCCCGACATGGCCTTGGCCTATTGCGAGCAAGCCCAAGACGGCAGCGCTGTGCGGCAGCGGCAGCTCCAGCGGATGCGGGCGGAAGCCGCGGCCTTGCGCCATCCCGACGACTTGGGCCTGCAGTTGCGCTGGGCCCAGCTGCTGATCCTCGACGGGCAGTTCTTGCTGGCGCGCGGGGTGTGTGCCCAAGCGTTGGCCCGCGCCGACCGCACGGGCGACCTTGCCGTTAACCTGAGCCAAGTAGCCAAGTTGGCCGACGACGGGCTGGCGGCAGATGCCCGCTTGGCCCAGTCTCGGGCGGCGAGCGTGGTCGACAACGACGAACAGGGCGAGTCCGAGGCGGTGGCGGCCTTGGCAGTGTTTCAGCGCCTGGGTGCTCCGGCTCGCGCAGGCGACGCTGCCCTTCGCGCGGCCTCGGCGGCGGCGGCGCACGGCGAGGAGCTGCGGGCCGTGGCGCTGGCCCAGCAGGCGGTGGCGATCGCCAAGAACGAGGGCGACCCTGCCGACGTCCTCCGCGCCGAGGAGGTGCTGGCGCATATCCGAGCGCTGCTTGGCGCCCTCGACGCCTGGGCGCCGGCGATCGAGGCGCTTGAGCGCCGCTGCCTCGACCGCGGCCGGGTGACCTGCCTGGCCGGAACGCGCCTGCGCCTGGCCCAAGGGGCCCGCCAGCAAGGGCGATTGGCTCAGGCCCTCGCCTACGCACGGCAGTCGCGCCGCAACGCCGAGCTCGGTGGCGAGCCGCACTTGTTCCGCAAGGCCTTGGACGAGGAGCTGAGCATCCTGATGGCGGCGGAGGACTTGCCCGAGGCCGTGACCGTCGCCACCCAGCTCTTCGAGATGGCCAGAGCTGGCGGCGAGGGGCACCAAGAGCGCGCCGCACTCACCCGGCTGGCGGCGGTCGCCTGGCGGCTCGGGGACGATCGCTTGGCTGCCGACCGGTTCGCCGCGGCCCTGGCCTCGGCCCACGACGCCGAGCCGGCCCAGGTGCCGTGGATCCGCCTTGAGCGCGCCCAATGGTGGCTCGACGGCCACGCGGGCGAGCAGGCCGTGCAGTGGGCGCAAAAGGCCGCCGACGAGATGGCCGAAGTTGCACAAGCGTATCGTGCGCGGAGCAGCGACACTTCGCGCATCGAGGCCGAAGCGCTGCAAGCGCGGGCCCTGCTGGCCGCCGGGCAGCCGTCCGAGGCGCGGCGTGTGGCGGCTCGGGTCGAAGCCGACGCGCTGGCCCGCTCGGCGTTTGAAGACGCACTCACCGCGGCCTGGGTGCGGGCCCGCAGCGAACCGGTCGCCGCCCAGGCCGTTGCCGCTGGCGAGCGGGCCGTCGCCTTGGCCAATCGGCTCGAATTGCCGGGCTGGCGTTCGCTGGCGCTGCACGCGCTGGGGCAAGCCCACCTGCGCGCTGGCGATGCGGCCAAGGGTCGCAAGTGGCTGTTGCAGGCTGTGGATCAAGCCGCAGAACAAGCCGTGATGGCGGTTGGCGCGGCCAGTCCGGTGTTGCGGCGCGAGCGCGAACAGGTGTTTGCCGATGCGGTGCAAGCCCTGCTCGCAGCGGGTGCGCAGGATCAGGCCCTGCAAGTGCTGGCGGTGGCGCGAGCGGTGCAAGCCCGGAACAATCGCGCCCTTGCTGGTGTGCAGGCCGGCGACGCTGAGGCCCAAGCCGCCCTGCAAGCCTATGTTTCGGCTCGACAACAGCAGCACGCCGCGCGCGCCGCGGCCAGTCACTCGTCCGGGAAGGGCGCGGCCACGGCCGAGCAGTCGGCGTGGAAGGCGCGCGCCGAGGCCAAGACGCGGGAAACCCAGAGCCAGCTGCAGACCATTCGCGCCCACTACAAGCGCCTGTGGCCGCAGGTGGCGGTGGAGCCCGAGTCGTTGCCGGCGCTGCTCAAGAGATTGCCCGACAAGACCTTGATCCTCCAGTACTTTGCTTTGCCCGATCGCCTGGTGCTGTTTGTGGTCGGGCCCGGCGGTATCCAGACCCGCGAAGTGCCCGTGGCATGGCCCGAGGTCGAGCGCGCTGTCGAGGCCTGGCGGCGCTTGGCGGTCGACGACGGTCGGCGCCTGGCAGCAGCGAATGGTTCGCGCGGTGCGGAGGCCCTGGGCGACCTGCCTGCGGCGTCCACCGCGACGGTCGCGGCCGACCAGAGCCGCGAGCAGCAGCTTCAGACCGTGGGGTTGAAGCTCTATGGTTGGCTGCTGCAGCCGGTGCAAGCCGAAATCGCTGCGGCGAACACGGTGCTGGTGGTGCCGTTTTCGCTGCTCCACTACCTGCCCCTGCACGCCTTGCCGCACCGCACGCCAAGGGGCGAGATCCGCTATGTGATCGAAGATGTGCGCATGGGCTACCTGTCCGCGGCCACGGCCACGGCGCTCGCCGACCGCCGCGCACGCACGCCTCGCAGCCTGCGCGTGTTGGGAATCGGCAATCCCGATGGCACCTTGCCCGGTGCCCACGCCGAGCTGCAGCAGGCGCGGCAGTTCATTGCCTCTGACAGCGTGCTGCTGTTTGGCAAAGAGGGGACGGTCGCCCAATTCACGTCGCTGGCCAAAGACTTCGACGTCTTGCACCTGGCCACCCACGGTGTGCTCCAAGCTGATCCGTCGCGCAGCTACCTGCGCATGGCCGACGGGCCGCTGACCCTGTCGGCGATTTCGGCCACCGATGGCCTGGCGCTGCGGCCCCGACTTGCGGTGCTGTCGGCCTGTTCGACGCTGCTGCAGCGCGCGGCCGAGCCGGGGGTGGCCGTGGTCGGCGACGAAATTGCGTCGCTGGCCACCGCCTTTGCCGTGGCCGGAGTGCCCACCCTTGTAGCGACGCTGTGGGACGTGGACGACCAGGCGACGGCCGCGTTGATGGCGAGTTTCTATCGGCACTTGGCCGCTGGGGCCGATACGCTCGAAGCGCTGCGCCAGGCCCAGTTGGCCCTATTGGCGGCGGGGCGAAATGGCATGGGGCGGCCGGCCTTTGCTTCGCCAGCAGCCTGGGGAGCGGTAGAGCTGGTTGGCGATCCGCGTTGACGGACGGACCTGAAATGGGGACTAGCGCGCCAACCTGGCGCGGCCCCTTGTCAGGGCTGGTCGGCGTGGGCGTCGCCAGGCCGCCCAACCACAGCGCCCGCTTGGGCTGGTCGGGCCGCCCAGCTTGTGCCGTGGCGAGTGCCCTGCGACGGGCTCGCCCGGAAGGCCGCGGCGGGGCGGGCTCGCGCGCATGCGCCACTGGGCCTTGCCCGCGGTTGGCATCGGCCAAGGTCGGTGCCGCACTTGACTCGCGATCGTTTCTTGCACGGGTGGCGGAGCTGTGCCAAGGGCGGCGCCTTGTCTGGAAATTCAGCAGAAATCCACGGTTGACGTGGGTCTGCCGGCGGCGTAGGCTCCTCGCCATAGGCCGAAAGGTCTGGTTTGGAGGGGTGATGCGGTTTCCGTCCAAATCGGCTCGAAAACTTCGGCAATTCTTCGGGCCCGAGCCGGGGTCCCCGCCTGATTCTCGCCGGTTGCAGACCGGGTCAGAGAAACCGTACAGGCGTGAATCAGACGGGGTTCGTATGATGTGGGCGCTGCGCTGGTCAGGCCGGGCGACCGTGGGCGGTGGCGCCTTGCATCGGTCATGATCCGCTGCAGAACCGCTGCTTTGCGCGTAGTGGCGCTGGTCGCGCTCGCAGTCGGCGCCAGCGGGTGCTTGGAGGCGACGGCCCGCGCCACCTTTGTCCACGACTACGATTGCCCCGAAGAGGAGCTGCAGCTGCGCGAGCGGCCCGATCTGGACCCGCGCGCCTTTCGCCCACCACTTGGGCCGTGTCCCACGCCGGAGCGAGCGGACCTCTGTGCTCGCCGCGCAACGGACTGGCACGAGGCCAACCGCGTCGCACCCGACCCGGCCTACCTGCCCAGCGCCACGCTTTACGAAGTCTGGGGTTGCCGCCGTAAGGCCCTGCTCAGTTGCTTTTCGCCGCGCAAGGGCCAGCGGGGCCCCGCCGGCTGCCGCACCATCGCCTTGGACGCCCCGCCGCCCGCCATGCCGCCCGCGCGCGACGGTCCAGGCAGCGCCGATCCGTACTACCGGCCCGTCGATCCGGTGGCCGAGCGCCGGGCGAGCGCCTTCTACTTCGGCGCGCGCAGCGGAGTGTTGCCGGTCTCGGCGGGCGCGGTCAGCCAACCGGTAACCTTGGGCAGTGGCGCAACCACCCAATACTTCGCGGCTGCGCACGAGGTGACGATCCCCTTTGGCATCGAGGCCAGCTACCAGTTCCGGCCCTCCGAGCGCTTGGCCATCGAGACGGGGTTCTCAGCCTCGGGTGGCTATGCCGCCAGTGGTTTTCCGGTGTTCGCCTTCGACTTGCCCGTCCGGCTGCTGCTGATGTTCGACCACCTGGGCGTGTACGCCGGCGGTTCGTTTCTGGTGGGGAGCTACACGGTCGACGCCATCACACTGGCCAAGGGCGACCAACTAGGCGTATTCACTGCCCGCCAGGGCGACACGGTGCAGGCCACCACGCAATGGATGACCGTGGGCGTTGGCGCCGGAGTCCGCTACGAGTTCCAGCATTTGTATCTGCGGGTTGGACTTGCCCACTACCTGCGCAAGCATCTGGATGGATGGGAGACTTCGTATCGGCAGGCCTCGGACGGCGAGCGCCGCGGCATCAGCGAGCAGACCTACGGCAACGCGACGCCCAACGTGGACGCGGGTGGGCTGATGTTCGACCTGGCGCTGGGCATTCCGTTCAAGCTCTTCTAGGGCGGACGCTCCGGCGGCGGCGGATCCGCGCGCTTGCCCCAGGGTTGCTTGGGTCGCGAATCGGAGGCGAAGTGATGCCACGACAAGCCCTGCAGTGCCGCTCTACCCTGCGCCGGGCGGGGCCCAAGCGCCCCAACTCCGCGACTTGGCGGAGACTCTGGGCCTTGGCGACGCTGGCGTTGCTCCTGGTCACGTCCTCAGCCCACGCGGAAGCGATCGCGTTGCTGCGCAAGGCGGGCAGCGCCGAACTTGCCGACGCCCGCTTTGCCCGCGAATCCGGCCTGCAGATCGAGGCGGTCACCGTCGAGTTCCAGTGCGAGTCCACAGGCTTCGACCTTGCCACCACCCGCTCCGGCCACCGCTGCCGCAAGGAGCAAGTCGCGGTCTTGGTCAACCGCAGCGAGGCGGCCGTCGACCTGGTGGGCCGCGCGTGCGGTCCGTGCGTGGGGCGCTGGTGTACCCACTTCCAGGGCAGCCCAGTTGCCGAGATCGACCTGGATGACCGCGATTCAGAGGACTTGGCTGCCCAAATGCGCCGACTCACCGGCGAGCCGGGCGGTGGCGGCGTGGCCCTGTACGCTTGCGACGGCATCGCTGTGAAACTGCCACCCGGCGGACGCCTGGAAATCCGTTCGCGCAGCGGCTACTTCGACGCCAACTTCGCAGAGCCGGCCTTTGACGACAGCTGCCGTTTGAGCCGCAGTGGTGCCTCGGGCGCAGTGTCCAGTGTGCCCGGCTTCGCCGTGCGCCATCCGCTGCTCCATACCAGCGTGGCCTGCGCGACCATCGCCGATTTCGCCGTGGATGCAAGGTGGTTGCAGCTCTATCGCGGCGATGCCGTGGTGGCCGGCCGGATGCGGCACGCCAACGGTTTGGCGGCGTCGGCCGTGGGCAGCCGGCCCGCGGCGCTGCAGACCAGCGACGGCGAGGCGACCTTGCTGGTGGGCGTTGGACCGACGTGCAACGCCAATTCCCACTGCGATCCGGCGGGGCAGGCCGCCATCCGCTTGACCCGACCGGGCACCTGGCTGCGCAACGGCGGGCCAACGGTGGCGTTTGGCTCGACCCGCCACGATGGCAATGCCGACCGATTGCGCATCGGCTACGACGTAGGTTTTGGCCAAAGCGTCGCCATGGGTTCGCTGCACCTGGACATGAGCGTCACGGGTCCGCGCCGCCTGGTGCTGACGCCCAGCGTGTCGCTGCTGTTGCCCCTGGCCATCGCCCCGCCGCTGTTCCTCTTGCCCAGCCTGGCGCTGGGCGTGGGGGCGCCCGTGCAGGTGGTCCCCGAGCCGCGCGTCGGCGTTCGGTTGCTGGCTGACGCGACCCTGCTTTCCGTGGGTTTCGTGGTGGCGGGCGACTATTTCGGGGCCGCGGCGCAGCAGCCCGGCGAGTGGCGCTACTCGCTGCTGTTTACGGCGGGGTTGTAGCTCCCACTCCGTAATACGGTTTCCGTCCAAATCGGCTCGAAAACTTCGGCAATTCTTCGGGCCCGAACCGGGGTTCGTCTAAGAGCGGGCATGGTCCGCGGACCTGCCTTGTGCCCAACGGGCGATAGCTACTTGACCTGCACCGTCAGCACTGGGCCCGAACTCGGCGCGGCGCGGCGCTTGCCATCCCGCAAGGCCGGTGCCCCACTTCGCTCTTGGCCCTGGCTCGCACGGGGCGGCGCTGTGCACGCCCGACGCCCACGCTAGTCGCGCACGACCTCGACGATTGTTCCCGCACTTTGCCCTTGAATGTCAGGCCGATCAGGCTCCATCGCCAGGGCCGGCGGCGCAGTGGACCGCCCTGGCGTGGCGGCCCGCACCACGAACGGCCCTTGGACCGCGTCGCGTGCAGCCACGCCGCCACACCTGCCAGCGTCATGGCCGCCGCCGGCTCGCCGCCCCCGTCCAGAACAGCGCGATTGGCATGCAGAGTTCGGCCCAGTCGCGCCATCCGCTCGTCGCTTGAGCTGGCCAGTGCCTCCAGCGCTGCGGCGTTCACGGCGGTCGCAGGGGGCGGCGCGCCCCCTTTGGCACTCTCTACCTGGACGCAAAGTCCTACGTTTGTCGCAAGATGGCGAGCGTTGCGTTGACCAGCACCGTTGCCGTGGCAAAATCTGCGGAGCAACCCAGTGGGAGTCAACCGGCGATGTGGACCGACAAGACCTTCAATCCGTGGCTGGGCCGCGTCTTCACCGGCCTGCCCGGCCTGGCGCTCGTGGCGAGTGGGGCGATGAAGCTGACCGGCAACCCCGAAATAGTCAAGATGCTCACCGAGAAGTTTGGCTTTAGGGCTGACCACTTGCCGGTGATCGCGGTCATCGAATTGGCGTGCGCGACCCTGTATTTGATCCCGCAGACCGCGGCCTTGGGCGCCGTGCTGCTCACCGGCTACTTGGGCGGCGCTGTCGTGACCCATCTGCGCGTAGGCGACCCGGTGGTGGCGCCGGTCCTGTTGGGGGTGCTGCTGTGGCTGGGCCTGTGGTTCCGCGATAAACGCGTGCGAGGGCTGTTGCCGGTGCGCGGGCCCCAGGCGTAGCGCGGCCGTCTTGCCGATTGGCCACCTTGGCCCACGGCAAATGTGTCCGGACGGCGGCCTATTGGGGCGCCGCCCGATTGCGCCGCGCTCGCAACGGCCCAAAGCGGAGTGGGATCTTGGCCGGCGGAGTGGGATCCTGGCCGGCGGCGTGCTGTGGGGCGACCAATCAAGAATCGTTCAAGTTGCGGGGCGCTTGGACCTGCGACGTCGGGTTCGGAACCTTCAAGGCCCACATGCAGCCTGCGTTGATCGGCCGGTGTCCCACGTCCAAGGTCATGCAAAGCTGACGACCTGGACGCTGCCTGGGTTCTTGCTGTCCCCTTGCGCCTCGCGGACCTGCCGTCGCCATGCCGCAGGGCAGGCACTCAAGCCCCGTGGAGAAGGGGCGCTTGGGACTCCGGCGCGGGTCTAGAACACCAATCACGAATCTCCGAGGTTCAGAGCAACGAGAGCACTCGCTGACGAAAACTCGTGGATGCTCAGTGGGTCGCAAGCGGGCGCCCCAGAGCCCTGCACTGCCGCGACCCGCCGCGACGTTTGCCCCCAGGACTGGGTTTCTGATCGGTGCTCTAGCCACGGGCCGCGCCGTACCGCCGACCACAGGGGCCTGCGCGGCGAGCGGGATGAACCCAGCGGGCCGCAGGTGCGGCATCGGCCAGTTGTGGCCCGCAGCCACCGGCGCTACCCTGCTCCCCGGAGGTGGCCATGCTCGAACTCCGCATTCCATCGGTCCTTGGCTGGTCTTCCGTGATCTTGGGAGCGGCGGCGTGCGTTGCGACGTCCACGGGCAGTAGCGGCGGCGGGGGCGGCGGGGCCGCTGTGGTCCCGGTAAACGGCGGCGCGGTGGCCAGCGCCTGCACGCAAGAGGACCAAATCGGCTGCGCCCCCGGCTCGCTGATCCGCGTCCGCTGCAAAGGCGGCGCCTGGACCCAGGAAGAGGTCTGCAGCACCGGCAAGGCCTGCACCGAAACCTTGGATCCGCAAGGTAAAGTCACGGCCACCGTCTGCGCCATGCCCGTCACCAGCCGCGAATCCAAAGCGATCCTGTGTGCGCGGGCTAGCGCGTGCGTCAAGCCGATGACCTTCTCGGAGTGCATGAACCCGCCAACCTCGACCCTCATCAGCAAACAGATCGCCGTGTCCGGCTTGACCGGCCCCGAAGACCTGCTCGCCACGCAAGTCGACGCTCGCTCGGCCTGCCTCCTGGCCGCGACGGATTGCAAGGCGGTGCAGGCGTGCTTTGCCGCGGGTGTTACAGCCTGCGAAAGCAACACGGCGGACTCGTGCGTGGGTTCCGTCGCGCGCATTTGCACGGGCGGCGCCACCTACTCGGTGGATTGCGCGAGCGTGGGCCTCCCCTGCACCTCGGTCAAAGCCGGCGGTGTGGGCATCTTGACCTGCGGCAGCCTGCCCACCTGTACGCAGCTCGGTACCGCGACGTGCAACGGCTCGGTTGCGCAAGGTTGCATCGGTTTGGACAAGACCACCGGGGTGCAGATCAAGGTCGATTGCGGTGTATTGGGCGGCACTTGCACGGCTTCGGGTCAGCTCAGCCTGGACCCCAACTCGGTGTGCCAGGTGGGCCCGGGCGGCGCCTGCGACGAAGCGACCTTTGTCCCCACCTGCCAAGGCAACAGTCTGAAAGCGTGTGTCAAAGGCAAGTTGCAGCAACTCGACTGCAGCTTGGTGGCCGGCACTTGCGCCCTCTCGACTGACGCCGACGGCAAGCCGGTCGCCGAATGCACGGCCACGCCCAACTGCCCAAGCTCGCTGCCCAATGACTGCGCCGGGAACGCGGTGCAGTTCTGCGACGGCAGCCTGGGCGCGCGGTCTTTTGATTGCACCAAGGCCGGACTGAAGTGCAGCAGCGGCAAGTGTCAGTTTTGAACGAGCCAAAGCCCGTTTCTCATTGAGCAGTTGCGTGTCTTTGCCGCGCCGTGCCCCCCTGCCGAACGTCGGCGCCAAGGATCGCGGCTGGGCAGGGATACGACCTTCGCATTTGGCCCGCCTGACGCTATGCTGCCGCTGCACCCGCGCGCGGGACCGGACCGCCCCATGGCCACGTTGCTGCTGGTCGATGATGATCGCAACCTGTTGGAATTGCTTAGCATGGCCTGCGAGGACGCTGGGCACCGCATCCTCACGGCCGGCGATGGCCGCAGCGGGCTCGAAGTCGTCAAGCGCGAGGCGGTCGATCTGGTCATCGCCGACGTCAACATGCCGATCGTCGACGGGTTTACTTTGGTTCGCCGCCTGCGCGAGGCCGGCGCCGCGGTCCCGGTGATCCTGCTGACCGCCCGCGACCACGAGGTGGACGAAGCGCTGGGCCTGGAACTCGGTGCCGACGACTATGTGGCCAAACCCTACAATACACGGCTGCTTTTGGCGCGGGTAGCGGCGCTGCTCCGGCGCGACCAGCTGCGCGGGCGCAACGACGGCACGCCGCGGTTGCAGCACGGCCACCTCACCTGGGACACCGAGCGCCTGGAAGTGCGGTGGCGCGACCAGCTGCTGCCGATGACCGTGAGTGAATTCCGGCTGGTCGAGGCGCTGGTGCGCCGACCGGGCGTCGTGCTGAGTCGCGAAAAGCTGATGGATCTGGTGCGGGGCGACGACAGCGTAGTCGGCGAGCGCATCATCGACACGTGGGTCCGGCGTCTGCGGCGCAAATTCGAGGGTGCGGACGCCAGCTTTGATCGCATCGACACCGTGGTGGGCGCCGGCTACCGCTGGCGCAGTGACGGCGAAACACGCTAGAACACCCATCGCAAATCTCCGAGGTCCAGAGCAACGCAACCACTCGCTGACGAAGACTCGTTGATGCTCAGTGGGTCGCAAGCCGGCGCTCGCGCGACCCGCCGCGACGTTTGCCCGCAGATCCGGGGTTCTGATCGGTGCTCCAGGCGCGAGTCGGACTATCCCGACACGCTCCTAGTCGCACCCAAGCCGGCGAAGGTACTGGACCTGGACTTGCCCGTTGGCGGGCCGCGGTGAGGTAGCATGGGACGGAGCCCACCCCCAGAGACCCACCTGCCTGCGCCCCGTGCCCGGCCGCTGTGGCCCCAGCGGCGCCGTGGGTGGTTGCGTTCGCTGCGGTTGCGGGCCCTGCTGGTGACCGTGGCGGTGGCGCTGTGGCCGCTGGCGGTGTGGCAAGAGCTGGGCTGGCGAGCCTGGCTGGCGCAGGTGCTGCCGGTCGCGCTGGGGCTGGGTTGGTGGTTGGGTTGGCGCATGGTGCGACCCATCGAACTGCTCAACGATCAAGCTCAGCGCCGCAGTGGGCCGGCGGCCGACGACTTTGACCTGGACCCGCACCGCAGCGACGAGTTTGGCGAGTTGGCGGCTTCGCTCAATGGCTTGCTGCATCGCCTGGACCAGCGGTCGCAAGCCAACGCGCGCTTTACGGCCGACGTGGCCCACGAACTGAAGAATCAGCTCGCGGCGGTACGCGGGGTGGCCGAACGTCTGCGCGACGGGCCGCCCAGCGCCGAACGGGCGGCGCGCCTGGCCGAGATCCTGTTGGGAAGCTCGCGCCGCCTGAATGAATTGGTTAGTGATTTATTGGAGTTGACACGTGCCGAGGCCGGTATGCCCGGCGAAACCCGGCAACGGGTCGACCTGGCGAGCTTGTGCACCGCCTTGGTGGCGCAACTGGCCGCGGACCCGCGCTGGAGCGAGCGGCTGACGTTGACGGCGAGCGCGCCGCAGTCGCTCTACGCCGACGGGGTGGCCGTGCGCCTGGAGGCGGCGATTCGCAATCTGATTGAAAACGCTTGCCATTTTGCCGTACGCCATGTCGCAGTCCACGTCGAGTCGAGCGGAGATCGGGTGCGCATCACGGTCGCCGACGATGGACCGGGTGTTCCGCCCGAGCAAGCAAACCAAGTGTTCGAGCGCTTCTACACCACCCGGCCGGGCCAGGGCACTGGGCTGGGGCTGCCGCTGGTGCGGGCGATTGCCGAGGGTCATGGTGGAGTTGCGATGCTGTTGCCGGTTCGCGAGGGGGCGACGTTTGCCCTGGAGCTCCCGCTGGCGACCGAGCTCGAAACGGGCGCCCCGGCTGCCCCGGCTCGTATGTCGGATACCAACCTCGTCTGATTCACGCCTGTACGGTTTCTCTGACCCGGTCTGCAACCGGCGAGAATCAGGCGGGTACTCCGGTTCGGGCCCGAAGAATTGCCGGAGTTTTCGAGCTGAATTAGGCGGATTCCGTAGGAGCAGCGGCAGCCGGGTCGCGCTGGCGCGCGGCTGCTGGGTCAGTCGCGCTGTGCCTTGGGGCAGGTCCACTGCGGCTCGGGGTAGCTGGCGCCGCTGCCGAAGTCGCTGATCAGGTCGACACGGCCGCTGATGCTGCGGTCGCGGCGGCGCAGTTCGTGGGCCATCGATCCCGCCAGTTCGCCTTGCCACAGATAGGCCAAGCTGCCGCGGTGCGAGTCCATGTCCCAATGGGCGGTCGAGCCGCGCAGCGCCTGGATATCAAAACCAAAGCTGCTCGCCACCAAGGTCGCCAGCGGCGTGGCCGGGCCGCGGATGTCCATCTGCAGGTGGGCGGCGCCGTAGTCGCGCTCCACGCTGCCCTCGGCCGTCATCACCAAGTCGGTCAGGTTGCCAAAAGGGCCGAATACGCCGGGCTTGGCCGTGCCCATCGCCACCTCGGCAAAGTCCCACAGCGACGCGTCGAACGCGATCGGGTTGGGCACGGTGCCGTCGGGCCCCGCCAAGATGTGGCCCAGCGGGCCAAGCGCTTCATAAGAGAACTCATAGTGATTCTTGGCCTCCATGCTGCCCCGCATTTCCTTGAAGCTCAGGCTGGTGGTCACCTTGGCGCCCACCAAGTAGGCGTCGAGCTCGAAGGGATTGGCCAGGATCAGCGCGCCGACTTGGCCTTTGCCGGCGGGTTGCAGCAGCGGGTCGTGGAACGACACCCAGAAGTCCATGCTGGACAGGGGGCCGGGCACGCTGACGTGCCAACGGCCGCCGTCGTGGCTCAGCGAAGAGGCGTCGATCATCAGGCCCAGGCCCTTGGCCAGTTCTTTGAGCTGGGCGACGGTCGCGTCCTCAAAGCCAAACGCCGCTTGGTTGCTGAGGAACACGGCCACCAGAAGGCTCTGCGCCAGGCGGGTCTGGGTCTGGCCGCAGGCCACCAGCTCGTGCAGGCAGCTGCCCGCCGCGTCGCCCAGCTCCGCCAACTCGGCCTCGTCACTCTGCGGCAGACCGCACACCATCGAGCCAGCGAAGGTGGAATTGGCGTCGTTGTTGGGGGGCTGGCTCCAGGTCTGGGTCGGATACGTCGGCCCGCCCGACGCCTTGACGGGCTCTGTGTCCACGGCGCAGGCAGACAGCGTAACGCCGCAAAGGATTGCCACAATTCCCCGCTCGATGGTGCCAGCAAAACGCAACATGTGTACCTCCGCGGCGGTCGGTCCCCAACTGCGGGGCGTCGTGCCGTGGAGTCACCTTGCCCGTCCCCTTTGAACGCCCAAGCGCGGCCATGTGAATCGTGTGTGAATCGTGGCGGACGCGGAGTAGTCGGCCGCGCCGTGCAGTTGCCGCTGGGTGTTGCCCCGGCGTAGCCTATGGTCTGTGGAACGCAGCGAGTGCGGGAGCTTGGACCACATGATACGCACCCCACCTGATTCGCGCCTGTACGACTTTTCTGATCCGTTCTGCAACTGGCGAGAATCAGGCGGGGACCCCGGTTCGGGCCCGAAGAACTGCCCGAGTTTTCGATCCGATTCGGACGGAATTGGCATGAGCGCAAGAAGGCCGCCGATGGCGCGACGCCGCTGGGTAGGGATTGGGGTGCTGGCCGCCAGTTGCTGGCTTGCTCTGGCTGCGCCCGTCCGGGCAGGCGAGCCCGGCGAGGTGAGTTGGCTGACGCGCCCTGCGCGGCTCAGCGTGCAGCACAGCGGGCCGATGGGGCAGCATCAGCTGTGGGCCTTGGACGATGGGCGCGTAGTCACCCTGGAATGGATCAGCGGTTCGATGGAACTAGGGCCTGCCGACCAGGGGCCGACCGCCAGCCTGTGCCGCGTGCCCGCCGCCCAAGTGGCCAAGGCCGTCGCTGCACTGCGGCGCGGTAGTCTGTGCAAAACTCCTAGCAATTCAGGTAATTCAGTGGGCGGTGCCATCGCCATCGCGGCCGATCTGGGCGACGGCCAGCACTGCGTGGTCCGCCGGCGATCGCGCACCTGGAGCGCCGCCGACAGCAAGCTGTTGAGCCAGGTGGAAAACCTTGTCCACAGCGGGACTTGCGTGGCATTGCCGGACGAGGTGAGCGCGGCGGCCCTGGGGGCCATGCCCAAACTGGACCCGCAGGTCGAATGGCTCCAGGGGGGCACCCTGACGGAGTCTTTCGGCTTTGACCCGACCGGCGAACTGCTGGCCTGGCAATTCTTGCAGCCGCTGCCGCAGCGCAGCGTCCAGGCCGCCTTGGCCCAGCAGGCCGCCGAGCTGGCAAATCGCCTGCGGAGCGTACCCTGTCAACCGAACGTGCAAGATGGCCGCGAGGGCGAGGTTCAAGTGCGCGTACGTATGGGCAAAGTCGGCCTTGGCCCCTGGAACGCGGCCACCTGGCAGCGGTCGCCTTGCTTGCAGCCCGTGTGGCGGTGGCTCCATGCGCTGCGGGCGCCGGCCCAGGGTGACAAGTAGCTTCGGTCGGTGTTTTGCGGCGGCAGCGATGCCTTTGCCCGGCGGTGCTCGAAGTGCGCCGGCCCGGCCACGCACCTGTGTGCTGTGCACCTTCCGCTACCGCGCCAGCTCGCGACTTTGTGCTAGACTGGCTGCGGGTTGCGGCGCGCGCCAAGCAGACCTCAGGCAGCTTGCCTCGGTCTCTCTGGGGCTACCCCAGGGCAATTCATCGGCTTATCGGGCCATCGCAGGACCCGCTGCGTGGCCTCTCACGCGACCGGTCCTGCACGACGAGCGAGGTTGGCGCGTGCCGCAATCCTTCCCAAGCCAGATCCACTCGAATCCGCTCGAAGAAGTCGGCGACTCTTGGGTCCTGAACCGGGTTTCCGGCCTGATTCTTGCCAGTTGCAGTGTGAGTCCAACAGGCGATGCACGGGCGAATCCGCTGGGGAGCGCACCAACCAGCCGGGGTGCGGCATGACCACGCCGCAGTCGCGCTGGCGCCAACGCCTGGCTCGGGCGCTGGGTGCCGCGTTTCTGTCTGGGCCGTGGCAACACGCCGACCTGGTCGCGCGCGGGGCTGCGTGCCTGGGTGACAAACCGCCATGGTTGTCGATTGCAGCCCGCTGGACGCGCCACGCCTTCCCGTCGCCTCCCGCCACCGTCGCGCCCGTGGCCGAGCGTCTGTTGCGCTTGCCCTCGTTCCAGGCTGCCACCAGCGGCCGATCGCCTAAGCCTAGATGCCGCAAAGCCTTCTTGTTCGCTCCGCCGACAACGGCCCCCGCTTTTGGCCTGCCGCCGCTTGCGTCCGAGGCGGCGCTGGCTCAGTGGCTCGCGGTGCCGGAGCCGCTGCTGGAATGGCTGGCCGATGTGCGCAGCCTGGTCCGCCACAGCAGCGAGTCGCGCCTGCACCACTACCACCCGCGCTGGTTGCCCAAGCCCCACGGCGGAGTGCGCCTGCTCGAAGAGCCCAAACCCCTGTTGAAGCAGGTGCAACGGCGCTTGTTGGCTGGCCTTCTCGCCCACTTGCCGCCCCACGCGGCCGCCCATGCGTTCCGCCGCGGCCACTCGGTACTGACTCACGCCGCCGTCCACGCCGGGCAGGCCGTGGTGATTCGCCTTGATCTTGCGGACTTCTTTGGCAGCATCGGCAGGGGGCGCGTGCGGGCCCTGTTTGAATCGGTGGGCTATCCTCGTCCGGTGGCGGCCGCACTGGCCGGCTTGTGCACGACTGCCACCCCTCCCAGCGTGGTCGCCCGCTTGCCGCGGCCGGTCGATGCGGCCGAGGTGCCCTTGGTCGCCAGCCAGCGGCGCCACTTGCTTGCGCCGCACCTGCCGCAGGGTGCGCCCACCTCGCCGGCTGTGGCCAACCTCTGTGCCTGGGAGCTGGACGTGCGCCTTGCCGCGCTGGCCGCTGTGTTTGGCGCGCGCTACTCGCGCTACGCCGATGATCTCACGTTTTCGGGTAGTTCCGAGGTGGCGCGCCGGGCGAATGCACTCGTCGAGCTTGCGATGTTCGTCGTCTATTCGTGTGGCTTTGCCGTGCGGCATGGCAAGACGCGGGTGCAGCGCGCGGGCGCTCGCCAAAGGGTGACTGGGCTGGTCGTCAACGAGCGACCGCACGTGGCGCGCGCCGAGCGGGACGCGCTGAAAGCGACTCTGCACAACTGCCTGCTCTACGGTCCGGCTGGCCAAAATCGCAACGGCCATCCAGATTTCCGCGCCTACCTGCTTGGACGGATCGGCTGGGTGGCTGCGGCAGACCCCCACCACGGTGCCAAGCTGCGGGCCCTGTTCGACGGCATTGCATGGTAGGGGTGGCCCGCGTCGCTGCACCAAGCCGCCTGGCGCCCAAGCTGGCGAGCATTTTGCTGAGTGCCGTCGCGATTGCGGTTGACCCAACCCATCTCACAGCGTAGCCTGGGCCCCTGAAACAGCCCGAATGGCTGTGGATTCCGCGATGTCGAGCGTAGCCCGATTGCGCAGGTGGTGGTGGGGTGGGCCCTGGGCCGCCTGCTGCGCGCTTGTGGTGGGGTGCTCCGACGATGGTGCCGCCGCCACCGGAAGCGTGGCCGACGGCGGCTGGGCGATCCAAACCGATCTGCTGAGCGCAGGCGCGGACTTGACTGGCTTGGGCGACAGCGCGGCGGGCACGATCCCGCTATGCCCCGCCAGCCCGGTGTGCAGCTGCAGCGGCGCAGCCGAGGGGGCGACCTGCAATTCGGGCGAACCGTGCGCCGTCGCCAGCGCCTGCCAGGCCGGCTCTTGCCAAGTGCTCTCGGTGCGGTCCTGCCCCAGTTTGGGCTGCCAGTTAGGCACTTGCGACCCGCAATCTGGTCAGTGCGTCTACCACCCCACCGCCACGGGCACGCCGTGCGACGATGGCAGCGCCTGCACCGTCGACGGAACCTGTCAACCTTTCTGAGACACGAAACTTCAAAATTTACCCTCCAACCCGGTCGGGCGCGGGCTTGGGCCCAGGTCGCGGCGGCGGGTTGATCCAAGCGGCCTCCGGTGCCGTCAGGCGGG
>JBBISH010000120.1:0-18669 GCA_037441385.1 Myxococcales bacterium
GTCAAAGGACTACGAAGAGACGATCGCAAGCAGCAAGGCCTGGATGACGCTCGCCATGATTCGCCTCATCACGGCACGGCTCGGGGCTGAATAATATGTACACACCCTCTGAGTTGTCCCGACTCGCTCGAGTCGGTGTTGCGCTCGCTACCTGGGGTCCAAACGGTCGTGTGGGCACACAGTGCGCTGACCGAACTGGGCTGATATGCGCCCTGGTTCGGGCTCAAAGAACTACCTAAGCTTCCGATCCGAATGCGAACGGCTGGGGCGTCACTGCTTCTCGCGGCGCTGCTGGTCGTCGTCCGCGGGCGCGTCGCCGCCGTGCCAGTTGCGAAATCGCTCCAGGAGCTCGGTCTTGACCGCTGCCGGGATCGGCTCCTCGGGCAGCTTGCCCGTCAGGCGCACGGTCTGGCGCACCTGCTTGAGATACATGCGACAATTTCGGCACATACCGACGTGCATCTGAAACGCCAGCCGCTGGCCCAGGCCCAGGCGGCCTTCCAGGTACTCGGTTACCAGCTCCGTGAGCTGCGCACAGGTCATCATGGCGTGCTCCCCAACTGCGCAGCCAGCGCCGCCCGCAACCGCGTGCGCGCGCGATGCAGCAGCACCCGCTGATTGGTCTCGGTGATGCCCAAGAGGTTACAGACTTCGTCGCTTTCGAGCCCCTCGACATCGCGTAGCGTCACGACAAGACGCTGGTTGGCCGGCAGTTCGGCGATCGCCCGCTCCAAATGGGCGACGAGCTGACGGTCCCCAAGCGCCGTCTCGGCGTCTTGCCACGCCACGGGAGGCTGCGCCCAGCGGCCACGGGCATCGAAGCGGTCGGCGATCGCCGAGGTGGCGTAATCGTCCACGCTCATGTCGACCGGCAACATCCGGGCGTCGCGAACACCGCGAGTACGCGCACGATTCGCCAGAATATGCAGCAGCCACGTCTTGAAGCGGGCCCTGCCCTCAAAGCGGTCGAGCCCACGCACCACGGCCAGCCAGGTGTCTTGGGCAACGTCTTCAGCGGCGGCAGGATCGCGGACGAACGCGCGGGCGGTGCGCAGCAGGGTGCTGTGATGCCGCCCGACCAGGGTAGCAAACGCCGCTTCCTCCCCGCCGCGAGCGCGCTCGACCAGTTCAAAGTCGTCGTCTGAGATGGTTTGTCGGGGCCGTACCAAGTCTTTCCTCGCCCACTGCCTGCATCTGGACCTCTCCAGGCTATACACAGTCGCGAGAAGGGTGCAAGCGCCGCCAATTCGTGCCTGGGTGTGTAACGCCTTTGCCGCTGGCGAGACCATACCGGCGAAGCTGCAGCGCGCCGGACCGCTGGGGTACGCCGCCGTTGCACGTAGGGAGTAATCATGAATTCGAGTGCTTTGTGGATGTCCCGGACCCTCCGCTCTTTCTCCGCTGCCGCCCTGTGCACGGCGGCTTGTGCGGCCGCGCCGGTTGGGCTGGCGGGCTGCAGCGACTCCGCGTCGGCGACCGCGACCGATACCAGCGCGAGCAGCGCCGACACCGCAGGCAGCGGCGACAGCGCCAGCAGCAAGGACAGCGCCAGCAGCAAGGACAGTGCGGGCGGTGGCGATACGGCGATGACCATGCCGCCCACGGTCGAACCGTCGGCCGAGACCAAGGCCCTGTTCGATCAGATCAAGACCTACCACAGCTGGGACAAGTTCGCTGAGAACAACACCCCCAAGCTGTCGGACTCGCACATGAAGATGTGGGTCGTGACCTACTACAATACGGTGGTCAAGGACGCCATCGCCAACAAGACCCTGCCGCTGCCCGAGGGTGCGATCATCGTCAAAGACAACGGTAGCAGCGCCACCGACCCGATGCCGATGCCCACCATCATGGCCAAGAAGAATGGCAAGTGGTACTGGGTCGAGGGCACCCCCGACGGCAAGGTCGTGGTGGACGAGATGATGGACAAGGGCAAGCCGCTCGAAGGCTACGACGTCAAGATGTGCACCGGTTGCCACGGCGCGCAGAAGGACAAGAACGACTGGATCTTCGTGCACGATTTCAGCAAGTAGCCGGGCGGGGTGTCGGGTGAGGTAGAATGACGGCACCCGCCCGACGCACGCCATCTTGGTGATTGCCGACATCAGCGGCCACACCTCCTTTATCAAGCACAGAAATATCAGCTTGGTGCACGCGGAGGCGATCGTCACGGCGCTGCTCGACGCCGTGATCGATCGCGCCGAACGCCCCTCCCCTGCGCCTCGCCAAGTCATGTCGATTCCGTCTACATCGGCTCGAAAACTCCGGCAATTCTCCGGCCCCGAACCGGAGTTCGGACAAGACATTCTCCGCGCATCCGAGCCTGCGAATTCGGCGCGGCGAGTCGCTGTAGGCGCTTGTTTGCGACCCACTTGGGGCTATACATGCTGACGGAGATCGAACATCACCGTTATTTCGTCGCCGCGCGTCGGCCGACTAGGACGCGCGCTTGGCGACCCACCCAGCCCAAAGAACCCAGCACTGCGCCAAACCGATGACGTTAGACATCGGTCAGGCTGTATAGAGCCGATCAGTTTGAACTTTCATACGAACCCCGTCTGATTCACGCCTGTACGGCTTCTCTGAACCGGTCTGCAACCGGCGAGAATCAGGCGGGGACCCCGGTTCGGGCCCGAAGAATTGCCCGAGTTTTCGATCCGATTCGGACGGAACTGGTATCACAGGGAGCATCGCGTAGCTGTCGGGCCAGCGTGGCCTACGAACGGCCGGCGTTGCTTTCGCGCGGATGGGCCGCGGCCATGGCCGCCCGCAGACGCTGCTCCAATTCAGGCGTCAGGGTCGTGGCCGCCGGCTCGATGGGCTCGCGGACCAGAGTCCGCAGTTGCCGTTGGTGGTGTTCTTGGTCGCGGCAAAAGCCGCACGCCAGCCGGTGCAACGCCAGCTTGACCCGCACCCAGGTGCTGGGCGGGCGGTCCATCGCCGCCGATGCGAGCTGCTGAAACTGCTCACAGCTCAACCAAATCCACGGCATACGCTGGATCATCCAGCGCTCGACGCGCACCATCAGCGTCGCGGGCGCACTAGGCTTCAGCTCGGTCATGACGCCCCCCAGTGCTGCTGCAGGCAGGTCCGCAAGTGCTGGCGCGCCCGATAAAGGAACACGGCGACGCTTTGCCGCGCCAGCCCCAGCAGCTCTGCGACCTCGTCTGGCTCCAACTCGTCCAACTCGCGCAAGACAAAGACGTCGCGAACTCGCTCGGGCAAGTGATCCAGGCACCGCTGAAGGTCTTGCCGCAGTTGGCGGCGCTCGACGGCATCGGCATGGCCCAACCGGCCAAGGCCCTGGTTGGGATTGCTCCGCCACAGGCCGTCGGCATCAAAGACCTGCCCGTCGTGCTCGTGCTCGGTGGGCGCTTGCGGCTGGGCGTCCGCTGGATGGCGGCGCTTCCAGCGGTAATGGTCGTAAATCTTGTGGCGCATGGTGGCAAACAGCCACGGCCGCAGCGGCGCGTCGACTCCCGTTGGCGGCTGCACGACCGCGGCAACCAAGACTTCTTGGAGAAGATCTTCGGCGGTCGCTTCATCCGCCACCCGCGCTCGGGCGTAGCGCAGCAGCGCTGGAGCTTCGGCAAGAATCGCCTGGTGACTCCACGTCATCGCCCCGCTCGCTCCCCTGCGCGTGGACCAGCCAACCGCGCGCTTGCCAGTGGTGGAACCAGCCCTGCAGCGGGCCGGCGTCCTTGTCTCGCAAGCGGCCTGCAGTGGTCAGTTGCCCCAGGGCCGTGGCGACACTGCGATTGTCCGCCACAGCGCGCAGTACGGCAAGCGGTCGGGGGGCAATGGTTTCCACCGTGATTCGCCCGTTCGTGCGGAACACCACTAGGTTTTGGGGAGTTGCCACCTGCGCCGCCAACCGACGCCACACGCCAGGCTGCCACCAACGCCGATAGGCGGCCAAGATACTGTGCTCGGTCTGCAGTAGGTTCACGTGGGGCGCCAGCGCCACTTCAGCGGAAAACAGCTCGTCTGAGCGAATCGGCTGACCGTCTGCCGCCTCGAAGCATTGACACTCGGCCACCTCAAGGCGGGCCACGTCGAGCGCCAAGCCACGGATTGCTCCCAACTCTGGCCGTTTGGCGACGAAATCGGGAAACTGGTTCGGCAGGTGCCGCAGGGTGGCACTGCTGGGCGGTCCGGCCAACAAGTAGGCCTCGAACAGCGCGTCGGCCCGGCGTTCGCCCAAGACCACGCGCAGCGCAGGTAGGTCCTCGCGCATCGAGTCGAGCAGCCGATACCAATACTGCCCGCGATACGTCTCTAGGCCTTCGGCGCGGCTCGAGAAAGGCAGATCAGCCAGCAGCGCTTCCGCGCGCCTCAAGACCGCCGGGTCGGGTTGGCGGTGGCCGGCGTCCAAGTCCGCGCGCTCCCGGCTGTCGCCGGTCAGCGGCTGCTGCAAGGCTGCGGCAAATTGCCGCTGAATCATCAGCAGATCATGGGGATCACGCGGCATGGGCCACCTCGGCATGAGCCACCTCGGCATGAGCCAACTCGGCCGTGCGCTCCGGCGGCCAGTACTGGCGAGCCTTGGCGGCCTCTGCCAGCAATTCGCCCAGCGGCGGAATACGGGCGTCCCACTCCAGCAGGGTCGGCTTGGGGCCGCCAAGGGCCATCGCCTGGGCGTACAGGTCCCACACGGGCTCGGCAACAGGGTGGTCATGGGTATCGACCGGCAACTGCCGATGCCGCGCGTGGCCCGCGATGTGGATCTGCCGCACTCGGTCGTGGGGCAAGGACGCGATGTACTCGGCGGGGTCAAAGCCGTGATGCAGCGCCGACACGTACACGTTATTGACATCCAAAAGGATTCCACAGTCCGCAGCCTCAACCACTTCGCTAAGAAACTGCCATTCGGTCAGCGTCGACTCGGCGTAGCCCACATAGGAGCTCAGATTTTCGAGTAGGAACGGCCGGCCCAGCTCGCCCTGGACGCGCCGGGCCGCCTCGGCCACGTGGCGAACCACCGCAGGCGTGTAGGGCAGCGGCAACAAGTCGTGGCTGAAGTGGCCATCAACACTGCCCCAGCACAGGTGATCGCTCACCCACGGCACGTCCAGCTCGTTGGCCAGGCCCTTGACGGCCGCGAGGTGCCCAGGATCCACGCCCTGGGCCGAGCCGACGTACAGCCCAACACCGTGCATGACCAGGGAATAGTGCTGGCGGATGGCGGCCAAGTTGGCGCGGGCCACACCACCGGCTACCAAATAGTTTTCGCTAATGATCTCGAACCAATCGACGGCCGGGAGCGTGCGCAGAATCTCGGCAATGTGCACGGCGCGCAGTCCTACGCCGACGCTACGCTGGGCAATGGGCGACATGAGCGGTCCTCCAGAGGGCGCCGCCCACCCCAGACGCTCGATCCGCCTGCCCCTGGCGATGGGCAAAACGGTCGAGCGTCGGGTGGGTCGTGAGCGGCCGGGTCAGCGGCCGAAACTACTTGCCGTTGCAGCCGTCTTTGCCCGAGCAGTGGCTCTTCTCTTTGGCCGGCGCGGCGCCCTTGGCATCGGACTTGTCGCCGCCCTTGTCGGCGCCCTTGCAGCTGGCCTTGTCGCCCTTGCCCTTGCACGAGTGCTTGTCGCCGCCCTTGCAGCTGGCCTTGTCGCCCTTGCCCTTGCACGAGTGCTTGTCGCCGCCCTTGCAGCTGGCCTTGTCGCCCTTGGCTTTGCAGCCGGCCTTTTCGCTCTTGGGGGCGTCGGCGGCCTTGCCCTCGTCAGCGTGGGCAATCGCGGGAGCCGCGGCCAGTGCACCGGCCATCGCAGCAGTCAGCAAGGTCGTCAGAGTCTGATTCATGTCCATGTCCTCGTCGGTCGGCATCGCGACCCGTTGTACTCGGTCCGGCGCCGCTGCCCCTTGCAGCGACTCACCCGCACCCACTGCTACGTCGCCGCGGGTCGCTGCCGATGAACAGCAGCCGCCGTACTTTTTTGCAGAGGTCGCATTTTTCTTGGACGCAAATGGAGCGCGTCCGACGAACCCCACCTGATTCACACCTGTCCGGTTTCGGTGCGGTCCCGGTGACCCGATCTGCAACTGGCGAGAATCAGGCATGGATCCCGGTTCAAGGCCGAAGAATTGCCTGTGTTTTCGATCCGATTGGCACGGAACCGGTAGGAGATGTCTCATCGCGAATTTCATCGCGAATTTCGGGGTTGTAGTCCTGGCGCACAGCCAAACCGATGACGTTCGCCATCGATCAGGCTGGAGAGTGGGCATGGCTAGACGCCCGCCCCTGGCTCCGGCGAAACGCCGCCTGCAGCGCTGCGGCGTCCAGGTCGGTGTGCGCGGCCATCCAGGCGAAATCCAGGTCGTCGACCAACGCCGCCATCCGCTGCGTCCACACTTCGCCCAGCTCGCGCAGCCCGGCCTGGTTGTGGCTGGTGCGGCTCGACTCGGCACTGAGCAGCGGCAGCGACACAAAGGCCAGCGTGAGCAAGCAGGCGAATCGATAGTCGTCGCCCAGGGTTTGTCGCGAATAGTCTTGCACGCCCTGGCGCAGCAGCGCGGCGTGGTAGCGGTCGAGCAGCCGCTCGGCGTGAACGCGGCGCACCGCGGGTTCCACGCTCAGCACCAGGAAGTAGGCCAGGTCGAACACGCCCTTGCCCTTGCGCGCCGCTTGCCAGTCGATGAACACCAAGCGACCGGCGCTGTGGTCGGGCGGGAACAGCAGGTTGCCCACCCGGGCGTCGCCGTGCAGCACGGTGGTCGGCGCTTGGCCATCGTGGCGCCAGACGGTGCGCAGCAGCTGGCCAAATAGCGCGCGGTCGGGCCCAACGAACTGCTCGGCCAAGAAGTCGATGACGGCGTTGGGCACGACGGTCAAGAACGCCGTGCGCGGGTCTCGGTCGCGCTGCCAGAAGGCTGCGTGCAATTCAGCCATCGCCTCGACCACGAGGTCGCACTTCTCGGCCGGACAGCCTTGCCGTTCCGTGACTTCGATCGCGCCGGCCACCCTCTCCATCAGCAAGCACAGATTGCCGCTGGGGTGCTCGGCGGCAAAGTAGCAGCGGGGCAGCGGCACGTGCCGGTCGCCGGCCAGCTGGCGGTAGACGCCGATTTCCTTGTGGTGGTTGCCCTGCAGGACAAAGATGGCGTGATCGCGCAAGTGGTTGGCTTTCGGTGCAAATTTAGCGACGACGTGCGCGTCGCGACGATCGCCCGCGGCATCGCGGTAGCCGATGGTCACTTGGGCGCACTGCGAGCGAAAGGCGGCGCTGGTCTTGAATGGTTCGACGGAAAACCCTTCAATCGTTGCACCTTTGGGCAGCCCGCCAGCGGCCGTCCATATGTCGAGGCACCAGCGTTGGCGCTCGGCCAGCTGGCGCGGGTCGCGGGGAAACGCCAATCGCGGCCGCAGCGTCCGGTCGAGCCAGGAGCTGACCATCAACACGAACACCGCGACATGGAAAAGCAATTTGACCAAAGCGCTCTCGGCGACCGCGCACTTCGGCCCGCGGTGTGCGGTCAGCATAGCATCGATCGGGCGGCGATACCGCCGGAGACCGCCGCGTGCGGCATAGGGCCATTTGCCGGTTCGGGTCCAAAGCGTGGCTGGGGTTTTCGATCCGATTCGGACGAAACGGCCAAGATCGGTCCATTGGCCAAAACTCACGGCGGCGACGGCGCCAATTGGCTCCATTGCGTCGAGATCGTTTTTTGCACTTGCGCGCACCAGTCTTTCGGATTTTGCCTAAAAACAGCGTGGTTCTAAACCAGCGACCGGAAAATTCTGCGCAAGTCGCGAAAAAATTTCGCGCGGCCGCGTTACGGCGCCGGCTCGCCCCGCTCGGCGCGCCACTCTGCGGCGATCCGCCCCGCCACAAACAGGAACGGAAACGACACGAACAACCCCACAAACCCCAGCAAATGCTCCCAAGCCAGCAGACTGAGGATCAGGACAAAGCCGGGCAGCCGCACGTGGCGCGCCGTCAGCCGTGGGTTCAGGTAGTACGACTCGATCTTGTGCAGGACCGCCGTCAGCCCCACGAACAGGCCCACGCCCAGACCGCCGCGCACCTGCCACGCCAGGTAGGTCAGCACCGCGCCCGACAGCAGGTTGCCCACGACGGGCACCAGGCTCGACACGAAAATCAGCAGCGTCAGCGCGGGGATATGCGGGATGCCCAGCACGACGAGCAGCGGCATCGTCAGGACCGCGTTGCAGGCCGCCACCACCACCTGCAGCTGCAGCGTCACCACCACGGCGTCGGCCGTGTGCCCCAACCACCGCACCAGCGTGCCTTGCAGCGAGCGCGGCGGCAGCGCCTGAGCAAAGTGCTCGATTTCGTGGCGCTCCAGCGTGTAGACCACGGCCAAGATCAGCCCGATCACCACGTAGACCAGCGCGTGGCCCAGCGCCGCCAGCCAGCCCACCGCGTTGGCGGCGTAGTGTTGCGCGCCTTCGACGAGCTTGTGGGTGTCGGGCAAATGTGCTTGCAGCGCCTGGGCTTCGGGCAGCTCGCGCCAGGTGGCAATCCGCTCGGGCAGGCTCTGCCGCAGCGCCACCACCTGCTGCACGGCCAGACCGGCGCCCAGCCAGCCCAGCACCCCCGCCAGCAGCGCCGCGACGCCCAGCACCAGCCCCAGCACCGCGCCGCGCTTCCAGCCGAGCCGCGGCTGCAGCCGGTCGAGCAGCCAGCCCAGGGCGCGGGCAAACGCGACAAAAAACACCAGCAGCAGCGCCAGGTGGCGAAAGAGCAGCAGCGCCCCAACAAACGCCGCCACCGCCAAGGCGCGGTGCGCCGTGGGCTCGGCCAAGAACTCGGCAATGCGATCGCGCGGTTGCTTGCTCACGGGCACACTCCTCGCTGCGTAGGGCCGCACCAGAGTAGCGCAGGGCGGAGGTTGGCGTCGAGTCGGCGACATGGACTTGGCGGCGCGCGTCTCCGCCGTCGGCGTGCAGGCGCGGCGATCAAGGCTCGGGCGATCCAAGCTGTGGAGTTCGAAGGCGAAGTCGACCAGCACCACCTGGCCAACCCGGTTGGAATCGCGCAGGACCGCATCGGCCCGCCAGCGCGGTTCGGGTCGCCGCCCGCCCGCAAAATCGCCGGCCAGCGGCGCCTCTTGAGCCTGGACGGGCAGCGCTGGACGGCAGAGCTGCCAGCAGCAAGCCCAGCGGCAAAATCACCACGGCATGGGGCGTCGCGGGCGTCTTGGGTCGCCGCGGCGGCTAGCGAGGTTGTTGGGCGGGGACCCTGGTTTGGGCCCGGAGGATGCGCCCAGGTGTCCAGCCTAATACGCACCCCACCTGATTCACGCCTATACGCTTTTTCTGACTCGTTGCGCAACTGGCGAGAATCAGGCGGGGACCCCGGTTCGGGCCCGGAGAATTGCCCAAGTTTTCGATCCGATTCGGACGGAACTGGTATAAGTGGCAAGTGGCAATACCTGACACCACTACACGACCAGCCGCAACTCGCCCCACAGCACCGGCAACCGCGTCAGCGGCACGAAGAACTGCTCGCCGAATGGGTTGAGACGCAATCCTTCGTGATCACAGGTGAACATTACACCCGTGTACCACACCGAGCTGGCAGCGGGGAGCGGCGCGGCCTGTTCGACCGCTAGCCCCACGGCGGTGGCCGCAGCGGCCCAGTCACCCAGGGTTCGCAGCGGCGGCAGCGCCCACAGCTCGGCAAAGCGGTCCAGGTCGTTCGCCTCGGCGAGCAGCGGCGATTCGCCGTCGAGAAACAAGTCCTTGATGTAGATCCGCCCACCCGGCCGAACGACGCGCGCCAGCTCGCCAAGAAGGCGCTCCACCGGAGCCGCGTAACAGGCGCTCTCGAACAGCCACGCACCGTCAAAACTCGCGTTATCAAATGGCATTTCGTGGTAGTCGGCGCACTGCACCGCAACCCGCTCGGCCAGGCCGGCGCTGGCCACCCGCCGAGCTGCGGCGGCCGCTTGCACCATCGAAATGGTGATGGCCTGGACCCGCAAGCCCGGCACTTCGGCCGCGATGTCGCAGGCTGGACCACCCACCCCACAGCCGGCGTCGAGCCAGAAGCTGTGCGGCTGCACTTGCGCCCGCTGCGCCAACGCGAGGTTGGTGTCGCGTGGCCCACCGTGGTCGTCCAGCATCGCAGCCTGGTGGGTGGCGCCCGCCCAACGCTCGAACGTGGGCGACCAGTGGTCGTAGAGGCTGGCGACTTGGCCGGCCCTGGCCTTGCGATCAGTCATGGCGGCGCCTCCAGGGCCGCGACCGGTTGCACCAACTGGTGGCGCAACTGGCTCAGCACCGCTTCGTCTTGTGCGTCCAGATCGATGGACCAGATGGGCGTTTGGCCGGTCAGGCCGCGGACCGCCACGGCACCGCGGTCCCGGCGCACGATGTCGGGGTGCAGGGCGTCGGCGGTCGCTTGATCGATGAGGATCTGCGTCTCGTACCGTTTGTTCAGGCCTTCGAGTCGCGAGGCCAGGTTGACCGGCGGCCCGATGCAGGTGAATTCCATCCGATCGGGCGATCCAACCGTGCCCGACAGCACCGGACCGGTCGCGATGCCGATGCCGATCGCCAGCGGGGTTCCGCCAAATTGTGCCATGGTTTGTGTGGCCTTGGCCATGTCGATGGCTGCAACCACGGCGCGGGTCACCGAATCGGGCAGCGGCAGCGGCGCGCCAAAGACGGCCATGAAGCCGTCGCCCAAGAACTTGTCCAGCGTGCCATCGTAGGCAAACAGCTTCTCGACCATTACGGCAAAGAATTCGTTGAGCACGCCGACCGTGGCCTCGGGCTGGAGGCGCTCGGACATGGCCGTAAAATTGCGAATGTCCACAAACAGGATCGTGGCCGTCTGCTGCTGGCCCCCCAGGCGGCGGCGCCCAGCGTCGCGCATCATGACCTCGATGGCCTGGCGCGGCAGGTACTTGGCCAACTGCTGGTACTCTTCGCGGACGGCTTGGCGGTGGGCGGTCGCGTGCTCGGCGCGCAGCAGGAGTTGGCGGCTCAGGCGGGCAACCAACGCCACACCAAAGGCGGGCAACACCGTGACAAAGATAGAAAATACGGCATCAGGCAGGTAGATGGCCTTGCCGTCAAAAGTGCTGGTCGTGGCCAACGGCACCAAGCCAAGGGTGGCGGTGTGGGCGAGCAACGCGCCGTTGAGCGCGAGGGTCCACAGACCACCCTGCACGCAAGCCCAGGGAGAAAGGCGCAGGCCGTTCAAGATGTTGAGGACCGCGAAGATCTCCAAGACGCCGCCCTGCCAGTACTCCAGGGCGCCGCCATAGTTGCCAAGCACCGCAACGTAGGTAGCGGCAAGGACAAGTTGATCGATGGCAATGCCGGTCGAGGCCAGCCAGCGTGGCGCCGCGAAGGGCTGGCGTCGCAGCGCATAGGCCGCCACACCCGCCCACAGCAGCCAAACGACCAGTTGGACACGCAAGATCGTGTTGGCCTGGGCAGAATTGGCGTCTGGGGCGGCAATCTGCAGGGCCACGCCAAGCGAGGCAAAAGCAAGCCGCGCGCGGTTGAGCCAGCGCTCTCCGCGGAGTTGGGCGTGATCGCACGCGGCAAGATAGCGGGCCTCGGCGTCGCGCTGGAGCTGCTCGGTGCCGCGCTGGAGCTGCTCGGTGCCACGTTGGAGCTGCTCGGTGCCACGTTGGAGCTGCTCGGTGCCGCGCGCGCTCCCGCCGAGTGCATCGCCGGCGAAGGTAAACACCGGCTACACGAGCTTGTTGTAATCGCCCGCCGTCTGCTTGATCACGGCCACCCGGACAACGTCGATGTGGTGGCGATGCGTGTACAAGTAGCTCCGGGCCTCTTCCGGCATCGCTTCGACGCCGTGTTTGGCGAGGGCCGTGTGGAATTCTTTTTCGTCTGCGGCGCCTTTGATGGCGGCGGAGAAGTCCGGATTGTGGACGAAGTGACCGATGGCTCGGTAGAGATGATCTTGCTCTTGGGCCGAAAGCCGCCGGTCGCTGTGCTGGCTCATGATCGTACCTCCCAATGTCTCGCGCCCCCAGTCCGTGCCGAACAACTTGCTCGCACGGCGGAATCGCTCCAAAGAACGTTGGCAACCGTAGCACCACGCGGCTAGCCCTGCAATATCAGCCGCCGCCGCCGGCCCCGTTCCATGAACGATCCATGACGGTGGCCAACAGAGCCGCCTCAATGTCGCCCACCCACCCACTCATGGCCCCACGACGGCGCTCTAGGTGGGCCGCCAACTCGTCGTGACCAGCGGCGCGAGCGGCCTGGGCAGCGGCACCTGCACACTGATCGGCCAGGGCGACGGTGCGACCGACGCCTGCGACCCCACCGCGCGCCGGGACGACGCGGCCTTTGGCGTCGGGCTGGCCAAGCAGGACGGCCACGTACGTAGTTTGGCCAGCAGCCGCATCCTGTTCCAGATCCGTCGTATCTTCGAATAGTTGATGGGACTCCACCAGCCCAGTGATCGCGGCCTGCAGCGGAGCAATTGCCTGCGGACGACCGGCCCGCAGCAGCAGGGCGTCGCTCGCCAGGGTCATCGGCGCGTAGCGGTCCAAGGTGGCCGACCACGCCGCGGCGGTCCACGGCTCGCGATCGCGACCCAGCCTGGCTTCCAGGGTCATGGCCTCGGCATACGCCGCCCAGGCGGCTGCCACCCGCGCGGCCATCGCCACCGCTCGCCGCGGTCCAGCAGCCACCGCCAGTTGCGCGGCATGGGCCGTCAGCAGCGCGGAACCAAGCAGCAGCGCCTCGGCCTCGTCGCCCAGCTGCTCGTCGATGCGGTCGTCGTGCAGGCGCACCGCCAGATAGCCAAGGACCGCGGACAGGGCCGCCGCCCGCACGGCCCGCCGGGGGACCGAGTGGCCCTGGCGGCGCAGGTAGGCGGCAGTCCAGGCGGGCAAGACGGCAAGCGGCAAAGTCAAGTCGTTCCAGGCGGGTGTAGGGCGCCCCGGCCGCGGCAGCCGTAGCTGCTCGATCAGCGCGGAGGCTCGCTCGCGGAGGTGCGACGGCAACGAACCCTGAAAATCATGAAGGTTACGAGCGAGATCCGCGGCCACGGCGGGCCAAGCGGGCTCGGCACACGGGGTCGGCAAAGCGGGGGCCTGGGGCGAAGCGGGCGACATCGAATCCTTCCGATCGCAAGCGGTTGGCTCCACCCGCGGCTGACGCGACCTGCGAGTGGGCGGCGCGCCATTGCCGGACCGATCAGGGTCCTGGCACGGGCCGACAAGGCAGGATAAGGCGAGCCCTCGCGCCGGTCTATACGGCCGGGCCGATGTCGACCGTCGCCAGCTTGGCGCGGGTCAGGTGCTTTGGGGCCGAGTGGGTGGTCACACGCGCGGACGACACGGCCGACGGGCGCGGACGGTGCGCGAGGATTGGGGAATTCGACCGGCTTGGGGAGGAGCCTGGCAGAGAAGGCCGGGCAAGCCGGGTGCTCGCGGGGCCAGAGTACAGAACCCCGCAGTGGAGACTCGACCAAATACTGGACAGTCGTTCAGCAATTCGCCCTGCCGGTTGCGTGTCTGGCCCCAAGTGGGGCCCAAGCGAGCGCCTCCTGCGACTCGCCGCGCCGAGGTCAAAGGTTCGGACGCGCTTGGCGACCCACTTGGCCCGCAGAGCCCAGCACTGCGCCAAACCGGTGGCGTCAAACGGCGGTCAGGCGATATAGTCTACGGTTCTTGCCACGCACGGCTGGCAGCGCACAGTGCACCAGCAGGCCGCAATGTGGAGCGAACTCTGGACCTTGCGTACCCGTGCCACAAGCACGGGCCAAGAGGGCCGTGGGAGTCGAGGATGTGTAAGCCCATGTCGGTTCTAGGGATTATCGGCACCCTGGCAGCGCTGCTGGCGTGCGGCTGCGGCACAAGGCAGACCGGCACGGGCTTTGCTCCGGTGGTGGCCGGCACCGCCTGCACCGCGCCAGGGGCCGCAGTGTGCACCGCGGTCGGCGCCAACGGCGCGGTCGTGGTTTGTATCAGTGGGCTGTGGCAAGTCGCCCAAGTCTGCGCCGCCGATGGATATTGTGCCGGCAGCGGCAGCACCGCGAGCTGTGTTGGCGGCGCGGACGCGGCCACGACCGCGGAAACAGCCGCGACGCCGGACAGCGCGACCCCACCCGACACGGCCGCGCCCGTGGACACCGCCAGCAAACCAGACGCTGTCACGACCCTGGACTCCACCGCGGATTCGAGCTGCACGTCGGCGAGTCAATGCGACGACGGTAATCCCTGCACCCAAGACAAATGTCTTTACGGATCATGCAGTTCTGCTTCGGTCGATGGGCCCAACCCCAACTGCAGCGACGGCGACCCGTGCACAGTCGATGGGTGCTACAGCGGCACCTGCAAGAGCTTCAAAGATGTGCAACTGTGCGCCGCGGACGCCCAGGACGGCGACACGTCCAAGCCTGCCGACACCCTGCAACCCCCCGACGCAGTGGCAACGGACGCCAGCGACGGCACTGGGGACACCGCGGGCGACGCCAAGGCCGACGCCCTGAAGCAGGATATACCCACGGAAACAGCCCCGGTCGGCGACATCGACGGCACGATCGTCGGTGCCACCGAGATGACGGTCGATGTGCCGTCCGGCGCCCTTGTCGGCCAGGACACCCTGGACCCGACCGGCGACGTGGACTACTGGACGTTCACGGGCAAGAAGGGCCAGTTGATCGAGATCCTCGTCCAGTCGAACCAGCAGAACAGCCCCTTCGACCCCCTGACCATCGACAGCATGGTCACGCTATACGGTCCCAACCAGCAGCAGATCGCCTTCAACAACGACGATCCGTCGCTGAATACCAGCGACAGCGAGCTCGTCACGGTGCTGCCGACCGACGGCACCTACTACCTCCGCGTGGAAGAGTGCTTCACCTGGGCCAAAGCCCACCCCACGGCCGGCGCCAATTGCGGCGGCACCGCCGACAAGGATAACGTCGACTATTTGATCGTCGTCTTCGAGCTCAACCCCGCCGAACAAACCAACATCAGCCCCGAGGCCGGCGAGCCCAACGACGGCGTTCCCACCCCTGCGGGCTACCAGCTCGGCACCTACAACTACCTGACGACAGTGATGTACGGCGCGCTGTCGAGCGCCACGGACGTCGACAAGTTCGCGTTTACTCCACCGCCGGACTCCAATGTGACTTCGGGTCGGCCGACTTGTCACTTCAACGTCGGCCCTCCGGGCATCGATGGCAACGGTTCGACGCTGGATGGCCTGATGGCGTCGATCCGTTCGCAGGCGAGCCCCGGCGTAGTTTTGGCTCAAGTTGATCTGATGAAAGGCGAAATCTCGTTCCCATGCACCCTGGGACAGGCCTACGTCTTGACCCTGGAGCGCACCGCCACCAGCACGGTCGGCAGCGCCGACTTCTACGTGGTCTCGCACTTCGTGGGTGGCAGCAATCCGCTGGAGAAGGCCGAGTCGGCCAACAACACCGCTGCCGGCGCTGAAGCGCTTGCCTCGCAGCCGAACAGCCAAGGCCTACCCAGCTACTACGTGTCAGGTGACTTGATCAATGGCGCCCAAGACGTCGACTACTTCTCGGTCACGGTGCCCGCGGGCGCCGTGAAGGGTTCGGTCTACTGCGCCGCACAGAAGAGCGGCTCGGGGCTGGTCGGCTTGACCGCCGAGGTCAAGACCGCGACCGACGGTGCCATCGCGGGCGGATCGGCGACCGAAGACCCGGCCAAAGGATTGGCGCTCAAGGGCTTGGCGATACCTAGCGGCACCAGCAAGCTGCTGCTGAAGGTGTCGGCCACTGGGCAGGATCCCGTCAACACTGGCTTTTACTACCTGTGCGGCATGCTGTTGGCCGGGCCCTAGAGCCCCGGCCGACTACTAGACATTCGTTCAGTAATTCGCTGTGCCGGTCGCGTGTCTCCCCCCAAGTGGGGCGCAAGAGAGCGCCCACAGCGACTCACCGGGCCGAGTTCGACGGCTAGGAGGCGCGGAGAAGGTCCAAATCGATCGGCTCCTTGAGCCTGGCCCGGCGCGGCTGCGCACTGGTCGTCGCCAAGAACTCGCGGAGGTAGATATGCACAAGCACCTGTGGAGTATCAGGATCCTTGCCGCGACATCTGTCTTGTTGGCGGTGGGTTGCGGAACTGGCCAAGCCGGGAGGAATCCTGTAGCGGTAGTGGCCGGCAGCACGTGCGGCACTCCGGGGGCAACGATGTGCACCTTGGTTGGCACCAACAGCGCCGTCTTGGTCTGTGAGGGCGGGCTGTGGCGGGTCACCCAGGTCTGTGCGCTTGGTGTGTTGTGCGCAGCCACGGGCAGCTCTTTCGGCTGTGTCGTGGGCCCGGACGCCGTGGACGCCTCTGACACCGCGGACATCTTGGCGGACACCGCGACACCAGACACCGCGGCGGCGCAGATTTGCACGTCGGCAGGTCAGTGCAGCGACGGCGACCCGTGCACGGCAGACGAGTGCAAGGACGGAACTTGCCAGCACTCCGCGGACTGGCAGCTTTGCACGGCAGACGCCGATGGCGGCGACACGTTGGCGACCGACACCACCGGTGTGGACGTCGGGGACGCAGGGCAAGCGGACTCGCCAGATGCCGCGGAGCCTGATGCGGCGGCGGCCCCGGATGCGGGTCCGCCCAACCCGGATGCCATGGCCGACACAGCGGTCGACGCCGGATCGGCGGCCAAGTGTAGCCCCAGTTCGACCGCCGTGGACAACTGGAACCTGTGTGCGCCAGAGCCGGTCAACCCCGGTGGCAAGCTGCATGGCGAGGCCTGCGCAAGCGATGCGGAGTGCCTGTACGGACGCTGCATGTTTGGCCTTCCGCTGGCCGGCTACGACCCGTCCATCGGCATCTGCAGCAAGAACTGCGGGCTCCAGGGATCGGCGTTTGCGGCGTGCAGCATCGAAGAAGGCCAGCCCACCGCCAACGATGCGTACTACTGCACCCTGGAGAGGAGCACCCAAACGGGCAATACCTATCGCAACGCCAACCTGCCCGTATTCAAGATGTGCGCGCACGGCTGCAAGACGAACGCGGACTGCATCGCGTGGAACCCCGCACTGCCCTCGTGCCTCAAGCAGTCGACCATCTCGCTGTCGACCAACCCAAAGGGGGTGTGCGCGAAGGTGCCGTAGGGAATTGGTCTCGCCGTGCAGGCAGCGCGGCGGCCGGGTTCCTATCACGACCCAGGTGTCAGGTATTGCCACTTGCCACATAGACCACCTTCCTCGGCCGAGGACTATCCGCCAGCGCTTGGATCCACGCCCGCAATTGCGGGTCGGCGTGGCGCCGGGCCTCTACCTTGGCGATTCTCTTGGATACCTGTGCATGGCTGCTAGCCAGCGCCGCGGCGATGCGGCCGTGGTCAATCCCGCAGTGCCGACTCAGCCACCACGCGGCCAGCCAACTGGCGGGATTGCCGCGCGGCCCAAACGCTAGTGACTGCAATTGCTCTATGGTTTGCCCAGTTACCGCACTGACCGCCTGCAGGGCGTCGGCCAGTTGCCAGAGCGGTTCAGCAAGATTGGGCACGGCCACCGCGCCGGTGCTGCCCGGTGCCCACAGGCGCTTGGCGTCGAAGTCCTCGGGCGCCGTCGCCGTGCCGTCGCGCACCGAGTCGAAGTACTGGGAATAGTCGGCCTGGCTGCCAAAACTGCTCTGCAATTCCGCGGTGGTCAACCAGTCGGGCCGGGGCACCGCGCCGACATACGCGGCGTGGCTGGTCCACAAAGGGCTGTCGAACGGCCCCGCCTCGGCCCGCAGCGGATTCTGATGCACATACATCAGCAAATGCCGCCAATACGCCTCGCTGTTGACCAACCTGTTGTGGTAGCGACCGCGAAACAGCGGGCCATCCCAGCGGTTTTGCCGGTTCAGCCGCCGCGAGAACTCTGCCCCCACATGGCGCATCGCGCGTGGCAGTTCGCCGGTCACCGATTCGACCAGCAGGTGGTAGTGGTTCGGCATCAGCGCGTAGCCGTGAATTCGCACGCTGAAGCGCGGCAACTCGGCAAGAACCGACAGAAACAGCGCGCGGGCCTCGTCGTCCAAGAAGACGGGCTGCCGGCGCGCGCCGCGGTTCATGACATGGTGGCGGGCCCCTGGAAAGTCAAGCCGTGGAAGTCGCATGGATTCAAGGCTAGCCCCAATGGGGCTATGTGGCAAGTGGCAATACCTGACACCGGCCCCCGGCCCCTACGGCACCGCCGCACACCCCACACACACGGTCTTGAAGTTGGTCACGTCGCACATATGCACCTTGTTGTCCGTCCCCAAGCACGACGAGCCCGCCGCAAACGCCGCCGTGCAGCCGGTCTTGGGATTGCAGGCGTCCGCGGTGCAGCTGCAGCCGTCGTTGCACAGCACGGCCGCGCCACCGGTGCACTTGCCCAGCAGGCACTTGTCGCCCGAGGTGCAGGCGTTGCCGTCGTCGCACGCCAGCGCGTTGTTCTTGTGCGTGCAGGCGCCGGCGGCGTCGCACAGGTCGTCGGTACAGACGTTGCCGTCGTCGCACGGGATGACCTTGGTCGGGGTGCACACGCCCAGTTGGCAGGTATCGCCCAGGGTGCACGACAGCCCGTCGCTGCAGGCGTTGCCGGTGCTCGGCGTGAACACGCAACCGCCGGTCTTGGGGTCGCAGGTGTCGGTGGTGCAGGCGACGTTGTCGTTGCAGACCTTGGCGGGGCCGGCGCCGCACTTGCCCAGGGTGCACACGTCGTTGAGTGTGCAAGCGTTGCCGTC
>JBBISH010000121.1:0-18652 GCA_037441385.1 Myxococcales bacterium
GACCCCTCCTCTCCCACGCTTTGGGCGAGGGGCAATGCAATTTCCCTTTACTCCTCGCCCACTTCAGTGGGAGAGGGGTCGGCCGTAGGCCGGGGGTGAGGGCCATTCGACATGGCGGCAGAGTAGGCAACCGGTAAGGCAGGCGATGCTGCGGGGGCTTCCGGCCTGCTCGGCCAGGCCTGCCGGCGGCGCGCGCCGGCCACCTGATTGAGTGACCAGCTACCGCGCAGCGCAGTGGGATGCTCCGGTGGTGCAGGGCCTGCCAGCTGCGAAAGCCTGTTGCAGCGAGGCCTGCTGGCCGTGAAGCGGATGGGCCGGGACGCCTACTTGCACTGCGCGCAGGTTGAGCCGACGCAGGTCTTGTCGGTGCCTTGGCCGGTCGCATCGCAGCAGTCGCCGTTCTGCTTGCAGGCCGAGTCGCACCAGCAGCCCATAGGCGCCTGCTTGCCGCAGGCCGAGTCGCAGGGGTTGCCGCCACTGCCGCCGCCGCAATCGGCCGGGCAGTTGCTGGCCGTCTCGCCGGACTCGCAAGCCCCGTTGCCGCACTGGGGGGTGGTGCCGCCCGAGCAACCGCTGCCATTGATGCACTGAGCCATCGCCGAGAACAGGCTGGTGGCGGCCGAGCCCGCCGCGGAGGCGCAGCTCTGCGCACAAGTGTTGTTGCCGTTGCACTTGGCCACGCACTGGTACATGGTGCCGCACTTGGAGTCGCTCAGGCAGCTCATCACTGGGTCGGCGCAGGCGTTCATGACGCACACGGTCGCGGGGTCGCAGTCTTGGTTGCAGTTCGTGGTGTTTTCGCCGGCCTCGCAAATCAGGTTGCCACACTGGGCGCTGCCGCCGCCGCAATCGCTGGGGCAGCTGCTCGCGGTTTCGCCGCTTTCGCAATTGCCGTTGCCACACACCGGCTTGGGCGTGGTGCAGGTCTTGCTTGAGGTGCAGGTGCCGCCGTTGCTGCAGGGGCCCGAGCACTTGCCGCCGCACGTGTCCGAATCACCGCAGTACTTGCCTGAGCAATCGGGCGTGCAGGTGGTTCCGCCGCAGTCGCTGGGGCAGTTCGACTTGCTCTCGCCCGACTCGCAGGTGCCGTTGCCGCACACCGCCACGGTGGTCTTGCAGTCGCTCGGGCAGTTGCTGGCCGTCTCGCCCGACTCGCAGGTGCCGTTGCCGCACACGGTCTGATTGGGCGTCTTGCAGTCGCTGGGGCAAGTCGAGGTACTCTCGCCGCTATCGCACTTGCCGTTGCCGCACACGCTGGCGCTACCCAGGCAACCGGCTGAGTTGCCGCACGCGCCCACCGCCGAGAATAGCTGCATCGCCGTCTGGTCCGCCGTCTTGATGCAGGTCTGCGGATCGCAAGTGCCGCCACAGGCGACCATGCAGTCCAGGGTGCTCTTGCAGTTGGCGTTGGCGTTGCAGGCGCTCCACTGGCTGCTGCACTTGCTTTGCATGCACGACAGAATCGCCTGTACGTTCGCGTCGGTGCCGCCGCTGGTGGTGGTGTCGCTGCCGCCGCCCGTGGTGGTTGTGTCGGTGCCGCTGGTGGCATCGGTGCCGGTGTTCGTCGAAGTAGCCTTGCAGGCGGCCAGTTTGGTCGCAACGTCCTCCTGGCAAGTGGTCGTCGACGGGCAATCCTGGTCTTTCTTCCAGGAGTTCGTGGTCCCGTCACAATGCATCACGGAATTGCCGTAGCAACCCTGATTGACGGAGTTCTTGTCGCAGGTGCTGCCTTCGGCGCCGCCGATGCCGACGAAGCCACCACCACCACCACCGCCGCCGCCCGTGACGCAGGCCGACGCCAACAGGGCCAAAGCGGTGGGAACCACGTTGCGAGAAAAGCTGAAGTTCACGGTGCCCTCCGTCGGGCAAATCGGCGCGCGCGCCACCTTGGTTGGAATGGTACTGGAGGCTCCGATGAGCCGGAGCCAAGGGCGCAATAGAGTACGAAACACGCCCTTGGCGCGCAAGGGGAAACTGCTATGGGAGCGGCGGCCAAACGCCGTGGGCGTGGCAAATCCAGTCGCGATTTCCTTGGGCAGCGCGGCGGGGCTTGCAACCGGCTCCAGGGTGCCGCAAAGTGCCGGCGGGGTCGCGGCCCTCGAGTCCAATCTTGCCGCGCCAGGAGTTGCTCGTGTCTATCAGGGTGCCCGCCATGACCCGTTGCGCGCCGCCACGGTTGCTGTTTGTGCTGACGATGGCCGCGCTTGCATTGACGTCCAGGGCCTGGGCGCAGACTCCCGTCGATCCTGCGGCCGCAGCCAGCGACACGGCGGTGCACGAGGCCGGCCAAGTCGGCCAAAAGCATGCACCTTTGCGCGGCGCTCCCGCGGCCGCCGGCGCGGACCGCCAGCCTTGGATGGCCAAGATCGAGAGCAAGATCGCCTGCGTGTGCATCGAGAACGGCGACCTGAAGATCGACCCGACGCGCTCGATCGCCCAGTCGGAATGCGGCTGCCCGCAGGCGGCGCGGGTGCGATCGGATCTGAACGACGCGTTGGCGAGCCTATCCACGGCCCAGTTGGCAGACAAGCGCACCGTCGCCGAGCAGTTGGAGGCAGCTTTTGTGCCGATGGCCGCCGAGTACGAGCGCGTCTTCCGCTATCCGCAGGCCGATTTCGACTGGTGGATGGACAACGTGCGCTGCGTTTGCGACGGCTGTAAGCCAACGGTATTCTTTAGCAAGTGTCAGATTACCTGCCACCCCGCCATCACCTACAAGCTGCGCACGCGCATCTTCTTTGCCATGGGCTTCTCGCGCGACGAGATGCTGGACTACTACCTGGCCGAGTACAATTCGGACAAGTCCGCCCGCGATCAGCAAACGCGCGACTGGCTGCTGCCTCGCAAGCAGCGCGAACGCGGCTGGGTCGTGCCGGCGGTGGTGATGTTCGGCGTGCTGCTGAGCCTGGGACTGTCGGTGCGGCGCTGGGCGCGGCCCAAGAAAGGCAAAGAGCGAACCGATGGCGAGCCGGCCGCGGCGGAACCGGTGGTCGACGCCAAGGCACGCAACCGGTTGCTGGACGAAATGGACCGCGACGACGAGGGCTTTTGAGCACGGCCTGGCTGACGCGCGCGCGCAAGCGGGCCGGCGGCGTGGCGGTCGACGGCTTTTTCCGCGGCCTGGCCAGCTTGGGCCAGTTGCACCCGCTGTCCCGGCCCGATCGGCACGGCGTAGAGGTGTTGCGCAACCTCCCGTATCAAGCCGGCGGCCAGAGCGAGCACCTATTGGACGTCTACCGGCCCATGCCCGGCCGCGGACCTGCGCCGGGCAAGCGCCCAGCCATGTTGTACATTCACGGCGGTGGGTTTCGCATCCTATCCAAAGACACCCACTGGGTGATGGGCCTTGGCTTTGCCCGTCGCGGTTTCGTGGTGTTCAACATCAATTACCGCTTGGCCCCGCGCCACCCATTTCCGGCGGCCATGGACGATGTGGCGGCGGCGCTCCGGTGGCTGGAGGAGCACGCGGCTGAGTACGGGGCGGACTTGGAACAGCTGGTCATTGCGGGCGAATCAGCCGGCGCCAACCTGGCGACCACGCTGACTCTGGCGACTTGCTTTGCCCGCAACGAGCCTTTTGCCCAGACCGCGTTTGCCGTCGGTCGTGTGCCCAAGGCCGTGCTGCCGATGTGCGGTATCCTGCAAGTCACGGACCCAGAACGCTTTCGTCGCCGGCGACCCAAGCGGATCGGCAACTTTGTCCAAGACCGGGTGAACGAGGTCAGCGTGGGCTACTTGGGGCCGCACCGGCTGCAACCGGGCCCCGCTTGGCACCTGGCCGATCCGTTGCTGCTTCTGGAAAGCGCGGACCAGCCTGTGCGGCCGCTGCCCCCGTTCTTTGCCGGCGTGGGCACTGCGGACGTGCTGTTGGACGACACACGCCGCCTCCATAGCGCGCTCGCTGCCCGCGACGTGCACTGCGAAGTTCGCTACTACCCCAAGCAAGTTCACGCCTTCCACGCCATGGCCTTTTTGCCTGAGGCGCGCGCGGCCTGGCTGCACCAGATCGACTTCCTCGAGCGGGTCCTGCAGCGGCCACTTCCTGCGGTCTAGGAGCGTGTCGGGATAATCCCGGCACAATCCTAGCGCCGCGTCTTGCGCGGCGGCAACTGGCTGAAATCGCACGAATTCACTCCGGGCGATTTTCGGCCAGTTGGACAAACGAAATAGGCTAGGAGACTGGCGGCACCCAATAAGATCATAATGTATAACTAAATGGACATGTCGTGTCGCCCATTTTGCCGACAGGCTCCTAGCCCAACCGCCCGCACCGCGTGGTGGGCCCGGCGCGTCGGCGGTTGGGGTTTTCTGGAGAGCAAGGTGTGGAGTGAGTACTACACAGGCAACATGCCCAGCACCCAGCGATACAACAACCCCAGCACCGCCAGGGAGGCGCCCAGGATGGCCAGACGGGCGGGAAAGGGCGGCTGCGGCGCGGGCGGCAGTTCGCGCGACAGGGCCGCACCGGTCAGAACGCCGACCGCCAACCCACCCAAGTGACAGGCGTTGTCGACCACGGCCATCGACAGACCCAAGGCCACATTGACGATCGTAAAGAACAGGCCACTGCGGATCAACTGCTGGTAGACCTGCCGGGGCACGGCGTCGCGGCGAGCCAACGCAAAGCCCAACGTGGCGCCCATCACCCCGAATACCGCCCCGGAAGCGCCGACGCTGATGGCTCCCGGAGCCGTCAGGCCGTGCCAGCCCAGCGACGCGATCGAGCCGCCGAGCGCCGACAGGAAGTAGACAAATGTATAGTTCAGCGAACCGAACAGGCGCTCGGCCGTGTCGCCAATCTGCCGCAGCACCAGCAGGTTCATGGCGATATGCACCAAATTTCCGTGCAAGAACGCCGCTGTCAGCAATCGCCAAGACGTGGCTGGTCCGTCGGCCAGATTGGGCGCGTTGCCGCCCCACGCGGCCAACTGGTCCAACGGAAAGCCGCCGATCACGACCTCGACCAGCGACGGCGCCCCCCCGCGTCGGCCCCCATATTGCCCCGCTGCAAGCAGCATCGCGCCGTAGATCAAAACATTCAGGCCAATGATCGCCTTGGTGACGGGCAGCCCTGGCGCGGTGCGCCGCAGCCGTTCGACAAACACGGCCGGATCGCGCGGGTCGCCCAGGGCGGCCAAGTGCTCCAACGGGTTGACGACCTCGATCTCGCTGCGGATCGCTGGCTCGACCAGTACCGCAAGGGTATCAGCGGCGCTAGTGCCCAAGATTTTGGGCGGTTGGGCGCTGCACATGGCAAGTTCGACGCCGTACTCGCGCGCCGTGCTCGCCAGCCAGCGCGGGGAATCCAGCGGATGGTCCGAGGTCAGCACCACCACGTTCGGCAGCTCGGCTAGTTCCGCTTGGCGCTGCAGCCACACTTGAAAGTAGCTCGGCGCAGGCGCGTCCCAAGGCGTCACCAGCCAAAGACCGGGCGGAACCGGCCGTCCGGCGGGCACTTGCAGCAGCACGGGCACCAGCTTCCAGTTGTCTTCAGTGACGGGCCGCACATGGCGAGCGCCGTGGAAGACCAGGAACTGCTGCACCAGGGCGGAAAGGTCGCTTGCATCGTTGGGCCACGGGTTCGCCATGCGGCCAAGATAGCATCGTCGCCGCGGACGCGGAAATGGCAGAGGGCTGTGCCGGGGCCGCGCAAAATTCGGCAAATCGCGCTATCTTAGGGCCGCCGGGAGGTTCCCGCTCGGTGCCGTGATGATGGATCCGTTCGCTCGTAAATCGTTGCTGTTGCTGAGCTTTGTCGTCGCCACGGCCGCAGGCTGCGGCAGTTCGGCCGGCTACGTGGTCCAGGACAAACCAGCCGAGGCGCCCAAGCCGGTGGCCGAGACGGCAAAGATTCCAGACGCCTACGGCGACCATCGCGGCGAGCACGCCAAGGCGGGGCTGCGCTTCCGTCTGGCCGCCAAACCGATCGCGGTCGACGGACCCAACCTGGTGATCGAGCTGGTCAAAGTCGACTGGCAAACCCTGACGGCCCCCAGCGGCAAAGAGATGCGCGAGGCCTCGGCCAGCTTGGTCTTGCACCGCGGCCAAGACCAGCGCCAGGTCATCATCCCGCAAAAGGACGAAAAGACCGCGATGGGCGCGCGCATCCAGGTGCTCGATGCCGGCGAGGACTACAACCGCCAACGCCTGACGTACGAGCCGTGGGTCGACCTGCAAGTCGACGCCGCCGCCGAATAGAGCCGCCCTGACCTGTGTTTGTGAGGTCGCGCCCTGCGACCGCTGAGGAGACGTATGACCTTGCCTGCGCGCCCCCGTTCGTTGTCCGGCATCAAACCCACTGGCCAGCCGCACTGGGGCAACTATTTTGGAATGATTCAACCGGCTTTGAGGCTGGCTGACGACCACGACGCCATGTATTTCATCGCCGATCTGCACGCGCTGACCTCGGTGCGCGATCGCGAAGCCATGCGGCGCGACTCCCTGGGCATCGCCGCGACGATGCTGGCGGCCGGCCTGGACCCGCAGAAGACCATCCTGTGGCGGCAAAGCGACGTGCCCGAAGTGCTTGAGTTGACGTGGTTGCTGGGCTGCGTGACCAGCTTGGGTCTGCTGGAACGCGCGCACTCGGTCAAGGATGCGCGCGCCAAGCAAAAGGACCTGAATTGGGGCACCTACTCGTACCCGGTGCTGATGGCGGCCGACATCCTGGCCTTTGACTCGGACGTCGTGCCCGTGGGCAAGGACCAACTGCAGCACGTGGAGATGGCGCGCGACATGGCCACCTTCTTCAACGTGGCGTTCATGGGTCACAAGGCCGGCGGCACGGTGGACGAGAAGGCGCCCTGGGATGGCGCCAGCCTGAAGCGGCCGCTGGCGCTGATCCAGGAGCAGACGGCGATCGTTCCGGGGCTGGATGGGCGCAAGATGTCCAAATCGTACGACAACTACATCCCGATCTTCGCTACACAAAAGGAGTTGAAGAAGGCAGTGATGGCGATCGTCACCGACGGCAAGACGCTGGAGGAGCCCAAGGATCCGGACACCTGCAACGTGTTCGCCCTCTACAAGCTCTTCGCCACCAGAGAGCAGCAGGCCGAGTTGGCGGCCAAGTACCGCGCCGGCAACTTTGGCTACGGCCACGCCAAGCTGGCGCTCGTGGAAGTCGCCGAAGCCCATTTTGGGCCGCGCCGGGCGCGCTACCAAGAGTTGATGGCCAATCCCAACGAGTTGGAGGCGATCTTGGACGACGGCGCCCGGCGGGCCCGCAACCTGGCCCGGCCGGTGCTGGCGCGCGTGCGGGCGGCGGTGGGCCTGCCCGAGCACCCGTATGCGGACTACAACCCCTAGCCGATCAGGACCTTCGTGAGCGACTCGCCCATCGACATCCTGCCGCCGGACCCGGACTGGCAGCCCACCAAGGGGCCGCCGCCGGTGACCTACGACGTGGAGCCGCCCCCGCCAGGAGTGGTCAGCGACGTCTTTGAGGCGAAGCTACCGCCCGGCGCGCGGCGAACGCCACAGCCGCAAGTGCGCGCGCAGCGGGGCGATCCGGCGGTCTTCAAGAAGCTGCTGTCGCTCGCCTCGCGGGTGGCCGTGGTGGCGGTGGTCGGCCTGGTGCTGGTGTGGGCGCTGGAGCCGTTTGGGCCGAATTCGCTGCAGCACTCCGTGCTTTGGCTGCGCGATCAGCCCGTGCTCGGGCGGGTCCTGACGGTGCTGCTGGTGGCGGCCGGCGTGCCGTTCCTGGTGCCAGTCGGGCCGATGGCGATGATCCCCGCCTACGCTTGGGGTGCGACCGAGGGCGTGGTGCTGGGCCTCTGCGGCGCCGTGCTGGGCGGCACGCTCAACTACTGGGTCAGCAAGCGCTTCATCGGTCCACACCTGCTGGCGTGGCTCGACGGCAACGACGTGATCCGCTCGCTCTACTTGACCGTCGATCGCCGCGGCGCGCGAGTGCTGCTGGGCATGCGCATGAGCCCGGTGATGCCGTTTGGCCTGCTGTGCTACCTGTCCGGCCTGACGTCCATCGGCTGGGGAATGTTCGCGCTGGTGATGGCGGTGGGCGGCCTGCCTTGGACCACCGTCTACGCCGTAGCGGGCGCCATGCTGGGCGAAAGCCACCGCGCCATGGACCTGGGGGCCGCCGCCGATGGGCCGTACGCCGGCCCGCTGCGCTGGATCGGCCTGGGCGTGACGATTGCGCTGGCCACGTGGATCGGCCGGGTGGCGCGGCGCGACTTGCTCGACATGCGCGCGGGGAGAGGGGCGCCATGAAAGCTCTCGCGTGGACCCTACTTGCGACTCTGGCGGCCTGCGGGAGCGATCCGGCGACCTCAACGGACATCCAGGTCCAAGACGCCACCGCCGACAGCGCGGGCCAGGACACGTTGGCCAGCGACGCGGCGCCCGCAGGCGGAAACGCGATGACGTTCGGGGCCTTTACGGGCACCCTCGACAAAGCGGCCAAGACCCTGACCGTACAGCGGACCGGCGAGGCGAGCCCGCGCGCGGTGCTGGACCTGGGCGCCCTGCGCTTTGGCCGGGTGGCGGCCTTCGATGCAAAGTACAACTACGATCCCGCCAACTTGCCCGGCAAAGCGCCCGCTGGTCTGAGCTGGTGCAGCGTGGTCGGTATCGCCCCGATCCCGGAACAGCCGCCCACGGGCGGTTCGAAGCTGGCTGGGACGTTGTGGCAGCTGGACACCCAAGATGCGGCGGGCGCGCCCTGCCCGGCTTGGCGGCTGCAGTGGGCCAGCCAGGACGGCGTGGGCTTCCGCCTGCACCTGCAGCCCCTGGATGGCAAGCTCGGCGACGCGTGGGCCCAGGATCAGGGCGATCAGCCGTTTATCTACACCGAGTTCGCCCACCGTGCCCCGGCCGGCGAAGGCTACTACGGCCTGGGCGAGTTCTTTGACACCCCACAACACCGCGGCAAGGTGCGCAGCCTGCAGCTTCAGGGGCAATTCGACCTGGACGGTTCGAGCAACGAGGCCCACGTGCGCCTGCCGCTCCTAGTGGGCACCCAGGGCTGGGGCTGGTTCGCCATGACCCGCCGGCCGGGCAAAGTCGACGTGGCCGCCACCGACAAAGCCAAGGTGATCGCAACCTTCCAAGAGGTGGACCTGAACCTGTACCTGCTGCTAGCCGACGATCCGCTGGATGTGGTCGGCCGCTACTGGAAGCTGACCGGCTCGCCGCAGCTGCCGGCGCCCTGGGCCTTGGGCGGGCTCCTCTGGCGCGACGAGAACAAGGACCAGGCCGAAGTGCTGCAAGACGCTGCGGATCTGCGCATGCACGACCTGGCGATCTCGGGCCTGTGGATCGACCGGCCCTACGACACCGCGGTGAACGATTTTGGCTTCGAGCCCGGCATGTTCCCCAACCCCAAGGCGATGATCGACCAGCTCCACACCCAAGGGCTGCGGCTGGGGCTGTGGTCCACGCCATACTTGGACCCAGGCACTGGCGGCAAGCCCAAGGCCAAGCTGGCCGACGAGGCCAAGTCAAAGGATTATTTTGTCCACGGTCAGGGCGCGTGGTCGTCCATCCTCAAGTGGGGGCCGCCGATCGACTTTACCAACCCGGCCGCCAACACCTTCTGGCGCGGACTGGTCAAGAAATACACGGACCTGGGCATCGAAGGCTTCAAGCTGGACTACGGCGAGGACATCGTGCTGGGCCTGCTGACCGTGCGGATTCCCTGGACTTTCGCCGACGGCAGCGACGAGCGCACCATGCACCGCGGCTTCGAGCTGGGCTACCATGCCGCTTATGCCGACAACCTGCCGAAACTCAACGGACTCTCTGGCGGCGGCTGGATCCTGGCGCGCAACTCGACCTGGGGCGACCAGACCAAGACCTCGATGATCTGGCCCGGTGACCTGTGCTCAGGCTGGGTGAAGCACGGCGAGTGCTCGCCCGGAAAAACCATCTGTCACGCCGGGGGCTTGCCCGCTTCGGTCAGCGCGGCCATCTCGCTGCCCACGGCCGGGTTCCCGCTGTTTGGCGCCGACACGGGCGGCTACCGCCACGGCCGCGCGCCCAAGGAGCTGTTCCTGCGCTGGCTGCAACATACGGCGCTCACCGGGGTTTTGCAGATCGGCGGCGGCTCGAACCACCACCCGTGGCTGGCGGAAAAGCTGGACAACGACCTGACCCCCGGCTCGCCCTTCGACGCGGAGACCCTGGACGTGTCGCGTACCCTGATTCGCCTGCACGCGCGCCTCTTTCCGCTGCTCTGGACCGAACTGCAAAGGACCCAGGGCCTCGACCCGCGCGGAGTGGGTCCGGTGCGGGCGCTGGGGCTGCAGTACCCGAAACTTGCAGGTGATCCGGGCCTGCAGGCGCACGAAGCCGACCAGTGGCTGCTGGGGCCGGACCTGATGGTGGCGCCCGTGATCACGGCGGAATTGCAGCGCGAGGTGTGGTTCCCGCCCGGGCTTTGGCGCGATTGGTTCGACGGCTCGCTGCACGACGGCGGCACGGCCGGCAAGCTGGAGAAGGTGGAGGCGTCGATCGCCAAACTGCCCCTGTACTTGCGAGTGGGCGGGGTGGTGCCGCTGCTGCGGCCGACCATCGACACGCTGGCGCCCAGCAACGACTCAGCGATCGAGAGTTTTGCCAACGATCCCGGGTTGCTGTGGGTGCGTGCGGCATGGAGCCCCAAGTGGTTCGACGGTGTCACCTATCTATTCGACGGCACCATGGTCGGATGGGAGAACTCCGCGCACCAAACGTTCATTCTTGGCTCTGGCGGTACCAGCTTTACCAAAGGCGCGGTGTGGGAAATCCTCGATTTTCCCAAGGCACCGAGCAAGGTTGCCATCTACTTGGGGCAGGAGTTGGTGGCGGCCCAGAGCGTTGAAGCGGTTGCGGCGTGTCAGGACCCGTGCTGGGCCTACGACGCCGCCTCGCAACGACTACTTCTGCGTGATCTCCACAATCACGATAAGGACTTCATAGTGGTCGAATGGGAATGACCCTCCCGCCCCAAACCATTGCGATCGTCGGCTGCGGCGGCCTGGGCGTGCCGGCAGCCTGGACTCTAGCCCTGGCGGGCGCGCCGCGGCTGGTGCTGATCGACGACGACGTGGTGGAAGTCAGCAACCTGCATCGGCAAATCCTGTACGATACCGCCGTGCTGGGCCAGCCCAAGCCCCTGGCGCTGCGCGCGGCCCTGCAGGCACGTGTGCCCAACCTGGACATTCAAGTCCGCCAAGGCCGCTTGAACGCGGACACGGTGGTCGACCTGCTGGCCGGCTGCGACGCCGTGCTCGAGGGCAGCGACGACGCGACGAGCAAGTTTTTGGTGAACGATTGGGCGGTTGCGCAACCGCGCCGCCGCCATGCCAGCATCGCAGCTGCCATCGGTCGCCGCGGTCAATGGATGACCGTGTCGCCCGAAAGTGCCTGCTACCGCTGCCTGTTCGAGGAGCCGCCGCCGCCCGAACACTTGGCCACTTGCCAGGTCGCCGGCGTGATCGGCCCGGTGGTGGGCCAGGTGGGCGCCCTGGCGGCCCGCTCGCTGTGGTCCGCGCTGAATGGGCAACCCGACATGGCCCGCGGCGCCCTGGTTCGCCTGTCGCCGCGCGGACTTCTGCGCACTCCGGTGCAGGTGGCCGGCGACTGCCGCTGCGGGCAGGGGGCGCCATGCTAGTCCGCGATCCCGCCACCCTGTACGAGCGCCACGGCCGGCAACTGCTGGTGACGGGAGTGCAATTCGACGGTCAGCAGGCCCTGTTCGCCTTGGGGGCCGCCATCGCCTGCGACCAGTCGCCGCTGGCCCAAGTTGCGGCCGAGGTATGTGCGCGCTATCTGGTGGGCGCCGGTCTGGGCCGGATCCTAGCGCCCAGCCGCATCGCGCAGGCGTTGCCGGCCCTCGATCCCGAGCTGCAACTGGCCACGAGTCCTAGAGATTTGCGCGAACCCTGCCTGCACCTGCACCTGCGCGCGCGGCCCTTTGGTGTCGAGGCCGAGCTGGCTTGGATGGGCGACTGCCCACGGCATTCCCTCTTGCTTTGGCATAGTTCTGCGGGGCTTGCCGACGCCGTGGCGCTTGGCGGCGCAGTGGCGCAGCTGGTACTGGACGACGTGCTGGGCCTGCAGCCGCTGCCGGCGGTGGTGCGCTTCGATCTAGACGACCCACAACAACCTGTGCGGCAACAGGAACTGCCGACAAATCCGTTGTCGGACGTCGGTGCCGAAGTGTGGCAGCAGATCGAGGCCAACTGCGCTGCTGCCTATCCGCACGAGGCGGCGGGGTTGCTGGTGCAAGCTGCGGACGGCGCAATCCAGTGTGTCGTCGGCGAGGCGGGCCAGCGCGACGGGTTCGTCCTGGCCGCAGAACATTTTGCCCAAGCAAATCGGCACTTGCTCGCCATCTGGCACAGCCACCCGGATGGCAGCGCCCAGCTGAGCGCCGTCGACCAGGCCTGGGCCCGCACAGGCAGCAACCCCGCGCCCGTACACATCGTTTTGGCCACCGCCGGCCCGCGCGTCGCGGCGCGGCAAATCCACGTGTGGAGCACCCTGGCGAACCGCTACCTGCCCGCGACCTGAGGAGACCGCCCATGCAACAGCGCAATATCCAAATGCATGTCTTTGTCTCGGGCGAGGTGCAGGGCGTGTCGTACCGCGCCTACTGCCGGCAGCAGGCGCTGCGCCTCAAGCTCAAGGGTTGGGTGCGCAACCTGGACGACGGCCGCGTGGAAGCGGTGTTCCACGGCCCCGAGGCCAATGTGCAGGCCATGGTCGCGTGGTGCCACCAAGGTTCGATGCGCGCCAACGTGACCGACGTGCAGGCGAGCAAGATGCCGCTGGAAGCGTTCTTGGACTTCTCGGTCCGCTGATGCCTAACCCGGCGTGCCTTCTTCCCAAATCTGCGCCAGGTGCACCATCACCTCAACGGCCTTGTGCAAATCCTGGGCGCTGATCCACTCCAGCCGCGAGTGGTAGTTGTGCTCGCCGACAAACAGGTTCGGCGTAGGCAGGCCCATGAACGACAGCCGCGAGCCATCGGTCCCACCGCGAATCGCCGCGTCCAGCACCGGGATACCGGCCCGCGCAATGGCCAAGCGCGCATTTTCAACCACTTGCGGATGCTGGTCGATCACTTCGCGCATGTTGCGGTACGACTCGGTGACTTGGACCTGCACCGTGCTGCCGGGCCAGTCCGCCGCGGTCTGAGCGGCCAAGTCGTCGAGCATCTTCTCGTAGGTCGCCAGCTTGGCGGTGTCAAAGTCGCGGATCAAGAACTTGACCGACGTCTTCTCGACCGCCGCCTCCATCTGGTACGGATGCACGAACCCCTGACGATCGCTGGTCGTTTCTGGCGCCATGCCGTCGTGCGGCAGCCGGGTCAAGAAGTCGGCCGCCACCTTGATCGAGTTGACCATCTTGCCGTGGGCCAAGCCCGGATGAGTGTTCCAGCCGTGAAACGTCACGCTGACGCTGTCGGCCGAGAAGGACTCGGCTTCGATCTGGCCCAGACTTTCGCCGTCGATCGTGTAGGCATACTTGGCGGCGAAGCGCTCGACGTCGAAATACTTTGTCCCCGAGCCCACTTCCTCGTCCGGGGTAAAGCCGAGCCGCAGCGTACCGTGGGGGATTTCTGGATGCGCCAGCAAGTACTCGGCCAGCGACACGATAGCAGCCACGCCCGCCTTGTTGTCGGCGCCCAGCAGCGTCGTGCCGCTCGCCGTGATGATGTCTTCGCCGACCTTGTCGGCCAGCGCCGCCTGCTCCGAACGCCTCAAAATCACACTTGGGTCATCGGGCAGCACAATATCCGATCCGTCCCAGGCGTGGTGGACGAGCGGCCGCACGCCCACGCCCGGCGCCTCGGGCGAAGTGTCGACGTGCGCGATGTAACCGATGGTCGGCACACCCTTTTTCTTGGTCGTCGCCGGAATTGTCGCGAACACATAGCCGTATTGGTCGCGGACTGCGTCGCGAAGCCCCAGCACCTGCAGGTCGGCCACCAAGCGATCCAAGAAGACCAACTGCTTGTGGGTACTGGGGAAAGTGTTGCTGGCGTCGTCGCTCTGGGTGTCGTACGTGACGTAGTCCAAGAAGCGGTCGACTACGCGCGTTGCGGGCTGCGGGACGGACGGCGAGAAGTGCGGCATCGCGTTGACCAGGGCGCCAAGGTGCGGCGCCGGGGGCCGAAAGAGTAGAGGCGAGCCTGCCACTTGTCGAGTTTGCGGTTGGGCTCGGGCTTGCGTATTGTCACGGTCGTGTGGGCGCCCCGCCCCGTTGAGCGAAGCATGAGCAAGAAATCCCCCTTGAACGAACTGGTCGCCCGCGTGCCGTGGGTCGGCAACCTGCAACGCGCCACGGTGGCCGACATCTGGGCCCTGTGTCAGCGGCAGCCGATGGGAAAAGCTATTTTCTCAAAGCTTTTGGCCATGCGCGTGCCCTACAGCGGCGCCCTGAGCGCCGACATCGACGAACTGGGCGACGGCCATGCCCGAGTGACGCTGAGCGACCGCCGCGCCGTGCGCAACCACCTGAACAGCATCCACGCGCTGGCCTTGGGCAACCTGGGCGAGCTGACCACCGGCCTCGCCTTGCTCCACGTCATCGACGGCAAGGCCGTGGGCATCGTCACCCACTTGGAGGTCGACTTCTTGAAGAAGGCCCGCGGCCAGCTGACCAGCACCTGCGACGGCGAGATTCCCAACGTGGCCGAACCCTTCGAAGTCATCCTGAACGCCCAGGTCCGCGACCGCGCTGGCGACGAGGTGTGCCGGGTCCGGGCGACCTGGGCGGTGCGCCCCATCTCGGTCAAGTAGGCCGCTCGGCTTCAGCCGCCGATGGTGCTCATGGCCTCGCGGGTCGCGTGGGCCGCGTCAAAGCGGTGCGCGTCGACTTTGCCCAGCAGCGCCGCCGAGATGGCCTGCTGCACGTCATCGGGCGCGGCCCCCGCGCGCAGCATGTCGCGAAGCGAGAGCGCCCCTTGGGTCGACAGACACTCGCGCAGCGTGCCGGTCGAACTCAGCCGCACGCGGTTGCAATCGCGGCAAAACTTCTCGCTCACGGCTGCGATCAGCCCCAGCTTCAGGGTCCGTTCCGGCTGCTGCCGATGCCGCCCCAGCCAGCGCACCGCGGGGCCGCCACCTGGCTCACTGCGTTGGGTATCCATCTGCAAATCCCAAGTCTTGCCCAGCAGATCGCGCACCTCGGCGATAGGCAGCCAGGTCTCGGGGCCCCACTGCTCGTCGGTGCCGATCGGCATGTACTCGATGCAGCGCAGGGTGTAGCCGCGGTCGCTGCAGAACTCTGCCAGCGGCGGCAAGCCGGTTTCGCTTAGGCCGCGCAACACCACCGCGTTGATCTTGGTGTGGACAAACCCGGCGCGATCGGCAGCGTCCAGGCCCCGCAACACCGCGTGCAGGCTGCCCTGCCGCGTCAACGCAGCAAAGGTGCCCGGGTCCAGCGTGTCGATCGACACGTTCAAGCGCTGCAGGCCGGCCTGCTGCAACGGCTCGGCCAGCTCGGCCAGCAGGTGGCCGTTGGTGGTCATGGCCAAATCGGTCAGCTCGGGGATCGCAGCCAGCCGCGCCACCAGTTCGGGCAAGTCGCGCCGCAACAACGGCTCGCCGCCAGTCAAGCGCAGTTTGCGGACTCCCAACGCCACAAAAGCCCGCACCAACGTTTCGATTTCGTCAAAGGTCAGCAACTCGTCGCGCGGCAGCCAAGGTAAGCCCTCAGCGGGCATGCAGTAGGTGCAGCGGTAGTTGCAGCGGTCGGTCAGCGAGACACGCAGGTACTCGACTTTGCGGTGCTGCAGGTCGACCAGCGCAAAGGGGCTGCGCAGCGCGGGGGTGGCTCCCCCCAAGCTGAGCGCGGCCACGGGCGCCGCCGAAGTGGGGCAGCTGCTGGGTAGGGTCACGCAGTCGCCTTGCCCGTTTCGCTGCGTGCCACTTCGCCGCGGGCTCCCAGCAGGACCACTTCGGCCAACGCGTTGTGGGCGGCGTGCTCTTCGGCGTAACGGGCGATGACCTTGGGCTGACCGCCGGCCACTTCAGCCAGCAGCGCCAAGCGCGCCTCGTGGTCCAACTTGCCGCCGCTGTGCTTTTGCACCACGCGCTCCAGTCGCTCGCCGATGGCCTTGGGAAACTCGATCAACCGCAATTCGAACATGAACCACCTCTGCCGCCTACCGCCAGCGATCATGGGCCGGGCGCCGCCACAGCGTCAACGTGCTCCAGCCAAACAGGCAATTCGTCACGCGTATGCCCGCGCCGCACGGTCAGGCCGCCTTGCGCGAAAACACAAACCGCTTGGACACCACGTAGTTGACGACCGTGCCTCCGGCAATACCACACAAGTTGGCCGCGTAGAACCGCAAGCTCAACCAGGCCGCGGGCCAAGGCACCAGCTCCAGCGCGTAGCGAGCGAGGTTCAACACCGCCAGTTGCACCGCCAGCCCAGAGAGAGCACTCGCGTAGTAGCGCAACAGGCGCGCCGGCCACTGCAGGTCGTAAGTCATGGCGGCACGGGCAAAAGTCCAGCGGTCGTTCAGCGCAAAATTGCTGGCGACCGAGACCACCCAGCCGAACAGCGCCGCCACGTTCGCCAGCAGAGTCGAGGCTGTGTCCGCGCGCCGGCCAGACAGGGTCAGCAGCAGCCAGATCGCCCCCAGGTTCACCAACACGCCGCTGGCGCCGACTACACAGAAGCGCACGAACTGCGCATGTTTTTGGATGAATTTCCACATGGAGTGGGTCCACGGCCAAGGGCGCCGGCGCCACGTGCTGGCCTTGCAGGTGGCAGAACGGAACTCTACCCGGCCCGAGCCAAACCGTTTTCGGTGCAAAGCACGTGCAGCGCTTGATCGTGGCCCTCCACCGGCTGCCACGGCCAAACGCACGCCGCCGGCACCACGCCCAAGCGCAACACGGCGTCCGGCACGCCAGGCAGCCAGCGATCGAAATAGCCACCGCCGTGCCCCAGCCGCACCAGGCTCAAGCTGGCGGCCTGGCACGGGATCACCAGCACATCCAAGTCTTCCGGGGCGATCACCGGGCCCACAGGTTCGAGCAAGCGCGAACGCGGCCGCATCTGCAGCGCCGAAGGCCCTGTCGCCGCAGCAAAATCCATCGCCGAGCCATCCGCGCGCAGCCGCGGGTAAGCCAGCGCCACGCCCTGCACCAACAGGTTGTTCGCTAGGTCGCGGGTTTCGGTCTCGGCGCCAATCGGGCTGTAGAGGCCCACGGTCTTGGCGCCTGTTGCCTGCACCAATTGCAGCACGGCACGGTTCAAGGCCTGGGCATGTTGCTTGCGAGCCTGGGGCGATCGCGCGCGCGCCACGGCATCGGCAGCGGCCCGCCAACCGCGCTTGTCGGTCGGCAGGGCGGCTGGCGTGGCAGCTGCGGCGGCGGAGGGCAGTCCGGCGAGCCAGGCTTGGCGGTCCCAGTTGGGCAGCGACATCGAGTAACTCCTTGACTGGCGCAGGCAAAGGCCGGGCGGAAACCCGTCGCGGCGGCGGATTCGCCTACCGGGTGGCAGCGCGGGCGGCCAACACTTCCAGGCGATCGGCCCAGCGTTGGCGCAGTTCGGCCAGCGCGGCCCGCTCTTTTTCCAGGTCTTCGGCAAGCGTTAGGGCCGCGAACAGGGCAATGTGCTGAGCCGGGACGTTGCGCGCCCGCAGGTTCGCCATCCGCGCATCCACTTGCGACGCCACGCGGAGCACGAATTCTTCGGGCTCTTCGGTCTGAAGGCGGAAGTCGTTGCCTGCAAGTCTGACTTTGACCTCGCGCGCCATCGCCCACCGCCCGCTGCGCCCACCCGGGCGCCCATCCGCCGATCCCACGTCGACCGTGCGCAGAGGCTGATCTTCTGCGCGCGCGATGTCAAGCGAAACCCCGGCGGATTTCGCCGCGGCCCCCGCCGACCGCCCCATGGCCCCAGAACCGCAAGAAAGTCAGTGCGCCGCCCGCCGTGCAGCGGGGACAATTGTGCTTGTGCTTCCAGCCGGCAAGGCCTACACTACTGCCCCCCAACCTGGGCAGCCTCGGCACGGTCGCAGGGACCAAACCAGCCGCCCGCAGGGCACATCGGCCGGCTGGAGCAACCTGAAGCGATCAGGCGCGCGGCCCCGACCTTTGGGCCCAAGATGGGCAGCACGGCAAGCGCACGTCAAGTGCAGGAGAGCGGAAAATGAAGTCGTCAACGCGGTGGTCGACGTCGCTGCGCAGCCTGGTCATCCTGGCTGTGGCGGTATACGGATCGGCCTGTTCGAATACGCCTACCAATCAGGGCAACACGGCCTCTACTCAAGATGTCGAGCAGGGCGGCGACGTGCCGATCGGCACCTTTGACATCGCGGCCGATGCCAACGACGCCGACACCGGCACCCCCAAGACCGACAGCACGACCGGCGCAGACGGCACCACTGGCGACGTAACGACCGGCGACACCGCCAAGCCGGACACGACCGACACCACCAGCACCGACACCACCAGCACCGACACCACCTCGACCGACACGACGACGACCGACACCAAGACCGGTGACGTGACGGGCCCCTGTACGGCCGACACGGACTGCCCGGCCGACCCGAACGACCCCTGCCATGTCGGCGCGTGCACCAGCGGCGTCTGCGGCTTCAAGGCCGCGACCAATGGCGGCCCCTGCGACGACAAGAACGCTTGCACCGAAAACGACGTGTGCAGCGGCGGCGCCTGCGCCG
>JBBISH010000122.1:0-18113 GCA_037441385.1 Myxococcales bacterium
GCCGATGGCGATGGCGTGGCCGACACTGCGGACAACTGCAAGATGCTGGCGAACGCCGACCAAGCCGATACCGATGGCGACGGCCTGGGCAATGCTTGCGACGCAGACATCGACAACGACGGCGTGGCCAACGCCAGCGACAACTGCCCGTTGGCGGCCAACACCGACCAGGCCAACCACGACCTGGACGCCCAGGGCGACGCCTGCGACAGCGACGATGACAACGACACCGTGCCGGATGCCATCGACAATTGCTCGCTCGTCGCCAATGCCGCGCAGACGGACAGCGACAGCGACGGCCTGGGCGACGCCTGCGATCCCGACTTGGATGGCGACGGCGTGGCCAACACCACCGACAACTGCCCGGCGGTGGCCAACGCCACTCAGTCGGACTTGGACGCCGACGGCCAGGGCGACGCTTGCGACGGCGATTTGGATGGCGACGGCGTGGCCAACACCGCGGACAACTGCGTCAGCGCCGCCAACGCCAACCAGGTCGACTTGGACGGCGACGGCCTGGGCGACGCCTGCGACCCGGATCTGGACGGCGACGGCGTGCTGAACGGCAAGGACAATTGCGTCGGACTGGCCAACGCCAACCAGGCGGACTTCGACGCCGACGGTCAGGGCGACGCCTGCGACCCCGACGACGACAACGACGGTGTGGCCGACGCGACCGACAACTGCCAGTTCGTGGCCAACCCGAACCAGAGCAACTTTGACGGCGACAGCTTGGGCGACGCATGCGACCCCGACGACGATAACGACGGCGTGGTCGACGCCGCCGACCTTTGCGCCAGCACCGCAGTCGGGTCCATCGTGGATCCCAGCAACGGCTGCTCGATCCCGCAGTTGTGCCCCTGCGCCGGCCCGCGCGGCCAGACGCTGGCGTGGAAGAACCACGGCGCCTACGTCTCGTGCGTGGAGAAAGCGGCCGAGACCTTCGAGAAAAAGAAGCTGATCTCGGAGAAGGCCGCGGACAAGACGACGGCGGCGGCCGGGCAATCGTCGTGCGGCAAGTCGCAGACCAAGCAGCCCGACAAGGGCGAGGCCGAGCGCAAGTCAGACCACAACAGCGACGATAGCCTCGAAAAGTGTGAGCACTAGCCCGAACTAGGCCGATCGATCCGGAGCGCGCCTGCAGCTCATGGCGGCGCGCTCCGGGTCGCAGCGGCTCCCTCGCAACCCAGCCCACGGCTGGACCTGCAGCTCCGCAATCCCGTTGACCGGCGCAGCGCGCGGCCAGGTCATACGCACCCCACCTGATTCGCGGCTGTACGGCTTTTCTGACCCGTTCTGCAACCGGCGAGAATCAGGCGAGGACCCCGGTTCGGGCCCGAAGAATTGCCCGAGTTTTCGATCCGATTCAGACGGAATTGGTACCAGGCCACTACGGCTGTGCTCCGCCTACTCGGAACCGCAAGCAGTAGTAGAAGCGGCTCACCGGCTCGGCGAGCACGTCCCAGGCCTGGGCGGGCAGCGCCTCGCTGGGGCAGTGCGGATGGCGGTCGTAGAACGTCAGGGCGGCAAACCACAGGCGCGGCCACAGGCCATGGCGACGGCCCTTCTCTAGCTCTTCGTCCACCACCACGATCGGCGTACCCGGCCGCGCCACACGCGCCATCTCGGCCAAAGCCTTGCCTGGATTAGAAAAACCGCCAATGCCGCCCACGTGGAACACCCGGTCAAAGCTGCCATCGGCAAACGGTAGCGCGTGGGCATCGCCCTGCAGCAGGCGCACATCGCGGCGCCCCGACTTGGCCAAGCGGTCGCGGCACACCCGCAGCATGCCCGTCGACAAGTCCAAGCCCCAGTATTCGCAGGCCACGCCGGGCGGCAGCGCCCGCTGCACCAGTTCTACGTTTACCCCAGTGCCGATGCTGACTTCCAACACGCGCAGTACTTGCCCTGCCGGCGCCTGGCCCAGCTCCAGCCGGCGGATATAGCCATCGCGCATGGCCGGCTCGGTGCCTTCTAGCTGCCAAATTGGCAAAAGGTAGTGCACCGCCGGGTCGTGCAAGCGCGGCAGGTTGTCGTAGAAGTGCCGCATCAGGCGGTCGGGGCCGCGCACCCAAGCTTCGCGGTACAGGACCGGCAGGCCGTGCACGACTGGCCACTCCTCGCGGCAAGCGGTGCAGGCCAGGCCGGGCCCGCGTTCAAGAAGGGGCGCGCGGCAGGTTGGGCAGCGCAGCAGGGCCAGGTCGGCGGCGGTCAAGCGCATGGTTGGGTCATCCTTGGTCGGCGGTCGCCAGTGCGGTCTCTGCTAGTGCGGTCTCTGCTAGTGCGGTCTCTGCTAGTGCGGTCTCTGCCACCTGCAGGTCGTACGCAGCTTCGAGTCCGCACCCCACCTGATTCACGCCTATACGCTTCTTCTGACCCGTTGTGCAACTGGCCAGAATCAGGCAGGGACCCCGGTTCGGGCCCGCAGAATCGGCGACTGTCTCGGAACAAGTCCATCACTTCCGAATACCGCCGCGGCGAATCGACCCAAAGGCCGTGAGCCTACGACCCGCCGAGCAGCCGAAATGTTCAAGTTGTCTCATTACAGGACCTTGCTGGAATTCTCAAACCGATCCCGACGGATTCCGGATCAGTTGCCGGGCGGGTACTTGTCGGCGTCCCACTCGTCGTAGAGCAGGCAGTCAAGCAAGCTCTGCGCCTGGCCACCCGTAAAATCGATGGTCGCGCCGTTGAACCACTGCGCCTCGGGTCGCAGCAGCAACGAAACAAAAGCCCCCACTTCTGGCGTCTGCAGCATGCGCCGGGCCGGGATGGCCTGGGCGACCACCTCGCAAAAGCGCTGCCACTTTTCGGGCGTAAAGGCCCGTTTGACCGCGGGGGTATCCACGGTGCCAAAGTTCAAGAGGTTGACGCGGTAGCCCAGGGGCCCCATCTCCCACGCCAAGTGGCGGACGTAGACCTGCAGGGCCGCCTTGGCCGCGGTGATGAGTCCAAAGTTGTGGATCAGCGACTCGGAGATGGGGTTGGTCAAGCCAAGCAGATGCGCCCCCGGCGCAAGCAACTGCCGCTCGTGCAGGGCCTGCGCCCACCACGCGAAGGAATTAGCCATGCTGTCCATGGTCTTGTGAAAGTTCTGCTCGATGAACGGCCGAAACGCGCCATCGCGACCAGCCAAGAACATCCCCAGCGAGGCGTTGGCAATGGCGTGCACGCAGAGCCGCACCGAGCCCTTGGGGACCAGGCTGGCCAGATGGTCCGCCGCCGCCGCCACGCCGGCATAGGTACCCACGTCGCCGATATGGAATTCGCTGCGACGGCCCAGACTTGCTAGCTCATCGCGCAGCTCGGCGACTTGCTCGGGCCAGTGGCCACGGTGGGCACCAAAAACGTGGAGCCCCGGGTCGCGGGCCACGGCGCGGGCGATCTCGCGGCCATTCCCCGACGACACGCCAAGGATGACCGCCCACTGCTCTACTGCTGCACTTGCTTCGCTCATCGTCTCCTCAGTTGGCCTTGGGCGCGGCCGCGGGCTACGCCGTTGCCGAGCGGCGCAGGCCGTCGAGTTGCTGCTGGACCGCCGCCTTCACCGCACGATGAGCGCGCAAGAGCCCGTCGGGCTGGCCATCGTCGCCCACCAGCGCGCGCACGTCGAGGGGCGCACCGATCGCTTGGCGAATCGCAACCGGGAACGGCGGCGAAAAGGGGAAGGGCCCCAGCGGACCCACGCCCAGCCACAAGGGCAACCGCGCCGGGATGCGCAAGCGCTTGCCCCACGCTGCGCCATCGTTCAGGCCCAAGTACAGGTCGTCGACACCCAGGGCCGCCACCGGCACAATCGGCAGACCGTAGCGCAATGCCAGCCTGAGGTAGCCCGTGCGGTCGCCCCAATCGACCTGATAGCGCTCGGTAATCGAGCGACAACCCTCGCGTGTCCCGCCGGGAGCCACCAGAACGTGCTCGCCGCGCGCCACCGCGGCCACCAACTCGGGACCGTCCGCCGCGACAAAGCCCAAATCTCGGGTCAGCTGAGCCAGCGGCCCGACGGTAAAGCTGCCGTGGACGATGCCGTGCGGCAAGTAACCCAGGCGACCATGCAAATGCGCAGAAAGAATACACAAATCCCAGGCAAGTGGCCGACCGTGGTAGCCCACGATGAGCTTGGCGCCGCCGCTGAGCAGGTGCTCCATGCCGGTGGCGGTGTAGCGATGGGCGACGCCAAAGGTGCGCCAACCGCGCACCCAGGCCTGCACCGCCAGTGGCTGCCGCGCCAACTAGCCCACCTGCCAGAGCATTGCGCCCCAAGCCAGACCGGCGCCCACGCCGATGACCAGCACCCTTTGCCCGGCTTGGACCTGCCCGGTGCGGTACAGGCTGTCCAGCCCTACCGCCATCGACGCCGAGCCAACATTGCCAGTCCACTGCACTACCGGCACCAGCTTGGCCCGATCAAGGCCAAAATAGTCGGTAATCTGGTCCAGCATCGCGCCATTGGGCTGGTGCGGGACGATCCAGTCCACCTCGTTCCAGCTGAGGCCGGTGCGGGCAAAGATGGCTTGCGCGCTCTGGCCCAGGCCCAGCAGCGCCACGTCGGTGATGTCGCGATTACTCTTTGAAAAAACAATGGTCTCGCGCTTGCCCGTCAGCCCGCCGTGGGCCTGCGTCACGGTGTCGCGCAGCTGGCCGCGGTTGCCAAAGGTGCTGGCCAGCACGCCCAGTCCGGCCGTGGGCTCGGCGGGCACAACGATCGCCGCCGCCGCCGCGTCGCCAAACACTGCGTAAGGCCGCGGATCCGCTGGGTCGATGTGCCGCGAGCCCATCTCGGAGGCGACCACCGCGACCGGCCGGCCGCCGGTAGCGACATGGCGAGCCGCCAAGTCCAGGGCAGTCAAAAAGCCCACGCAGGCGTTGTTGACGTCGAACGCCGCGATGCTGTCCTGCACGCCCAAGTGCTCGAGCACGGCGTTGGCATTGGCAGGCATGGCATAATCGCCGCCCGTCGAACAGGTTAGGATGAGCAGCCCCAGGTCGGTGGGTGCCAGCCCGGCACGGTCCAAGGCGTCGCGCACGGCTTCGGCGGCGCGGCTGGCGATGTCTTGGCCGGGCAGCGCGATGCTGCGGCGATCGATGCCGGTGCGCGCGTACAGCTCGGCGGGGTCGCGGCCAATGGCGGCGGCTACTTCAGCGGTGCTGCGCGGAGTGCCGGTCTGGCAACTTCCGGTCGCGGCGATGCGCGCGGGCAAGAACATCCAAGACGCCCCAGCGGCCAAGTGGCCAGGACGGCAATCATGTCATGGGGTCCAGCCCTTGTCGACCGCCGGGCGTTTGCTTCGATTTGGGCGCCAGATCGGACCCCAAGAGTGACCGGCGTTTTGCTCCCAATTCAAATGGATTGCGGTTCACCTGGGCTTGCGGCCCGCCTGTGCGCTCGCTGCAATGGGGTGGCCATGGAGCAAGTGGCCATGGAGCAAGCCCCGCACGACGCGGCCGCGCCGGGCCGTCCTACGCACCCCACCTGATTCACGCCTACACGCTTCTTCTGACCTGTTGTGCAACTGGCGAGAATCAGGAGGGGACCCCGGTCCGGGCCCTGAGAATTGCCCGAGTTCTCGATCCGATTCGGACGGAACTGGTATCATGGGGCCATTGGGCACGCGGGCGGTGCAATCGCGGTGCATTTTGCGTACGCGCATTGCAGGCCATCGGCACACGCGTCGGCCAGCGGCGTGCAACTCTCGCCCACCGCATGGCCCTTGGCGCAAGTCCCCATCGCTTCTGGCGCAGCGCGGTTGCACACCAGACCCGCCGCGCAAGGGGGATTCACCAGCGGATTGCACGCCTGACCCAACGCAGGTGGATCGCCGCAGACCCCGGCCACGCACTGCAGCGGTGGTTTGCAGGGCAGCAAGTAACCCCCCTTGAGTCCAGGAGGTTTGCAGGCTTCGCCCTTGTCGGCCGGCCCGGCGCAGGTGCCTTTGCCCGCGGCACTTCCAGCGCAGTGCAGGTCGTGGCCCGCGCACTGATCGTCGACCTGGCACGGCTGGCCCACGGTGGCCGGCGGCAGACAAGCTCCAGCGCTGCCCGCGACATCGGCGCAGACCAGGTTGGCGCCGCAGGCGTTTTGAATGGCGCCGCGCATCCAGTTGCACTCGTCGCCGGCCTTGGGCACGACGCAGGTTCCGGGCTGGCTTGGGTCAGCCGTCACGCAGAGCGCCCCGCCCTCGCAGGTCCAACAGTTGGCATTGACGCAAGTGCAAGCGGCGCCAACCTTGCTGAAGGGCTTGCACACGCCGTCGCAGTACGCTGCCTTTTCGCACCAGAAGGTGCAGGGTTGGCCGATCTTCGGGATCGGCGAACAGCTCATGGTGTCGGTATCGCAGAACTGTCCTTCGGGGCACGGTGTGCCGCAAGGGGTTGCGACCGTCGTTTTTTCGGCGGTGTTGGGGGTCCAGCAGGTGGTAGCATAGCTGGTCCCCTCGCCCGTCTTGGCGGTGCACCCCTGCCCGCCGGGGTTGTCCTGGTCGCACTTGCCCGGGCACCTTTCTGTGGTGGCCGTGCAGGCGCCGCTGGCGCAATCGCGGGCAACCGTGCAGGGTGCACCCACGGGCTGCGAGCCGCTCACCACCTCCCAGCACACGGCGGGCAGCTCGAATTGCCAAACACTCACACGCACATCACAGGCCTTGATCGCGTCGACACAAGCGCGTGCGGCCAGAGCATTGTAGGTAATGTAGGGGTCTGTAGGGGCCAAGGCCAGCCAGTTCAGGAACGGCCAATTGGCGTTCGACAGAGCGCGACAGCCGCCCACGGTGCCGTAGAGGGCTTCGCCCAGCACCGGACAGCTCACCGCCGCTTGGCAATACCGGTCCAAGAGAGTGTCGCGAAACTGCTCTTGGGGCAGCGGCGGCCCCGGATAGACTTTGCCAGCGTCGGCCAAGGTCGCCGCGTCACTGCTGTCGGCCTGGCCCACCGGCGGGCTCGCCGGACTGGAACAGCTGGCCAGAGCCAGCCAGGTCGCCGCCATCGCCAACGCGGAAACGGGCTTTGCACCTGCGCAATTCATCGCACACACCTCAGCGACGTCGGCACGTCGGTGTACTTGGGGTCGGCGCCCAACGCAGGGTCGCCATTCTCGATCACGCCGGTGTCGAACCGCACCCGCCAAAGCTGGCCCGTTGGGTACGAGGTTGCGCTCCAGTAGGCGCTGGCGACCTCGGGGCCAAAAACGGCCATGTCGATGAGCAGTCCCGTGGCCTGCCGGTCGAGCAGACTGGCCAATTCTTGCACCGTGGGCGCCCGCCAACCGCCGCCGGCCAGCGCAAGCGACTGGCAATTGCTCAGTACGGCGTAGGTCGACGTCACGACCGCCGTCGCCGCACGCTGCCAAGTCAGGCCCAGGACCTTGTCTTGCACCGTGCCGTCGCCCGCAATGGCAAAGCGGCCGGTATCGCCCAGTGGATTTGGCGAGTTCAGCTGGCGCACGCAGGCCGCGGCAAACGCCAGCGGGGCCGGCCCAGGCGACGATCTACCCTGGAAGTCAACGAACCAAGGGGTCGCCGTACCCTTGACCAACTGCCCCGCGACCAGTTGGCCCACCGCCTTGCTCGGCCAGACGAACACAGTGGACAGCCCGGTCGCTTGGGCGTTGGCCAGCGAATAGCCGTAGAGCGTGCCCAGCTCGGCCAGCGTGGGCAGGCGCCAGTCGCCATAGCCGGCCAGCTTGAGCTGGGTGCACAGCGCGTGCGGCGGCGCGCCATAGGTCATGTCGCCAAGCAGCAGGCTTTGGGTCCACATCCGCTTGCTCTGGGTGTCGGTTACCGTCCCGTCGCCGTTGTCGACCAGCAAGGTCGCCGGGTCGGCTGGCCGTACGCCCCACTCGGGGTAGTCGGGGGCGCAAACTGTCAGGGTCGCCGTGGGAATCGCCACGGCCCCGTGCGAGGAGCACGCGCAACCGCCCGGCTCGCTGCACACGGCGCCAGCGAAACTGCTGCAGGTCTCTGGAACATACGAGCACGTTTGATCTTTGCAGGCGTCGATCGTGCAGACTTTGCCATCGCTACAGCCAGCCAGGCTGGCGGTGTGGATGCAGCCGCCCGTCGAGTTGTCGCAGACATCGGCCGTGCACACGTTGCCGTCGTCGCACGCGACCGGCGTGCCGGTGCAGCTCCCGGCATGGCAGTGGGCGACGGCGATGCAGGGGTCGCCCGGTGTGCACGCGCTCCCCTCGGCCAGGCTTGCGTGGCTGCAGCCGCTAGTGGGCTGGCAAGTGTCGGTGGTGCAGGCGTCGCCGTCGTTGCAGGCGGTGGGGGCCACTTTGCACGCGCTGGCGGCGCAAATCCCTGCGCACAGGCCGGCTTGGCACGTCTGGCCCGGCAGGTCTTGCCAGGCGCAGTGATTGCCGGCGCAGATCGGCGCTTGGCATGGGCGCGGGTTGGCCAGGGCCGCGCAGTCAGCCTGGGCAGCGCAGCCCACCTTCTCCAGCGGCGTGCATTTGTGTTCGACGCACACCTCCGTTCCGCAGGTGGCGCTGGTGGTGCACGACACGGTGCAGTGCTGGTTCCAGCACAGGCCCGATTCGCAGTCGTCGTGGTTGCCGCAGCTGGCCATGTAGCGGCGCTCGCCCTTTTGGCAGCCGGCGGCCACGGCACAGGCAAGGACGAGGAGCCCTATCCAAAGGAACCGACCAATGGTCGCACAGTTGCTCCTATCTGGTCGTGTTCGCCTTGCCCCCCGCATTCCCCACGCTCAGTTGGACCATCGCGGTCGTGCGTGGCAGCCTACGACGCGGGCGAGTTGGCGTCAATGCGGTCTGTCCGTTGAAATTACGGCAGGAACGTGCACCCACGTGTCCGACAATCCGGCCCTGCAACGAATGTACAGGCCAAAGCCTGCCTGGCGCAGACACGACCCGACTCGCCGCCACCGTGGTTCGCTGACCTGAGCTCTTGACCGGCCTTGGGCGGGGACGCGCTCTCAACCACCAGGAATTTCCAAGGGATACTCGCCCTTGACGACAAAGAACGAGCCGCGGATCGTCCCCGCCAGCTTGGACTTCTGGGTGGCGAACTTGAAGCGCGCGGCCAGCTCGGCAGGGACTTCCATCCCGTCAGACAGCTTGAAGCCCACGGCCCGTTTCTTGGGGTCTTCCAGGTGGTACATCACGTTGATCGCCAAGCCGCTTTGGTAGAACACGTAGGTGAACACCAGCGAGTCGGCCTGGACCCGGGCCACCTGCAGCGGCGCCGACTCGATGGAAAGACCGCGCTCTTTGGTCAAGATGTGGTGCACGTAGGCCAGCAGCCCTGGGTTGGCCGCGGCCGAGTCGACGGCAAAATCCACGTTGTATTTGTTGGCAAAGTACCGGGCTTCGTTGGCGCGCAAGCCGGCCAAGGCCGCAGCGACCGGCGAGCTGTCGACACCGTCTGTAGAAACCTTTGCAAAGTCGACAATTTGAGCCATCTTGGCCTCCAGATTGCCCCCCAGAGTTTCGGGTTGGGGGCTCGCCACTGTGCAGCCCTGACCATCCACTTGCCAGCCGAATACCCCAACCGGCTGCGCACCCACACGAATTGGCCCGCGGTGGGCGCGTCCTGGCCGGTGCAGGCGTCGCCGCGGGGGCGGCAGCCTAATCCGTTTGGAGCGGATCGAAAAACGCGGCTAGTTCCGCCGGCCGGACCCGTTGGGTTCGCCGTGGCGTCGGTCAGGCTCGATCGTCCTGCCGCGGCCGCTCGCCCAGCAGCTCGGCCAGGCGGGGTGCGGCAAAGTCCACGAAGCGCCGCGTCAGCGCCACCGCATGGCTGGTGGGCGGCCAGACCGCGTGGACGGGCACGCTCGGCACCGTCCAACCATCCAACAGTACACGCAATTCTCCGCGTTGCACCGCGCCGCGAACCAGGACCTCGGGCAGCACCGCCGCCCCAGCCCCGGCCAGCGCCAGGGCGCGCATGGCCGCCGCGTTGTCGACTTGGACCCGCGCCGCCACGGCCACCTGGGTGTGCAGGCCCGTGCGAGCGTCTTCCAGCTCGACCTCGACCGCCAGCATCGACAGCTGCACGAAAGGCCAACTTTGCAGATCAAAAGGGTTTTGCGGCGCGCGCTGCCGGTGCAGCAAGTGCGGCGACGCCACCAGCACGCGCCGCAGCTCGCCCACCCGCTTGGCGATCAGACTGCTGTCGCGCAAGTGCCCAGCGCGAATCGCCAAGTCCAGGCCACTGGCCAGCAGGTCGCGCGGCTGCTCGGAAAAGGTCACCGCCAGCTCGACTTTGGGGTGCACGCGGCTGAACTCAGCCAAGTGCTCGGGCCAGGGCGTATCGGCCAAGAAGGCCGGCGCTGTGACGCGCAGCGGACCTTGCAGCCCCTCGCCCGCGGCGTTGACGGCGTCCAAGCCCTGCTGCGCCGCGGTCGCCATCGCCGTTGCACCGGCCAGCAGCCGATCGCCCGCCGGGGTCAGCGCCAGGCGGCGCGTCGACCGATAGAGCAAGGCCACGCCCAGCCGCGCCTCCAACTCCGCGATATGATGACTCACCACCGAAGGCGACAGCCCCAGCTGCCGGGCGGCGGCGCGAAACGAACCGAGCTCGGCCACGCGCGCAAACACGGCCAGGGGGCGCAACAGGTCGAGCATGACGACACCCTTTGTTCGATGAAGTCGAACAGTCTATCGCCGGCATCTTATCTTGTGCAACAACGCACCTCGCCTAGCTTGAGTGCAGGCCGGGGTGGCCCACCGGATGCGCCGATGAACACGGAGCCCATCGTCCACGAACTGATGGATAGGCTTGGCCTGGCCAGGTGCGAATCGGCAACGGCGGCCCGCCAGCGCCTGCAGCATCGGCTGACCCAGGCGCCCGCGGGGACGCTGCCGGCGGCGGTGTGGCCTGGGCTAGCGGCGTTGTGGCGCGCCGAGGCCGAACAGCGACCGCGCGTGGTGGCGGCCGACCTGCCCCGGCTCGCGGCCCACGGCTTGGGGGCCCGCGTCGCGCTTTGGCACGGCGACATCACTCACCTAGAGGTCCAAGCCATCGTCAACGCAGCGAATTCGGGACTGACGGGCTGCTACGTGCCCGGCCACGCCTGCGTGGACAACGCCATCCACCGCGCTGCGGGTCCTTGGCTGCGGCAGGCGTGCGCGGCGGTGATGGCCGACCGCGGCCGCCCCGAGCCGACAGGAACGGCGACCCGAACGCCGGGCTTCTTCTTGCCCGCCGCGCAAGTAGTGCACACGGTGGGGCCCATCGTGGCGGGCCGCCGGCCGACCGAGACCGATCGCTCCCAACTGGCGGCGTGCTACCGCAGCAGCTGCGAGGCGGCGGTCCAGGGCACGCAAGGTCTAGCCAGCATTGCGTTTTGCAGCATCTCGACCGGCCTGTTCGGCTACCCGATCGAGCAGGCAGCCCCAGTGGCGCTGCAGGCCGTGCGGGCGGCACTGCTGGAATTTCCGCAGCTGGCCCAGGTGGTCTTGGTCAGTTTTTCGGCCCACGACGCCGCGGTCATGGCCGCGGCAGCCAGGGAGGTCCAGGATCTACCACCGAAATTCGCCCCGGCCGCCGATTTGGGATGCAAATCAAGGCCCAAGGGGCGGAGCGACTGAGGCGACCTAGCGGTCGCCGCAGGGAGAAGGGCCCCAGCGGTCGCCCGCAGGGTGAACGGGTCGCCCCAGTGGGGCAACCCGTAGCTGGGACGACGTAGCAACGCCGAGTTGCGCCCAAGGCGGCGGATCGGGGAGGTGTTGGATGCTTGAAAACCCACAGTATTTGGACGCGGTCGCGGATCCGATCACCAAGGCCGCCGAGTGGCTGCAGACCGCCGACCACGTGCTGATCACGGCGGGCGCGGGCATGAGCGTCGACGCCGGCTTTGACTACACCAGCCGCCAGCAATTCGTGGCGCGTTACCCGGTGTTGGCGGCGCAAGGGCCGCAATGTCGCTACGAGCTGTTTGGCTACCGCTGGCGCACCCCGGCGCAGCAGTGGGGGCACCTGGCGCGGCACTTAGACGAGCTGCGCTTCCAGCCGCCAACGAACCCGTTGCCATATAGACAGTTGCAGACTTTGACGGCGGGTAAGGACCGGTTCGTCCTGACCAGCAATGCCGACGACCTGTTTGCCCGCAGCGGCTTTGCCGCCGACCGCGTGTGGACCCGCCAGGGCAGCTACGCCCGCCTGCAGTGCCTGGCGCCTTGCGCGGATGACGCCACCTGGCTGTGCGAAGACTGGGTGCGCGCGGCAGTGCCCGCCGTGGATCTGCCGACCGAGGAGCTGACCGATCCCAGCTTGATCCCCCATTGCCCGCGCTGCGGCGGCCCGGCGATGCTCAACGTGCGCGGCGGCGATTGGTTCGTCGAGAGGCCGTACCAGGCCCAAGGCCAGGCCTTTGCCGAGTGGTGGGCCCAGGCCCAAAGCGGCCGCCTGCTCGTGCTGGATGTGGGCAGCGGCTTCAACACCCCCAGCGTGGTGCGGTGGCCGGCGGAACAGCTGGCGGCGCGTCACCCGCAGGGTCGCTTGCTGCGCGTCAACCGCCATCACCCGCAAGTGCCGGCCCAGCTGGGCGCGCGCGCCGTGGGTGTCGCCGCAAGTGGTGCCGAGTTGTGGCCGCAGCTCTTGCAGAAACTGGGCTGATACGAACCCCGGTTCGGGCCCGAAGAATTGCCGAAGTTTTCGAGCCGATTCGGCCGGATCCGGGCTGGGCCGTGCTTTGGCAAAACCGCGGTCGACGGCAGCGACGGCGGTCCCGGAACGCTGGACCTGTGCGACGCGGCGCCTGCGGGATGCTTCCACACCGCACGCGAGCGGCGCCTACTGCGCCAGCGGGCCCCACAGCACAGCCCAAATGCCGCCAAAGCCGACCGGTTTGACAGCGCCGGCTGCCTTCGCTACCCTTAACCAAGGTTCCCTATAGGCGTAGTAGGAATTATACTTGTTCCCGCCGCGACCCGCCGACCCAAGGATGCTAGCCGCCGATGTCGATCCAGCTGCACGACACCCACTGGCGCACGTTCGTCAAAGCGCTGAGCTACCGGGCGGTTTCCACGGTTGTCACCGGTGCGGTTGCCTGGTTTGCCACCGGCGAGTTGCCCACGGCCTTGGCTATCGCTGCGGGCGACTCGCTGCTCAAGGTGGGGCTGTTCTATGCCCACGAGCGCGCCTGGACGCGGATTCGCTTTGGCCAGGCCAGGCCGCCCGAGTACGAGATCTAGTCGGCAAGCCACAAATTCGTTCGGGTTGCCGTCGTTGGCGTACCAGGCGGCGCGAGCCACACCTGGGGGTCGCAGGGGCGGCGCGGAGCGCGAAGCCACGCTGCGCTCGACGAGTCCATGGCAGTGGCCAAGGCCGAGCTGCCGAGGCCGAGGCACCGGCGGACGCCGTGCCGGCCCCTTCAAGACGGCACCGGCCGCCACCGCTCGCTTGGGCCGCCAAGCTTGACTGGCGCAGGCCGGTGGCGCAGGCTGGCACGGCACCGCTCCGCCACCGTTCGGTGGGATCTTGCCGTGGGGCGCCTTGACCGCGAATGGAGAGGCACGATGGCGACCTTTGCCGCACAGCATCAGTCCGAACACGCCCTGCCCGTCGCACCCGCCGCGGCGCTGGCCCACTGGAGCGATCCAGACGCCCAGCTGCGCGCCCGGCCCGAGGTGGTGGCCAGCGAGCGGCCCGCACCCGGACAGTTGCGGCTTCGTCTCAAAGAGATGAAGCACGGGCCCACTGCGTTCGCGGGCGACTACACGCTGCAATTTGCGACCGAGGGCACCTTGCTGCGCTGGACCACGGTGTCGAGCGGGCCGCTGCAGGTCGAAGGCGAGGCGCGTTTTGCCCAAACGGCCAGCGGTTGCTCGGTGGTGGTGCGCGAGACGGCGCGCGTGACATTGCCAGTGCCGGGATTGCTGGCCGTGGCCTTGCGCCCCCTCGTCGAGACCATGATGGCGCGCGGCAGCAAGGGGTTTGCCGAGCGCATGGCCGCCGACATCGCCGCCCGGGCCCGCCGGCCAGTGGGAACCTGAAACGAGGGTCGAGTCAAAAATCCCTTGCTTTCCATGCTGTAACAACATGCAAGCGTGACTCGGCGGCGAGTCTCGCCCACTATCGTCCAGAGCAACCCGACGCGACGGGTTCCTGCGCTCGTGCCGGTCGAAAGGTCCGTGGCGGCTGCGCTTTGCGTCTTGTATTCGCGCGCTTGCTGGTGCGACATGGCCCTTGGCTACAGCCGCGTGTTTGCCCCCTACATCGTTCCGCAAGGCGGCCCGCTCGACGGGGTGCTGGTCCCCGAGCCGCGCTGGGCGGCGCTCATGGCGATGGGACAGTTGCGCGCCACGGTGGGCGCTGGCGCTCTGACGGTGGAGCAGCACACGCGCGGCGTCGGCTGGCTGCAGGGCCTGCACCAGGTGGCGACGCGGCTGCGGGCGGCGCTGGCGCCCGACGCGGTAGGCCAGATCCCCACCGAAGGTGACGCCGAGTTTGCCTATGCGCGCCTGGCGGGCACCAATCCTCTGCAAATTCGTCGTGTCCGTTCGATCGGCCGGCTACCGGCCTCACTCCGCCTGGACGACAACACCCTGGAGCGACTGACCACCACCCGGCGCTCGCTGGCCGAGCGGGCGGCCGACGGCGACCTGCTGCTGTTGGAGTACCCTGAGCTGGCGGTGCCCGACGCGGCGGCGCTGCAGTCCGGCCGGTTCGTGGCGCCCGTCAGCGCGCTGTTCTGCCGCGCGCCCGAGCTCGACAGCCCGTTTCCGCTGGCGCCGCTGGCGATTGCCTGCCCGGCCGATGGCTTTGCCGGCGAACCGCGCACCGTCACCCCGCTGGATGGTCCGGCCTGGCAGGCCGCCAAGCGGATGGTCGCGGTCGCCGACATCAACACCGCGGAGCTGGTGCTGCACCTGGCGCGCGCCCACCACATGATCACCCCGTTCGCGGTGGCGCTGCGCCGCTGTCTCGATCGCCAGCACACACTGTACCGCTTCTTGTATCCACACTTGCGCTTCAACCTGTTCGTGGACCGCATGGCCTGGCAGGCCGGCGTGCGCAAGGACAGCGGCGTGCTGGTGGGCAGCCTGGCCGGGACCAGCGCCTGGTCGCAACAGGTGGCCAAGTCGCTGTACCACAACCAGTCGTTTCGCGAGCAACAGTTCGAGCGCGACCTGCAGGCGCGCGACGTCGCCGATCTGCCGATCGAGTATCCGTACCGCGACGACGGGCGGCTGTTGGTGGGCGCGCTCGAGCGGTTCTGCCGCGGCTTGGTCGCCCGGGCCTATCCCAGCGATGCGGAGGTGAGGGCGGATGCGGCGTTGCAGCGCTTCGTGGCCGATGTGGCGGCGCCCGAGGGCGGCAATGTGCGCGGGCTGCTGGCCGGCGAACGGCTGGAGACCCTAGAGGAGCTGGTCGACCTGCTGAGCCAGATCCTGTTCGTCGCCGGGCCTTTGCACGCGCTGGCCCACTACTCGTCGGCGGCGCAGCTGCAAGATGCCCACGCCAATCCTTCGTGGCTCAACACCAATCCGCTCCAGGCGCCAGAAAGGAGCCACCCCGGCATTCTGGGTGCCATGGCGCAGTACCGCCGCGTGATCTCGACCAACGTGCGCTACGGGACCCTGGGCGATTTTGCCGACGTGCCCTTTGGTCAGGACCCGCAGTGGCAACCACTTATCGGCGAGCTGCAGCGCGAACTGGTCGAAATTGAGAGCGAAATTCAGCGGCGAAACCAGCAGCGCCTGGCACCGTTCGTACATTTCTTGCCGTCGCGGATCCCCAACGGCATTACGGTGTAGCATGGAATCCGCTCGAATCGGATCGAGAACTGTGGAAATTCTGTGGGCCCGAACTGGGGTCCCCGCATGATTCTCGCCAGTTGCCAACCGGGTTACGGAAGCCGTACAGGCGCAAATCAGGTGGGGTGCAGATAACCATGGCAGAGCGCTGGTCCAACTGGTTGGGCAACCAAACCTCGGCCGTCGACTGCGTCTACCGGGCGCACGACGTCGCCGGCGTGGTCGAGGCCCTGGAGCAGGCCGCCGCCAAGCGGCAGCGCGTGCGAGTCGTGGCGGGCGGCTCGGCGTGGAGCCCGCTCGTTCCCGTGCACGGTGCGCTGCTCGATATCCGCGGCCTGGATCGCGTGCGCCAGGTCGACCGCGAGCGCCGACGTATCACCGTAGAGACGGGCATGATGCTGCGCGACGCGGTGGCGGCGGCGGCCGAGCACGGTCTGAGCCTGGAGAGTCCGGCCATGTTCTTGGGTCTGACTGTGGGCGGCCTCATTGCCACGGGCTCGCACGGCACGGGCCGCAACTGCGCCACCCTGGGCGATGCCGTGGTGGGCTTCGAGCTGGTCACCGCCGCCGGGCAGATCGTGCAAGTCGACGAGCCGGGTTCCGAGCTGTGGCGGGCGGTCATCACCAGCGTGGGCGCGCTGGGCGTGGTCAGCGCCGTCACGCTCCAGTGCGAGCCCCTGTACAACGTGCACGAGGTCCACGAGACGGTCGAGGCCGCCGAACTCGCGGAGATGCTGCCGATCGCCACGCGCGAGTTCGAGTTCGTCTCGGCCTTTTGGCACCCGGGCGCGCGCCGCGGCGTATTGAAGCTGGGCAACCGCACCCGGCTGCCAGCGACCGAGCTGAAGAACCGCATCGAGCCGAATTTCCTGGAGCGCGCCGCGGGTTGGGCCGGGCCGCTCATCCCACGGATCTACGCGCGGACGGGCGCCATCAACGAGCTGGTGGCCGCGTCGATGAGCGCCGGCATCGGCCGCGGCGCGCGGGTGGTGCGTGAGCCGCTGTTTTCGCACTACCAGCAGGTGTATCCGCCCTGCATCAGCTCGGAGTTTGCCGTGCCGGTCGAGGAGACGACCGCGGCGTGGAGCTGGGTCCATCGGCGCCTGATGGAGTTCCACAAGCACGGCCAGCGCCCCGTCAATCTGGTGGTGCACTGCCGCTTTGGCCGGGCCAGCGACGCGCTGATCGCCTCGTCGGCCGGGCGGCGCTCGTGCCACATCGAGTGCCTCAGCTTTGCCGGCAACGCCGAACGGCCCCTGTTCCAAGGCGAATTCGACGTAGAGATGCGGCGGCTGGGCGGGCGCGCCCACTGGGGCAAAGACATCGCCAACCCGGCCGCGCTGGCTGCGTGCCACGGCCGGAATTTCGAGCAGTTCCTGTCCATTCGCGCCGAGCTGGACCCCAACCAGCGCCTGCTCAACCCCTGGCTGCGCGACGAGGTGTTTGGTCTGGGTCGCCGCCGCAGGACCGCCGCGGCCACGGCCGCCTAGATCGCCGATTTATCTAGACTTTCTCCGCATGTCCGCACTGTCCTACTCGGCACTGTCGAACTCGGCACTGTCGAACTCGGCACTGTCGAACTCGGCACGGCGAGTCGCAGCAGGCGCCCACTTGCGGCCCGCGTGGGGCTAGAGACACGACCGGTGGAGCGAGTTACTGAACGAATGTTCAGTAACTGATCGAGTCTCTAGTTGGGGAATTCCGCGCTGTAGGCCATGCCGGCGCCGTTGGTGCCGACCGGCGGCGCTAGCGTGGCCGAAAGGGTCGACTGGGCAGCGGTGAACGAAAGGCGAATGCGGCCCAGACCGCCAGCGCCGCCGTTGCAGCCACCACCGTTGCCGCCGGCACCGCCCACGGCACTGACCGCCGCGCCGCTCGCGACCTTCAACGTGGGCGCGCTCAGGTAGATCAGGCCGCCCGACCCACCGCCGCCGCCACCGCTGGTGTTCACGGTCGCGCCGCCCGCGCCGCCTTTGGCCAGGATGCTGCCCGTGACGTTGATCGAGGTGGGGCTCGCGACCCGCACCACGCCACCGCCGCCGCCACCGCCGCCGCCGCCGGCCTGGGAGCAGCTGTAGCACTGGCCGCCGCCGCCGCCGCCGCCCGAACCAGGCTGGAACGTGCTGGCCACGGCAAGGTCGTTGGCCGCAGTCGTGCCGATCGAGCCGCCGCCGCCGCCGGGCGCCGCCCACGAGCCAATGTTGGCCCAAACCCCGGCGCCACCGGCATAAACGCCCGGCCCGGTGCCACCCGGAGCGCTGGCGGAGGTGGGCGTGCCGCCGCCGCTGGCCGAGCCGCCAAACGATCCGCCGCCGGCACCGCCCGTCATGCCCCAGGCGCCCGCGCCGCCGCCGCCGCCATAGCCGCCACCGCCGCCGCCAGCGTCGCAGACACC
>JBBISH010000123.1:0-17743 GCA_037441385.1 Myxococcales bacterium
CCCGTGCACCGACGACGCCTGCAACCCCAAAACCGGCTGCACCACCACCGCCAACAGCGCACCCTGCGACGACCAGAACGCCTGCAGCATCGGCGATACTTGCAAGGGCGGCGCGTGCCTGCCCGGTGCGCCCACCGCGTGCGACGACGACAACCTGTGCACGACCGACACCTGCTCGCCCAGCCTGGGCTGCGCCAACAAGGCCAACACCCTGCCGTGCGACGACGGCAGTGTTTGCACCTTGGCCGACAAATGCGCCGCGGGCGTCTGCGTACCGGGCAAGAACCTGGTCTGCAGCGACGGCAACGCCTGCACAAGCGATACCTGCGACGCCGCCAACGGCTGCAGCTTTGCCAACAACGCCGCGACGTGCAGCGACGGCAACGTCTGCAGCGTCGGCGACGCCTGCAAAGACGGCGCCTGCGTGGCCGGCAGCCCCCAAGTCTGCGACGACAGCAACCCCTGCACCACCGACAGCTGCGACCCGGCCGCCGGGTGCAAATTCGCGGCCAACACTCTGCCTTGCGACGACGCGAGCGTTTGCACGGTCGGCGACGTCTGCGCAGCCACCGTGTGCAAGCCCGGCAAGGCCACCGTCTGCAACGACGGCAACGCGTGCACGGACGACAGCTGTGACGCCAGCAACGGCTGCGTTTCGCTGGCCAACACCGTGACGTGCAGCGACGGCAACGCCTGCACCGGCCCCGACGCCTGCCAAAAGGGCGCGTGCGCAGGGCAAGTGATCAGCTGCGACGACGGCAACCCATGCTCTGTCGACGCGTGCGACGCCACCAGCGGCTGCAGCCACACGTCGCCGACCGGGTGGGGAGCGTGCGACAGCAAGTGCGTGGATTTGCAGAACGATCCGGCCAACTGTGGCGGCTGCGGCAAGGGCTGCACCGCAGGCGAACTGTGCCTCAAAGCGCAGTGCACACCCATCGTTTGCATCCCCAACTCGGTCGTCACCTGCTACGACGGCCCCGCCGGCACGGTGGGCGTGGGCGCATGCAAAGCCGGCACACGCACTTGCAACGCACAGGGGACGGGCTGGACCGGCGCGTGCGTTGGGCAAGTAACCCCGCTTCCGGCCGAGGACTGCGCCACGCCCGTCGACGACGACTGCAACGGCAAGACCAACGACAGCGCGGCCTGCGGGGTCGCCACCTACCGCTTCAACTATCCGGGTGACTGCGGCTCGTATTGCTACTTCGACGAGCCCCACAACGTTGCCATCAACGGCGCGCCCGCGAACAATGCGGGATACAACCTGATGGAAATCGGTCAGTTGCTGGATGGCGTCAAGGGTGGCGACAACTGGACGCTGGATTTTGGCAAGGGCAACGCCTACGAGTGGGTCGGCTGGGCCGGCAAGGTGGCGCAGGTCGACTTCAAATTCCCCAAGGCGCGCGTGCTCAAGCTGGTACGGCTGGGCCTGGACAACTACATCAATGGCGGCGTGAACCAGCCTACGCAGATCGAGATCCTGTTCTCGAACGACGGCGTGACGTGGTCGGCGCCCCAGGCGTTCAAGCTGAGCGATGGCACGCAACCCGCGATTCCCGCAGGCAAGCGCGCGGATATCACGCTCAACTTTGCCGCTGTGACCACGCAGTGGGTCGCGGTGCGGTTTACCAACAGCACGTGGACGTTCTTGGACGAGGTCGCGTTTGATTGACGCGCGCCGAGGGCACGGGTAGGTGGGCTTCATGAACATCATCGACCAAATCATAGATTTCTTTGTGCGCCTGGTTCGCGGCCAGGTCGATACGGTCCAGATGCGCGCCAAAGCCAAGACCATGGCCGTGGAAGCCCGCGTCAAGGCTGAGGCGGCCAAGCGCGTCAATGGCGCCGTGGACGGTACCCTTAACAAGGCCCGGCAGACCGTGCAGAAGTCCGCTCCGCCGCAGACCAAACGCTAGCCGACGATGCGCGTGCTGCTGGCCGACCCGCCCGAGCTGTTCCTGACCGGGCAGGGCCTGACGCGTCAAGTGCAGCCGTTGGGGCTCGCCTATGTGGGCGCCGCGCTGGCCGACATGGCCGAGGTCCGGTTCTTGTTGCCGGACACGCGCGCCTATCTGGGCGATGACCCGTGGGGCGAACTGCGGCGCACCCTTGTCGATGAACGCCCGGATATCCTTGGTATCGGTGCGGTCACGGCCAGTTGGCCCGCGGCTGTACGCTTGGCGCAACTCTGTCGCGAGTGCCTGCCCGAGACGCTGATCGTGGCAGGCGGCGTCCATGTCTCGACCGAGCCGGCGGCGTCGTTGCGCGATGCGCCCGCCGTGGATGTGGTGGTGTTGGGCGAGGGCGAGGCCACCCTGCGCGACATTGCGCTGCGGTGGCAGGACCGGCGGCGCCAGGTGGTGGACTGGTCGACCGTGGCCGGCACTTGGTCGCGCACGCCCGATGGCCAGCCTTGCCAAGGGCCGCCGCGGCCTCTGTTGCGCGACTTGGACGTGCTCCCGCTGCCGCTGCGCGACGGCTTGGTGTACCCGCAGGACATCCAACCGGCGTTCTACCAGGCGATGGTGACGCTGCGGGGCTGTCCGTACCACTGCATCTACTGCGCGGTACCGTCGCTGGACTCGAGCCGCACCCGCTACCGCTCGCCGCGCAACGTGGTCGACGAAATTGCGCAGTTGCGCGAGCGCCACCGCATCGCCTACTTGTTCTTCCACGACAGCGTCTTCACGCTCCACCGCCAGCGGACCTTGGACATCTGCCGCCAGATGGTCGAGCGCGGCCTGACGCTGCCCTTCTGCATCCAGACGCGCGCCGACCGGTTGGACGCCGAGCTGCTAGAGGCGATGCAGCAAGCTGGCCTGCATCAAGTGTTTTTTGGCATCGAGTCGGGCGACGCCGACTCCCTGCGCCGCATTCGCAAGGCCATGGAATTGGAGCGTATTCGCCAAGCGGTGGCCATGACGCGGGCGGCTGGCGTCCGCACCAGTGGCTTCTTCATGATCGGCTGGCCCTGGGAGACCGAAGCGCGGATGGACCAAACCGCAGATTTTGCCACCAGTCTGGACTTGGACGCCGTCAGCCTGTTCTCGGCCACTCCGCTGCCCGGCACCGAGCTGTGGCGGCTGGCCGGCGGTACGCCCCGCGCGCTCGCTTCGGTGGATTTCCGCAAGCCGCAGGTGAACTTGACGCAGCTCAGCGACGCTCAGTATGCGCAGGCCTTCGGCCGCATCAGCGCCCGCATCGACGCCTACAACCAAGCACGCATGCTGTTGGCCTTGCAGCCTACGGCCGCCAACTGGCAGACCGCGGCCAATCTGGCCGCCACCTCGACCGAGCGCACCTGACGGCCCATGTCGTGCCCAGCTACGGGGCGCCGCACGCGAGCCATTCGGCCAGTTGGTCGCGCTCGGCTTGACTGGGGTCGTCTGGACCGGGCGGCATGGCGCGGTTCTGGCCGGCGGCGTTGACAAAGACGCGCTGCAGGTTGGCCTGCACAGCCCCTTGGGTGTTCAGCGCCCGCGAGCTGTAGCCGTTCGGGCCGCCATGGCAGCGGACGCAATAGCGCGCCATGAAGTCCTGGCCAAAGTTGAGGTAGGTGAGCTTGGTGCCCCCGGGCGGGCAGCTGTGGTCGGCCAGATCGTCGGTCGAGAGGCAGCCCGGCAACGTGGCGATGACGGCGATCACCGCGGTCACCGCTGGCGAAAGTGCGCGGTGCGCAAGGTCTTTCATCGCGCCACCACCGACCAGACCAGGCCCACGTCGGCGGCGAGCCCAAGGTACCAGGCGGGACCCAACGCGGTATCGGGAAACAGCACGCCGGTCAGGCCCACGCGCGCCCCCACGCGGCCCAGCGGCGTTTCGGCCACCCCGGTCTCTGCCCGCAAGTCCAGGCCGGCACCAGCGCGGTGGCGAATCCCGCTGCCGATGCCGAAGACCGTGCCCCAAGGGCTTGCTTGCACCGACACCAGCCCTTCCTCGTGCTGATGGATGACGAACAGGCGCGCGCCCGGCTGCCAATGCGGCCCTGGCAAGCTGCCCGTGATGCCCGCCGTGATGCCGGTATTGACGCGATGGTCCACCGCCCATAGCTGTTCCCACACTTGCACTTCGGCGCCCAGCCAGCCGCGCCAGCGACCCGCCAGGGCCACGGCAAAACCGCCGCCACCGTCGCCGTGCCAACCGCTAGTGGCCGCATTGGCGCCCAGCCATGTCGAGATTTCTGCAGCCTGTACGGGATGTTGCAGGGTCATGCCTGCCAGGAACAGCAAGACGGCGATGGCCGGCAGCTGGCGACGCGCGGACCCAAGCAACGGCTTCTGCATCATTGGCACATGGTGCAGGTGCTGCCCGCGCATGTGGATGCCAGCCCGCCCGTGGCGGAGCAACAGTCGCCATTGGACTTGCAGGCGGCGTCGCACCAGCAGCCCACGGCCGCTTGACCGCCGCATACCGCGTCGCAAGGGTGTGATTTGCAGTCCAGCGCGCAGTTCTGCGCAGACTCGCCCAGCTCGCACTTGCCGTTGCCGCATACCGGTTGCATGCAGGTGCCCGCGCTGTCGCAGGTGCCGTTGCTGCCACAGGCCGTGCCCGATGGTTGCGAGTAGAACTGGCAGCCTCCAGCCACACAGATGTCGGCTGTGCAGGACTTGCCGTCGCCGCAGCCGCTGTTGCCGGCGCATTGGCATGCGATCTGCCCGCCCAGCGACAGGCGCACTTGCCAGCCGTCGCCAGCCGTTTGGCCGATGCTGGGGTAGCTGTATGCGTAGTAACCCACCGCGACCACGCCGCCTTGCGCCGCCGCGATGCCGCGCATTTGATCGGTGCCGGTGCCGCCCAGACCGGTGATCCACTGCAGCGTGCCGTCCAGGCCGGCCAACCCCACTACGCCCTGATCATTCAGGCCGCTGACCGGGGTGCCGCCGATCGACGTCTGGCTGCCGGTGACCGCGCCGCCGACAAAGGCGTAGCCCACGCCCGGCACGAGGGCAATCGAGCGCGGCACGTGCGCCTCGCCTGGGAACGCCTCGAACTGCTTGCTCCACACCAGCGTGCCGTCGGCCTTGATGCGCTGCAGGCCCAGCTTGCTGCCCCCCGCGCCGTCCGCGTAGGTTTGCAGGGCCACGTAAGTGCCGTCGCCCACAGCGATCATTCCGCCAGCGTCGTCGTTGCTGGCGCTGCCGTGGGGTGTGCCGATTCCGGCGTCGCCGTTGGCGGCGATGTTGACGAAGTAGGCGTCGGTGCCCTTGTTGGCGGCCGGGCCGGTGCCGTGGCACACAAAGGCGCCCGCTGGGGTCACGGCGCAGGCGCTGAACTTCTCGTAGCTGGAGTACGTCTTGGACCACAGCAGGTTGCCGAATACGTCGATGCGCGCCAGCCATGCCGAGGCCACGCCCGCGGTGGTCGAGCGCCCGACCAGCAACAAGCCGTCGCTGAGTACGGTGGCTCGCTCGGGCCATTCTTGGGCCGTGCCGCCGTACACCTTGGACGAGACCTGGTTGCCGGACCCGTCGATCAATAGGACCCACGCGTCTTCGCCGTTGGCGGGCACGCTGGTGTTGACGCTGGTGCCGATGACCACCGGGCCCAAGGGGGTGGACAGGACGTCGAAGAACGCATCCTCGCCGGCTGCGCCGTACTTCTTGGTCCACTTGGGCTTGCCGTCGCTGCCGATGAGCGCAATCAAGCCATCGGTGCCGGCGCCGCCCGAGTTGTCGGTCTCGCCCACGGCCAACACGTCGTTGCCCAGCGGCATGACGGCGCGCAACAGGTCGCCCGAGCTGCCCAGGCTGGTGAACGCCTCAAAGCCGCTGCCGCTCCCCGCCACGCAGTTCCCGGCTTGGCATTGGCTGCACGTGCCCGCGGCGCCGCACGACGCCGAATTGGCCGCAAAGGAGCAAGCGCCGTTTTGGCAGGTGTCATCGGTACATGCGTTGCCATCGTTGCACACCACGGGGCTGCCCAGGCATTGACCATTGCTGCACACGTCGGATTTGGTGCAGGCGTTCTTGTCGTCGCAGACGGCGGTGTTGGCCACGAACTTGCAGGCCCCGCCGCTGCACGCGTCGCTGGTGCAGGGGTTGCCGTCGTCGCACACGATCGGGCTGCCGGTGCACTTGCCATTTTGGCACGAGTCGCCGCCCGTGCAGCCGTCGCCGTCGTTGCATGTGCCGGCCGCAGGCACGAACAAGCAGGTCCCGCCGCTGCAACTGTCGGATGTGCATGGGTTGTTGTCAGTGCAACCCAGCGGTGTCCCGGCACAGACGCCGGCGCTACAGCCATCGTTCTGCGTGCAGGCGTTGCCGTCGCTGCACGCTTTGGCGTTGGCTTTGGTTTGGCAGCCCTTGGCCGGGTCACACGAATCGTCGGTGCAGAGGTTGCCGTCGTCGCAGGTCTTGGGCTGGCCGCTGGCGCACTTGCCCCCCAGGCACGAGTCGCCTTCGGTGCACGTGTTGCCATCGCTGCAGGGGCCGGCCTGGGCGACCATCAGGCAGTTGCCGTTCTGGCAGCCGTCGGCGGTACACGGGTTGCCATCGTCGCAGACCAGGGCGCTGCCGACGCACTTGCTGCCCGCGTCGCACGCATCGTTTGCGGTGCAAGCGTTGCCGTCGCTGCACGGGCTGCCCGTCGCGGCGGGGTGGAGGCAGCCGCCCGCGGTGTCGCAACCGTCTTTGGTGCAAGGGTTGCCGTCGTCGCAGTTGGCGGGTGCGCCGGGCAGGCACTTGCCGCCTTGGCAGGCGTCGCCAGTGGTGCACGCGTTGTTGTCGCTGCAGGGCAGCGTGTTGGGTTGCCAGACGCAACCGCCGTTGGCACAGCCGTCGTTCGTGCACGGGTTGCCGTCGCCGCAGTCTTGGGCCGCCGCGAAGCCGCTGCCATCGTTGGCGCAGACGTAGACTGCCGTGCCGCTACACACCGAACTGCCGCAAAGGTCGGCCTGGCAAGTGCCGGCGTTGCAGAACTGTTCGGGTTTGCAATCGTCGGCCCCCAGGCATGCCACGCAGACGCCGCTCTTGGTGTCGCACACGCCGGCACAGTCTTTGCTGGACTTGCACGGCACAGCGGCGGCGCACTTGAAGTTGCTGCACGCTTGGTTGGTGCCGCAGTCGGCGTTGCTGGTGCAGTCGACGCAGGCCCCTTCGCTTTTGCTGCACACCTGGGCGGTGGCCTTGCAGTCCAAATCCGACTTGCACACCTTGGACGCAACGCACTGTTGCCCGATACACACCGAGCCTGCACCACAGTGCGCCGAGACGAGACACGCTACGCAAGTGTGGGTGGCCACAGCGCAATGGGCAGTCTTGTCCGGGCAGTCTGCGTCCACGCCGCACGGCGCAGCCCAGTTTCCAGCAGCCGTGTCGGGACTGGCGTCGGCAGCACCGTCGGGCGATGCATCTGCGTCGGGCGATACATCTGCGTCGGGCCATACATCTGCGTCGGGCGATGCATCGGCGATCGTGTCTGCAGCGGTGTCGGCCGCGGAATCGGCGGCATCGTCTGCCGCCGTGTCCGGGTCGGCATCCGGCGCGGCGTCGGCAGTGCTATCTGGGGCCGCGTCCTCTGCGCTGTCTGCGGTCGCGTCGGGGGCCGGCTGCACTCCGTCCGCTTCTGGCGCGGCGTCGCCGCCCATCACGTCGCTGTCGTCGATTGCGGCCGCGTCGCTCGCGTCGGCGCCCGGTCCAACAAAGATCAAAGTCTTTTCTGCGGGTTGATTGCACCCAATGGGCACCGTGGCCAACAGGACCAGCAAGAGCAGGGGGAGTCGGCGCGTTGGGAGCATAAGCTGGGGCCTCGCAAAATCGCCCACAGCCTACGGATCGGCCGGCTGGGGCGCAAGTTGCGCACCTCGACGAATGGCACCTGCTGCGCGCCAGTGCGCATTCCCTGGCCCGCTGGGCAATCGACGCGAATCCGGCGGGGAGCGCGGTGCCTGCCCACGAAATTGCTGGATTTTCAAGCTGAGCCCGACGGATTCCGGGCTACTCGCCGCTGATACTCAGGTCGTCTACGAACCAGCCCAGACAGCCGGGCTTGGGCTGCACAGTCACGTTGTCAAAGCGCAAGCGCACCTGGAAGTGCTTTCCCGCCATGGCTTTTTGCTCCACGAGCACGGGTTGCCAGATTTGCTGGTCGGCTGTGTTGTCCAGGGGTTCGCTCCCCGGCACGGTGGCAAAGCCGTCGGCCGAAGCCTTGATGATCCGCACGTCCACGCCGTTTTCGGGCCGTCCGTCGAACCAGTTCTTCAAAGTCAGGGTCAGCTTGCTCTTGCCGGTGCCATCGAACGTGGCGCTGCTGACGGCTTGCCCTTGATTGTGCCCAGCGCAGCCCACGCCGTCGTTGAAGTTCAGCGTGAACAAGCCCGACGCGGCAGCCGGGACGGCCGGCGTGGCGTCGCTGGCCCATGTCGCGGTCGTGGTGCCCGCCGCGCCCAACAACGCGGGCGGCAGGGGCCAAATCAAGTCCTTGCGTCAAGGGAATCGCCAAAGGGCAGGGCGAGGGCGCTGCAACCAAGCGGCATGAACACGTGCGTTGGCGGCAGGTGCGGTTTTCGCCGGATGATGGCGGAGGCAGGGGCCGCATAGATGTGTGCGCACCCCATCGGATTCGCGCTTGCACAGTTCCTGTGGTTCGTTCTGCAACCGGCGAAAAATAGCAAGATATTCCGAACCACGGCCGGTGAAGCGCCCGGGTTTCTGGCTCGAATTCAACGGCTCTGACTTAAGAAACTGACCTTGATTATGACGCAACGCGTTGTTGTGCGTCAATTCTCGACCTAGCTCCACACTGATGCCAAGCTCGAACCTGTGCGATCGGTCGCGGACAAGGGATTTTGGGTGGGACGCCCTGGTGGGGCTGGAGCACTACAGGCCCAGGCTCAACCACGAACCCCAGCTGCCCAGCGCAGGCAGCCACGCTGCGCCACCGCGCACCACGGCGTCGATGGCATAGCCGACCTGCACACTCAAGCCCAGTTCGCCGCCCACAGAGGCCAGCCAGCCGGCGTTCGCGTTGCGTGCCTGGGCGCTGGCCAGGGGCACCGGCCCCACGCCGGCCGCATCGATGAACAGCTGTCCCGTCAACCGGCCGGCATACACCGGCAGCGCATCCAACGTGCGGCCGATGTCGCGCAGCGGGAATGCGAGCTGCGTGCCGCCCCACAGCAGCGCGTTGCCGCTCAGCCCAGTTTCCAGGGGAGCGCCGCGTACCGTCCAGTTGGTCGGTCCGCCCAGGCCCAGCACCGCCAGCGCCTGCATGGGGTGTATGCCTGTAATAGAATAGAGTGGACTGGTTTGCCCAGGCAGCGGCGCCGCGGTCAGCTGTGCGTTCGCCGCCAGCACCATTCGCCGCCCCATCGGCCAGGCGTGGCGCGTTTCTGCAGCGATCAGGCCGCGTTGCAGGCCGCTGGTCAGACTCTCGGCCACCGTTGCGCGCACCAGCCAGCTATGCAGGCGCTCGGCCTGGATCGAGGTCGCGTAGGCCTCGGCCGCCGTCCAGCCCACCGCCACATCAGCCAAAACCTCGCTTCCCGCATTGGGTTCGCGCGGGACCAGCCCGGCCGGCTCGGGTTCAACGGCCAAATCGTAGCGTTGCTCGACCAGCCACGTCTGCACCCAGCGCACCCCGGCGCTGAACTGCCACGACCGGCGCAGGTGCGGCAGCCCCCAGTCGACCCCCAAGCGCGCGCCGATGCGCCGTTCTGGCGTGCCATACCACCAAAAGCCGCGGCGAAATCGGCCCCAGGGCTCGTCGTAGGCAAGGCTCAGGCTCCACAGCGGCTCCCAGCGGCGCACGGCCAAGGTCGCCAGCAGGGTGCGGTCGGTGTTGTCGTTGCGCATCTGCCCCAAAAGGCTGAGTTCGGCATGGCCGGCAGCGTCGGCGCCCGTGACGGTGGCCCCGATCCAAGTGCCGCCAAAGCGCCAGTCGCGGCCATCGCCGGTGCTGACCGCGATCGGGACCCAGGCGCGCGGGGCCAAAGTGGGGAGCGGGTTGTACGCCTGGGTTTGCCAACCCATGCGATCGGCGGGCGGCAGGTAGGCAGGCGGTGGCGCGGTGGGCAGCAGGCTGGATCCAGAAGCCAAGGAGCCTTGGGGAGTTCGCAGCGGCGGCGCGCACCACACATCGAGCCCATGGCCCTGCTCGCGAACGGTCGCCACCGCATCCGCGGCAAAGGCCGCCGAGGAAATACCCGTCAGCGTGCGGGTATGCAGTCGCCAGCCCTGCTCGGGGTGGCGCGGGTCCAATTCTGCCGCGTCGCGCCGCCGGCCCTGCTGCACCAGCGCCCCAAGCCGCGCTTGGCCTTTGCGCACAAAGGGGTGCAAGTCCCCGACCCACCGCAGCGCGCCGCCCGTGGCATCGCCGGGTCGCAGCGGATCCAAAGGCGCGATGCCCGCCTGGACTGGCTCTGGGGGCCCCAGCTTGCCGCCGGGCTCCTGTGCCGCCCGCACCAGCCGCCGCTCGCCGCCGCGGCCGTAGGTCCACCATAGGGCGCCGTCTTGCTCTACGGGCGAATCCAGCACCGTGCCCAGCGCCGCCGGCCCGACCAGCCACGACCACGCACCCTCTTGCAGCGGCTGGCCTTTTTGGCCCGCGGCCAGCGCCTGCGCCAGATCCAGGGCGACCAGCGCCGTGCGCCCGCCGCGGATCGCCACGCCATACACCCGTTTGCCATCTGGGCTGAGCGACATACTGCGCAGCCGCAGCCCGTCGGTCAGGGTCAACTCGCCAAAATCGTCTGCACTGTCGTGGTCTTGCGAGCCGTCCAGCCGCACCGCCACCAGTTCGCGGAACAGGTAGACGCGGCGATGGTTGCGCGCCGCAACCAGGAGCAACCACTTTCCATCGGCTGTCAGCAGCGGCTCGTCGCAGTCGTAGGCGCAGCGGTGCAACTCCTGGACCTGCCCGGATTTCAAGTCGATCCGCTCGATCCGCGGCGGACCGTCGCGCGGCGTGTGCGCCACCAGGGCCCGCCCCTCGCTGTCCATGCTGAGCCGCCCGCGCCAATGGCCGTCGTGGGTCAGACGCCGGCCGTCGCCCTGCAACTCCGCTTGCGCCAAGGCCTCTGTGGCTCCGTCGGCCAACTCCAGGCCAGTACTCGCCCGCCACTCTTGCCAGGCTTCGCGCCGCACATGCGCTGCCGCGTCGCGCCAGAGCCGGCTCAGCGAGGCGCCAAAGACTTGCCGCGCCAGTCCCTGGATACCGAACACCAGCACCTGCCGGCCGTATTCGCCCATGAACTCGCGGATTTTCTGGTCGCCAAAGCGTCGGTCCAGGTCGTCGATCAGCACCGAGCCATAGAGGTACCAACTGGTGCCAAAGGGCCAGCGCAGCACGCCGCCGGTCAGCTCGTCCAGGTCGGCGGGCAGGGTGCCGTCGCGGACGGCGGCCCGCAACATTGCTGAAAACTGGGCAGAATCCACGCGTCCGCCCACGCCCGCCACCGCCGTCTCGCTGCCGGTGTGGCGCGTCTCGACCCAAGTGGCCAGCCCCTCCAGCACCATCCGCGGCAGCGCGGCGTTGGGCATGAAGCGCCGGCCAAAAATCGCGTTGCCCAGCGCGGGGATGCCCGACACGTCGCCCATGTGCAGGATGTGCGAGTACTCGTGGAACACCAGCGCCCGTACCCAATCGCCGTGGTCCGCCAGATCGTTCGCCAGATCCGGGGGATAGGCGAGCAAGTGCACGTGGTCGTAGGGCAGCGGCGTGGCCCAACCGTTGGCCGAGTCGACAAAATCATCCAGCGAGATCTGCAGCTTGGGGTGATCGCGGGCGTTGAAAATCGGGGCAAGCGCCCGGCGGGCGTCGTGCAGGGTATCGGCGACCCGCTCGGCCACATGCCGGTACTGCTCTGGATAGTGGATATCCGCGTCGTCTGTATGCAGGGTCTGCCAGCGCAGGTCGCCGTCGCCCGCCCACGCCGCGGTCGGCAGCAGGGCCAGGGCCAAAATCAGCAGCCGCTGGGCCCAGTTCACGGGTTGCTAACCGGCCTGCTCGGCCTGCGCGAGTTGCGCGACCAGGTGCGGCGGCAGCTCGGCGTACACGTCTTCGAAGAGCGTCCGCAGCGGCACCGGCGGCACTTGCTCGGCTTCGGCCAGCGCTTGCTTCAGCTCGGCTTCGCACTCAGCCCGCAGCGCGTCCAGCTCGGCCTGCGTCAACTGCCCTTGCGCCATCAGGTACTGCGCCAGCCGGTCGATGGGATCGCGCGCCGCCCACTGCTTGGTCAGGCCCTCGTCCCGATACCGGCTCGGGTCGTCCGAGGTCGTGTGCGCGCCCACGCGGTAGGTCACCGCTTCCACGAGCACCGGCGTCCCGCCCTCGCGCACATGCTTGGCCGCCGCTTGCAGCACCCGCAGCACGGCCAGCGCGTCGTTGCCGTCGACCCGCACGCCAACCAGGCCGTAGGACTCGGCTTTCAGCGCCAGGCTGGGCGCGGCGGATTGCTTCTCGATGGGCGTGGAGATCGCCCACTGGTTGTTCTGCACGTACAGGATCAGCGGCAGGCCCAAGCCGCGCGGCCGCATCACGCCGGCAAAGGTCAAGGCGACATGGAAGTCGCCTTCGCTGGTGGCGCCATCGCCGATCGCCCCAAGGCACACCGGCCGGTCGGGCGCGCTGTGCCGCAACGCCATCGCATACGCCGTGCCCACCGCCTGCGGCATCTGGGTGGCCATCACGCTGGAAAGCGTCACGAAGTTCAGCTCTTTGCTGCCGTAGTGGCACGGCATCTGCCGGCCCTTGGTCGACTTGTCTTCGGCGCTGCCAAAGATCTGCGCCAGATAGGTCTTGAGCGGGTAGCCGCGGTGCAGCGCAATTCCGCCTTCGCGCAGCGCTGGGTGCACCCAATCGCGCAGTTGCAGCGCGTGGCCGGCGGCAATGGTGCCCGCTTCTTGCCCCGTGGCCGCGCCGTAAAAGCCAATCCGCCCCTGCCGTTGCAGGCCCAACATCCGCTCGTCGATGACACGCTGCCGCACCATCGAGCGCAGCATCGCCTTGGCGTCGGCGTGGCTGACCCCGGTGCCGTTCTCGAGCGTTGGATTGGGGGCGATCACCGCGCCATCCGGCCGAAGCACGCGAAAACACTCCAGCATCGCGGTCCGATCGCCCACCTGCAGCGACGGGAAGGTCGGCGAGCGATCCTGGGCCAGGTCGTCGTAGCGGGGACTGGTGCGGGGCGTGGCGGTCGGGTCGGTCATCGGGGCCTCCGGGGGCTGTATTCTGGCCAGCGGGGGCGGTTCTGGCAACTGGGGATTGCGGGGCTGTCCGCCGACGCAACCTGGTTGACGCGCGTGATGATTCAAGCGTATCATCTGTGAAACCCCAAGCCGCCGCCAGGAGAAGCCCAAATGCCTACCGCTGACGCCCGCTGGTGGCTATTCATCCACCAGATCCCGCCCAAGCCCGACTACTTGCGCGTGAAGATCGGCCGTCGACTGGCAAGAATCGGCGCGATTGGCCTGAAAAACACCGTCTACGTCTTGCCACGGACCGAAAGTTGCCGTGAGGACCTGCAGTGGGTGTTCCGGGAGATTCGCGAAGGTGGTGGCGATGCAATGCTTTTTGCTGCAGATGCCGTCGAAGGGTTGACGGATCCCGACGTGGAAGGCCTGTTCCGGACCGCGCGCAATGAGGACTATGCGGTTTTGGCCGAGGAAGGTCGTGCGTTGATTCAGTTGTGCGAGGAGTCGTCTTCTGCCGTGTCTCTTCCGGCTCTCGCTAGGCTGCAGCGGCAAGCGGACGAAGTGGCGGCGATCGACTTCTTCGCCGCGGCGGGTCGAACGCAGGTGGCGGAACTGCTGACCAGCCTGCGCACACGTCTGACGCCGGGCGTCACTGCGCCGGTGACACAGCCGCAACAATGGCAAGGCCGCACGTGGGTCACCCGGCAAGGCATTCAGGTCGACCGCATCGCCTGCGCATGGCTCATCTGCCGCTTCATCGACGCCCAAGCGCAATTCAAATTCGTGCCGCCGCTGGGTCATACGCTCCAACCGGGCGAAGTGCGCTTCGACATGTACGACGCGGAATTTACGCACGAGGGCGACAAGTGCTCATTCGAAGTGCTGGTCGAGCGCATGGGCCTCAGCGTGCCGGGACTGTCGCAGCTGGCCGAAATCATTCACGACATCGACGTCAAAGACGGAAAGTTCGCGAGGCCGGAGAGTCCCGGCGTCGCGGCGTTTTTGCGTGGCTTGGCACTGGCTTGGCCAGAGGATCAGACCCGGCTCGCGCGTGGGTCGGCCTATCTGGATGACCTGCTCGGCGCCTTGGCGAGCGGATGAGAGGAACGGATGGAACGGCGTGAACTTCTGACAACAATCGCAGCGGCGACGGTTCTTGTCGCGGGAGGCAAGGTGATGGCGCAGGAAGGCAAGAAGCTTGAAACAGAAGGCGTTGGCCCAGGGCAGCACAGAATCGTCCCACTGCCCTTCGATCCCAGAAAGCTCAACGGAATCAGCGAGAAGATGATCATGTCGCATCACGAGAACAACTACGCCGGCGCGGTCAAAAATTTGAACAGAACCGAGGAGATGCTGGCAGGATTGAAGGAGCCGGCGCCGTTCTTGGTGGGCGGGCTGCGCGAGCGTGAGCTGACGTTCGCCAACTCGAAAGTGCTGCACGAACTGTACTTTGGCAACCTGGGCGGCGACGGCAAGGCGTCTGGCAGCGTGGAGAAGGCGATTGCCGCGACGTTTGGGAGTTTTGCCAGCTGGGAAGCGCAGTTCAAGGCCACCGGAGCGGCGTTGGGCGGCGGCAGCGGCTGGGTCACGCTGAGCTATAGCCTGCACCTGCAGCAGCTCCGCATCGCATGGTCGGGAGGACACACCCAGGCACTTGCGAGCGGAGTCCCGTTGCTGGTCATGGATATGTACGAGCACGCCTACCAGATTGACTACGGTGCGGCGGCGGCAAAGTACGTCGAGACGTTTTTTCAGAACGTGCACTGGGATGAAGTGGGTCGGCGCCTGGAACGGGCGCAGTTGGCGGCCACCGCGCTGAGGGCGTAGATGCAGGTGCAGTCAGCGCCAATGCGCGAATTTCTTCTGTATTTCCTCCGGTTGGGTGCTTTCGGCTTTGGCGGACCGATCGCACTCTGTGGCTACATGCAACGCGACCTGGTCGAGCAGAAGCGTTGGATTTCAGAAGAGGATTATGTGGAGGGGCTGGCGCTGGCCCAACTCGCCCCAGGGCCGCTGGCGGCGCAGTTGGCCATCTACCTCGGCTGGATTCGCGCCGGGTTTTGGGGCGCTACGGGGACGGGCCTGGCGTTCGTCTTGCCGTCGTTCCTCATGGTGCTCGCGCTCTCGGCCGTCTACGTTCGCTTCGGCGGCCTGCCCTGGATGCAGGGGGCTTTTTACGGCGTGGGTGCCGCAGTCATCGCCATCATCGCGCGCAGCGCCTGGAAGCTCACCAAGCTTACCTTGAAGAAGGACAGGCTGCTGTGGGGCATTTCTGCCGCGAGCACCCTGGTCACCGCATGGACCGAGCAGGAGATCGTTTGGCTGTTCCTGCTTGCGGGCGCGCTGGTGCTGGCGGTGCGTGCGCGCGGGACCACAACGATGGTGGTGGCGCCATTCTTGTTGACCGGGTTGCAGGGCGTGGCCTCATCCGCGATCTTGGTCCAGATTCTGTGGGTCTTTGCTGCGGCCGGCGCGGTGGTTTTTGGCAGCGGACTGGCCATCGTACCGTTCCTGCGCGGCGCCGTGGTGGTCGACCACCACTGGCTGACGGACCAGCAGTTCTTGGACGCGGTGGCGGTCGCCATGATCACGCCCGGGCCCGTCGTCATCACTGTCGCGTTCATCGGTTACCTGGTGGCCGGCCCGCTGGGGGCCGTGGTGGCGGCTTTGGGCGTGTTCCTGCCTTGCTGGTTGCTGGTAGTCGGCCCGGCGTCGTTTTTTCGCCGCCACGCGAAGAATCCCAAGGTGCACGCTTTTGTCGACGGCGTGACGGCCGCGGCGACGGGAGCGATTGCCGGGGCCGCGATGGTGTTGGGCAAACGCGCCATCTACGACCTGCCCACGTTGCTGGTGGCCCTTGCCGCGCTCCTGGCGCTTTGGCGCATGAAGAAGGTCCCAGAGCCCATGGTCATCTTGACGGCGGGCGTGGCTGGTCTGGCTCTGCGGAGCTTGCCGTAGCGGGCTGGGTCGAAGCGCGCGCGTCGTTGCGGTCGGATCGCGCTGGGATTCCTGTCACAGTACCGCTGTCCGGAGCCGTATTGTCCCTGTGTCGGGGCGGCAGGTGCGGTCTGCATGGCTGGACTGCGTCCGCAATTCGGGCACGAATCACGCCTCTCTCGCCGCAACCCACCTGCGATCGGCCTACGGCGGCGACTTCCCTACACCGGCTGCGGCTCCGGCATGGCCTCGTCGTTCGCCGCCTTCTTCTCCGCGCGCTCCGGCGCCAGCACCGCCCGCACCAGGTCGCTCCGCCCGGTGAACGTGATCAGGATGGCCACCTCGGTCTCGGCGGTCTGCTTCTCGACCGCTTCGAGCAGGGCCACGCGCGCCACCTCGTGGCTCAGGGCCTGGCCGCGGGCCTTGGCGCGGGCGGCGTCCGCGTTCCCCAGGTCCGTGGTCGCGGCGGCCAACTGCTCCAGCGACTTGGCGAGTTCAGGGTGGGCCTGCGCCTTGCCCTTGGCCAGCACGTCGCCGGCAAACGCGGTGGCCTTGGCGGCGCCCAGCTTCTTGGCATCGGTGGCCGTAATCGTGCCAAACAGCTGGGCATAAGGCGGCTTGCCGGCATCCTTGCCCGCCGCCAAGAAGGCCCGGCCCGACAAGTCGCCGATGGCCGCATCCCACGCCGCGTCCAGCACTTGCACCTTGCGTTGCGCGCCCAGCAGGGCCCAGCGATCCACGTCGCGAGCATCGCGGCCGGCCAGGAGCTTTTGGCGCAGGTCGAGCCACGGCTTGGCGAACTCGGCCAGGCCGGGCAGGGCCTGCAGGCCGGCGATGGCGGCGGTGGCGTAGTCGACCAGGGTTTCCAGCGAAGCGGCGGCGGGTTGGCGGTAGCTCATGGGTCTTGGCTCCTTGGTGGTGGTTGGGGGGGGCTGGAGCGTATGCCGGGTGGGGCAATTGTCCAGTTTTGCAGGGTGCGCGGGGCTGGTCCGAGTAGGGGCGGGCTTCCACGCCCGCCCGGTCTCATCCGCGTTCGTATGCGCGCCCCCGTCTGGGCACCCGCGTCAGTGCACTCAGGCAAGCCGAGCCCAGGCGCCCATGACCGGACTGGAAATGTGGTAGCATGATCGCCGTGGTTGGGCGGTGCGGAGAGGCAAATGATGGGACACGCGAGCACCGCAACGTGCGTTCGCCTTGTTTGCCAAGTTGTTTTCTTCACTGCGTTCCTATCCGCTTGCACCACCTCTCCGGCCACAACGTCTACAGCAACCTCCCTCGTCGACTCGGCCAGCGACGTCGCAGATGCCGTTGCCGGACCGCTCGACGCCAGCAGCGAAGATGCCAAACCCGCAGACGCCACGCCAGATACCAGCGACGTCCCCCCGCCAGACCAGTCGGACCAAGACGCCCCCGACGACTTCGACACCGCGCCCGCGATCCCGCCCGTGGTCGACCTTGGCCCGCCCTACAAGCTGTCTGGTTCTGGCTGCGCGCTTCCCGAACCGCCCAGCCCTTCGGCCGAGTGCGCCGCCAAGGTGTGCCCCAAGGGCGAGGGCTGTATGGGCGCGGGCCACTGCCATCCGTTGGTGCCCACGATGCTCGACGACCCGCCGGGTGGTGCGTTGAATCCCAGCGTCGCCGTCAATGGCGACCTGTGGGGTATCGCCTACTCG
>JBBISH010000124.1:0-17634 GCA_037441385.1 Myxococcales bacterium
CCGTCTGATTCACGCCTGTACGGCTTCTCTGACCCGGTCTGCAACCGGCGAGAATCAGGCGGGGACCCCGGTTCGAGCCCGAAGAATTGCCCGAGTTTTCGATCCGATTCGGACGGAACTGGTATGAAACCGCAGAGGCGCGAGTCAGGTGGGGTTCGCATGACCTCGCTCGAGCGCGTGGTGGCCACGTTGCGTCACCAGCCCGCCGATCGAGTTCCGGTGTTCTTGCCGCTGACGATGCATGGGGCAAAGGAGCTTGGACTGGGGCTGCGCGACTACTTTGACACCCCGGCCCATGTGGTAGAGGGCCAACTGCGCCTGCGCCGCAAGTATGGGCACGACTGCCTGTACGCCTTGCGCTTTGCGGCCGCCGATTTTGCGGCGTTTGGCGGCGAAGTCCTGTTTGCCGACGATGGGCCAGCCAATGCGGGCGCACCGGTCATTCGCACGCGGCAAGACATCTTTGCTCTGCAAGTTCCGCGAATCGCCGAAGCGGCCGAGCTGCAAAAGAGTCTGCAGGTGGTCGCCGGCCTGGCCGCGGCGGCGCGCGGCGAAGTCCCGGTGGTGGGCGTCGTCATTGGTGCCTTTTCGCTGCCCATCATGTTGATGGGTTTTGACGCATACCTGGAGATGCTGCACCGCGACCCCGAAGCGGCCGACCGCCTGCTCGCGGTGACCCAGGCTTTTGCCACCGAGTGGGCCCTGGCTCAGTACGCTGCAGGTGCGACGGCGGTGGTCTACTTTGACCCCATGGCGTCCAGCGACATGTCGTCAAAACCCCTGTACCGCCGCTGGGGAGCGCCAACACTAGAAGCAGTCGCGAAAAAGATGCCTGGACCGATGGCTCTGCACTTAGCGAGCAGCCGCACGCTGCCGCGCTTGAGCGAGTTGACCGACCACGGCTTTGCGCTGATCAGCACTAGTGGGCTTGACGACTTGAGTGTGGTCCGCCAGCGGTGCCACGGGCACACGCCAGTCATCGGCAACCTGAACGGGATTCAACTGGCCGGGTTCACACGCCAAGAAACTGAAGCGTACGTGGACGCGGCACTGGACCGCTGGGGCCATGCCGGGGGCCTCATCTTGTCGGATCACCACGGCGAGTTTCCCCTGCAGGTCCCGGACGAGAACGTGCTCGCCGTTGTCGAGACCGCCCACGCCTGGAGCCAGCGAGCCCATGCTGCGTGATCGCGCCGCACTGGGAGTTCGCTGCTGTCAGCAGCTGCGCCGCGAGGTTGAACGCGCGTTGGCTAGTCTGCACCGTTCGCAAGTGGTCGTAGGGACTTTTGCAGCAGCGTGCGATGCGATCCACCCCAGTCAGCGTCCCGTGCGCAGCGATCCGCGCAATCCGCCCGCCCGCCAGTGGATTGAAATGTGCATGAACTGCATCCACCGGCCCGGCGGTGCCCTGCCCAAGAACGTGGCGCGGCAGCTTGGTGTCGAGTGCAACGCCGCCCTGTTCCTGGGTGCCGAGGCCTGCGCGAGCGAGCTGCGGCGCGGCAGCTACTTGGTCTTGCCCGGCTGGGTGGGCAACTGGCGCGACCAAATCTGCCGCAGTTGGGGCTTTGACGCGCACACCGGGCCGCTGTTCTTCCGCGAACATTTTGCGCAAATCGTCGCGCTGGACACTGGGGTGGCGCCGGGCTGGACCACAGAACTAGCGGATATGGCAGAGTTCGTCGGGCTGCCGATCGAAGTTCGCTTTGTGGGCACCAGCGTGTTGGAAGAGCGATTGGGCCGGGCGATCGAACGCGTGGGCCTTCGCCAAACTGTGGTGGATCTGCAAGCCAAGCTGCGCCGGTCGTCACAGGTCGCTGCGGACTATGCTGCGGTCAGCGAATTTGTAGGGGGACTGTCCGATCTAGCCAGCGAGCGCCACGTGGTCGAGCAACTGCGTCAGCTGTGCCATACCTTGATGGCACCTAGCGACCTGTCCTTTGCGAGCGCACCGTACGCGCCCCCCAGCGATGCACCGGAAATGAATCGGAGTTCCGTGGTCGTGGACGCGGCCAGTGGTCGGCTCGAGATCGCTCTGCGGCACCGTGGGGTCCACCTGGGAACCCTGGCGATGCGCATCGATATGCCGCAATCGACGGGGCTGGACGCGACCAAGCTCAGCTCGTACGCGCCCATTGCGCGCGTCATCGGCGACGCGGCGGCCATGGCCCTTACCGCCTCGCGCCTGCACAGCCGCGAGCGCCAGTTGGTGTCGCAATTGCGCGACACCGTGTCTGAACTCGACAGCTTTGTGCACATGGCCTCGCACGACCTGCGGTCGCCCGTCTTGCGGTTGTCGTCGTTGGCCTCGATGCTCGTCGACCTGAGCGACGGCCAACTGCCAGACGAGACGTTGCACGTGGTCCACCTGATCGAGCGCACGGCTGCGTCGGCGACCCAGCTGGTCGACGCGCTGCTCAACTTGTCGCGGGCATCCAACCGGCCGCTGCGGCGCGTGACAGTCGAACTCGACGAGGTGGTGGACTCGGCGCTGGAAGCCCTGAAGCCGATCATAGACGCCCAGCCCACGCACATCACGCGCGACAAGCTGCCCGCGGTGGCGGGCGATGCTACTTTGCTCGCGCACCTCTTTCAGAATCTCTTGGGCAACGCGCTGAAATACTGCAACAGCGGCGAGCGCGTCATCGCGATCACCTGCGAGCGACGCGGCCGCAACTTGGTGTTCGGGGTCCGCGACAATGGCATCGGCATTCCAACCGAGAGCCTGTCCGTCATCTTCGAGCCGTTCAAACGGCTCCACGGCGACAGCGTCTACGAGGGGTCGGGCATCGGCCTGGCACTGTGTCGCAAGGTGGTCACCCGCCACGGCGGTCGGATATGGGCCGAATCCCAAGTTGGCGTGGGCACTCACATACTGTTCACGATTGGCGACCTTTCCGCGGCCCAACAAGCCACTCCGCAGCCGATGGGCGCCGTGCCGTCGGCCGCCAGTTTGGTGCGCGTCTGGACGCCCAAGCCGCAGCCGGCCCTAGCGGAACCCGCGCTTACGCCCGCGCAAGTCGGCAAGCCGACCTAAGCGGAGTCGCTGGTCGGGGCCGGTCAGGTCGCCACAGCCCGCCTGGGGCAAGAGTTGGGGGTTGAATTGAGCGTCTGCGGGCAAAAGCGGTCAATTCGGTCCTGCGGGATCTGGGGGCATCTGGGCCCAGGATCCGTAACGTCTTCGCGTGCAGCCTCGCATCTGGCGGTGTTGCGGTGCCTAGCCGCGCTTGCGCTGCTGGGGTGGACCGCGGCGGGTTGCGGTTCTTCGACGGAGGCGCCGCCGCACGCAGCCTTGGACGCCCAGGCAGAGGTCGACACGGCGAAACCACCGGTTGACCAGGCGGCAGCCGAGGACAGCGCGGAGATCGCGGCCGATGCGGCAGGCTTGGACGAGGTTGCGGACGCCGTCCCGGACGCGCCTGTCGCAGAGATCGTCGATGCGGCCAACGACGAGGTTGCAGGGGAAGCGGACCAAGCGGACGAGATCGACACCGCAGAAGGTCCCGAGACGGCGCTGGATTCGCAAGATGACGTGGGGGCGGCCGACACCTCTCTTGTGGACACCGCCGAAGTCGTCGAAGCGAGCGACTGCGCGGCCGCGGGTGGCCCCACCTACGGGCTGGCAAGTCCCGTCGAGCTCGTGGAAGAGAGCCATTTTGTGGGCGCTTGGCCCATGCTGGCGGTCGACACGGCCGATGGCCTCCATGCGGTGTGGTACGACGGCCTGTCGAAGAGCTGGGACTACGCGCGCACCACCGCGGGCCAATGGGAGAAAACCACGCTGGAAAGTACCGGCGACGTCGGCCGGTACGCGGCGCTGGCGATCGGCCCCGGCAATCATGTGCACGCGGTGGCCTATTCGGCGACCGACCAAGACCTGCACTACGCGACCAATGCGAGCGGCTCCTGGCTCGTGGAGAATGTAACATCCGATTCCGCGAACGATTGTGGACAGTGGGCCCAGATCGCGGTCACAGCAGATGGCACCGCGCACGTCGTGTACCTCGACGCGAGCGCGGGGGTGGTTCGCTACCGCAAGCGCAGTCAAGGAACGTGGAGCGCCGCGGTGGCGCTGACTGCCGCTGGCCAGTGGGACAGCTTGGTCTTGCGCGCGGACACCGCGGGAGCTCTCCACGCCGCTTGGCACAACCTGACGGGCCATTCGCTGGAGTACGGCAAAGCGGCTGCGGGTGGCACTTTTGGCCCGGCCACGACCGTCGACGCAACTGGCAACAGCGGGGTGGCCGCCACACTCGATTTCGACGCGACCGGGGCGCCGCAACTGGTCTATCTGGATGGCGCGGCTCACGATCTTCGGCGCGCCTGGCAAGAAGACGGGCTTTGGAAGTCCGGCTTCGTCAAAAGCAACAACGGCGCTCAAACCCCCGATGCGCTGCGCGTTGGCGCCGTCTTTGACGGACAAGGAGCGCTCCACGCCTGCGTATCAGGTGGCGAGCCGTACGTGATGAGCAGCCGAATGTTCAGCATCGACCAGGGAGGCCTGCCGTTTGGCGCCGAGAACAGCTACGGAAGTACAGATTATTACATGGCCTGGACGCCCGGCTGGTGCAGCGTAGTGCGGCGCAGCGACGGCACGCTCGTGCGCGCATCAACCCAATACGACGAGTACGGCAACATCAATGGCTTCTTTCTAGAGATGCGCGACAAAGTCCCAGGATACCGGTCGCTGGACTACTTGTATAACAACAATTACATGCTAGTGCCGATCGCAGCGGCCGGGGCTAGCGACGGCACGGTCTACGCAACCTGGTACGACCCGTTGGCGGCGACGGTGCGCTACTCGTGGCGGGCGCCGGGCGGGCTGTGGCAGCCCAAGCTTGCGCTCGACAACGGCGAAGCCTTGGCCGGTCCTCCTGCGCTGGCAGTGGCGCCCAACGGCCAAGTGACGGTGGCCTACTACGACTCGGTCGCCGGCAACCTGAAAGTGGTGCAAGGCAGTAAAAGTACGATGAATGCGCCGGTCGTTGTGGACGGCACCAACCCGGCGGTCGACGTCGGTGGGATCCCGTCCGTCGCGGTGAACGCTGGAGGCACGGTGGCGGTCAGCTACTACGACAAGACCAACAGTGACCTGCGGTTGGCCATTCAGACCAGTGCGGGCTGGGTCACCCAGACGATCGCCGGCAACGCTCCGGCGGCTGACATCGGCCAGTCGTCGGCGGTGGCCTTTGATGGCGCGGGCCAGCTGCACGTGGCGGCGCGCAATGCGACCACCCAGTCGCTCGTCTACAGCGCCGGCCCGGTCTCGACCGCGGGCAAATGGACAGGCGGCCCTTGGCAGACCCTGGACGCAGAGGGAACAATGGCCGCGCCCACCCGGATCGCAGTGTCGGGCAGCAACGTCTTGGTGGGCCACTGCAACACCCTGAACTACGGGCTCCATGTGGTGACGTCGGCGGCCGGCGGCGCGCCTGGAAGTTGGACGACCAGCCTGAGCGCCAGTTCTTCGTTCAACCAGTTTGGCCTGACCATCGATAGCAAGGGAATTCAACACGTTGCCTTCGCGAACGGCCTAGACCTCCTGCACGCCAGTCGACCGCCGGGCGGCGCGTGGGGGGTGGCCAAGTTGGCAATGCCGGGCACGCCGGGCCACGTGGCGCTGGCGATGGGTGGCCCGCAAGACGACTGGCACATCCTGTACCGGACCGTGACCAATCCCGACCTCATCGAAGCCTCGAATACGTGGGCAAGTTGGTCGCCTGGCGTCAACGCCTTGGTCGGACACCACGCATTTGGAGCGTCACCGACTGTGGCGGTCGATTCCAAAGGCGTGGCCCTGGTGGCCTACTATGGCGGATTCCCAAATGGTGTGCGCTTTGCCCGCTACAAAGAAGGCCGGTGGTTTGCCTGGGGCACGAGCTGTTCGGCGGGCGGCGGCACCGGGGCCAGGATGTTCATGGCGTTCGACGCCAACGACGTCGCGCACTTGGCCTTTACCAGCACCTTGGGCGAGGTCAGCTACGGTCGGCTGACCCCCGCCGGCGACTGGCAGTGCGAAGTGATTGGCAGCATCAACTTGAACCCGCCGACACCCGCCCTGGCTGTGGCTAGCGACGGTACTGTGCATATTGCCTACCGCGAGTGGGCGGATGGCGCGCTGCATCACGCGGTTGGGGGCCTTGGCGCATGGAAGAACGAGACCGTGGTCGATGCGGCTGGCGATCCGGCGACCTCGCTGGCGCTCGCGCTAGACAACCAAGGCCAACCGCACATCGCCTACCAGACCATGGCAACCAAGACTCTGCGCTACACGGCCAAAGTCGCGGGCGCGTGGCAACCTAACCAACTGGTCGAAAGCGGCGATTCTGTGGGTGAATTCCCCACGATGGCGCTCGACGCCGCCGGCAAGGCCCACGTCGCCCATCGCGACGTCAGCACCGGGCAGCTCCACTACGCCAGCAACGCCACCGGCAGCTGGACCACCGCTGCCCTTTCGCCCGCCGCGAGCCAGGCCAGCTTCCCGTCGTTGTTGGTCACCCAAGCCGGCGCCGTCCACGTGGCCTATGTAGGCACCGCGAATCACGATCTGTGGTTGGTCAGCAAGAATGCGGGCGGGTGGGCGGCGCCGACGCCGATCGCCGGTGGGCCCCAGGTCAACGGCTGGCTGGCGCTGCGGCAGGGCCCCGGGCAGCAACTGGCCCTGGTATTCAGTAGTGGGCCCGGCCCCGTGGAAGGGGCCATTCATATGGCGCGACTGCTGCCCAAGATCGGTGGCTGCGACTGAGCTGAGCCCAGATCAGCTGCGGCGCGGGCACAGGGTCCTGGGCCGGCTCAGATTCAGGTGCAGGTGCAGGTTCAGGTTCAGGTTCAGGTTCAGGTTCAGGTTCAGGTGCAGGTTCAGGTTCAGGTTCAGGTTCAGGTTCAGGTTCAGGTTCAGGTGGAGGCAGGCGCCGGGAAAGGGTGTCAAGTGTCAATACCTGACACCGTCTGGCCCTTTCGTTTTGTCGCGATGTCGCTAAACTCCGCGCGCACTTTTCGTGCATCCCGGAGTTGTTGATGAATAAGACCCGCCTCATCCCCGCCGCAATCGCTGTGGCCCTGTGCGCATCGGTCGCCGCGCCAGCATTCGCCGAATTCGGCTTCAAGATCGGCGGCTCGATCCCCGGCTTCGATCCCAAGAAGAAGCTGCAAGATATCAACAACGACGTGCAGCGCGGCTTTGACAAGCTGCCACGCAACTTTGGCGAATCGCCCGAGAACGAGAAGAAGGCGATCGACGAGGCCGAAGCCATCGCCAAGAAGGCCGAGGGCGACATGGGTCCGACCCTCAAGGTCGCTGGCGATGCCTACGACACCGTCAAGGGCAACATCGACAAACTCAAGGCGGCGATTGCCCAAAGTCGCTTGCAGCTGGCCTGCTCGGCCGCGCGCGGGGCGATCTTGGCGCAGCACAAGCAGGGCAAACTCGCTTCCGAGGCCCAGCTCAAGGCCTTGGATGACGCGGCAGCCAAGCTCAACGGCGTGGCGGGCCTAGAGCGCGCGGCCAGCTTCTGGAAGGACGAAGCGACGCGCCTGCGCCAAGAAAACCCGCAGATCGCCGAGCGCGCCGCCGAATTGCAGCGCAAGGCCCGTCAAAAAGAGCAAGAGAAGCTTTTGGCCAAGGTCAGCGGCGACGCCAACCGCGCGGTGGCTGCGCTGCACGACTTCTTGAACAAGAACGACGCCCCGGCCGGCGCTGATCTGCTCGGCAAGCTGCGCGACGCCATCAAGGGCATTCAGTCGGCCAGCCCGCAGGCGGCGAAGTACTACGAGGCACAGCTGCTGTATGCCAACGTGATCAACGAGTTGCGCAAGAGCGACGATGCGGGTCCTGGCGTCGCCAAGGTGTTGGGTGGCGAGTCGATCAAGAGCGGCGCGTCGACCGACAAGAGCCTGGAAGTCGAGTTCGCTGGCAAGCAGGACTGGTGCTACACCGCCTACGCCGAATGGAAGAGCTGGACCGGCGGCGAAAAGCTGGAGAGCATGGAACTGTCGAGCAAGACGCACAGCGCCCTGCAGCACTACAGCTGGTGGGCCGAAAAGATGCCCTACCAGCGCGCCATGGGCGTGTGTCTGGTCAAGGCCGCGCCGGTGCGGCTGTCCGCGTCGCTGGTGTTTGCCGGCAGCAAGAACGGCGTGCGCTACGCGGTGGTCGGCTGGCCGCGCGACAAGCTGCCGATGTCGCAGGTCACGTATGCCGGCGTGCACGTAGAGGATTCGTGCGACCCGGACCTGTGGCTGTCGATGTGGACCAACCCGGTGCCGGGCTCGGTGCTGTGGATTGGCAACGAGGCGTTCTTGATGTCTAGCCCCGATCGCGCCGGCCAGTCGTGGAATACCCTGCGCACTGCAGCGGGCGGCGAGACCCGTGCGCAGAAGAACCAGCTGAGCAGCAAGGCCCCCAGCAAGGTCGCGTTCAAGAGCCAGTTCAACTTCCGCGGATGCAGCCGCGACCTGAAGTGGGCGCAAACGCCTGAGTCGCAGTCGTTTGCCAAGTGCGCGGCGGCCATGGACAAGAAATATGGCCCGCAGTACGACCGGCTCGACCTGAAGATCAAGAACCCGTCGTCGCTCAAGGAGTGGGGCGACTCCAAGAAGGCGCTCGAGCGGCTCAAGGAACAAGAAGGCAAGGAGTGGGAGAGTACTTGCCAGAAGATCGAGAACGGCATCGGCAAGAAGATGGAGGCGACCTTCAACAAGATCGTCGACACCTACACCGACAAGCCGTATAGCGACCGCTTGGACCGCGCCAGCCAGCTCGCCGACGAGAACGAAGCCGACTTCGACGTGCGCTAGCAGACCAAGTCGCTAGTTCGTTCCGAGTTGCGGCCCCTTGGTGTACTAAGCGGCGCTAGCCGCGGGCGGGGGTCGCACGGGGCGGGTCCAAGAGTGCGCGGCGCGCCCCCGTTGCTGGCTGACAATGCGAGTACTACAAGCCATTCGAGAATCCTAACCCGGAACGAGCTTCGGGTTCGTAGCACTAGCCATATTTCAGCTTGAAAATCAGAATGATCACGGCCAGGACCAACGTCACGCCATTGGCCAGGGTCACCGGCCACGAACCGATAGCCAGGCCATACACCAGCCACAGGCTGACGCCCACCGTGAACAACACGAACATCCCCAGCGAGATGTCGCGCGTCTGGCGGGTGCGGTAGACGCGGACCAGCTGCGGGACAAAGGCCACGGTGGTCAGCACTCCGGCGATGTGCCCTACGATTTCAGTAGCTTGGGGCATATTCGTTCCTCACGTCGGCCGCAGTCGGTTGGGGGGCGGCGGTGCCGCGGTCAGCGGATCCTCGGGCCAGTAGTGCTTGGGGTAGTTGCGGCTCAGCTCGCGCCGCAGCGCGGGGTAGTGGCGGCTCCAAAATCCGGCAAGATCCGTGCTGACTTGCACAGGGCGCTGGCTCGGCGCCAGCAGGTGCAGCACCACCGGCACCCGCCCGCCGGCCACGCGCGGACCATCGCGCAGGCCCAAGAAGTCCTGCAGGCGCGACGACGCCCACGGCGGTCGATCGCTCTCGTAATGGATGCGCAGCTTGCGACCACCGGCGAGCGTAATGAACTCGGGCGCTTGCTCGGCCAGCACCTGCAGCCCGCGCCCGCCCGCCGCACAGTCCAGTCGGGCCAGCAACAACGGTTGTAGCTCGCCCAACTGATCCAGGCGGGTGCAGCCTTCGGCCATTTCTGCAGCGATTTCAGCCAGCAACGCGCCATCAATGCCAGGCAGATCGACCACCCCGGCCTGCTCACGGACGAATTGCACGCGGCACTGCAGCTGCGCCAGCTCCTCTTCGCCCAGGCCGGCGGTCGGGTCGCGCTCCAGCCAGGTTTTCGCCAGCAGGGCGGACACTTCCGGGCTGGCCGGCGCCGGCCGCAGCGTGCGCTCCAGCTCCAAGCCGTCCAACGTAACCCGCTCCACCCGCTGCACGGCCTGCTTCTCGAGCAGAAGTTCGCTGCTCGTCTGGGTGCGATCCAGCAGCGCTTCAAAGACTTCCTCGACCGCCACGCCATGCGCCACCCGCACGGTGGTCTGGTTGCCGTGGGCCTCGCGGCGCTCCTCGGCGTCCAGGACCAGCAGCCACGCCGGCTCAGTCACCTGACTCCGCGGCCCCAGCACCAGCCGCCGCCCGCCCGGCATCTCCAGCTCGCGGCCCCCCGGCTGCCGGCGCCGCGCCAGGCGATCGCCAAAACCGGCCAGCAGCGCCAGGTTCAAGGCCGTGTGCACGTCGGCCGCCGGGTCGGGCGGCAACCGCAGCTGCCGACTCAGTTGTTGGGCCACCCGCCGCGCCGCCGCAATCCCAGCCTCGACCGGGGCGGCCATCCGCGGGCCGCGGACGTCCTGTGCGACCGCCTCGACCAGCGCCAACAAATCCGAGTCGCCGTGCGGGATTCGCGACCCCAGCTCGGACGCCCGCTGCGGATCGCCATGGCTACCCAGCTCGCCCTCGGCCAGCAGCGCCACCGCCAGCGCCGCTAGTTGCCCGGCCCCGCGCTCCGCCGCCGCCAAAACGACCCGCCCAAGCCGGGGATGCACAGGCAACTCCAGCAGTTGCCTGCCCAGCGCCGTGACACGGCCCTGTTCCAGCGCCCCCAGCCGCTCCAGCACCTGCTCGGCTTGTGCGACCAGGGCCGGCTCGGGCGGACTGAGCCAGAAGTCGCGGTCCAACGGCACGCTCAGATGCTGAGCCAGCGCCGCCGCCTGCAGCAGAGCTTCGGCCAGGTCCGAGCGCAAAATCTCTGGTTTGTCATAGGGCTGCGCGCTCTCAGCCTCGTGCTGCGTATACAGTCGCAGGCAGCGACCTGGCCGCACCCGGCCGGCACGACCCGCCCGTTGCGTCGCCGAAGCCTTGCTGATTCGCCGCAGTTGCAGCGTCGGCAACCCACTCCACGGCGCGTGGCCCGCTTGACGCACCAGCCCCGCGTCGATGACCGCCGTCACCCCAGGCAAAGTCAGCGACGTCTCTGCGATATTGGTCGACACGACCACCTTGCGCCGCCCCTCGGGCGCCAAGGCCCGGTTCTGCTCGGCCAGCGGCAGGGCCCCGTGCAGCGGCCGGATCGCCAGGTCGGCGTCGCGGGCCAGAGGCGCCAAGGCCTCGCAAGTCTTGCGGATCTCGTAGGCGCCCGGCAGGAACACCAGCACGTCGCCGTCGAGCCCCTCGCCCGTCGGCCCCTTGTGGAGCAGCTTGCGCAGCGCCGCCACCACTTGGTCCGGCAGCGGGCGCTGATCCAGGGTCGCCGCGTGTTCGATGGTCACCGGAAACGTCCGACCAGCCACGTCGATCCGCGGCAAATCCCCCAGGTATTCACCCAGTTCGTCTACGTCCAGCGTGGCCGACATCACCAGCCGCCGCAGGTCGGGCCGCCGCCGCGCCAGCGCCCGCACCGCGGCCAGACCCAGATCCATCGCTAGGCGCCGCTCGTGAAATTCGTCAAAGATCACGCAGCCGATGCCGCGCAGTTCGGGGTCGTGGGCCAGCCGCCGCAGGAGCAGGCCGTCCGTCACATAGCGCAGGCGGGTGCGCGGGCTGACCGCCTCGTCAAAGCGGACGGTATAGCCAACTGTTTCGCCCACCTCCTCGCCGCGCTGCTCGGCCACGTAGCGGGCCGCCAGCACCGCCGCCATCCGCCGCGGCTCTGCCACCCAGATCTCGCCCTGCACTAGGCCGCGATCCAGCAAATCCATGGGAATGCGAGTGGTTTTGCCGGCCGCCGGCTCGGCGCGCACGATGGCCCCGCCGTGTTCGGCCACCGCGGCGGCGATGCGGCCCAGGGCGGCGTCGATCGGCAAAACCGGCTTGGGCGGCGCATGCGGCGAACTCAGGGGCACTCCTTCACGCTCGTCGAGACTTTACAAATATCAAGTTTACGATAATCAAAACATACCCGTTCCGCCCGAATCGAAAACCTGGGCATTTCTCCGGGCCCGCACCGGGGTCCCCGCCTGATTCTCGCCAGTTGCAGAACGCCTCACAGAAGCCGTACAAGCGTGAATCAGGTGGGGTGCATATTAGTTGACAATAATCAGGCGCGCGCCGACCCCAGGCATCGCGTCCAGCACGAGTCGGCCGTCTTTGACCGGAACATCCTGATTCGTCAGCAGATCCTTGCCGCTCACCACCGGTCCCAAACCGTCCGTCACCGGCACCGTGCCGCCCACCGCGTCGTCGAGCTTGAACACGCCCAACACTCGGATATTGCTCAGGGTCCGCACCGCCAGCAGCCAGCCATCCGGCGCATCCAGCACCGTCCACGCGCCGCGCTGCAGGGCCGGCGTCTGCCGCCACACCGCGATCAGCTTCTGCACATGCCGCAGCATCGACGTGGGATCCTGCAGCTGGCTCGCCACATCGGGGCCATCGGCCGGTGCCTGCCAGGGCGTGCCTGTGGTAAACCCGCCGTTGGGACTGGCGTTCCAGCGCATCGGCAGACGCTTGTTCTTGTCGTCCGTGCCCGTCCCGTTGGGCGTGCCAATCTCTTCGCCGTAGTACAAGAACGGCGTACCGGGCACAAAAAACAGCAGGGACTCGGCCAGCTTCTGGGCGTCTGGGTCCAAGATTTGGCTCGCCCAGCGCACCTGATCGTGGTTCGACAAGAACACCCCGCGCGGCGCCCCTGGCGGAAACTGCCCTTCCTCTTGGCACGTGACGATCTCCACGCCGTCGCCCAGTCCGCCCGCCACCGCGTTCAGCAGCGACGTCTGCAGGTCAAAATCAAAGGTCGTGTCCAGCCCGGCTTGCTGGTACTTGGCCGCGATGGCGTTACTGGCCCACGCCTCGCCCACCAGCAGCGTCGCCGGCTGCTTGGTGTGGGTGTACTGGGCAAAACCGCCCCACCAATCCAGGGTTGCTTGCGTGTCTTGCTGCCCCTTGCCTGGCCCGGTCTCGATCAGGTAGCGCACGGCGTCCAGGCGAAACCCGTCGATGCCGCGATCGAGCCAAAAGCCTGCCGCCTGCTGCAGCGCCGCGGTCACGCCTGGAGTCTGCGCGTTCAGGTCCGGCATGTTCGAGGAAAACACCCCATAATACCAGCGCTTCCCTTTGACGTGCCACACCTTGCCGCCCCCAGACCAGGGCTGCTTCCAGGTCGTCTCGGGCGTGGTGTCGCGCCACACGTACCAATCGTTGTGCCCGGTCGCGGCCGCCGAGTCGACGAACCACGGGTGCTGGGGCGACGTGTGGTTTGCCACAAAATCCAAGATGATCTTGACGCCGCGGCTGTGGGCCAGCGCCACCAGCGCGTCCAGGTCGGCCAGCTTCCCGTAGGCGGGGTTGACGTTCATATAGTCTGTGCCGTCGTAACCGTGGTAGCTGGGCGACGGCATGATCGGCATGAGCCACAGCAGCGTGACGCCCAAGTCGTCGCCACCCGGCTTTCCGTCGTTCAAGTAATCAAACTTGTTGATAATTCCTTTGAGATCGCCGATGCCGTCGCCGTTCGAGTCGGCAAAACTTCGCACGAAGATCTCGTAGGCGACCTGGCTGGTCCAGCCGCTGCTGGCCGACAGTTCGCTGCGACACGGCGCCAGTGCCGGCGGAGGTTCTTTTGCAACATCCAGAGGTTGCGCTGTGTCCACTGCGCCATCGGCCCCGGCGGAATCCGCGACCGTGGCGTCGTCCGCATCGGGCCCAACGGCATCCACCACGTCGACTTGGGCCACTGCGTCTTTGGCCACATCCTTGGCCGTATCCGCAACCACAGAAGTGTCCTTGACGTCTACACTATCCGGGACATCGCTGGGCGGATCGGCGTCGGCACCGCCCTCAGTCTGCTGGGGCGCGGCACAACCAACCAGCGCCGCGGTCAGCAACCACCGCGCCACCAGCGTTCCCTTTGGACCGGCCATCAGTCGCGCTCCGGGACGACCGAGTGCTGGTGGGCGTGCAAGATGGCAACCCCTTGCACAGGCTCCAGTTGCTCGCGCAATGCCTCGAGCGCGTCTTGCACGACCTGCCGCCGGCAGGGGTGGTAGCTGATGGCCAACGTCGTGAGCTCGATCGACCGCACCATCGGCAACTCAGTAGCAAGTTTAAGGAATTCGCCAGCCTGGACGCAGTCGTCAAAGCGGTCCGCCGGTCGCTTGGCGGTGGCGCGCTGCATGAACTCGACCAGGTCGACCGGGATGTCCGGGCGAACCTCGCGCGGGTCGGGCAACGGCGTGGTCAGATGGTGCTCCAGCAGTTCGTCGATGGTGTCGGCATCAAACGGCACCTCGCCCGTGATCAGCTCGTACGCCAGAATTCCCAATGAATACAGATCCGAGCGACCATCCAGCTGCACGCCGCAGATTTGCTCGGGGCTCATGTAGTACGGCGTGCCGAACAACTGCTCGCCCTGCAGCGCCGCCGAGTGGTTGACCGACACGGCGATGCCGAAGTCGAGCAGCTTGGCGCGGCGCTCCTCGTCGGCCAGAAACACGTTCGACGGCTTGACGTCGCGATGCAACAGCCCTTTTTGGTGCGAGTACGCCAGCGCCGACGCGACTTCGCGCAAGATACGCCGCACCATGCCGTAGGGCAGACGTTGCCCTTGCTGAATCAGGTCTTCCAGCGTCAGCCCCTGCAACTTCTCCATCACGATGAAGTGGGTGCCGTAGGCCGCCTCGGTGTCGTACACACGCACGATGTGATCGTGGTTCAGCTGGGCAATCAGCTGGGCTTCGCGCTGAAATTGCTCGCGAAAGCGCTCGTGAAAGCACAGCGAGTGCGACAGCATCTTCAGCGCCACCGACCGCTGCAGCCCGGGGTGCATCGCCTCGAACACGGTCGCCACCGCGCCCGCGCCCAAACGGCCCAAAACGCGATACTTGCCCACGTGCTGGATGCCGGTCTGCTCCAGCAGGCGCTCGCCCACCGCGCGGGTCAAGAACTCGCCCACCGACGGGAACCGCCGCACCACGTCGTTGAACACCGGCCGCGTCAGCCGCAGGCACCGCACCGCCGTCTCGGCCACGACGTCGGCCGTCCGCGGGGCCGACATGACCAGCGCCATCTCGCCGAACACGGCCGGGGCCGTCAGCATGCGCTCAAAGGCCGTGCTGGTCATGCTGTTGATGACAACGCGCACCGTGCCTTGCTCGAGCAGGTACATGTCATCGCCGTCTTCGCCCTGGTGCAGCACGCGGGAAGATGGTTCGTATTCCACCACTTCCATGACGTCGCGCAGGCGCTCCACCGCGTCGTCGCCCATGCGGGCAAACATTTCGAGCTGGGCCCAGCCGGGCCGCGGCGCGGGCGGGACGTGCGGGTACGGCGGCGGCGGCGGAATCGATAAACTCATGAATCCTCTGGAGGTACCGGCGGCGCGTGGCCAAGGTAGGCAGCCGATAAGCGGTAGCGGTCAAGTGCCTCGAGCAGCAAGATGCGCCCGCAGGCCAACAGCGGCACGGCGATCAGCACGCCGATGATGCCGAACAGTTCGCCAAACGCAATGATGCCCAGCAAGACCGCCAGCGGCGGCAGGCCCACGCGGTTGCCAATCAAGCGCGGCGTGATGAACAGCAAATCGGCGCCATAGAACACCGCGAACAGAAAGATGATCCCCAGCAGGTGACCGCCTTCGGCATCAGACAGAGCCGTCAGCAGCGCCGTGAGTAGGCACCCCACCACCACGCCCACGTACGGAACCAAGTACAGCACGGCCGCGATCGGCCCCATCACCAAGAAAAACGGCACACCCAGCAGCCCCATGCCCAGCGTGAAGCAAGAACCCGCCAGCGCCAACAACATGAGCTGGCCGCGCACAAAGCCGTCGAGCACTTCGCCGATCCGGCCGGTAACGCGGCGGATCTCGTCGATGCGCCGGCGCGGCACCAGATCGCCCAGGCGCGCCATGATGCGCTCGTAATCGTCGAGCAAGAAGAACGCGACCACCACCACCAGCGCCAACCGGCCCAGGCCAATGACGATATCGCGCGCCGACGACAGCACGACCGTCAGCACCGACTGCGCCGGTCCCACGAATTCGCGGGCAATCGCCTGGGCGGCACCCGACAGGTCCTGATACGAAATCCACTCGCTGACACTGCGGCCCGCGTGCTCTTGGAACCACGGATCGGCGCGCAGCACCCAGTTGTACATCCGCGCGGGCGCGTGCTCGCTCACCCGCAGCAGCTGCTGGGCCATGGTCGGCAGCACCACCATCGCGAACACCGCCGCCAACGTCAGCACCGCCAGCAGCGGCACCGTCAGCGCCAGGATCGGCGGGACGCGCCAGCGCCGCAGCCGCACGACGATTGGATTGAGGGCGTAAGCGATGAAGAAACCGATCAAAATCGGCGCAGTCACCACTCGCAGCCGCACCAGCAGCCACAGCAGCGCAAAGGCCGTGCCACCCAGCAAGAGCGTCTTGAAGAACAAGGACTGCCAGGCAATGGCCGCGGGCGGCGAGTCAGCAGGCGGCGGAGGTGGGTCGGGGGGTAGAGACATGGGCCGCCATGCAGCATACTCTGCAAAGGAGGCCTTGTGAATTCGATTGCGCTTTGCCTGCTCTTTGCCCTGGCTGCCCCGGTCCACAGTGCGCCGCCGGCCCCGGCCGCGCCGCCGCAGGCGGTAGTCGGTACTCGCCTCAGCGTGCAGCACCCGCCGTTAACCCGCGAGAAACTCTGCGACTTTGCCGTCCACGCTTCGCGCGCCCAGGCGCTGCCGATGGACCAGGACCCGGTGTTCCATGCGCCGCCGGCCGAGGTCAAGGCCGCCCTGGGGGTGCTCCGCAAGGACTTGATGGCGGGCGATCCCGCCGTGGTGGCCGCGGCGGAACGCCAACTGGCGCAGTTGCTGCAAGGGCCGCATGGCGCCACGTTGGCGCGCCTGGCCATGCTGGATCGCACGCCGATGGTGCAGTTGGCCGGCATCCGCGCGGCCTTGCCCTTGGCAGCACAACACCCCAGGTTGTTTGCCTTCTTGCCCACCATGGACGCCAAGATGGCGCCGCCCCTGGCGCAGGCGGTGGTGGCCTTCGATTTCGCGACGCGCTGCGATGCGCCCGTGCTGTTCTCGCTGGACGGCCTGGATCATCCCGACCCAGGGGTCGTCGCGAACCTCATCGACCGGACGGTGGCCCTTGCCGGCCAGATGCGCGATGCGCCGCCCGTCGATCGCTTGGTCGCGTGGGTGCTGCGGCGCCAGGGTCCGGCCGGGCTGCGCGCCAGGGCCGTGCGCGGGCTGGGGCAGCTGGGCCTGGTCAAGCTGACCACGGTTTGGCAGCAACTGGCCGGCGACGCCAGCCCCGAGGTGGCGGCCGAGGCGTGGCCAGCGTGGGCGCAGGTCGCGCCGGCAGACGCGCAAGTCGGGTTGAATGCAGGTGGTTTTACCGACTCGCGCCCGCTCCTTGCCTGGGGTGCGCTGCGGGCGGCCGCGGATGCCTGTGCGCTCGTGCCCGACCGCTGCGACAGGCCGGTCCGAGGCTTTTTGTCCAGCAAGGTCGCGGTGGTCGACCCGATCAGCGGGGCCAAAGTGCAGCTAGCACAAGTGGCCCAACAAACGCTGCAGTACTGGAGCGTCGCTGGCGAATAAGAGGGTGTGTACATATTATTCAGCCCCGAGCCGTGCCGTGATGAGGCGAATCATGGCGAGCGTCATCCAGGCCTTGCTGCTTGCGATCGTCTCTTCGTAGTCCTTTGACAGCCGACGGTTG
>JBBISH010000125.1:0-17444 GCA_037441385.1 Myxococcales bacterium
GATCCACACCGACTCGCCGTCCAGACCCGCCGAGACCGCCACGGTCCCGCCTGCGGGCGACGCGTCGATGGCGTTGTCCAGCAGGTTTTGTACCGCTTCGCGGATGCGCACGGCGTCGATCGCCAGGTCGGGCAGGGTCCCCACCGTCAGCTGCAGCGTGATCCCATGCTCGTGGGCGTGCGGCTGCACTTGTTGGATACACTCGTGCAACAGCGCGCCGACCGGCGTGGCGTGGCGAGTGGTGGCCTCGGTGCGGGTCAACGTCAACAGCCGCTGCGTGACCTGATCGATGCGTTGCAGCGCGTCGCGGAGCAGTGGCAACAGGTCGGCGTTGTCGCGCAGCGGCGCGTCGGGAGTCTGCGCCAGGATGTCGACGCAATTCAGCGCCCCGTGCAGCGGGTTGCGCACGCTGTGGGCCACGCCCGCCGAGATGGCGCCAATGCGCGCCAGCTTTTCGTTGTTGCGGGCCAGCAGCTCTTGGGCCTGACGCTCGCGCTCGGTCGCCTGCTGGCGCGCGCGCAGCGTCCCGGTCAGGTAGACCACGCCCGCCAGCATCGCCCAATGGGCCAGCAGGTACAGCACACCTTGCGGCAGGGTCTCGACCTCGTGGTGGGCCTCGCCCTCAAAGGCCAGGCGCAGCGGGTGGAATTCCAGCCAACCCAGCACGGGCCCAAGCACCAGCAGTCCGTGCGCCAGGCCGCTGAGCAACGCCACGAACCCGGCACTCCGACGCGGCAGCAGGGTCGCGGCGATCGCGACGTGCAGGGCGAACAGGCTGTCGAACGGGTTGTCCACGCCGCCGCCGTAATGGAGCTGGGCGGCCAACGTCAAGACGTCCAGGCTGATTTGCGCGAGCGCCACCTGGTCCAGCTGCCTCGGCGTCCACTGGGCGCCAAAGCGCGCCAGCAGCCACTGCCACAGCCCGTTGGTGACCAAGCCAGTCAAACCGGCCACCGCCAACGGCCCTGGGGCCGCCGACCAGCCCAGCGCGACCACCGTCGTCGTCACCGCGCACGTCGCGACCGCCGCCAGCCAGCGCAGCCGCGTCAGCCAGCGCAGATCCGTCAAGCTGGCGTGGATCGGCGCCTCGTGCGGACGCGGAGTACGCTGGGTTTGCGCAAGGCTGATGTACGGCACCTAGACCTCTGCAGTGCCGCGACAAGGCGACGGCGCTAGGCTAGCATGGACCGGCCTCCGCCGGGCAGCGGCGGTCACGTCCCGTCGTCCAATCACTCAAGGAACCGCCATGCGCATCTTGCTGGTCGACGACGAACGCATCAGCCGCGTCACCACCGGTCGCCAACTGGGCCAAGTGGGCTACCAGGTGCAGACGGCCGAGACGGCGGAGCAGGCCCTGCAGCTTTTTGTCGAGCAACCTTGCGACGTGGTCATCACGGACCTGCGGATGCCAGGCATGGACGGGCTGGAGCTGCTCGCCCAGTTGCGCCGCGAACGGCCCGAAACCGATGTGATCGTCATGACCGCGTACGGCTCCGTCGAGACGGCGGTGCGGGCGATGCGCGAAGGCGCGGCGGACTACCTGACCAAGCCGTTTCGTTTTGCCGAGCTGCACGAGCGCCTGAACAAGATCGCCGACATGCGCGGCATCCGGCGAGAACTGAAGAGCCTGCGCCTGCAAATGTTGGCCGGCGCCACTGACGGCGACATGGTCGGCCAGTCGCCCGCGATGCAACAGGTGCGCGAAAGGCTGCGGCTCTATGCGGACCACGACGCGCCGCTGCTCATCCAAGGCGAAACCGGCACCGGCAAAGAGGTGGTGTCGCGGGCGCTCCACGCGCTTGGGCCCCGCAATCGGCAGCCGTTCGTTGCGGTGGCCTGTGGCGCGGTACCCCACGAACTGGCCGAAAGTGAGCTGTTCGGTCACGAAAAAGGTTCGTTCACGGGCGCCGTCAAGCAGCGGGCGGGCGTGTTCGAGCAGGCCCACGGCGGTACGCTCCTGCTCGACGACGTCGACGACCTCCCGCTCGACATCCAGGTCAAGCTGCTCCGCGCGCTGCAAGAGCAGGTCATTACGCGCGTGGGCGGCGATCATCCGTTCCGGGTCGACGTGCGGCTGATCGCGACGACCAAGGTGCCCTTGCGCAATGCCGTGGCGGCGGGGCGCTTTCGCGAAGATGTGTTCTATCGGCTGCGCGGCTTGGAGCTGCGGCTGCCGCCCCTGCGCGAGCGCGGCGACGACGTCTTGCTGTTGGCCAAGGCCTTCCTTCGCCAGCAGAGCGAGGCCAAAGGTGCGCCGCTGTTGGTGTTGGCCCGCGCGACCGCCGATCTGCTGCGCGCCTACCCGTGGCCGGGGAACGTTCGCGAGCTGCGGCGCGCCATGGAGTCGGCTGCTGTGCTCTGCCCGGGCGATACCGTCCTGCCCGAGCACTTGCCGGACGAGTTCCGCGACGGCGAGGCGGCCGCGGCGCAGCGCTTCAAGCTCAATCTGGCGGGCGCCGAGCAGTTGCCGTTTCAGGCGATGGTCCACGACTTTGAGGACCGCCTCATCGACTGGGCCATGCAGCGTGCCGACGGCCAGCAGGGCAAGGCCGCCGAACTCCTGGGCCTGGCGCGCACTACGCTGCAGAGCAAGCTGGCGCGGCGCGAGGGTCGGTAGCGACCAAGCTTGGCTCAAGCCGGGCCGTCGCGGCGCAAATCAAAACTCCGCATGCACCCGCGCCCCCACCAGCTCGACCGGCCCGCGGTCCGCGTTGAACGCCGGGTGCACGATGTGCTGCAGGTCGAGCGACAGCCACAGCGACCGCAAAATCGCTGCGCTGTAGAACACTTCGTAGACCTGCTCGCTGGCCTGCCGCAGGTCGCCGTCGCCGATGAAGCCGTCGACGCCGCCCAAGCGCAGGTAGTTGGCGTGCGCCGCCGAGATCCAGCCAAAGGCCGCGCCGGCACCGGTCAGGTCGCCTGGGCGCCCCCACGCCGAGCCGCCGGCCAGAATGCCCAGAGACAGCGAGCGGTCGGTCGAGGTGTAGGCATAGACTTCGCTCTGGCCGTCCGAGATCATGCCGCGCAGAAAAACGCCCGTGTCGTCCGTCAGGTGCTGCTCCAGGTTCACGCCTACGCCGTACTTGTTGTTTGGCTTGCGCGCCCAGCAGAGGTCGGGAGCGGTGCTGTTCGCCGAGCCATAGTTGAACCCAGGGCATTGAGTGGCGTTTTTGTCGGGATTGCTCAGCAGGGCCTGCACCGCGTCGTCGAATCGGCCGGTGTTCAAGTGGTTGCGATAGGCGAGCAGGCGCACGGCACCGGCGCGGCCGGCCAGGGTGTGGTCGTGCTGCAGCTCGATTTGGTCGCCGTAGTAGGTGCCCAGGCGCAGATCCAAGTCCAACTGGTTGGGGTGGGTGGGCGGCGCCATGCGGCTGATGCGCAGCGCCCAATCGTCCCAGTACAGCTCCGCGGCCCCGCCCCACGAGTAGCCGCGCGCGTCCGAGGTGAAGTCGTAGGCGGCGTGCGTCATGAAGGCCATGTTGAAGAACTGCCGCCGCAAATCGCCGGCGAACGTGTTCTTGTCAAACAGGTCCAGCGTACTGAAGTTGCCGAGCGTGACGACCACCCGGCGTTTGCCCGTCTCGGCCGCCAGCTGCATGGGATCCGAGGTCTTCTGCAGCCGCTCGCCGCCCAGGTCGATGGTCTGACGCAAGAACGCGCGCGCCCGATACAGCTGCGGCACTTCGGCGCCGGTCTTTTGCAGCTCCCAGATCTGCACGGCGCCGCCCAAGCCGCGCAGCTGCGACAAGGGGCGCTCGGCGATCACCTCGGGCACCAGGTAGGCCTCGCCGCCGGGCCAGAGGCGCACCGCACCGAACAGCGTAAAGGTGCTCGCAAAGCTCCGCTCGGCCGTGGGCAACAGCGAGTTGATGCTGCCGCCGCGGTTGGTATAGGCCGCGCGAAAGCCCGGTTTCCACACCGAAGCGTAGGTGAACTGGCCGTACAAGTTCCAATTTTCATTGTGGATATCGTGCCACCCGCGTTCCGACATCCAGTTCATCAGGTCAAACTGGTCGTCTGCACGGGGCGCCGCCAATCCGACTTGGGCCCAGGCGGGTGGCGCGACCAGCCCCAGCGCCAGGGTCAGAAGCCAGCACAGCCGCACCCGTGCATTGCCCATGAACTTCCCCATTGCGCACACTCACCCCAGTTCCACGCCATCGGCAACGCCAATCGCAGCCCGATCCTGGGTACGAACAGGCCTCTGCGCCTGCGACCGGTCGCGGGCCTTGGGCCCGCTCGTACCCGACCCATGGTTCTGCCGCGACCCTCGCACCCACGGAATTCCGCGGCGGTACCGGAAGCGGTCCGCTCCGGTGTCGGCAAGATGTGCAGCTACTGCCCCAACCCCGTCTTGACCTTGACGCCCTGCACAATCCACGCGCGGTACCGTTCGGCCACGGCCGAGTCGCGGTCGGCCAGGTCGCGCAGCAGGCTCTCGCGCGCCTTGTCGGCGTTGCCGCCCGCCTGGCCCAAGGCGGTTTGCCACTCGGCTTGCGCGGCCTCTAGCTCTTGATCCAGCGACGCTTCGCTTTTCAGTTGGCCAAGCGGCACGCGCCGCCCCTGCAGCAGCAGGTCGCCGGGCTGCAGCCCCAACCCCTCGGCCACGCGGGCCTGCGTCCGGGTCCACTGGCGCACGTCCGCGTTGGCGGCCTCTCGCTCCAGCAGTCGCTCGTCGCGCGGGTCACCGTTGGCCAGCGCTGCCAAGCTCTGCGCAGTCACAGGCACCTTCACGCGCCCTTCGCTCAGCGGTGGCTCCAACCAGTCGCGATGATCCAAGGCGCCCAACCGATCCAACAGTTGTGGGTCGAACTCGGGTGGTGGCGCCAACAGCCGCACCAGCCGGGTCTGACCCACCAGCGAACTTGGCTGTTCGCTGCGGGCCAGCAGCCAACCCACCAGCTTGGTCGACGGTTCCGACGTGGGATCCCACGCCACCACCACCGGCAGCCGTCCGCGATCCTTGCCCTCGCTGGGCAGCAGCGGCACTCGCTGGCGCGCCTGCTCGGCCCACTCGGGATGGCCGGCGGCCAAATCGGCGCTGAGGGGAATCCAGTTGCTCAGCAGCCAGTTCGCGCACGCCGCCCCACCCGCCAGCAGGGCAAGACCCACGGCAAACCGCACCATGAACAGTACCGTAGCCGGTAGCTTGCTGGGCGTCGCGGTCGGTGCGGCGATGGGCTGCTCCATCTAGTCGCTCCCCAGGTGCGCGGGCACTTGCAGCCCCACCGCACCCAAGAACGGCGACAAGTCCGCCGGCACGGCCGCCTCGATCGCCAGGGGCTGCCCAGTCACGGGGTGCTGCAGCTCCAGGCGCCACGCGTGCAAGGCCATGCGCTGCAGGCCGGTGCGCGACATCAGGTCGCGATTGAATTTGCGATCACCCCACTCCATGTCGCCCACGATGGGGAAGCAGGCATGGTTGGCGTGCTGCCGCGCCTGCCGCCAGCGGCCGGTGTGCAGGGTCAACTCGACCAAAGTGCAGCGTTCGGTTGCACTTACTTGCAGTGGCCGAATGCTGGTCTGCGCCGGGCTCCGCTCCCCGGCCGGCTCGCGCACCGGGTGATCGATGTGTAGCGGCGTCTCTAGCCGACCGCGCAAGACCGCCAGGTAGCGCTTTTGGCCTTGATCCAGCGCCGCCTGCCAGATCGCGGCTTGATCGGCGCTGCGCGCAGCCAACACCAAGCCGCTGGTGCCGCGGTCCAACCGATGCAACAGTGCGACTTTGTGACCCAACAACGCCTGCGCCGCCTGCACCAGCGTCCACTCGCGCGGCCCCGAAAATGCAGAGTTGTGCGCCAACAGCCCGGCCGGCTTGTCCAGCGCGACCGCGTGCTCGTCGCTCCAGCAGATCTGCACGGGCGCCACGTCGCCGGGGCCGCGCACGCGCAGGTTGCCATACTGGTCGCGATGCATGGGGATCTAGACGTCCAGGTTCCGCACATCCAGCGCGCGCGACACGATGAAATCGCGGCGCGGCTCGACCGCATCGCCCATCAGCACGTTGAACACGCCGTCGGCGTCGACCGCGTCTTCGATCTTGACCTGCAGGATGGTGCGGCGCGTCACGTCCAACGTGGTCTCCCACAGCTGCTCGGGGTTCATCTCGCCCAAACCCTTGAAACGGTTCAGCGTCACGCCCTTGCTGCCGAACTCGAACACGCGGTCCAAAATCGCCTCGAAATCTGCGGCAATGTGATCCGTGTTCTCGCGCGACACCGTGTACGGCCCCTGGCCAAGCAGCCCTTCGATCTCGGCGATGCGGTGCTTGAGCAGCTTGTAGTCGGCGCCTTCCAGCATGCGGTCGTTCACCGAAGTGATGCGCGCCACGCCGGCCAGGCGGCTGCGGATTTCGAGCCACGCCGGCACCACTTTGCCCGCCACTTCCTTGGGCTCGTGCCACTTGAACTGCGGGTGGCCCATCGACGGGTGGTGCAGCGCGAGCCACTCGCCCACCGCCTGCACCGTCTCTTCGATGTTGCCGGCCTCCAGGTCGCCGTGGGTCAGGTTGCCGGCCTTGACCACCGCCGCCACCACCCGCTCGTCGACCGCAGCGCCCATGCGCTTGCCCAGCCGGTGCAGCGTCGCGCGGAATTCCGTCAGCTTGCGCACCAGCTTCTGCAGTTCGTCGCCCTCGATCACGCTCATCAGCCCGCCGACCTTGACCGAGTCCGTGCCGGCCGCGATCAGGTACTGGTCCTTGGCCGCATCATCCAGCAAGTACTGCTCTTTCTTGCCGCGCTTGGCCTTGTAGAGCGGCGGCTGGGCGATGTACAGGTAGCCGCGCTCGATGAGCTCGGGGAACTGCCGGTAGAAGAACGTGAGCAGCAGCGTGCGGATGTGCAGGCCGTCCACGTCGGCGTCGGTCATGATGATGATGCGGTGGTAGCGGAGCTTGTCGATGTTCTTGTCTTCGCCGATGCCCATGCCCATCGCCGTGACCAGCACCACGATCTCTTGGCTGGCCAGCATGCGGTCGTAGCGCGCGCGCTCCACGTTCAAGATCTTGCCGCGCAGCGGCAGGATCGCCTGGAACTTGCGCTCGCGCCCGGACTTGGCCGAACCGCCGGCCGACTCGCCCTCGACCAGGAACATCTCGCACTTGCTGGGGTCGCGCTCTTGGCAGTCGGCCAACTTGCCTGGCAGCGAACTGCCTTCCAGTGCTCCCTTGCGGCGCACCATGTCGCGGGCGCGGCGGGCGGCCTCGCGGGCGCGGGCGGCGTCGATGGCCTTGCCGATCACGCGCTTGGCATCGGCCGGGTGCTCCTGCAGGTACTCGCCCAGCTTGTCGGCCACCGCGGCCTGCACGATGGGCGTCACCTCGCTCGACACCAACTTGTCCTTGGTCTGGCTACTGAACTTCGGGTCGGCGATCTTGACGGCGATGACCACGGTCAGGCCTTCGCGGATGTCGTCGCCCGACAGCGGCTCTTTCTGCTTCTTGTTCAGGCCCTCTTTCTCGGCGTAGTCGTTGACCACGCGCGTCATCGCCATGCGGAAGCCGGTCAGGTGGGTGCCGCCGTCGCGGTTGCGGATATTGTTGGTAAAGCAGACGGCTTGCTCGCTGTACGAGTCGTTCCACTGCATCGCCACTTCCACCTCGAACGGGCGGCCGTCGTCCAGCTGACGGCGGGTGTGCATGTGGATTGGCGGATCGTGCAGGATGGTCTTGTTCTTGTTCAAGAAGCGCGCAAATTCCGTCAGACCGCCCGGCGAATAGAACTCGTCGGCGCGGCCTTCGCGCTGGTCCTCGATGCGGATCAGCAGGTTGCGGTTCAAGAACGCCATCTCGCGGAAGCGCGCCGCCAGCGTCTCGTAGCTGAAGTCGACCATCGAGAACACTTCGGGATCCGGCTTGAAGTGCACCATCGTGCCGGTGCGCTCGCTCTCGGCCCCGCGGACCACACCTTCGCCCTGGGTGGCACCGCGCACGAATTCCGCATTCCACTCGTAGCCTTCGCGGTGGATCGTCAGCTTGACCCATTCCGACAGCGCGTTGACCACCGACACGCCCACGCCGTGGAGACCGCCCGAGACCTTGTAGCTGTTCTGGTCGAACTTGCCGCCCGCGTGCAGCTCGGTCAGCGCCACTTCGGCGGCCGAGCGCCCGTCCTCGTGCTTGCCCACCGGGATGCCGCGGCCGTTGTCCTGCACTGACAGCGATCCATCCAGGTACAGCACGATGTCGATGCGGTTGCAGAAGCCGGCGAGCGACTCATCCACCGAATTGTCCACGACTTCGTAGACCATGTGGTGCAGGCCCGAGCCGTCGTCGGTGTCGCCGATGTACATGCCTGGGCGCTTGCGCACGGCTTCCAAGCCCTTCAAAACCTTGATCGAATCGGCGGTGTAGTCGCCCATCGTCGAAAGGGCGTCCAACTGCTCTTCGGTCAGGTCGGGCGTATGGGGCGAGTCGGCCTTGGCGCGGGCCAGGACGTCTTGGATATCGGCCATTATGGGAACCTACTGGAATAGAAGATGGTTTCGCGGCGAGACCTGCATCTGCACGGCCGCCCAGCGAGCGCAAAAGTGTAACGGATTCGCGCGGAAAAAGCCACCCTTTGCTGGCGTGGAACCGCCTACATGTTCGGGCAAAACATCGACATGTAGGGCTCTTTGGACCAGATGCACAGCTGGGTCCCCAAGGTGGTGCTGCTGCAGCACGAGCCGGGGCAGTCCTGGTTCTTCTTGCAGGGCATGTCGCAGTGGGTGATGAGCGACGGGTAGTACGGCGGCTTGGGGTTGGGATAGGTGATGCACTCGCCGCTGCCGTTCTTGCCGCATTTGTAGGGTTCGGCGTCAGTGCCCCAATACTCTGTAGTTCCGCAGCATTCGGCCTTGTAGGTATCGGTCAAGCAGTGCTTGGTGGCAAAGCTCATGTGGCAGCAGGTACTTGGGCAGTCGGCGCCGCTATTGCACGGCTTGGCGCAGAAGGGCACCAGGGTATCGGGGTAGACGATGCAGACCTCGCCCTCGGCGCAGTTCTTGCCGCCGCAGCAGTTGGGGATGTTGTCGTGGACGCAGCCCGTCTGGGTGCAGCTGTCCTTGGTGCAGGCAAAGCCGTCGTCGCAGAAGCTGGCGTCGCCTTTGTGCAAGCAGCCGCCGCTCAGCGGGTTGCACGAGTCAGCGGTGCACGCGATGCCGTCGTCGCAGGCGTTGGCGGCCCCACCGACGCAGCTGCCACCCTGGCAGAAGTCGCCGACCGTGCAGGCGTTGCCGTCGTTGCAGGCGCCCACGTGCGGGGCGTGTTGGCAGCCGGCGGTTTGGCTGCAGCTGTCGTCGGTGCAGGCGTTCTGATCGTCGCAGTTCAGGCTGACGCCGCCTGTGCACACGCCGGTTTTGCAGCTCTCGCCCTGGGTGCAGGCGGTGCCGTCGTCGCAGGCGCCGTTGCTCGCGACGTGCTGGCAACCGCCAGCGCTGCTGCACGAGTCCACCGTGCACGGGTTGCCGTCGCTGCAGCCGATCTGGCCGCCGTTCTTGCACGCGCCGCCGCTGCAGAACTCGCCGCTGGTGCACACCAGGCCGTCGTCGCACGCTGCGCCGTCTTGGGGCGAGTGCACGCAACCGCTCAGCGGCGCACAGCTATCGCCGGTGCACGGATTCTTGTCGTCGCAGTTGACTGGCTTGCCGGTGCACACGCCGGCCTGGCAAACGTCGCCCTGGGTGCAAGCAGTGCCGTCTTCGCACGCCATGCCCACCGGCATCGCCGTGGTTTGGCACATGCCGATGATGGCGTTGCAGCTGTCGAGCGTGCAGGCGTTGCCGTCGTCGCACAGCTTGGGCGGGCCGGCCTTGCAGACCTCGCCCTGGCAAAAGTCGGGGCCGTTGCAGCCGTTGCCGTCGTCGCACGGGGCGCCGGACTGCTGCGTCGAGCTGCACTGGCCCGTGATCGGGTTGCACAGGTCTACGGTGCAGGGCTTGCCGTCGGTGCAAATCTTGGCGGGGCCGGCCACGCAGCCCGCGGCGGTGCAGCTGTCCAGAGTGCATGCGCTGCCATCGGCGTCGCACGGCAGACCGCTTTGGACCAGGTGCGTGCAGCCGCCAAGCTGGGGTTTGCACGCGTCGAAGGTGCATGCGTTGCCGTCGTCGCAGGCCAGTTCGTCCGTCTGGCCGTTGCAGTCGTCGTCCTGGCCGTTGCAGGTCTCTGGCTTGGGGCCCACAACCTGGCATGGCGTCTTGCAGACCGGACCGGTAGGCGAGTCGATGCAGAGCAGTCCGGGAGGGCATACGCCGCCGTTGGCGCACGAGATCGGCTGGGTGTCGGGGACCGTGTCCGCGACCGTGTCCGGAACCGCGTCCGGCGCCGTGTCTGGGGCGATATCCGGAGCCGCATCTGGGGCTGTGTCCGGGGCCGTGTCCGGAACCGCGTCCGGATCCGTATCTGGAACTGTATCCGGAACCGTATCCGGGGTCGTGTCTAGTATCGTGTCTGGATCAGGACTTACGTCGGGTCCCGGATCGGGTTCCGGTCCCGGATCCGGTCCAAGATCCAGCTCAGGCCCAGTGTCGAGGCCCGGCCCAGTGTCGAGGCCCGGCCCAGTGTCCGGACCCGGTTCAGTGTCCAGGCCGGGTCCAATGTCCGGACCCGGTCCAAGATCCAGGCCCGGCCCAAGATCCAGGCCCGGTCCCGTGTCCACCGCATCGAATTGGAGGCCGTCCCACAGCGGCGGCAGATCCGGGCCGTCCCCATCGGGAAGCGCCTCGCCGTCTGGCCCGACCAATTGGTCCACGGGCTGCGTATCGGGCTGCAGCGGCACGTCCGGCTGGCCATCCGCGCCGGTCCCATCCGGGCCGGCCAGAACATCGGGGGTCGCCACGTTGCCGGCATCGTAGGGCAAAGGGCCCACCGGGGTCAGGGTCGCGGTGCCGGCTGGCCATCCGCGCCGGTCCCATCCGGGCCGGCCAGAACATCGGGGGTCGCCACGTTGCCGGCATCGTAGGGCAAAGGGCCCACCGGGGTCAGGGTCGCGGTGCCGGTAAGGACGTCTGAGCAGGCCGCCAGCAGGGCGGCACAGCCGACCGCGGCAAGCAGCAATTTCAGACCTGGGTGACGAACTTGCTTTTGCTGCATGGCCATGTGCGCGGGCTGGGCGCCATGTCGGAAGAAATGTAAACCGACGCAAACAGCCTAGCGATCTGGCGAGCGCGGCGCAAGCAAGGAATTTTTGTATGAATATCAGGGTATTCGCGGTTCAGACCGCGCGGATCATCGCGTCCAGGCGTTGCAGACCGGCGCGCATGGTCTCGGCCTCGGGGCCAAACGACAGGCGGACAAAGCTGCGCAGGCGGCTGGGGATGTGCGAGCGGCGCTTGCCCGGGTTGATGTCGAAGAATTCGCCCGGCACGACGATGACGTTGTGCTCCAGCGCGGCGCGGAAGAAGGCGTGGCCATCGGCGAGCTGCGGCGGCAGATTCTCCAGGCTGGCAAAGCAGTAGAAGGCCCCCTCGGGCGGCAGATCCACCTGCAGGCCCATCGCCCGGCAGCGGTCCAGCATCTCGTGACGTTTGCTGGCAAAAGCGGCTTGGATCGAGCGCGCTTCCTGGTCGGCTACGGCCGCGCTCAGCAAAGGCAGGGCCGCCTTCTGCAGGGGATGCGACGGGCCGCCATCCAGGAACGAACCCGCGGAAACTACCCGTTCGATCAAAGACTTGGGTCCTACGGTCCAGGCGAGGCGCCACCCTGGATAGCGCCAGTTCTTGGTCAGCCCGTCTACGACCACCACCGGATCGCGGTCCACGTCGTCGACATAGCGCGCGGCTGACAGAGCTGGTCCGTCGCTTTGGGCGGCCGCGTCGTACAGGTAGTGGCTATAGAACTCGTCAAAAATCAAAGCACAATGCAGGCTGCGCGCCGCATCGACCCAGGCCCGCAAGGCCCCGCCGCGGAGCGCCTGGCCGGTTGGATTGCACGGGTTCGACAGCAGCACCGCCGACAGACCCTTGCCCACGATCTCGGCTTTCAGACGCGCGGGTGACAACATGAAGTGCTCAGCGCGCTCCAATACGATCGGAATGGGCACGAAAGCGCGGAAGATCGTAAGCAGTTCTTCGTAGGCCGTGTAGTCGGGCAGCACATGGCCCAAGTGCACGTTGCCCAGGGTGGCGGCAACACGCGTCAGGGCCGAGCGACCGCCCGACGAAATCGCCACGTTTTCGGCGCTGTACTGGCTGGGCATGCCGCGGCGGTAGCGGGCGTTGTACAGCTGGGCCACGGCGTCGCGCAGCTCCATCAAGCCGCCGACGGGCGCGTACTCGGCGCTCGCGTCGTCGCAGGGCACGCTCTGGATGCGATCGTAACCGCCGGGCAAGGGGCCGGTTTCGGGCGCGCCCTGGCCCAGGTTGGCCCAGTCGGGGTGGCCGTAGCGGAAGCCGCGCGCCTGGGCTTCGGCCATCACGTAGATGACACCGGTGCGCGGAACAGGCCGAAACATAGGCAGAATGTCGTCGCTGGACGCGGGCGGAACCAAGTTGCTCATCGCGATCTCGGGGTCACGTGTTGCGACCTGGGGTGGCATTCTGGTCGGAACCGCGCGGGGGCGCAAAACCTTTGGACTGCTCGCGGCCCTGCCGCACTGCGGCCACGTTGTCCAGCAGGCCCGCGGCACCGCGGCGCTTCAGCGAACTGCCTGCAAGTGCTGGTGTTTCGGGATCGCGGCACAGCGCCTCGACCAAGCCAAGCTGCGGCGCGAGCAGGCCGGGGCGCGGCTCGAAGGCCGCTTCGCCGCTGGGCGTGCTGAACCGATTGAAGGGACACACCTCTTGGCAGCGGTCGCAGCCAAACAGGTGATCGCCCAGCAAGGCTCTGTACTCGCCCGGGATCGCCCCTTCGACTTCGATGCTGGCGTGGCTGATGCAACGGCGCGCGTCCACGACCCGCTCGGCGACGATGGCGCCGGTCGGGCAGGCGTCGATGCAGGCGGTGCAGGTCCCGCAGTGATCGACCTCGGGCGCGTCGCAGTCCAACTCCAGGGTGGTGATCACCCCAGCCAGAAAAACATAGCTACCGCCATGGGGTTGCACGAGCAGGCTGTGTTTGCCGCGCCAGCCCAGACCGGCCCGCTCGGCCCAAGCGCGCTCCAGCAGCGGCCCGTGGTCCACATAGCGGCGAAAGTCGCGAATCCCCTTGAACTTGCCTGGATCCTGGCCAGGCCCGCGAAAATCCTCGGCCAGCTCGGGCTGCAAGGCCTGCACCACGCTCTCTTCAAAGACTTTCAGGCGCTTTTCGACCAGATCGTGGTAGTCGTCGCCCCAGGCGTAGCGCGACACCCACGCCTGGTCCGGCCCCAGCGTCACCTCGCGGCTGGTCGGGCGATCGGTTTGGTAGTTCACGGTCAGCGCGATCACGCTGCGGGCGCCGGGCACCACCAACGCGGGATCGCAGCGCCGCTCGGGTTCTTCGGCCAGCCACACCATCGTTGCGTGCATGCCGGCGGCGAGCCAGGTCTGCAAGTGCTGCAGGTCCTGGTGCAGCACCACGGCCGGGGCAATGCCGACGGCCGAAAAGCCTGCCTTTCTAGCCAGTTCTTTGACAAGCGCCGTGCGCCGGGCCCGCGTCTGCTCCGGCGTCTCGCCCCAGGTCGGCAGGGCCTTGCAGCGCTCGCGCCGCCGCCGCTCCGACTTGGTCAGGACCAGGTACAGGTCGGGATCGTCGTCGACCATCAGTGTCCGTAGCGCTCGACGAATTCTTCGTAGCCGCCCTGGAAGTCCAAGATTTCGTTGTCACGGATTCGCCAGATGCGCGTGCAGGCTTCGCTGAGCACGTTGCGGTCGTGGGTGGCCAGGAACAGCGTGCCCTTGTACTCGGCCAGACCTTCGGCCAGCGCCGAGCAGCCTTCCAGGTCCAAGTGGTTGGTCGGCTCGTCCAGCACCAAGACGTTGTACTTCAAGAACATGAGCTTGCAGAACAGCATGCGCACGCGCTCGCCGCCCGACAAGGTCGCGGTCTGCTTCAAGCCCTCTTCGCCGCGGAACAGCATCCGGCCCAGAAGTCCGCGCACGTCCTCTAGATCCGCGCCCGGTTTGAAGTCGTGCAGCCAGCGATCGATGGTCTTGCCCCCCTCGATGGCGTCTTCGTGCTCTTGCGGCAGGTAGCCCCAGTGCGTCTCGTGCCCGCGCTCCATCTTGCCCGTGCTCGCTTGGAGATCCCCAATCAACATGCGGAGCAGGGTGGTCTTGCCGGCGCCGTCCTTGCCGATGATGCCGATGCGCTCGCCGCGGTTGACGTGGGCGCGGAACTCGCCAAACACCGGCCCGGTGCCGTAGTCCTTGGTCAGGTGCTCGAATTCGACCACGTGCTTGCCCGACTCGCGGGCGATCTCAAAGCGGATGAACGGCCGGGCGATGTTGCTGCGTTTGATGTCCGACGGTTGCAGCTTCTCGATAAGCTTCTTGCGGCTCTGCACCTGGGTGGCGCGGGTACCGGCCGAGAACTTGGCGATGAACTCCTTCAGATCGCTGATCTTCTTCTCGCGCTGCGCGTGCTGGGCGGCCTGGCGGTCGCGCATGGCGGCCTTGGTGCGCACCATCTCGTCGTAGTTGCCGGGGTAGGTGATGATCGTCTCGAAGTCGATGTCGGCGATGTGGGTGCAGACGTCGTTCAAGAAGGTCCGGTCGTGCGAGATGACGATGAGGACACCCTGATAATTCAGCAGGAATTCCTCAAGCCACTCGATCGACTCCAGGTCCAAGTGGTTGGTCGGTTCGTCCAGCAGCAGGCAGTCGGGGTGGCCGAACAGGGCCTGCGCCAGCAGCACCCGCAGCTTGTAACCGCCAGACAGCTCTGACATTTGCAGATGGTGCATCTCGGCCGGGATGCCCAGGCCCTGCAGCAATTCCTCCGCCTCGGACTCGGCGACGTAGCCGTTCTCTTCGGCAATGATTCCTTCTAGTTCCGCCAAGCGCATGCCGGCTTCGTCGCCGTGGTCGTCGCCCTCGTAGATGCGCGCCTGCTCTTGCCGCGCCTCCCACAGCGCCACGTTGCCCATCATCACCGTGTCCAGCGCGGTGTGCTCGTTGAACAGGCTGTGATCCTGCTTCAAGAACGCGGTCTTCTTGGGTTTGGACACCGTGCCGCGGTCGGGCTCCAGCGTGCCGGCCAGGATCTTCATGAACGTCGACTTGCCAGCACCGTTGGGGCCCGACAGGCCATAGCGATTGCCAGGGGCAAACGAGGTCGTTACGTCGATGAAAAGCTTCTTTCCACCATAAGTTTTGGAGACATCGGCGACAGTCAGCATGGAGTCCTTGGCGTTCTTGGGTCTTTTTGCCCAAAACTCTTGATGAATCGGAAGTTTGGGGCTTTCGCGCGACCGCGGGCCGGTCGGCGGGGGCGGCAGTGTACCGGCAAATGGGCCAATGCGCTACGGGTTTTCGCCTGACCCCGCGGCCAGGAATCGGCGAATGCTCCGCACGGCGCGCTGCACCGACTCGTCGCTGAGGCCCAAGATGGCGTCGTCGTCAAACTCGCCAAGCGGCAACCAGCGGCAGTCGTTGGCATCGTCGCCGGCACGCACCGCGATCTTGCGCGATCGGAACAGCAGGCGGACGTCCAGGTGCGCGTGCTCGGGCTGCTCCTTGCGCGCCGGAATCGTGTGGATGTCCAGATCCAACGGCATGGCCAGCAGCTCCAGGTCGGTCAGGCCAGTCTCCTCGGCGACTTCGCGGCGGGCCGCGCTCTCCAAGTCCGCGTCCGTGGGCTCAAAATGACCGCCCGGCTGCAGCCAGCGATGCAGTTTGCTGTGGTAGATGAGCAGCAGGCTGCCGCGATCGGGCGACAGGACGAAGGCGCTGGCCGTGAAGTGACCCGGATCGAAGTGGTCGCGGTCCAGGGCGCGGCCGCCGCGGTCGAGCAGGGCAATCATCGCCCCCTGATGTGCCTGCTCGTCGCGGGTGCTGGGCGGGTGGTTCTGGAGCAGGCGGCGCAGGTCGGGGATGCGGGGATCGGTCATGGTGAGCTCGGTTGGGCGCGGCAGGCGCGGTGGCCTGGGTTCTACGGCGGACACGACCGTGGAAGCAAGAAGGTGCCCAAAAAGCAACTCGGCGGCCGGACTTTCGTCGCGGCCGCCGGAGTGGTGGGCGAAGGTGGCAAGTGAGGAAGAGGCGCGTAGATCCAGCCGAAAACCAAGAAGAACTATGGTGTGTCGCGGCTCACTCCCTGACGGTGAGCTTTGGACCGGGTCGGCGGGCCGCTACCTCCTTGGGTGACACCGAGGCGAACTCGGCGCTGGGAAGGGAGGTTTGGAAAGGAGTTAGGATTCACACAGGGATTCCGTTCGCACCGAACTGATAGATAGCAAGGGCCGTGCCAAGTTCGATAACATGGCGAAATAATACAGTATATTGTTGTTCTGACGCGATCCACACCCTTGGCGAGGGCCGGCATGCCCAGGGAGGGATGTCGCTACTGTCTCAAGTTGAGAAACTGCGTCGGTCCGCGTCAATTGACGCGGTGCGTCGAACTGCCCAGTAACTGTCTCAAGTTGAGAAACTTCCACACCTGCGGCACCCGCGGCGCGAAATTTCAGGGATTGCGCAGCCCAGCCCCGCAGCCGTCAACGCAACATGGCCGGGTTCTGCGTCAGCGGCGAGCCGAATTTCGCGGCCGCGTACTGGTTGAACGAAGTGTGCACGTTGATTACCGGCACCTTGGTCGAGGTGATCAAGAAGTTGGTCGAACTCTTGAGCGATCCGCCCTCGAAGCCCCAGCCCACGCAGCCGTCTTGCGTCACGGTCACGGCGTACGGCGAGTAGGACTGCATCCCCGAGACGGTCTCGCTGCCATCCAAGAACCGGAAGCCAAATGCGCGCTCCCAGGTGCCCGTGCCCGCGAACTTGTAGTGGACCATCTTGTTGCAGAGGCCGACGTAGACCTGTCGGCCCTCGCTGGATTGGGCCTGCAGCGCCTTGATCTGGTCCGCGGTGAGCACGGTCTGGAAGTTGGCCGCCAGCCACACCCAGCCCATGGCCGCGCTCTGCTTGGCAAAGGGCAGGTCGGCCTTGTATTGGATGACCGTCCAGCCGCCGCCGTCCGTGTCCATGTCGCACGGCACGCTGACCAACTGGCTGGCGATGGCGAGCCAGTAGTTGCCACTCTTGGATGCGGGGTTCAGGTTCTTGATGGCCTTGCACGTGGGCGCGGGCGTGTCCTGGCTCCCGTACAAGGTGCAGATCGTGCCGTTGCCCAGGTAGCCTGGGTTGCATTTGCAGCTGTAGCTGCCGGTGGTGTTGCTGCAGGTAGCGTCCGTGGCGCAAGCCGCCAGGCCGACCGCGCACTCGTCCACGTCGGTGCAGGTCTTGCCGTCGCCCTGGAAACCGGCCTTGCAGGTGCATTGGACGCTGCCGGGCAGGTTGGTGCAGTCGGCGTTGGCACTGCAGCCCGCGGTCTTCAAGGCGCATTCGTCGATGTCGGTGCAGGTCTTGCCGTTGCCCGTGTAGCCCGGCTTGCA
>JBBISH010000126.1:0-17349 GCA_037441385.1 Myxococcales bacterium
GCAATTCTTCGGGCCAGAACCGGGGTCCCCGCCTGATTCTCGCCGGTTGCAGACCGGGTCAGAGAAGCCGTACAGGCGTGAATCAGACGGGGTTCGTATCAGACGGCCCGCTGCCTGCCCCGCAGCGGCTTTTCGCGCAACTGTGGCGCTGGCGCGCGTATTGTTTCGCCCTTGGAAACAATGCGATTCGTGACAATGCCATTGCAAATTGGCCAAGGGGGACGCATCCTCCCTCAGCCGGCGAGTCGATCGCCGAGCTGATGGCCGCCCCCATTTGCGGCGCGGTGCGGGCAAGAGCCCGCGCCCAAGGGAAAACAAATGAATCTGTCTCGTTACTCGTTCACGCTCGTCCTGGTTGGCGCGGTTGCGCTGTCGGCTTGTGCCAAGGACCCCTCCAAAGCGGCGCCCGCGGCCAAGGTCGAGGAGCCCAAGAAGGAGGAGCCCAAGGCCGAAGAGCCCAAGAAGGAGGAGCCCAAGGTCGAGGCTCCGGCGGCGGCCAGCCCGGTCGCGGCTCCGGCGGCGGCGTCGCCCACGGCGGCGGCTCCCGCCCTTACGTTCCCCGGTATCGCCTTGACCGGCTCGATCCACGCGATCGGCAGCAAGGTCACGGGTTCGCACGAGCTGAACTTCAAGGAATGGAAGGGTTCGTTCGAGGCCAAGGACGGCAAGGCCGAAGGCGGCAAGCTGGAATTCCAGGTGCAGATGGCCTCGCTGGAAGAAGTGGTCAAGGAGCGCAACGAGTGGGCTGAGAAGCTCGAGGGCCACCTGAAAAGCCCCGACTTCTTCGACGTGGGCGCCCAGCCCACCGCCACCTTCGTCGCCAGCGAGATCAAGGCCGGCGGCGACGCTGCCGTGGCCGGCACCACCCACACCATCAAGGGCAACCTGACCTTGAAGGGCACCACCAAGGAAGTCACCTTCCCGGCCACCATCGCCATCGCCGGCAAGGACGTGAGCGCCAAGGCCGAGTTCTCGATCAATCGCAAGGACTTCGGCATCGTCTACGCCGGCAAGCCGGACGACCTGATCCGCGACGGCGTGGTCCTGAAGATCGACCTGAAGGCCACGCTGCCCTAGCGTTTTTGCAAGACCCCATCTCCGCGCGGTCGAGCACCGACGCCCGCCGGTCGCCAGCGGTCGGATCTGCACCCCCAAGGGGGCCAGCGGATCCGGCCGTTGGACGTTTTGCGCCCGCGTCGCTACACTAACGCACCCTTGGGCGGACCGGACTCGGCCGCCGAACCGGAGTTGCGCATGTCCCTCGTCCAGAAGATTGACAATCGTACGGCGAAAATTGCCGTGGTCGGCCTTGGTTATGTTGGATTGCCTTTGGCGGCGCGCTGCGCCGGTGTGGGCTTGCGGACCTTGGGCATCGACATCCAGCAAGCGCGCGTCGATCGCATCAACCGCGGCGAGTCCGACATCGGCGATGTGCCCAGCGAAGTGCTGGCGCCGCTGGTCAAGGCCGGCACCCTGACCGCCCACACCACCTTTGACGTGGTGGCCCAGGCCGACGCCGTGGTGATCTGCGTGCCCACGCCGCTGTCCAAGACCCGCGATCCCGACAACAGCTACATCATCAAGGCGCTCGAGTCGGTGCAGCCGTTCGTGCAAAAGGGCCAGCTGTTCGTGCTCGAGTCGACCACCTACCCCGGCTTTACGCGCGAGGTGATGGTGCCGATGCTCGAAGCAGCCAAGGGCCACAAAGCCGGCACCGAGATCCATGTGGCGTTCTCGCCCGAGCGCATCGACCCGGGCAACGAGAGGTTTGGCGTCAAGAACACCACCAAGATCGTCGGCGGCCTGACCCCGGCTTGCAGCGAGGCGGTGGCGGCGCTGTACGGCAGCTTCATCGACCACGTCAAAATGGTGACCAGCCCCGACTGCGCCGAGATGGTGAAGTTGCTGGAAAACACCTTCCGCGCCGTCAACATCGGCCTGGTCAACGAAGTCGCGCTGATGTGCCGCAAGCTCGGCCTCAACGTCTTCGAGGTCATCGAGGCCGCGGCGACCAAGCCCTTTGGTTTCATGCCCTTCTACCCTGGTCCGGGCTTGGGCGGCCACTGCATCCCCATCGACCCGCTGTACCTGTCGTGGAAGCTGAAGTCGATGAACTACCAGGCCCGCTTCATCGAGCTGGCCGACGCCATCAACACCCAGATGCCGGCCCACGTGGTCAGCCGCGTGCAAGACGCCTTGAACGACCAGTGCAAGTCGCTGAAGAACGCCAAGGTGCTGGTGCTGGGCGTGGCCTACAAGCGCGACATCGACGACTTCCGCGAGTCGCCCGCCATCTCGGTGATGGACCTGCTGGAGAAGAAGGGCGCGCACGTCGAGTACTTTGACCCCTACGTGGCCAGCTTCAAGGAAGATGGGCACGTCCGCAGCAGCGTGGCCGACCTGAGCCAGCTGGCCAGCTACGACGTGGCCGTGCTCACCACCGACCACAAGGCCTTTGACATGGGCGACATCGTGGCGCGCAGCCAACTGCTGGTCGATACCCGCAATGCCTGCAAGCTGGTGACCGGCGACAAGTCCCACGTCTACGGTTTGTAAGCCAGCCAAGTGCAGCAAAGCCCCGAAGAAACTCCCGGCGAGCAGCCCGGAGCCCTGGTCGAGTCGGTCGACGAGCGCCGCAACGTCTGGCGGCGTTGGCTGGGCGGCTTGGCCATCGGTGCCCTGTTTACCTGGTGGTCGTCGCGGTCGTGGCCGCTGGACCGGCTGTTTTCGGGGACGCTGGAGCTGGGGCGCGATGCCCACGGCGACTGGGCGGTGCGGCTGCTGGGCAAGTCGGGCGGCGAGAACTGGTCGCTGGACCTGCAGTATCTGGCCCTGTATTGCGGCTTTCTGACGGTCATTCACTGGTTGCGCGTGCTGCGCTGGCACCCGCTGCTCGAGCCCTACGCGCGCGTGCCGATCGCGGCGCTGAACCGCTCGGGCGCGGTGGGCTTCATGGCGGTGTTCCTGCTGCCGCTGCGGTTGGGCGAGCTGAGCCGACCGCTGATGCTCGCACGCAAACACGCGGGGCATCCGCCGGTGCCGTTTGCTGCGGGCCTGGCGACGGTGGCGCTTGAGCGGGTCTTGGATGGCCTGACCGTGACCGCGCTGCTGTTCGTGGTGCTCTTCGAGGTGCACCCGGCCACGTTGGCGCGCCATCCGGGCATCCAGCAGGCGGCGTGGATCGCTGGCGCGGTGTTCCTTAGTGCGATCACTGGGTTAAGTGCCGTGCTCGTCGCCCGCGACTTCACCCTGCGCTGGAGCCGCAAGATCCTGGGTGCCGTGGCGCCGGGCGTGACCGACAAGCTGCTGGGCATGGTCACCGCCTTTGTCGACGGCCTGGCAGTGCTGAAAAGCCCGTGGCACGTCGTGCAGTTCATCGGCATCACCATCGTCTATTGGGGCGTCAACGGCCTGGGCATCTGGCTGATGGCGCGCGGTTTTGGCTTGGACGTGCCCGTCATCGCCGGCTACGCCATGATGTGTTTTGTGGTGGTGGGGATGATGATCCCCAACGCGCCAGCCAACGCCGGAAGCTTCTGGTACTTTTTGCTACTGCCGGCCGCATTGTACGGCGTGGACGAACAATCGCCGCGGGCGGTGGCCTTTGGCCTGGGGCTGTGGTTCGTGCAGACCGTGCAGGTGACGCTGTTTGGTCTGTGGGGCAGTTGGGCGGATGCGCGGGCGCTGACGCGGCATCGGCCCGAACTGCAGCCGCTCCACCGACCGGCCGACGATGGGCAAAATCGTTGACCCCGCAAGCAACCTCGCGCTACGGTGCCCCCGGCGGCGGCGGGCCGCGGGCAAGGCAGCGATGATCCAGCGGGCGCCAGCGTCGAGTGCGACCGTACTGCGCATCCTGTGGATTCTGCTTGGACTCTTGCTGTTGCCGGCCTGCCCGGCGCTCGTCCCCATCCCCGCCACCGCGGTCGTCCACACCGACGCGACCGGCAGCGACACCCTGGCCAAAGACACCGCCGTGGCCGACGTGCCCGAGGTCGACTGCTGCAAAGCCAAAGGCGCCGTCTGCGGGTACGCGGGCAGCTGCGGCTGGTGCGGCGGCTGCGGGACCGGCACCGTCTGCGACACCGTGACCGGCTCGCCGACCCAGTACACTTGTGTGGCCAAGCCTGGCGGCGCCCCCAAGGCCAAGGACGGCGCGGCCTGCGGGCCCACCGCCACCTGTTTGCCACCGGGCAGCAACGCCACCTCGGCTCAGAAGCAGAACTACGCGCAATGCTTGGATGATCAGTGCGAGAGCGGCCTGTGCTATTGGGGCGTGTGCAGCCGCACCTGCAGTCTGGCCAAAGACAGTGTGGTGAACTTCAGCGGCACCGCCACGCCCACCGGCGACGGCTTGGAAGATCCCGGCGTGGTCGGCGATTGCCAGGGCTTTGCCGACGGCCCGCTCGGCAGCCACTTCCTCTGCGCACAAATCACCGACCCGGCCCAGGGCAAGCCGGTCAGCTACTGCCTCGCCGGGACCACGTTTGCCCCGTGCAGCTCGAACAGCGACTGCGGCAGCGGCGAAGTGTGCAGCTACCGGACTGTGCGGGGCGCCTACCGGCAAGTGTGCGCGCCCGCCCAAAAGCAGGCCGACGGCAAGGCCGGCAAAGTCGGCGGCGCCTACTGCAACGGCGACCCAACGCAAGGACCAGTGATTGCTTGTAAAAATGGTATGTGTATGCCGTGGGGCGGCTGCATCGACTTCTGCACCAGCAACGCTCAGTGCTCGACGGGCGGCGTGCCGATGTTCTGCGAGAACGGCGTGGCGGTCCTGGGCAGTCAGGCCCCGGCGTTCTCGGCGTGTGTGCCGCAGCACTGCGCGCTGGACAGCGACTGCAAGAACTCGGACTTCTTTTGTCTTTCCGTATACAACGGCGTCAAGCACCAGGGCGGCGACCCGGATCCCAGCCAGCCCGGCCAACTGAAATTGCCCGGCTGGGACGCGTCGATCTGCGTCCCCAAGGCGCCCGGAACCGCGGCGCGCGGCGAGGCTTGCGACGCCTATCCCGGCAGCGGCGACAGCACGCAAAAGCCTTGCGAGACCAAGTATTGGTGCGTGAACGGCAGCTGCGGCGGCCACTGCAAGACCGCTGCGGACTGCGCGTCTGACCAAGTCTGCGCCGTGCAGGAGTTCGCCTTCGACACCAGCCAGCCCGCCGACAGCCAGCCCGACGTGTTCACGGCCCTGCATGTGTGCTCGCCCCTGCCCAAGGCGGCCGGACCGTGCCTGTCGCCCAAGCAGTGCGCCGATTCCGTGGCCAGCTACTGCCGCGCGGTCGAGGTCGATCTGGCGGCGGCGGCCACCAAGACGGGGCTGTTCACCATCCAGGCGCAGTGCATTGCCCCCGATCCCAGCCTGGCCGCGCTGGGCGAGAAGTGCGGGGTCGCCGTGGGCAAGGCCTGCCAAAGCGGCATCTGCCTTGGGGTTTCTAGCGACGCCAGTGGCAAGCCCACCGCCGGCTGGTGCACCGACGTCTGCGGCACCAGCAACGACTGCCCGGCCAGCGCGCCGATCGCCGTGGCCGGCGGCAAGGCCTTTCCGTTTGCCTGCGGCAGCATCGCCCTGGCCGACAACGCCACCGAGCAGCCCTACGACAACCTGTACCTGCCGGTGTGCCTGCCCCAACCGGCCGGGTCCTCACTGAGCGATTGCACTGCGACGCTGGCCTGCGCGCCAGGCGAAAGCTGCCAGCCGTTTGCCATCGCACTGGGCCCCGACGCCGCCGCCAAGGTCGAATACCGCTGCATCAAAGCCTGGGTATCGCCCGTGGCGCAGAAGAAGGCGGGCGACCTCTGCAACCCGAGCGCCGGCGCCAATGACCCGGCCGAATGCGCCTCGCGGCTGTGCCTGCCCGATGCGCAGACCGGCAAGGGCTACTGCTCGGCCCTCTGCAAGGCCAGCACCGACTGTGGCACCCTGGACAAGATGCAGTGCGACACCAACCACCAGATGATTCCGCGCCAAAGCCCGAGCATGCCGGCCGTGGTGCCGCTGTGCCAAAAGCACAAGTCGTGCATCCCATGCCGTTGGGACTACCAGTGCCCCGACACCATGAAGTGCACTTGGCTTGCCCCAGGCGACGCAAGTGGTCACTGCGCGCCACCCTGCGGCCAATCCAGCGACTGCGCCGCCACCGACGGCGGGCCGACCTGCCAGGCCGCCGTCGATCGCTATGGCAAATCGGTCGGCGCCACGGTCTGTACCCCCACCTGCCCTTGAATTCGCCTTACGCTTAGGGAGTTGCCATGTGCGCCCAATCGACCGAAGTCGACCCAGCCCCCGCCGCCGATCCCGCCGTCCCCGCCCGGGTGGTGCGCCGCGGCGAGGCCGAGACGCTGTTTATCCAGTCCTCGCCCGAGGAAACCCGGGTGGCGCTTCAGCAGGGCAACAGCGTGGTTGAGCTGCAGGTCGAGCGCACGGCGGGTCGCGGCCTGTCCGGCAACATCTACCTGGGGCGGGTTCAGCGCGTAATCCCCAGCCTGGACGCGGCTTTTGTCGACATCGGCTTGGGTCGGATGGCCCTGCTCCAGGCCGACGACGTGTGGACCGAGGGCGCCGCCAGCGACAGCGACCTGGACGACGACCTGGGCCGACGCACCCCCAAGCAGGCCCGGCCGATCAGCGACCTGCTGCGGCCCGGCCAACACCTTATGGTGCAGGTGGTGCGCGAACCGGTGGCGAAAAAGGGCCCACGCGTCACCACGTTCGTGTCTCTGCCCGGCCGCAACGCCGTGCTCTTGGCGCGTGACCCGCATGTGGGTGTGAGCAAGATGATCGACGACCCGGCCGAGCGCTCGCGGCTGGAGCAGATTGCCAGGAAGCACTTGCCGCCCGGCTGCGGCGCCATCGTGCGCACCGTGGGCGAGGGCGCCACCGAGCAAGAGCTCGTCGACGACCTGACCTTCTTGTCGCGGCAGTGGGCCGACATCCGCACCCGCTACGAGGCGGCGTCGGGGCCCAGCTTCATCTTCGACGACCTGGACCTGACGCTGCGGGCGTTGCGCGACATGGTGAGCCCGTCGACGCAGACGGTGTGGATCGACGACCCGGCCGACCTGGACCGGGTCCAAACGTTCGTGCGGCGTTTCCACCCCGAGCTGCGGCCCGAGGTCAAGCTGCACGCCTCGTCCACGCCGCTGTTCGTGGTGTTCAACCTGGACCGCTGGGTGCGCCAGGCCCTGGAGCCTAAGGTGTCGCTGCCCTCGGGCGGCGAGCTGGTCGTGCAGCGGACCGAGGCGATGACGGTGGTCGACGTCAACTCGGGCAAGCAGCCGGGCAGCGACGGCCTGGACGCGGCGATGCTGGCCCTGAACCTAGAGGCGGCCAAGGCGATCGCCCAGCAACTGCGCCTGCGCAACGTGGGTGGGCTGGTCATCGTCGATTTTGTCGACATGAAGCGCAGCGAGGACCGCCGGACCCTGGAGCGGGTGCTGGGCGAAGAGCTGGCGCGCGACCGGGCGCGGATCCGCTTGGGGAAAGTGAGCGAATTTGGCACCGTGCAGCTGACTCGCAAGCGCGTACGCGAGAGCTTGGCCGAGCGTCTGACCGAGGCGTGTCCCACCTGCCAAGGCCGCGGCCACGTGCGCTCGTCTTCGGACCTGGCCATCGAGACGCTGGGGCGGCTGCGGACCCTGTTGGCCAGCAAGGGCGAACCCGGTGAGGTGGTCAAGGTGCAGGCGCCGGCGCGGGTGGCGGCGATCCTTCGCGACCAGCTGGCCGAGGCCATCAAAGGTCTGGAGCGCAAGTGGGCGGTCCGCATCGAGGTTCAGGACGCCGGCCGCGGCGGCGATGTGCGGCTGGTGGGCGGGGATGCCTAACAGGTCCCAAGCTTGCAGTAGGCCTCATACCGGTTCCGTCCGAATCGGATCGAAAACTCGGGCAATTCTTCGGGCCCGAACCGGGGTCCCCGCCTGATTCTCGCCAGTTGCGTGGCGGGTCCGGGAGGCCGTACAGGCGTGAATCAGGTGGGGTGCGTATCAGGTTTCGATGGACACGGTGTGCAGGCCGACCAGCGCTCCGCACGGGCTGCGGCCGATCAGGTACACGTGCACCTGCACGGTGCCCACGCGGATGACGGTCCAACCGGTGCCCTGGGCTTCGACGGCACTGCGTAGATCCTGGATCTTGCCTGGATTTTGCCCCTGCTGCACCAGCGCCGCGTACAGCTTGTCGGCCGGCCAGGTCTGGGTGGGCGTGTTGGCCGGGAGCCCCAGCGCCGCCAGCAATTCGGCCGGCGTAGGCTGGATCGGCAGTGTGGCCGTGCTCAGCGGCGCGCCCGGAAGGGGTGGCAACCCCACGGCGTCAAAGGGGTAATCCGACTCGCTCATCCACAGCACCCCCTTGGCCCACGGCAGCACGTTCTTGACCACCTGCGCTTTGGCCGTGTCGGCGGCGGCTTGCGCGGTGGCGGGACACACCGGCGGCGCGCACACGCCCTTGTTGCAGCTGAGGCTGGCGGTCACGCCCACGCCGCCGACCGGACCGCTGACGGCCAGTCGGAATTGCCCCGGGCTGGAGGGCGTGGCGCCGAGCTGGCAACCACCCGCACCGCCCTGAGTCTGCAGCGTCTGCCAAAGTCCGCTGGGCAACTTTCGCTGCAGCTTGACCAGCATCCACGCCTTCTTCCAGTTGCTGATCTTGACCGAGAAGGTGCCACCGGCGGCCGCGGTCCAAGTCCATAGTAGCGTCTGACTGGTCTTGGCGGACTGGGTCACGGCGGTGCCAAACGGCAGGGGCTTGGCAGGCGCCTCGCTCAGGGCACCGGACTGGCTGTCCCACGGCGAACTCGCCTCGCTGGTACTTTCGGCCGGGCTGGGCAGGGCATCGGTGCAGGCCAAGGCGAGGGCGGCGAGCAGGGCCAAGACGACAGAAGTGCGCGCGATCGAGACGAAATTGCGGGGTGGGTGCATGGTACTCCTTGGGCACGCGGCGCAGGCCGGTGCGGCAGTGCGGGGACGGCCAGGAGTTCTTCAAAACCCGTGCCAAGGGTGGAATGGTGGAAAAGTGTGCTGTTTTCAAGGCGGCGAGCCGCGTTGGTCGATCGTGAGACCAGTATCATCGCATTCCGTGATACCGGTATCGAGACCAGGAGCAGGTCGGGATTCGGCGCGGATCCATGCCTTTGGCGGTGCCAGCCTGGACATCGGCCGGCCGGCCCGGCAGCCTTGGACCTTCCTTCCGCCCCCTTGGAGCCTGGCCATGTCCACCGGTACTGTCCGCCTGCATCGCGTGCTGCGCGCCCCTGCCGAGCACGTCTACCGAGCCTTCTTGGAACCCGCCGCGATGGCCAAGTGGTTGCCGCCGTTTGGCTTTACCTGCCACGTCGAGCACATGGACGCCACCGTGGGCGGCACTTTCCGCATGGCCTTCCACAACTTTCGCAAGGGCAAGGGAGAGTCCTTTGGCGGCAAATACTTGGAGTTGGAGCCGGGCAAACGCATCCGCTATACCGACGCCTTTGATGACCCGAATCTGCCGGGCACGATGATCACCACCATCGAGTTGGAAACCGTCCTGTGCGGGACGGAAGTGCGCATCGTGCAAGAGGGAATTCCCGAGGCGATCCCGACGGCGTTCTGCTACCTGGGCTGGCAGGAGTCGCTGGTGCAGTTGGCGCAGCTCGTCGAGCCGGACATCCCAGGCTGACCCTGCGGCCCTTGCCGCTACTTCCGCGACACCACGGACCTGTCGTGCTAGCCTGCCGCCGCCCGGTTTGCCGGCACGTGCAGGAGACGTACCATGCCCAGCCGCCGCTTTGCCCTGGTGTTTCTTGGCCTCTTGATTGGTTCCACTGCGCCGGCCGCCGAGCCCACTGCCGCGCTACTGCCGCCGTTCCAGACCAGCGAAGGCGAAATCGACCCGCTCTACCTGCGCGAAGGCTGCCACTGGACGTCGGCCGACGAGAAGGAGCTGGCCTGCATCGCGATCACCAACTGCGAGGGCTGCATGGAGTTTCGCGTGGAGGTGCGGACCCTGGGCAGCAAGAAGCGGCGCAAGTTCGTCGTCTTTGGCGGCAAGGACTCGACTTTCCAAGCCAAGGGGTTTGCTGCGGCGCAGAAGTACTTGAGCGGCAAGCACTTCGCCGCTCCCGAGCGCCTGCCCGCCAGCGCTGGCAGCGTCCGCAAAGACAGCGACAACGCCCGCACGCTTCTGGTGCAAGCACTGGGGCAGACGGTGAGTGCCAAGCTGCCGAACTTTGATCCGCGCCAGGTCCCGACCAAAAGTGACCGCGCCGCCCGCGACTTGCCAGTCGATTGGGACAAGGTGCGCGCCCGGCCTGCGGCCGAACGCATCGCGGCGTGCTGTGGCGACCTGATCGACGCGCTGTACTGGCTGCCCAAGACGCGGCGAGCGCTGGCGATGGTCACCTCGCGCTGCGACTTCGAGCCCGAGCCCGACAACCGTCTGTGCTTGCACCCGGACTACAACGCCGAGTTGGACACCGAGTCGGGGTTTGCCGTGTACGAATTGGCCGTGCCGGCGACCCCGACGCACTGAGGCCACGCGCGGGCTAGTACGCCGTCGCCGCGTAGGCGCGCAAGCTCTTGACGCCGTCCGGCGGCGAAATCAGGTAGTACTGGGTGGTGGGGATGGTCATTTCGGCCACCGCAGCGCCGCCGTCGCCCAAGACGAGCACGTCGCTGTTGCCAAGCCAGAACACTTCGGCTTCGCCCGGTGCCACGATGGTATTCTTTGGCAGTTTCTGCGACTTGCGCAGCTTGGCCAGGTTGATTTGCACCAGTCCCTTGGTCGTGGCGGCCCATGTCGCGCCGGTCTGGGCGTCGAACACGAACGTCGCCAGGTACACGTAGTCGCCCTGCTCCGCGACCACGTCGGAGTCGCGCAGCACCCCAAAGCGCCCGGAAGCCGAGGTCGCATCGGGCACAAAGTGTTGCGATTCCGGGCTGAATGGCCACGCCTTGCCCGCCTCGGCCTTGGGCGCGGGCCGTTGCGGCACGGTGCACAGGTCCTTGGTCACCGGCTTGCCCTTCACCATGGTCTGACACGCCTCGCCGCCAAAGACCACGCGATCCTGCACTTTGCCGGTCGCGAGGTCGACTCGGTAGTTGATGAGGATGTTCGCCATGTTTGCGTTGCGGTCCGAGATCTGGAAGCACGCGATTTGGGCTGCCGCGTCGACGCCAAAATTGCGCTCGTCCTGGATGTAGTCCAGCGGGTTCAAGGCTGCGCCCTCGGCGACGGCCGGGCGGGCCTCTTTCGCCGGCGAGGGCGCGGGAGCCGCAGCGGCGGTGCTGTCTTGGGCGGCGCCCTCGGCCGCGGGCTCGTCGGGCGCGGGCCCGTTGCCTGTGGCGCTCAAGAAGCACTCGTTCTTCAGCTTGGGTAGCGTTGCCACGACCTTTTGCTCGCCCGTGCGCAGGTCCAGCCGGACGATCTGACGCTTGGCCGGCACCACATAGAAAAGCAAGCGGCGGTCGCCGGTTCGGTCGATGCGCAGATGCGTGGCGTGGGCGGTCGACAGGTCGGCAATCGGCGTGAAATCGGGGGCCAGCGCGTGGATCCCCTTGCGATCCGCGAGGATGAGTACCCCGCCATGCAGAGCTTGGGCGGCATCTAGCTTGCCGGCCAGCGAGTCCGGGGCCACGGCGGCGGCAGTGGCGGCGGCTGGTGGCTCGGCGGCGGCAGGGCTTGCCTCGGCGGGAGCTTGGGCTGGCGTGGCGGCTGCGGGCGGCGGCACGGGAGTGGGCGGCGCGGTGGGCGTGGTGGCTGTCGGCGGGGCTGGCGAGGCGGGTTCCGGCGGGGCCTTTTGGCAGGCTGCGGGCAAGAGTGCGCCAAGAAAGACGCTGAATTTCAAAAGGTGTCTAAAGGTAGGGGACATAGCGGGCCTCGCAGTTGCCGCGGCGGCAGAGGGCACTAGCCTGCCGCATCTTGGGCCCCAGGGAAAGTGACAGACGTCGTCGCAAAAAGCCAACTGTTTCCAGGGGTAGAAAATGCCCCCCATCGCCGCGTGCCCCTTGCAGAAATCGGCCGGGCGCGGAACACTGCGCGCCCCCCGGCCAGCGCCGGCCGCCCGACCGCCATGCCTTCATCCCCCATCGCGACCCGTCCTTCTGTCTGCATCGTCGGCGCCACCGGCTACGCGGGCCAGGAACTGCTGCGCTTGCTGCGCGGACACCCGCACGTCGGTCCGGTGACGACCGCCCCATCGCGCGAAGGTACGGCTGCGATCCCAGAGGATGTTCGATGGATTTTCTTGGCGACTCCGGCCGAGACCAGCGCCGAATTGGCCGAGCCCCTGGTCGAGCGAGGGCAGCGCGTGATCGACCTGTCGGGCGCCCACCGCGCCGGCACTGCCACAAAGCACCGAGCCGCCTACGGTTTTGACCACCCGCACCCCGCCGCGCTGGCGCATGCGGCCTATGGCTTCGACGCGCCGGCGGACACGCTGCTACAAGCGAACTTGATTGCCAATCCAGGCTGCTACGCCAATGCGCTGCTCTCGGCTTTGGTGCCGCTGCAGACTGCAGGAGTGCTGGCCCCGGGCGCAGTGGTCGACGCCACTGGCATCAGCGGCGTGTCGGGCGCCGGCCGCAACCCCACCGAGCGGACCATGTACATGTACGTGGCCGAAAACCTTGCCCCTTATCGCACCGGCCGCGCCCACCAGCACTTGGTCGAGGTCGAGGGCCGCGCGGACGTCCACCTGCTGTTCGTGCCGCTCGTGGCGCCGCTGCGGCGCGGGATGCTCGTCTCGGGCAGTGTCGACGTGGGGCCGTGGCTGGCCCGCAACCCCGGGTCGTCGCTGCCGAACCTGAGCCTGGCGGGCGATCCGCTGTGGCAACAGGTGGCCGCCGCGCCCGACGTGCTGGCGGTGGCCGAGCAGAATACCGTGCAGGTCCACTACTTCTTGGATGCCGCTGCGGGCCGGGTGCAGTTCGTCAGCGTCATCGACAACCTGCTGCGCGGCGCCGCCTCGCACGCCGTGTACAACCTGAACCTGGCCATGGGCTGGCCGGCGCTGGCCGGGCTGCAGCCAGGGGGGAATCATGACTGATCTCAAGGCTATCGACCCCGTCCTCCCCGCCGGCGTGCGCGTGCTGGGCGGCCACAGCGGCATCAAGGCCAGCCGCTTGGACACGGCCGTGCTGGTCTTTGCCCGCCCGGTGCCGGTGGCCGGCACGCTGACCCGCAATCGTTGCGCGGCGGCCTGTGTCGAGGGCAACCGCCCGCTGCTGCCCGGCCTGGCCAGCGCCTTTGTCGCGGTCAGTGGCAACGCCAACTGCTACGCCGCCGGGGATCGCGAGGCCGATCAGCTGCTTCGCTCGGGTCTGGCCGCCGCGCTGGCGGCCGAAGGCAAGACCGGCGGCGCCATCCTCACCGCCACCACCGGCCCGATCGGCGTGCCCTTCGACGCGCAGCAGGTGGTCGACAAGCTGCCGGTCATCCTCTCGCAACCCAGCAGCTGGGAAGCGTTTTCCCAGGCCGTGCTGACCACCGACACAGTCGCCAAGGTCGCCTGTTTCCGCTACGGCGGCGCGACCTGGTTGGGCATCGCGAAGGGCTCGGGGATGATCCACCCCGACATGGCGACGATGATTGCGGTATGCGTCACCGACGCCCAGATCGACCCGCAGGTGCTCGACGCCGCCACCAAGCGCGTGGTTGCCCGCACCTTCAACGCCGTCACCGTCGACCGCGACACCTCGACCAACGACACCGCCCTGGTGTTCGCAACCGGCGTCGCCGGCCCGGTCAGCGACCCCGAACTGCCCATGCACGCTGTGTTTTCCGCGCTGGCCCAGGCGATCGCCCGCGACGGCGAAGGTGCCACCCGCATGGTCACCGTGCAGGTCCGCGGCGCGACCAACGACGAGGTGGCGCGCACCACCGCCCGCGACATTGCCGGCAGCGATCTGGTCAAAAGTGCGCTGTTTGCCTGCGATCCCAACTGGGGCCGGGCGGTGGCGGCCCTGGGCGCGTCGCTGGCGCGGCAAGACCAGCCGCTGGACCGGTCGCTCGTGACGATTGCCCTGCAAGGTCAGCCGGTTTACCCGCCCAGCCAGACCCTGGACCGGGCCGAACTGGGGGCCAGGCTGCGCGCCAGCGACACCATCACCTTGGACCTGTGCATCGGCGCCGGCCCAGGCCAGGGCGTCGCCTGGGGCTGCGACCTCAGCTACGACTACGTGCGCATCAACGCCGAGGCCCCGGTCGCCTACGGTGCAGTGGGCAGCAGCGCCCCGGTGCGCGCCAGCCTGGAACTGCAGACCCTGACCCCGGTACTGAAAAAGGGCGTGCTGCGCGAGGCTTTGCGCTACCTGCACCAGCACGACCGCATGACCATGGTCTTTCTGGTCCAGGCTGAGTCGCCCACCCTGGACGATGACCTGGCCCTGCTGCGTCAGACCGGCATCCGCCCCATCGTGTTGCGCGGCGCCAGCTTGTCGGCGGCGGTGGCGGTGGCGCGCGACAACCACGCCAGCAAGCTGCTGATTTTGACCGACGCCGACGGCCTGCGCGCGGCCGATGGGCACCTGGCCAGCGAGCTGGGGCCGCCCGAGCTGCCCGACCACTACCTAGCGGCGCAGGTGCCGGCCTTCTTGCAGGGCGGCGGCACGCTCCACGTCCTCAATGGCCAGGTGCACGCGGCCCTGATCGAAGAGCTGTTTACCGATCGCGGGATTGGCACCATGGTCCGTGCCAGAATGTAGCAGCCATTTTCTACTGGTTGAAATTAAACAATAAAGTCACCAGCACCCTAGAACGGCAACTGCATAGCCTGGCACAAGAACTTCTGCAGCCCGGCGCCCTTGGCCATCGCCGCCGCGTACAGGGCCGGAAAATCGGGCCGCTGTGCGTCCTGCTCGCTGAAGTTGGCCACTGCGATGAAGTCCTTGCGCTTCAGGTCCTCGATGAGCGGGTGATCGGCCGCGTACCCGGCAGGCGGACGCTTCAAGCTCGAACCGTGCAACACCAACCCGGACTTGGCCACCTCCCAGTCGTCCGAGTGCTCGACGATGCAGGTGCGGATGGCGTGCAGCGCGTCGGGCGGCGGCTGCCACATGCCAAAACCGCCGAATACGCCAGCCATTTCGTCGTGGCCGTCGGGTGCCAGGTTGAAGTAGAAGCCGGGGGCGTGCACCGCCTCGCTCAGCGGTCCGCCCGTCATGCTGTGGCGAAACTGCGCCGCCAGGTGCGTCTTGTACGGCGACTTGTCGTGCGAAAACCGCACGTCGCGGTGGATGCGAAACACGGACCGCTGGTCGCCGACGAAATACCGCGACATCTGCTCTAGGTAAGGGCGCATCGCTCCAACGAATTCCAACAGCGGCTCTTTGCAGTGGCGCTCGTAGCGGTTGCGGTTGGCATCGAACCACTCCTTGTTGTTGTGGTCGCGCAGGTCGCGCAAGAAGGCAAAGGTCTCGGCTGTGAACATGGTGCTCCTTGCTAGCGGGCCCAACCGCCACGCATCCCCAACGCTTGGGCCAGGTGATCATTGCATAGGGCTTCGGGATCGCCCGTTGCTTGGCGCTCGTGGGCACAGGCCGCGCAAGCGGCCGCCGATGCGTAGGTATCTTCGGCGCGGGCCTGGGCCAGGGCCGCCTGCAGGCGCGTGTCCCCGCGCTCGCCCGGTTCCAGAGCGGGCCGATTCACGGGCTTTGCCGGTCGGTGGGGCGGACGGAAGCTCATCGGCGCACGGGGCGGTCGCAGGCCGCACGCCGATGCTGCGCGAATTCCCAAGGGCTGTCGAGTCCGCGCCGCGCGCAGCGCCCGTTGACGCGGCGTGCCGCGGTCGGCATAGTCGGCTTGGTGACCAGTGCGGCCTTGCCCTCTCGCTTCCGTCCCACGCAGCCGAGTGACACTATGAAGAAACTCCAGATCTTTGCTCCCAAATCCCCCTTGCACCCGTGGTTGCTGCTGGCGGCGGCGCTGTGGCTGACTCCCGCTTGCGGCGACCCCGAGACCGTCACTGGCGCCCCGGACACCAAGATCGACACGGTGGGCAAAGGGGACCTGATCGACGACCTCACCGAGCAGGACAGCGAAGACACGGGCAGCGAGCCGGACATCGTCAGCATCGACATCGCCGGCAAAGACGTGACATATCCCAAGGTACCGTGCCAAAAGAACGAGGACTGCGAGACGCTGATCTGCGCCTCCACGCCCACCGGCAAAGAGTGCGCCCAGTCCTGCATCACCGGTTGCCCGGCCGACTACGAGTGCGTCCAGACCACCGCGAGCGGCGACGTGGTCAGCGTCTGCATGCACAAGGCGCCCTATCAGTGCGCGCCGTGCGTCAAGGATGCCGACTGCGACCTGGGCAAGGACGCCAAGGGCGTGTGCGTCGACCTGGGCCAAGGCACCCACTGCGTCCAGCCCTGCACCGGCGGCAAGACCTGCATCGGCGAGGGCTTTGCTTGCACCACGGTCGGCTCTGCGCAAGTCTGCACGCCTCCGGGTGGCCAATGCCCCTGCCCCGACGGCCAGACGGGCAACTGCAAGATCACCAACACCTTTGGTAGCTGTCCGGGCACCTACACCTGCATCGGCGGCAAGGAAGGGGCCTGTACCGGCACCGCCCCCGTCGCCGAAACCTGCAACCTCAAGGACGACAACTGCGACGGCGCCACCGACGAGGCCATCCCACCCGGCGAGTGCTCGATCAAGAATGCCTACGGTACCTGCCCCGGCAAGACGCAATGCGTCGCTGGGCAGGACCTGTGCCAAGGGAGCGGCGCGGCGGCCGAGGTGTGCAACGGCATCGACGACAACTGCTCGGGCGCGACGGACGAGGGCTTTAGCAACCTGGATGGCGACGATCTGGCCGACTGCGTCGACCCCGACGACGACGGCGACGGTGTCAACGATAACGTGGACAACTGCCCGGTAGCCTTGAACAAAGACCAGACCGACACCGACGGCGACGGCCAGGGCGACGTGTGCGACGCCGACGACGACAACGACAAGGTCTTGGACGGCGACGACAATTGCCCGCTGGCCGCCAACACCACCCAGACCGACTCGGACGGCGACGGCACCGGCAACGCCTGCGACTGCGACATCGACGGCGACGGCGTGGCCAACTTGCTGGCGACCAACCCCGGCGTCATCAGCCCCGCGGTGCAGTGCCCGCAGGATGTCACGCTGGACAATTGCCCGCTCACGGCCAACGCCGGTCAGAGCGACGTGGACGGCGACGGCTTGGGCGATGCCTGCGATGACGATCAAGACGCCGACGGCGTGGCCAATGCCAACGACAACTGCCCGCTGATCCCGAACGCTGATCAAGCCAACAACGACAAGGACTTGCAGGGCGACGTCTGCGACCCGGACGACGACAACGACGGCGTGCAGGACCCCGTGGACAACTGCCCGCTGGCTGCCAA
>JBBISH010000127.1:0-16997 GCA_037441385.1 Myxococcales bacterium
TATGGCTCGCCAGCGGGCGGTGTGGTCGCGGTGGGCGCCGGGGGCACCATCCTGCACTTCGATGGCACCTGGCACCGCGACGATGTGCCCACCAGCAGTACGCTCGTCTCGCTGTGGAGCGGTGGTGGCCTGCAGCTCTACGCCGTGGGCGGCGATGCGACGGGGGTGCTGCTGCACTACGACGGCTGGGCGTGGCACAACGTGGCTGGCGTGCAACAAGGATTGCAGCTTTTTGGCGTGTTCAAGGCGCCCGGGCAGCCGGTCTATGCCGTGGGCGCCGGGCCGCGCATCGTCGAGATGGACAGCCAAGGGGCACCGCGCGACGCGTGGTTGCCCGATCTGGGGCCCGCCACGGTGCTGCACTCGGTCTGGGGCGACGGTCAGGGGCGCGTCTACGCCGCGGGCGGCACGCTGTATGGCGGTCAGCCCACCATGACCGGCGTGTTGCTGGAGCGACGGTAGGCACGCCACGAAGATGGCCGAAGACTTCGGGCCGACTCGAACGATTCCGAATGCGCTGGAATTGAGGAACGCCCCCCGTCTACGGCTGCTTGGCCGCCGCCAACTTAGCCAAGGTGGGCAGCAGCTTGGTGTAGCTCTGGACCGCCGCGCTGCCTTGCTCGCCCGCGTGCGGACCCACGATCCACAGGCTCGCATTGGGGATTCCCGCGGCTTGGTACGCGCCGATGTCCGTCACCGCGTTGCCGTGGCCGGCCTTGAGGACCGCCGAGTGGCTGGCCAGCAAGTCTTTGAGGACCTGGGTCTTGAACACCTGCACACCCGACTCGTTGGGGACCACGTCGCCCACGTCGTCGGTCAAGCGCACCACGCCCAGCGGCAGGTTGTGGGTATCCAACCAGTTGCGCGAGTAGCGGTTGTAGATCTGCGGCCGACCGGTCAGGTACAGAACGCGGTAGCCCTTGCCGGTATAGGTGCGGATGGCCTTGTCCGCGTCGGCGTACATCGCTGCGGTTTTGTTGGCGAACACTTCCTTGAACAGCTCCCAATCGCTGGTCGTCAAGGTGCCGTCGATGTCGCTGACCACCACCTGCACGCCCTTGGGCCAGACCGCGACCAGACCATCGGCAAAAGTGCCGTCGCCGCGGGCGATCATCCGGACGCGGTAGTCACCGGCGGGCAGCGCGGGCACGTCGAACCAGATCACGCCGTCGCCGTCCGTCAGGCCGCTGCCGACCAGCTGCCAGCCCGGGCACTTCTGGATCCAGAGCTCCACGGTCTCGTCTTCTAGGTCCTTGTCCACACTGCCGTAGGCAAAGCGGCCGCGCAGCTTGGCCGACTGGCCGGGCAGCACGATGACGTCGCGGATGCGGTGGTTGGGTGCGCCCATCAACGTGTCGGCTGTGGACTTGGTGGTGTGGCGCCAGCCCTGCTTGGCCGGCGCGGGGACCGTGGCGCTGCAATGACCGCCTGTGATCGAGCCGTCTTGCGCGGTCACGGGGTTCGAGGGCAGCTTGCTGGCACTGGTCAGGTCGGCCTCGGCCGCGGGCGTGGCGTCCGCGGATTCGGTGGTGCAGGCGGCCAGGCTCGCCAGGGCGACGAAGACCGGGACGATGGCGGACGACAGGGCTTTCATGTGGCTCGGCGGGCGCCAACGGGCGCGGACAACGCAATGGTACGGGCGGGCGCGTGAAATTGGTAGGCTGGATCTGGGGTGGTCGGGTGGGCGACGGCTGGTGGAGGCAGACAGGGTCAGGCTCGGGTTCAGGTTCAGGTGCGGGTTCAGGTTCAGGTTCAGGTTCAGGTGCAGGTTCAGGTTCAGGTGCAGGTGCAGGTGCAAATGACGAAGGGCCCAGGCCGTCATGTAGGGCCCAGGCAATGAATTGCCGGGCTATCTTAGCGCCGCCCCTCTGCAGGGGCGTCTTGTTCCGGGTCTTTCGCCGCGTTCAGGTTTGGTTCGAATGCCCCCTATTGGGGATGATGCGGCGTAGAATAGCAGTTTGAGCGAGTCTAGGCGGTTATCTGTGGCGCTGAGAGTCGGTCGGATTCGATCAAGTTGCCGATGATCGTGGTCATTGTAGCAGGTTCAGTGAACAGCGGGGACCCTATGAGGCAAGGAGTCGGGCCTGTAGCCGAGACAAACGGCGACGGGTGGCCGCGGAGGTCCATCGTGGACCGACTTGTCCGGGCCTGCGAAGCAATTTGGGGAGTACCGCGGGGCCAGCCCGGCAACTAGTCACTGGCAGGCGCCCAGCGGCGCAGACAGTCGGGGCATACGGGAATGGACTCGTTGCCGACGATGCGCATGGCGGCGCCCTTGCGGGCCGGCACACCGCACACCGCACAGGCGGGGTTGGTGGCCATCAGGGACTTGGCGTGGCCGACCTTGAACTCGCCCTGGGTCATGATCCGGACGATCAAGTACTCCATCTCGCGGGCGGTGGCCGGGTGATCGGGATCCGCGGCCTCGGCCTGCCGCAACATGTCCAGGGCGCCACGGTAGTCGTCGTCGTCGATCATCCGCACGGCCAGGCCGCGCCGAACGGAGCCCTCCAGCGCGGGGACCATCCGAGCCTGGCGCTCCAGCAGTCCTTCCAGAAGCTGGCGGGACTGCGCAAGGCGGCCGCACATATGGGCGATGGTCGCGCGCTCGATGGTGATGCGGGGGTCGTCGTCCAGCTGGGCGGCGCGCTGCAGGGCGTACTCGGCGTGGTCGAAGCACTTCCGCTCAACGTAGGCCAAGGCCAACACGAACCACGCCCGCGGCCAGACCGAGGCGATCCACAGAACCGTGGTCACATCGTCGGCACGCAAGCCTGTGGCGGCAAACCGATAGACGCTGTCGCCTTCCTCCCAAAACCGTAGCAGGGTGCCCTGCTTGAGCTGCACACCCAGCGGATACTCGGCCGGCGCCCGCGGCAACATGGCATTCAGGGTAGCGATCGCCTGGTCGGCGCCACCCGCCAGCACCTGGCGCATGGCGTCGTCGACGACGCGGCTGTCTTCGAACTCCGCCTCGACCTCGACGCCAAGGGGCGTAGCGCGGAAGACGGCGAAGTCTGCCAAATCCACGGGCACTTGCCCTGGCGGCAGACCGGGCCAGATCGGCGGCGGCGGCCGGTGATAGGCCCAGTCCAGCGTAGTCAAGACCGCTCGGACCTGCGCCGTCATCGGCACGGCACGCCAGAACGTCTCGACGTCCAGCGCGCTGGTATCGGGCCACTCCAGCAGGCGCCGGTAGCAGTTGGCAATGCGGCCCAGGCTCGGCTCCGGGCCCAGGGCCGTCAGGAGCGGCTGCATGAACGCCTGACTGGTCTGGCCGACTGGACAGCCTTGCCGCACGCCATCCAGAAGCTTGGGAATCAGCGCGCAGTGGCCCGCGTACTCGGCGGGCTCGCGCCAACTGGCGAGGATGTAAAGAAAGGCCTGGACGTAGTCGCGACCCGATAGCGGCTCGGGGTAGTGTACGCCCGCGCGGTGCCAACGAAAGGCCCAGCAGGTCATCAAGTCGTTGGCCATCTCTTCGACGGTCCGTGTCCCCAAAAGCTCGCGTTCATGGCGCAGGTAGACGGCCGCGGCCTGCGGCACGGGCAGCTCGGGGGCCCAATCCAGCAAGTTGCCGCGCGTCACCGAGCCGGACTTCAAGCCCATGTGCGCAGAGGACGCGTCGGCCATCAGCAGATCGAGGGTGCGGGCCAGCGGGTCGGTCCGCCAGCCCTCGGCCGTCAGGCGCGGCATGATCAGGCGGGCGGCCTGCCGGAGCACCTGCCGCTCGGCGCCGTTGTTTTCGAGCGCCCACTTGCCGGCAAAGCGGCCCTCCAAGGCGTCGGCGACGTCGGGGCGGAGGCGAATCCTGCCTTCGGCCAGGTCCAGGAAGGCGGGGAGCCAGAGCTGGTTGTCGCGAACAAAGCGGAGGCCGCGCCACCAGTGGCGGTCGTCGCTGATGTGGGGGCGGTTGGGGTGGACGCCGTAGCGGGTTTTCTTGGGCATGGGGGTCCTTGCAGACTACACCGGCGCACTTCGCTGCCCTGGCATCCGCGGCGGAGCGGTTCGCCACATCAGGTCTACGTCCTCTGGCGTCAACCCGTAGGCCTGCTCGATCGCCTGGGCAATCTGCGCCTCGAGTCGGCCAAGTTGGGCGAGTCGCTGCCGGGCCGGCTGAATGAAGTCGCGCCACACGTCGTCGATTTGCCGAGTGTCGGCCGGGCGGAGCATGCCGCGCTCCTTGGGGCGACGCTTGCGCAGCTCGATGGCGAAGGTGGCATCGTCGAGCTTGGCCGGTGCCTGCAGGAGCAGGCCCGGCTTGTCGATGCCGTGTTCCTGGTGGAGCCATAGCAGGAGATCAGAGGTCGAGGTGGTCAGGTCGCCCGCGAGTTGAACGGCCTGCGCCACGTACCCGGCTACCCGGCTCCGGGTATCGGCATCGGGATCCGCGATGGGCACGTCGACCATCTTGAAGCCGGCTGGCGAGAGCGCTTCGTCTTTCATGTGGGGCAGCCAGCGCCAGTTGTACCACCACAGCAGGGGCGAGTTGAGTACGCCGAGGAGGTACTGATCCGCGCCGCTGAGCAAGAACGTCTTGTTGTTGCCGTACAGGCCTTGATCATCCCAGGCGTAGTGCGGCAGGAACTGGATTTCCTGGTAGAGGATCTTGGGCTGGTCGAATAGGCCGTAGTAAGCCACCGAGTCTTGGATTTCGTACCAAGCATAAGAGCCGGGCTTTCGACCCGGCCAAGGACCCGACTGGGCTTCATTCCACGTATCTGGCCGGGGCTCCAGGGATTCCCGAAACGTGCTCAGATGGGCAAAGATGGCAGGATACTGCTCGATCTCTATGCCTCTTCGGGCAAAGATCATGTACTTGCGGTCCCACGCCGGCACCCACCGCCCAATATCCTGTCCACGCAGGTACGGCTTGATGACCTCCTCAGATCGCGGATCCTCGGCCACCAGGCGGTCCCGCGTCGGCTGATCGATCAAGAAGGCTTCGTTGCAGCCGGTAAGTACGCCACGGTACGGCTCAACCCCCAAAAACTCGCGCAACGGCACCCCACGCTCGCGGATCTTCGCCATCAGGCTCTCGACCTCGGGCGGCTCCAGACTCCAACCCGCCGTCCCCAACCGCGTGCTGGGCACGTCGTAGCCCACATCGGCGACTACCCGCTCCAACTCGGGGTGCCCTACGTCTTCGCGCCGCACAGGGCACACCCGCACCAGGAAAGGTTTGACGGTCAGCGCGGGCGGCTGACCGGCCGGCGTGACAACGGCTGCCGCGCTGTCGTCGCCATTTGCTCCTGGTTGTCGATCCACCTGGTTCGGCCGCTCCAGCTTCTTCAGCACCACAATGCATGGAAACGTGTCCGCATCGGGAAAGATCGGCGCGTGGCCAAAATCGACAATCTGCTCCACTTCCGCTTGGCCAAGGACCCACCCCCGCAGCGCTTCGCCGTACCCCGCTCGCAGCCACTTGTTGTTGACGATGAAACCCAGGCGGCCGCCGGGCTTGCAGGCCGCCAGACCTTGCTCGAAGAAGTAGACGTACAAGTCAGCCACCCCGTCGTACGTGGCGAAATGCTCCTTCCAGTGCGCCTTGTGCGTCGCCGCCAGCAGTTCCTGGCGCACGTACGGCGGATTGCCCATCACCACGTCGAAGCCGCGGACCCAGCGCGCCTGGACCGCCTCCTGCTCGGGATTGCAGGCTTCTACCCGGCGTCCTTCCAGGGCCGGCTCGCCGCGCTGCCAGTCAAAGGCGCGCTCGTCGACCGCAACGTCGCTGACCACGCTGTTGCCCTCGCGGATCGACAAGTCGAGGTCGCTGAGCTTCTTGCCCTTGGTCGCGGTCTTGAGCCACAGCGACAGGCGACTGATTTCGACCGACTCGGCGTTCAGGTCTACGCCAAAGAGGTTGTGGTGCAGAAGCGCGACAGCCAGATCCACCAGTTCACTCTCGTCACCGTAGTGGAGCAGTTGCGCGTTGACACGGGTGTACTCGGCGGCCAGCAGGTCAAAGGCCGCCAGCAAGAACGCGCCCGAGCCACAGGCCGGGTCCAGCACCTGCAAGCCAAGCAGCATGTCGCGATGGGCACGCCAGTAGTCAAGCCAATCGCCGTGGCCAAGTTGGTCTTCATCGGCGCCGCCCAGAAATTGTTCCTGCAGTTTGGCGGTGCGCTCGGCAATGGTCTTGCCCAGCACTGCGCGCGCAATGAAGCGGGTCACCCACGAGGGCGTGTAGAAGACCCCGTCCTTCTTGCGCTTGCCGTTGCCTGCATCGTCCTCGTTGCGAAGCTGCTCCAAGTCGGAGATCGACTGCTCGAAGATGTGCCCAAGGACCTCCACGGTCACTTCTTCGGCAAAATCGTAGCCGCAGAGCTTGCGCAGGCGCTGCAGGGTGTCGTCGCCGACCGACAGGTCATCGAGTTCGGGGACAAGCCGAAACAGTCCACCGTTGTACCCTTCCACGCCCAGCTTCGCCCGGCCCTCGTCGACCCAGCGGAAAAGCACCGACAAGTTCTGGTAAAGGGGCGGCAAGTCGAAGTGGTTCTTGCTGCGCGGATCAAGCGCGCGGTCGATCAACCCGCCAGGCAATAGGCCGCGTCGCTCTGCAAATGCGATGAACAGCACGCGATCCAGCAGTGTCTGCGTGGCGCGGAGCAGTTCCAAGCGGGGCACATGGCCATTGCGCTGGCACAGATCGGCAAACAGACTGGCCCGCAGCTCCTTGAACTCGGCATAGACCTTGCTGGTAATGTCGCCCAGTTGCCGGTCCGACGCCTCAAGCAGTTGGTCGACACGCGCCGCAGACGCGGGATCCGGGCCAAGCAGCCGATTGCGCGACAGGACGGCACAGAATGTTCGAAATTCGGTGTCGTCTGCCAGCTTGTCCAGCCAGAACGAGTGCCACTTCTCTTTGCCCTGACTCACGGCATAGAGCCGGGTCTCGCGGTAGTTCGAGACAATCACCCACCGGCAACCCGGCGTGCGGTTCGCGTAGTCCCAGGCTTGGTTGACCGGCGACAGTTCGCGCCCCACCGCTACATCCAGGTTGACGTGCGCGCCTTTCAGCTCGATCACCGCGCGAATCTCTGGCCGCTCGTCCTTGCGAAAGAACCCCAGGGCACCGTCAGCGGCCTTGCGGCCCACTTGGCTGACGTTGGCCTGCACGTCCAGAGTCCAGGGCTTGTCGCCGGCGTCCACCGACCCGACATAGCCCAGCGCCTTGCCAAAGATATCGTGCAGGAACTTGGAGTCGAGCTTGGTTTCGTTCACGTCGAGCTTGCCATCGTGGTCCGCGGCAATCCAGGTGCCGATGACGCTGCGGGCAACCTCTATGTCGGCGGGCGCGTACAGCTTGCGTTCCAGTTCAAGGACCTTTGGATGAAACAGAGGCAAACCGGGAACAGCTGTGATCTTGCGGATCGGCTGGGGCCGCGCCAACTCGATGCCGAGGTCGAGAAATTGATGTTGAACCACGCGACCTTTCGCCATCTGCTCACCTGTCCGCGTCGCCATTGCTGTGGGCGCATCCGCGGGCGGGAGTCTGCCGCACGACCGGGTGTGAGGCAACTGAGCCCGAAGGACAGGCGCATGTCTGCACCCCTCGTCCGGCAGTAGTCACCGCGCCCCACCTCACCAATTTCTGTGCGCCCTCCGCGTGCCAGTGAAGTCCTTGACGGCTCTACCGCACAGCTGCATTTTGAAGCGTGTGGCGGCGATTCTGCGCGCCCAGTAGGTCCACAATGCTTACGGATTCAGTTCCAGCTTCGATCGGTCCGACCATCGTCAAGACGCCCGAAACCTGCGGCGGCCGAGCCCGCTTCGCCGGCACCCGCATACCGGTCTGGCTGATCCGCGCCTTGTGGGACCAGGGCGAGAGCGACGCCGAGGTGCTTCAGAACTACCCGGAACTCACGCACGACCACCTTGCCGCAGCGCGGCTCTATGTCCTTGAGCACGAGCAGGAAATTGAATCCGACCTGCGCGACCAAGTTGACCCGCCACCAGGCGACCAATCGCTGCAGCTTGCGCACGACGCCCTGCCCACGCCACGAAGAAAACTTGACCCCCAAGCCAATTAACCCGACCTTCATATGGCCCCCGCCACCACCCTACACCCAGGAGCACCCATGCCAGCCCCGACTCCCGCCGCCGCGGTCAGCGAGTACTTCAGCTACGACCTGTACGTCATCGCCCGCCTGAGCGCCGACCCCGCCACCGCCGGCCACGTGCCGCTGGTCGAGGTGCCCCACCTGGCCCTGGCGCAAAAGGTCGCGACCCGCAACCAGGCCGACGACGCCGTGCGCAAGGCCCTGGCCAAGCGCGACTACGAGCGCGACCGCCTGAGCGACCTGCTGGAACCCTTTGCCCTGCAGGTGGCCGCCCACCACGGCAGCAAGAGCGCGCCCGGCTACCTGGCCCTGTTCCCCCTGACCCCGGCGCAGCTGGCGACCCTGCCCCTGAAGGACCTGCCCAAGGCGCTGGCCAACCTGCAGGCGGCGATTGCCGAGGCCGGGACGCCCAAAGAGGTCAAGGCCTTTGCCAAGCCGGTGCTGGAGCAAATCGCCCTGCTGGACAAGGCCCAGGCTGCGCTGGATGGCGCCAACACCCAGCTGAAGAAGGCCGGCGAGGCGGTGGCCGCGGCCAAGGATCAGGTGCTGACCGGCATCGCCAAGCTGCGGGCGGCCCTGCAGAGCCAGTTTCCGCGCCAGCCCAAGCGCGTAGCCCGCTACTTGCCGGTCAAGAATGGCAAGAAGCCGGTCAAAGGTGCGGTGCCACCGGCCCCGGATGCTCCTGCGTAGGGTGTTGGTCGCGGTCGAGCCAGGCCCGGACGTACCTATGTGGCGTATTGGTGGCAGCCAGATTGGAGTCGAATGGCTCTCTGAACCACTTACGGCCGATCCGTTTCAATCTGCCCGCGTATCTGCGTGACTGAGCAACGATCTTGCTCAACCCAGGTGCATCTTGCCCCTCGCCCAAAGCGTTGGGAGAGGGGCAGTCGGCGCAGCCGACGGGGTGAGGGCCAATGGGCCACCGACACACGCCGCACTGACCCACTACCCAGCTTCGGAACCAACCCCAGCGGCCTTGTCGAAGTCTTCTGAAAGGGCGGCGGGGACAAGCCCCACGCCCTACGCACGGCCTTCAAGGTCTTGTCGCGATTCGGGTTCCGGCTCCGGCTCTGGCTCCGGCCACGCCGCAAAAAGGTGTCAAGTGTCAATACCTGACACCACCACTTCTTCCGGTCGCTCCACCACCCCCCGCACAATCTCCATCGACTTCGCGCAGTACAGCCCATCGGCGATCCGCTCGTCGTAGCTCCAGGCGATCTCGACCGTGGGCCGGACCTCCAGGTCGCCGGCGGCGGTCACCCACGGCGCCCGGTGGATCGCGCCGATCGCGCCAAAGATGGGGCAAGTGCCCCAGTCGAACAGGTGGTGGATGGGCGCCTGCAGCCCGATCGAGCCCAGATTGGCCAAGAACGCGCTGCAGTACAGCGGGTCGCTGGCCGTCAGAGCCCCGGGGAGCAGATTCCAGGCATCCAGCTGCCGCTGCAGCGCCACCAGCCAGCCCAACAGGAAGGGAGGTAAGTGGCCAAAAACCTGCATTTCCTTCTCGGACGGCAACAGCGCACTGCCGCGCCCCTGGGCGATGCCCCCATCGGCGGCCCGCACGACGGCAAGCAGGTCGGCATCGGGTGCCAACCGCACCTTGACCGCAGTCATGCCGGCGCCGTCGTCCAGCCGCTTCTTGACGGCAAACGACAGCTCGGTGTGCTTGCGCTGGTAGATGCAGCGGCCCGCCACAAAACGATGCAGGAGCGGGCGCTGCACCAGGACCTGGACCAGCGCGAATTGCACCAAGTGGAACAAGCTGACCCGGACCCCGGCGGCCTGGGACTGCTGTTCGAGCCAGGGCAGCGTCCGCGTTAGATCCAACCGCTGGGTCAAGTACACCACGGCGCTGTTGCGGCGCGGGATCAGGTGCGGCATCAAGATGCGCATCGGCGGCAAGTCGCGCACGCGCACGCCGTCGGGTCGGTCGCCCCACAACATTCGGCCTCCTCATCGGCTCGCGCCGGCCACGGAGGGCTCACGGTATCCGGACTTGCAGGGGTTGCCAAGCGTGCTGCCGCAACCGAGCCGGGCAGATCCAGAGTGGACAGCTTCTCGCAATCTGCCGCAGAATGCGCGCGCCGCGGCCGCCGCCGCCAGGAATCGACATGGATCATCACCAAGTAAACCCCGGCGACGGGACCCCGGCCCCGGCCCCAGCGGCCCTGCCGTTTGCCGAGTCGACTCCGCTGGGCCTGCTGGGCCTGTCGATCGGCTGTGCCGCGCTGGTGCCCATCGCGCTGGGCCAGTCCCTGACCCCAGCGGGCCTGCGCACGGCCGCCATGTTCTGTCTGCTCTTTGGCGCGGGCGGCCAGTTGCTCGCGGGCCTCATGGCCTTGGCGAACAAAAACCTGCTGGGTGGCACGCTGTTTACCACGTTCTCGTTCAACTGGGTGATGAACTGGTGGGCGCTGGCCGGCTTGGCCGAAGGCAAAGCGCCCGACCCGACCATCGTGCTCGCGGTGGACATCGCGTTCTTGCTGATTTTCTTGGTGCTTACCTACGCGTTTGGCTTCTATTCCAAGTTGCTGTTCGCCTTCCTGGCCGACATCGACTTGCTGTACCTGGGCCGAATCCTGAAGGAAGTGACGCACGTGCCGGCCATGGGCCTGCTCGTCACCGGCTGCACCATCGCCCTCATCGGCATCTCGCTGTGGATCGCCTTTGCCATCCTGGTCAACCCCGCCGCGGGTCGGCAGGTTTTTGCCATGCCGGGGCCCATTTTCACCCCCAGGAAGCCAGACGGAGCCTGACGGATTGGCCGCGGGTGCTCCTGCAAAAACGCCCGAAATTTCGCGGCTCCTGCCGGACATGGTATGGTGTGGGCGCGGCCGGCCCTTGCCGCCGCCAACCAGCGCGTCCCCAGCGTGAGCAAGAATCCATGAAAAACTCTGCAAGGTACTGTCTTTTGTTGGCCGCCACAGCGCTGTTGGTCGGTGCGTGCGACAGCGGCGGCGACACCCTGGTCGCGCTACCCGATGCCGCCCCGGCCGACACCACCTTGGACACCGGCGGCGTGGACACCGCGGTGCCCGACATCAGCAATGACACCGCCGATACCACCGGCAAGCCCGACATCAACACCACCTGTCCGGGCGCCCCCGGCTGCGTCTGCCTGGCCGACAAGGACTGCCCCGGTTCCGCGTGCCTCGCCACCGAGGCCGGGCGCCGCTGCGCCGGACCGTGCATGCAGGGTAACTCGTGCCAGACCGGCTACTTGTGCCAGTCCGTCACCGCCAGCGACACCAAGACCTACAAGCTCTGTGTGCGCCGCTTCGTCAAGCTGTGCGACCCGTGCAGCCAGTCGCTGACCTGCAAAACCCTGACGGAGCCGACGAGCCACTGCGTCTCGGTGGGCAACGACAAGGGCGCCAGCGGCTACTTCTGCGCGTCCGAGTGCACCACCGTCAGCGACTGCCCAGACGGCTACCTGTGCGCGTCCACCGCCATGGCCGACGGCAGCGCGCCCGCCAACCACTGCATCCCGTCGGACGGCAAGTGCGTTTGCTCCAAGCTGGCGCAAGAAGACGGCCTGAAAACCACCTGTTATGTCAGCGCCAAAGATGCTCAGGGCAGCATGATCGGCGTGTGCAACGGCGCGCGCATGTGCACCAAAGACGGCCTGCAGGGCTGCACCGCTCAGACGCCCACGGTCGAAGTCTGCAACGGCAAAGACGACGACTGCGATGGCAAGACCGACGAGACCTGGGACTGCGACGACAAAGACGCCTGCACCGACGACAAGTGCGGCGGCGCCAGCGGCTGCCAGCACCTGAGCGTGGGCAAAAAGTGCGACGACGGCCAATTCTGCACAGGCGATTCCTGTGACCCCAAGCTGGGTTGCCAGCACACGGCCCTAACCATCGCCTGCGACGACAAAGACGCTTGCACGGGCGACGATGTGTGCGGCAACAACAAGTGCGCCGGCAGCAAGCTGAACTGCGACGACAACAACGTCTGCACCACCGATAGCTGTGACAAGGCGACCGGCTGCGCCCACGTGGCCAACACGCTGGTCTGCGACGACGGCAACGCGTGCACGCTGGACGACGTGTGCGCCAAGTCGGTCTGCGCCGGCCCCACCAAGAAGGCCTGCGACGACGGCAACGGTTGCACCAGCGACGGCTGCGACATGGCCAAGGGCTGCACCACGGCCGACGCCGACGGCACCGCCTGCAACGACGGCGACGCCTGCACGAGCAGCGACGTCTGCAGCGGCGGCAAATGCGCAGGCAGCACCGTCAACTGCGACGACAGCAAGCCCTGCACCCTGGATAGCTGCGACAAGACCAGCGGTTGCGTCCACAAGTCCGACGAGGGCGCGCCCTGCCAAGACGGCAATGCCTGCACGGTCGGCGACGTCTGCAAAGACGCGGCATGCCTCCCGGGCGCGCCCACCAACTGCGACGACAACAACCAGTGCACCACCGACACCTGCGACAAGAAGACCGGGCTGTGCAGCAACACGAACCTGGCCGACTTGAGCCCCTGCGACGACGGCAGCATCTGCACCTTGGTCGACGTTTGCACCGCGGGTCAATGCGGCGGCACCGCGATGGTCTGCGACGACAAGAACGCTTGCACAGAGGACTTCTGCGACCCCAAGACAGGCTGCGGCTCCAAAGTGCTGACGGGCACCGCGTGCGACGACAAGCAAGAATGCACGGGCGACGGCATCTGCAAGAACGGGTTGTGCAGCTCGGGTACGGCGCTGATCAATGGCACGCCGTGCGGCGGTGGCAGCAAGGCGTGCACAGCCGGCAAGTGCTTGTAGCAGGTTGATCATGAACGACATCTTGGCGAACGACTGGCAACTGCAGACCTTTGCGGCCGGCGACGGGCACGCCTGTTGGCGCTGGCTAGGGGCGTGGCCCGATACCGCCCGGCCGGACGAAGTGTGGCATTTTGCCACATGGGCCCCCCATGCCGAGGCCGTGGCGGTGGTGGGCAGCTGGTCGAATTGGCAGCCCACGCCGCTGCAGCGACGGGCGATTGGGCCGAACTGCTCGGTGTGGCACGGCACGGTGAGCGGCGCCCGACCCGGTGATCTGTACAAGCTTCGCGTGACCGATGTGCATGGATTGACACTGGATCGCGCCGACCCGTACGCCCGCCGCGCCGAGCTGCGTCCGGGCACAGCCAGCCAACTCGATGCGCCCAGCCAGCATGTGTGGGGTGACCACGCCTGGCAGAGCGCGCGCCCCGAGCGGCACCGCCAAGACCGGCCGCTGGCCATCTACGAAGTGCACCTGGGGTCGTGGAAGTCCGCGAACGAGGTACGCAATTACCGCGATCTAGCGGCGCCACTGATCGCCCACGTGCAGCACCTGGGCTTTACCCACGTGGAGTTGCTGCCGCTCATGGAGCATCCCTACGATCCGTCGTGGGGCTATCAGGTTACGGGGTATTTTGCCGCCACGTCGCGGTTTGGCACGCCCGATGACCTGCGCTACCTGGTCGATCGGCTGCATCAGGCCGGCATCGGCGTGCTTGTGGACTGGGTTCCGGCGCACTTCCCGCGCGATCTTCATGCCTTGGGCCGCTTCGACGGAACGCCGCTGTACGAGCACCCCGATCCGCAGCGCGGCGAGCACCCCGATTGGGGCACCTACATCTTTGACTACGGCCGGCCCGAAGTGCGCTCGTTCCTGCTGGCGAGCGCCCACTACTGGATCGACCAGTTTCATTTTGATGGGTTGCGCGTCGACGCCGTGGCCTCGATGCTCTACTTGGACTACTCGCGTCCGCATGGTCAGTGGTCGCCCAACCGCGACGGCGGCAACGTCAACTACGAGGCCGTGGAATTCCTGAAGTCGCTGAACAGGATGCTGCACCGCGAGTTCCCCGGGGTGCTGTGCATCGCCGAGGAGTCGACCGCCTTCCCGCAGGTGACCGGCCAAGAGCCTGCCGGGCTTGGGTTTTCGTACAAGTGGAACATGGGCTGGATGCACGACAGCTTGCGCTACTTGAGCCACGACCCGATCCACCGCAGCTGGCACCACGACGCGATCACTTTTGCCACGACCTACGCGTTTGCCGAGCACTTTGTGCTGCCGCTCTCGCACGACGAGGTGGTGCACGGCAAGGGCAGCCTGGTGCGCAAGATGGCCGGGCGCTGGCAAGACGGCGTGGCGCAACTGCGCTTGCTGTATGGCTTCCAGTGGCTGCACCCAGGCAAGAAGCTGCTGTTCATGGGCCAGGAATTCGCCCAAGAAAACGAGTGGAACCAAGACAACAGCCTGGACTGGCACCTGTGCGAGCAGCCTGAGCGGCAGGCCCTGTTGCGCTGGCTGGCGGCGCTGGGGGCGCTCTACCTGGGCCGCAGTGAGCTGCACTTTGATTGTGATCCCAAGGGCTTTGAGTGGGTCGAGGGCAACGATCGCGATCACGGCGTGTTGGTGTGGCAGCGCAAAGACGTGAACACAGGGCGCGCCCTGGTTGCAGTGCTGCATTTTACGCCCGTGTGGCGGCCCAAACATGGCGTGCCGATGCCGGCCGCCGGGCAGTTCCGAGTGATTTTGTCCAGCGCTGACCCGCAGTTTGCTGGCGACCAGCCGGTGCCCTCGTCCGCGCTGACGACCCACACCCACTACGGCCGGCCCAGCGTGGACCTGGACTTGGCGCCCTATCAGGTGCTCGTGCTGGAGCAGGTCGGCGATGCCGCGTAACCCCGAAACTTGCAAGGTGAACTGGTGAATCGTCGCCTGGATCCCGACGCCGTCCCGACCGAGCCGCTGGGCTGGCTCCCCGACCGCGGGCTGTTTCGCTTGGTAGCGCCGCGGGCCCAGCGCGTCTGGCTGGTCGAGCGCCGCCATCCCGATGACGCGGCCAGCGAACGCGTGCTGGCGATGCAGCCGCGGCGCGCCCCGCACCAGCAATTTTGGGAGGCCCACGACCCGCAACCGCTCAAGTTCTATCGCTTTCGTGTGGAGCAAGCCGGGCAAGTCGCCGAGGTGGCCGATCCGCGCGCGCAGGCCGTGGCGAGACAATGGGCCGCGGGCAACCCGGCTTGGAGCGTGGCACAGGAGTCCACGTTTGACTGGCGCGGCGATGTGCGGCCCGCACTGCCGGTGCAGGAGATGGTGGTCACCGAGCTACATGTGCGTGATTTTACAGCGCATCCCAGCGCCGGCGTGCGTCATCCCGGCACCTACCTGGGCGCGGCCGAGCTGGTGACCGATCGCGTGGCTGGCCTGGCGGCGCTGCGTGAACTGGGTGTCAATGCTGTGGAATTTCTGCCAGTGACGTCGTTCCCTGCGCTGGAAGGCGTAGCGCCGTGGAACCCGACCGGGCGCAACCACTGGGGCTACATGCCGTCATTTTGGCTGGCGGCGTCCGAGCGCTACAGCCTGGCCGGCGCGGATCCCAAGCCCGGTCAATGGGTTGGCGTAGGCGACGACGGCAGCTTTTCGGACCCCGGCGATGAGCTGCGCGAGTTGATCCGTACGCTGCACGCCCAGGGCATCGCGGTCATCGTCGACTTGGTGTTCAACCACGTGTCCGTATGCGACCACAACCCGCTTTGCGACCTGGATCCGGGCACCTGGCGGGTGCGGCAGCGCGACGGAAGCCTACGCAACAAGTCGGGTTGCGGGCACGACATCGATGGCCGCGACCCGGTGATGCGCCAGCTCATCGTCGACGCCGCCGTGCACTGGCTGCGCAGCTATCGCGTGGACGGCGTTCGCTTGGATCTGGCCGAAATCCTGGATGATCGCGTCTTGGCCCTCCTGCGCGACAGCTGCCGCGAGGTCTACAGCCGGGCGCTCCTCATCGCCGAGCCGTGGAGCATGGGCGGCTACCGGCCCGAGCGCCTGGCAGAGCTGGGCTGGACCGTGTGGAACGACAAGTTTCGCAACGGCTTTTTGGGCAACGACCCGAGCCACGGTCGCGGCTGGGTGCTGGGCCGGAGCGAGGCCGGTGTGGGTCGCGAACAGTTGCCAGCGCTTCTGGCCGGCTGGCCACGCTCGCTGGGCGGTGCGCTGCCGCAACCCCAATTCGCTTTGAATTATGTAGAGTCGCACGACGACCATACCTCGGCGGACTTGCTGCGACTGGCGCTGGGGCTAGCCAAGGCCCCGCTGCGGCGCAGCGATTTGACGCCGCTGCCGCCCGCCCTGCTGCGCCGGCTGAAGCTGTTGGCTGCGGCGCTCTTGCTGGCGCGCGGTCCGGTGATGCTGGCCCAGGGCCAAGAGTGGGGTCGTGCCAAATTGCGGCCCGAAGACGGCGTGTTGGATGGCAACGCCTATTGCCGCGACGACAGCACCAACCATCTGGACTGGCGCGAGCGCGAGCAGGCCCGCGAGCTGGTCGAGTACTATCGGCGGCTTCTGCAGGTGCGGCGCGACTGGCTGCACGACGCCTTTGCGTCGCCGGCGCCCCTGCTAGTTCTGCGCGGCGACCGTTTGTGGACGCTGGGTTACACGGCGGCGACCAGCCGTGGCACCGTGGCCGTGCTGCTCAGCGGCGAGCAAGAGAGCGATGGCTGGTTCGAGCTACCGGGCGGGCCGTGGTGGACGCTGCTGGGCTCGGAAAACTGTGAAATCATTCCTAATCAGTCGGGTGTGGTGGTGCGGGTGGCGGCTTGCTCGGCGGTGGTGCTGTGGGGTGGCTAGACTCGCAGCGCGCCAGATGATCCCGACACGCTCCTACAGAGCAGATCAATTTGGACTTTCTCCGCGCATCCGAGCCGTCGAACTCGGCGCGGCGAGTCGCGATGGGCGCTCGCTTGCGCCCCACTTGGGGTTAGAGACGCGACCGGCAGAGCGAGTTACGGAGCGAATGTCCAGTACTTGGTCGGGTTTCTAGTACGCCAAGTCGCAAATTCGCGGTGGGTTGGCATTCCTTGGCGTACTAGGCGGCGAAAGCCGCACGCGGGGGTCGCAGGGGGCGGCGCGCCCCCTTAACTTGCTGAAAAGGCTAGTACTGCAA
>JBBISH010000128.1:0-16966 GCA_037441385.1 Myxococcales bacterium
CGCCATTTGCTGCGGAAAATCAGCCGAGTAGAGCCCATGGTAGTGATTCGCCATCACGGTGAACGCGTGGACCCTGACGCCCGTCGCGGCCTGGGCCTCGGCCATCGCGCCGATCAGGTGTTCCTGAAATCCGCGATCCTCCGTGCAAAGTGAGAACTTCCCGTCCAGCGTGCGCAGCGTGACGAGGTGCAGCAAACTGGGGTCGTACAGACGAATCGGCATGGCGGTCCCCGCGGGCACTCCTGGCTCGCTGATCAGGTGATCGATGCGAGCGCGGGTTTTGCCGCGGGTCTGGACAAAGAAAGTCATTGCCGACAGTGCACCAGGAGCCCCGTTCATCAATGAACACAATAAATTCAGATAGTAGAAATTGCCCCCCAACCGTGCGGGTCGGCAAGACCCGTTGATCACGGCGATCAACGCGGGTCCGGCATTCTTCCGCGGAGCCGCGCATCTGAACCTAGCTGTGCCCAAAACAGCCACGTTGGCAGAGCGGCCCGGCTGAATTCAACAAATTCAGCCACTAGAAATTGCCCCCCAATTGATCGGGGCTATGCGGTTCGCTTCAGCTTCATGCCGCTGAATTTGGCGAGCAGGGGCGCCGCCAGCCCGAACATCGCCGGCAGCACGATGAGCGTGAGCGCGCAGGCCGAGAGGGTGCCCCCGACGATGACGGCGGCGATGGGCCGCTGAGTCTCGGAGCCGATGCCGTGGCTGAGCATCGCGGGCACCAGGCCCAAGGCCGCAAGGGCGGCGGTCATCAGCACGGGTCGCAGCCGCTCCTGGCAGCCCAGGCGCAGCGCCATCTCGAGCGACTGCCCGTGTTTCTGCCGCTCCAGCACGGCGGTCAGCACCAGCACGCCGTTGAGCGACGCCTGGCCGATGAGAGCGATGAAGCCGACCGCCGCCGCCACGCTCAGAGGCATGTCCAACCACGCCAGCGCCGCCACGCCGCCGATCAGGGCAAACGGCACGTTCAATAGCACCAAAGTCGCCGGCGCCAGCTGCCCAAACGCCTGGAAAAGCAGGATCAGCGTCAGCAGCAGCGCGACCGGCACCACCAGCGCCAGCCGGGCCATCGCGCGCTCCTTGTTCTCGAACTCGCCGCCCCACTCCACTTGCACGTCGCCCGGCATCTTCACGCCGTTCTTGACCTTCTGCTGGGCCTCCGTCACAAACGAGCCCATGTCCCGGCCGCGCACGTTCATCCGCACGCCGATGTAGCGCCGCCCATTCTCGCGATTGATCGACGCCCGGCCAAAGCCGATCTCCGTCTTCGCCAGGGCCTCCAGGGGCACGAACGTGCCGCCCGGCACCGCGATCGGCAGCTTCCGCAGCTTCTCTACGTCGTCGCGCGCCGCCAACGGATAGCGCAGCACCACGTCGAACTTCATCTCGCCATCCCAGAACACCCCCACCGGCGCGCCGCCCAGGGCCGCCTGCACCAGATGCTGGAAGTCCTCCATATCCAAGCCATACCGCGACAGCGCCGCCCGCGACGGCTGCAGCTTCAGCGACGGCACCGTACCCGACTTGACCAGCCCCACGTCCGCGGCCCCCGGCACTTTCGCAATGATGTTCTTGGTCTGCTCGGCCAGCGACTGCAGCGTCGCCATGTCGCGCCCATAGATCTTGACCGCGATCTGCCCCTGCTGACCCGAGATCGACTCGTTCACGTTGTCGCGAATCGGCTGCGAAAAACCGATGTCGAGCCCCGGCATCTCTTGCAGGGCCTGGTTGCCGGCCCGGACCACATCTTCGATCCCTTTGAAGTTCTTGGGCCAATCCGCCGGATGCTTCAACTTGATGAACGCCTCCAGGTTGTTGCTCAGCTTGGCGTCGGTGCCGTCTTCCGGCCGGCCCAGCTGGGTCGACACCTCGTCCACCACCGGCAGCTTCTCCAGCAGCTCCGTGAACCGCGGCACCAGCGTCCGCGCCTGCGCCAGGCTCACGTTCGACGGCAGGGTCACCGTGGCATAGATCGCGCCCTCATTCAGTTCCGGCAGGAATTCGCTCCCCAATTTCGGCACAGCCAACACCGAGACCACCAGCCCGGCCGTGCTCGCGGCCAGCACGATCCACGGGTGCGCCAGCGCCCAGCTCAGCGCCGGGGTATACGCCCACTGGGCCAGCTTCAGCACAGGCGAAACCCGGTGCTTCATTGGCTTGCGCCACACCAGCGTCGCCAGCACCGGCACCAGGGTCAGCGAGAACACCAGCGCGCCCAGCAAGGCCGCCACCACTGTGTTCGACATCGGCGCAAAAATGCGGCCCTCCACGCGCTCCAGAAGAAAGATCGGCAGATATGCGGCAATGATGATCAGCAGCGCGTACACCGTCGGCTGCACCACCTCGCCCACCGCGTGGCGGATCCGGTCGCTCAACGTCCCGTGCCGTTCGGCGTGCGCGCCGTCGTGCTGACTCAAGCTGTGCACGATCGACTCGACGATCACCACCGAACCATCCACGATGATGCCAAAGTCGATCGCGCCCATACTCAACAGATTCGCCGACATCCCGCGCAGCTTCAGGTACAGGAACGCCGTCAGCAGGCTCAACGGAATCACCGCCGCCACCACCAGCGCCGCCCGCAGATCCAGCAAGAAGATGTACAAGACGAAGACGACCAGCAGCGCGCCTTCCAACAGGTTCTTCCCCACGGTCTTCAGGGTCGTATCCACCAGCTCGGTGCGGTCGTAGAACGGCGAGATCGTCACCCCCTTGGGCAACAGCCCGCCGCCGTTGAGCTTGTCGACCTGCTCGCGCAGGCGCGCCAACACCGTGCTCGGGTTCTCGCCGCGGCGCATCAGCACGATGCCCTCAACGGCGTCGTAGTCGTGGGCCCGGCTCACCACGCCCTGGCGCGGCGTCCAGCCCTCGGTCACGGTCGCCACGTCGCGCACCAGCACCGGCGTGCCCTGGAACGTTGCAACCCGCGTCTCGCCCAGCTCGTCCAGCGAGTTCAACAAGCCCTCGCTGCGAATCACGATCTGCTCGTGGCCGCGCTCCAACACGCCGCCCGAAGCGTTCTGCGAGGCCTTGCGCAGCGCCGTCTCCAGATCCTCCATCGTCAGCGAAAACGCCGCGAGCTGCGCCGGCTTGGGCTCCACGTGCACCTCGCGCACCAGCCCGCCGTAGCTCACCACGTCGGCCACGCCTTGCACGCGCATCAATTGCGGCCGCACCGTCCACTCTTGCAGCGTCCGCAGTTTCAACGGGTCGTCTTGCGCGCCCTTCAGCGTGTAGCGGTAGATCTCGCCGATCGGCGTCGCCAGCGGGCCCAACTGCGGCACCGCCCCCTCGGGCAACTCGGCCGCCCGCAACCGCTCCAGCACCTGGGCGCGAGCAAAAAGCACGTCCGTGTTGTCGTCAAAGGTCAGCGTCACGTACGACAAGCCGAACAAGCTGATGTTGCGCAGCCGCGTCATCCCCGGCGCGCCATTCAGCGCGCGCTCCAACGGCAGACCGATCTGGCGCTCCACTTCTTCGGACGGCTGGCCCTCGAACAGCGTGATGATGTTCACCTGCGTGTCGGTCGGGTCCGGGAAGGCCTCCACCGGCAGGCCGCGGAAGGCCTGGAAGCCCGCCACCGCGACGATGAGCGTAAAGACGACCACCGCCATGCGGTTGCGCAGCGAAAAGGCGACAAGGTGCTCGAACATGCTGGGGACCGCCTGCGGGTTGCGCTGCTGCTACTTGGCCAACACCATCGCGTTCAGGAGCAAAAGCGCCCCCTCTACGGCCACCTGCTCGCCCACCTTCAAGCCCGCCAGGATCTCGACCCGGCCATCGCGCTGTCGGCCGGGCTGCACATCACGGCGCTCCAGGGCACCACTGGGCAGCTTGACGAATACGACGCTGCGCTCGTCGTCCGTCACGACCGAAGCCGTTGGAATCACGATGCGCGGCGCACCGGCCGGGGCAAAAGCCACCTGCGCCCAGGCATTGGGGCGCATGTGCCCGTCTTTGTTGTCCACCCGGACCCGCACGTCGACCGTGTGCCGATCGGGGTCCACCAGCGGGCTCACCCACGTCACCGTGCCCATCGCCGAGCGCGAGGGCGACGACGGCAGCCACACCCGCGCCTGCTGGGTCTCTTCGATCCCGCCGACTTCGGCCTCGGGCACGCTCGCCACCGCCCACACCTGATCCAGCTCGGCAATCACCACCAGCGGCTCGGTGCGGTCCGGCCCCACTTCTTGCCCCGGCGCCACATCGCGCAGCACCACCACGCCGGCGCGCGGCGCCAGGATCTCGAAGCGCCCGCTCGCTTCGCTGTGCACCCGCAGGCTGTGCTGCTTGAGCTCGGCCGCGTCCAGCGCCACCTTGGCCTCTTCATAGGCCTCGCGCGCCGCCACCAGGTCCTTCTCGGGCGCGGCCTGCAGCTGCACCAGCGAGGTGATCCGCGCTAAGTTCCGTTTCTGCGCCGACAGGTGCGCCTGCGCCAACCGCGCCTCAGCCTGCAGATCCACCAAGGCACCCGACCGCACGGCCAGGAGCACGTCGCCCGCCTTGACCTCTTGGCCCAGGCGCACCGCCACCGAGTCCACCAAACCCTGCAGCGGCGAACTGACCCGCGAGGTCTTGGTTTCGTCCACGGCGATGCGCCCCGCCACCGGCAGTGGCTCGATCGGCTTGTCCAGCGCGGCTGGAGCGAACTTGACGTACGCCCACGACGAACTTCCTGTCGGAATCGACACTTCTTTGCCCTGCACCTGCACCGGCGCCACCGCCAGTTCGGGCATCTTCTCGGCCTTGTTCAGGGTGCTCCAGGCAAAGGCCGCCAGCCCCGCGGTCATCACGACCACCGCCACCACCGTCACCACCGGCGACGAGCGGCGCTGCGTCCGGGGCGGCGGATCGTGGGGATGGGGGGCCGTCGACTCGCGGGGGCCGCTATCGCCGTGCACGGGCGTCTCGCTCATGATCGTCCTATCGCTCGGTCGCCGCAGCGCCCGGCCAGGTTGGGGGACTCGTCAGGGCGCCCAGCGCGGCAGGGTCGCCGTCGAACGGCGGGCCACCAGCAGGGCATCAAAGGCATCTTCTTCCAGGTCCAGGCGTTCCAGCACGATGCTGCGCCAGGCCTGACGCGCCAGGATGAGCTCGGTCAGCGACACCGCACCGCGGCGGTGCATGTCGTTCATCACCTCGACCACCTTGGCGGCCCGGCCGATCGCGTCGTCCAGGGCCTGTTCGCGGGCCTTGCCCGTCTGCAGGCGCCGAATCGCCCCGGCAAAGGACTGCTTGCCGCTCGCGTCGATGGCGGCGCGGAGGTCGCGCGTCCGGGCCAGGTTGGCGCGGCTGGCATGGCGATCGGCCTGGCCTGCGTCCAGAACGGGCAAGGTCACGCCCACGCCCACGCTCACACTTTGCTGCTGATTGCCCGAGATCACAAAATTGTCCCACAAATAACCCACGCGCGCCGACACGTCCGGGATCGCGCGGGTATCGGCCAGGGCCGCCAACTGCCGCGCCTGCTCGGCCTGAGCGCGCAACACCGCCACATCGCTGCGGCGCTCGACCACCGTCTCGGACCACTCGCCAGGCAGCGCGACGGCATGCTGGCCCTGCAGCCACGCCCGCGCCTCTGCCGCGTCGGCAAAGGGCGCACACGCCACGCCGGTCATCGCCGCACAACTGGCCAACGCATCAACCAATTGCCGGTCCAGGCCCGAGCGCTGCGCCAACAGCCGCTGGTGCTCCACTTCGGCCCGGGTCACGTCAACGCCCGACACATCGCCCTTGCCGGCGCGCGCACGCTGCAGGTCCAACAGCTCCATGCTCGACGCCACGAGCGCGTCGAACGCGGCCTGTCGGACCTGGATCAGCGCGATGTGGCCAATGCCCTCCAGCAGACTAAAGAACTCGCCATTCAGCACGTCGCGCGCGGCCAGCTTGGCCACGGCCACCCCCGCTTGCGCCAGGGCTCGCCGCGCCGGCCGCTTGCCGGGCTCGAACTGCTGCGAAACGCCCAGACCCAAGTTCGAGACCTGGCCGATGGCATTGCGCAATCCCGGCGGCGTCGTGGTCCCTACCGGAATGGTGCCCCAGGTGGCGTCCACCATGGGGTTCTGCCACAGCCCGGCTTGCACCACCGCCGCCCCGGCCAGCTCCGCATCGGCACGGGCCGCCAGCACCGCCGGCGCATGCTCCCACAACCACCCCAGCAGTTGCGGTTCATCGGCATAGTGGGCTGGGCCCAGGGTCGCGGGCTCTGCCGCAGCCGGACGCGCCCCGGCCAGCACGACCAGGATGGCTGCGCACCAAACCGGCAGCAGGAATCGAAGACTAAACTGCATTCGTGGGTAATCTCTCTGCGCGCCAGGCAGGCCTGCGACGCTCTGAGAACCCAGCATGATACATCGGACAACCCATACATTCACAATGGGTATCGGGCGCAAATCCACGTTGGGCTCCAACTATTCTCGTGGCAGCGGTCACGGCACCGCCAACGCTTGCTCGATGGCGGCCTGCACGACCCCCGCCTCGTAGCTCCATTTCGAAAGCACGATCTTGCCGTACTTGTCGACCACGTACACGATCGGCATCGGCGGTCCGGTCATGCCCGCCTGACCCAACAAGGCGTCCAGGACTTGCGACGCGTCGTGGCTGTCCGAGGTGCTGAGCGGCGAATAGGTAATCGGAAACGGCAGCTTGACTGCTGCGATCTCGCCCGCGGTGCCCGGCTTGTCCCAAGGGTTGATGGCCATGATGGCGATCTTGCCCTGGGCCAGCGGTTCCGCCAAGTCCACCACCGCCGATGCCAAGCCCAGCACCGCCACCGGACACGACTGCGCCGCCACCATCACCACGCCGACCTTGCCCTTGAACAGCGTCGCGCTGCTGATCATCTTCATGTCTTCGTCTTGGTAGTTCAGCACGGGCAGGCTATCGCCCGGCTGCAACCACGTGGTCTCGCTCACATTGACCGATTGAACCGGCGCGTCGGTGTCGTTGCTCGCCAGCAAGATCCGGTGATCCAACACCCCCTTTTGTGTCTTGGGCGAGGCGATGGCGATGGTTTTGCTCTCGCCCGGAGCAATCGTCCAGTTACCCGGCAGCTTGACGGTCGCGACCTTGCTGGGCGGCACTTCGTCAAAGGTGATGCCGCTGATCTGCAGCGCCGTACCGCCGGCGTTGTGAACGCGGATGGAGGTTTTGATAGGGTCGCCCACCTTGACCACCCGCGCCGACACGTTGGGGTGGGTGATCAGCACCGGGCCCGGCGCCATCGCCGCGGCGTCGACCGTGAATTGGCGCACACCGGTAAACTCGGCGCTCCGCACCAGCTTGGGGCCGATTGCGTCGATGTCCATGGCATAGCCAAAGCTGGGGACGGCGCGCAGGGCTCGCCAAGGCTGGCCAACCTTCGGGAATTCCAGCGCCACCACGTGGAAGCCGCTCGCAGCCAGCACCACGTCGCCCACCTGCGTCGCCGAAAAGATGTGCTCTTGCATGACGAACGTGGCCATCCACTTGGGCGCCAGCGGATTGGTCACGTCGACCGCGTGCAAGCCGCCGCCCAGGGCCGATACCAGCAGCGGCCCCGGCCCCACGTGCAAGAACGCCGACCGCCCGCTCAGCGGCAGCGACGCCACCAGCTGACCCGCAGTAGGTCCAGTCATTTGCAGCACTTTCAGGCCCTGAGCGCCGTCCGCCACCGCCAGATGGTCCGTGCCGAGCGGCGCCACGTCCCACACATCGCCCAAGCTGGGCGTGATCGCGACAGGCAGCTCAGTCCACGGCGCGGCCAAGCTGCGGGCCAGCAGACCTTTCTGATGCGCCGCCACCCACAACACGCCGTCGCGGGCCCCCAGACCCTCCGTCGCCACGCCGGGCAGGGCGATGAGCTGCGGCGTCTGCTTGGCGGCCAGCGGGTCCAGCGCAAAGGCGTGCAAGTAGCCCGCCCGACTCGAACAAAACACCGTGGTACCCGCTTTGACAAGCCGGTTGCAGAAACTGCCCTCGTGGACCGTCCAATTCCCCAAGATGCCGGGCGGCAGGGCCGGCGGCGCGGGCAGATCGAAGCTGACCAGCCCATCCTGCGATCCGGCCACCCACATGCGGTCGCCGTCCTGCACCGCCGCCACGTGGTGCGCCCCACCAAATTTCGTGGGCGGCGTCGCCACGAACGGCCCGGCGAGCAGGCCCGGCGCCGCCACCGTCGCCTGGCACCAGCCCGTCAGCGTAGGTGCGCCCAAGAACTTGTGCATGGCGATCGGCACCGCCTTGGGCCACTGGCTCGCCTGCGCGGTATCCAGACTCTGCGGCTGGGCGCCCACGCAGTAGACCCCGCCCGCCAGCGGGCCTTGCTGACCCAGCAGCAGGGCCTGGGCCACCCACACGCCCGGCGGCACGTCTGCCACAAAGGTCTGCGGCAGCGCCGGTTGCATGCCGGTGAACACGCTGATCGCATCGGCCTCGCCGGCCATGCTGCCCGAGAAAAACAGATTGGCCGGCACCAACTTGACCAGCAGCAGGCCCTTTTCGACCCCTGGCTCCAGGCTCACTTCCAGGGCCAGCGCAATGGTCGGCGGGGCACTGTCGACCGGGCTGGCAGCGTCCACGGCCGTCGCAATATCCCCGGCCGCAACGGCCTCGAGTTCGGACACGTCGGGCGCGTCGCCAGCGCCGTCGGGCGCCGCCTCATCCACCGGTTCGGCGTCCGCCACCGCAGCGATTTCGCTATCTTGCGCCGCTGGCGCGTCCGCTACAGAACCAAACTCCGCTCCGACGTCGGCGCCCGACGCGGTGTCCGCGGCGGCATCGGCTCCGGGATCGGCGGCGGCATCCGTCTCGGCCCCGGTATCGGCCCCGGTATCGGCACCGGTCGCGGTTCCGGCTCCGGCCGCAGTTTCAGGTGCGGTGTCGGCCGCCACACCGCCGTCAGGTGGCACTGCCACGCCGGACTGCGAGCACGCCGTCAACCACCACACCAGCAGCGCCGCCAGCATTGCCGGCCGATTTCGTCGCTGCCAGCTTCGCTTGTCGGTGCCAAGATCCGCCATGCCGCCAGCCTAGCAATCGCGACCTTGCGTCGCAATGGCGAGCGGGACGCGCTTGCGAATGCTCAAACTTGCGGGTCTGCGACGGCGGGCGCGGGCTGCAGCCCCAGGCGCGTGCGGATCAGCCAGCGGCCCAGATAGACCAGCGGCGTCAGCGCCACCGCCAAAAAGAACTTGAGGATGTAGCCCGTCGCCGCAATCGGCAAAATCGTGTCCCAGCCGGCGACCTGACCGTCCGGCCCGGGGTTGCCGTAGAACAAAATCGAGGTCACGAAGAACGAGTCGATCGCCTGCGAAATCACCGTCGAGCCCGTGGCGCGCAGCCACACCATGCGACCGCCGGTCAGGCGCTTGAGCACACCAAACACCGCAATGTCGCTCATCTGCCCGATCAAGTAGGCGGTCAGCGAGGCCACGTACAACCGGTTGGACATGGCGAACACCTTGTCAAAGCTGTCCTGGCTGATCGGGCTTTCGGGGGCCACGGGCAGGTGGCGGTCGACCAGGATCAAGCTGAACGACAGGCCCGCGCACAACAGCCCCACATAGGTCACCTGCCGCGCCACCTTGCCGCCGTAGTACTCGTTGATCAAATCGGTCAGCAAAAACGTGATCGGAAAGGCCAACATGCCCACCGAGTGCGTCACAAACTCGTAGCCACCCACGCGGAAGAGAGACAGATGAAAAAACTTGCCACCGGTGATGTCCGCAACCAGCAGCGCAGTGACGAACAGCGCCGTCAGCAGCGACAGCAGCCGCGAGCGAACGGCCGTTTCGGGCAAAAAGTTTGCGGTCACTTGGGATTGCATCGCACGCCGAGTTCAAGTATCAAGGGCCACGGTGCACCGTGCGGTATGCGGCCGACCGGCGCCAGCCCCAGCGTAGCAAGGCTGTGAGAGATGGCACAATTTGTCATCAACACCGAAGGCGTGGAGACCACGGTCAACTTGGCCGATGATCGCGCCTACGTCATCGGCCGGTCGCGCGAGGCCGACATCCACCTGGACGACCCCAGTCTGTCGCGCCGGCACTGCCAGGTGTCCAAGGCCGGTACGCAGTGGTTGCTCAAGGATCTGGGCAGCTTCAACGGCACCTACTGCAACAGCCTGGCGATCAGCGAGCACCGCCTGCAGCACGGCGATCAAGTGCAGCTGGGCCTGTCCGTGCTCACCTTTGCCCTGAGCGACGCCGAGCAGCGGGCCATGGTCAAGTCGGACCTGCCCGACCAAAGCGCCGACATGGCCGAGATGTCGCGCCGCCTGCGCAACTTTATGAGTTTGCTCGATATCTCTAAGGCGGTCAGCTCGGTGCTCGACACCGACAAGCTGCTGGAGCTCGTCGTCGAGAAGGGCGTAGGGCTGTGCAACGCCGAGCGCGGCTTCCTCATCTTGTTCCAGAACGGCGAACACGTGTTCCGCGTGGCCCGCCGCCGCGACTGGCAGCCGATCGCCAACCCCGAAAAGGTGATCTCGCGCTCGGTGGTCAACTCGGTGATGATGACCGGCGATCCCGTGCTGACCATGGACGCGCAGCAGGATCTGGCCTCGATGAGCCAGACCATCGCCGCCCTAGAGATCCGCTCGCTGATGTGCGCGCCGCTCAAGGCCAAGGACCGGGTGCTGGGGTGCATTTACGTCGACAGTTCGTTCTCGGAGCAGGACTTTTCGGCCGAGTCGCTGAACCTGCTGCAGGCCTTTGCCGATCAAGCGGCGATCGCCATCGAAAACGCCAGTTTGTACGACGCCGTCCGCCAGTCGCAGCTGGCCGAAAAACGCGTGCGGCAAATTTTCCAGAAGTACGTGCCCAAAGACGTGGTCAACCGCGCGCTGCAGCTGCAAGACGGCGGTCGGCTGTCGGCCAAGCAAGTCGCGACCGTTCTTTTCTCGGATATTCGCGGCTTTACCAGCATGTCCGAGCGAATGGAGCCCGAAGAGGTCGTGTCGTTCTTGAACGACTACCTCAAGCGCATGGTCGAGATCGTCTTTGACGAAGGCGGCATCGTCGACAAGTTCATCGGCGACGCGGTGATGGCGATCTTTGGCGCACCGCTCTCCAAGCCCGACGATGCCGAACGGGCCATCCGCGCGGCGCAGCGCATGCTGGTCGAGCTGGACAAGTTCAACGAAGAACAGAAGAAAAAGGGCAGCGGCGTCTTCATCCGCATCGGCATCGGCGTCCACACCGGCCCGCTCATCGCTGGCAACATCGGCTCGGATCGCAAGATGGAGTACACGGTGATCGGCGACACCGTGAACATCGCGAGCCGCGTGCAAGACCTCACCAAGGAATTCGGTGTCGAGATCATCATCACGCAGGCCTGCCACGACGCGAGCGGCCACAAAGTGCCCGTGCGGGCGCTGCCGCCGGCGATGGTCAAGGGCAAAGAGAAACCGCTGACGCTGTTCGAGGTTACGCGCCCTACGGCCGATCACCTCGATTCGCCAACCCTGCATGCGCTGGTCGTGCCGCCGGAGCCGCCGGCGCCCGCCACCCCGTTGGCCCCGGGCGCGTTTGCTCCGCCGCCGCCGCCCCAGGGCCGCGCCCCAAACGTGCTGCGCGCACCCACGCTGCGGCGGCCGCCTCCGGGGAAATAGGTGTTTTTCCTACAAATCCACTAGCTGGATCTGCGCCCGCTCGACCGGGAAGAACAGGCTGCCCACGCGGGCAAAGCGCTCGATCGAGTCCGTGGCCCACAGTTCGAGCTGGCCATGTCCCTGCGCTGACTCGGGAAACTGGCTGTACAAGCTGTGGGCGATGGCTTGCGCCGAGTCGACCAGCGCCACCGGCCGGTGCAGCAGTTCGCCCAGCACCTTGGCGATCAGGGGCTTGAACACCGGGTAGTGGGTGCAACCCAGCACCAGCGTGTCGATGGCCTGCACCGCCGGATCCGCGAGCCACTGGCCCAAGTAGGCGCGCAAAGTCGCTTCGGTAGCGGGGTGATCGAACCAGCCCTCTTCGGCCAAGCTGACCAGCAGCGGCGTGGCCAGGCCGTGGACGCTGACGCTGCTGTCCAGCGCGCGGATGGCGTTGGTGTAGGCGCCCGAGGCGACGGTGCGCTCGGTGCCGATCACGCCCACGTGGCCGGTGCGGGTCGCGTGCAGGGCCGCCACCGCGCCGGGTTCGATCACGCCCAGCACGCGGGTGCCAAAGGCGCTGCGCAGGGCCGGCAACGCGCACGAACTGACGGTGTTGCAGGCCACCACCAGCGCGTCGGTGCCGTGGTCGGCCATCAGCCGCGCCGCCGACTGCAGGGCATAACGCGTGACCGTTTCTGCGCTTTTTGTGCCGTAGGGCAGGCGAGCCGTGTCGCCCAAGAAACGCAGATCCAACCCGGGCAGCGCCCGGTGAACGGCGTCGAGCACGGTAAGACCGCCCACCCCCGAGTCGAAGACGGCGATCCGCGGCACAGGCGGCCGGGGCGGCGAAACGGGGCTGGTTGGCGACGGTGGGGCGGCGGGCAGGTCGTTCATGGCGCGCAGTTTCGGTTTTCGCTGCCGCCAAGGTCAAGTATGCTGTCGCTCATGCTGCGCGCCCTGCCGATTCTGCTGTTGCTCGTGGCCCCGCTGCTGGGGGGCTGGACGCAATATACCACCAAGGAGGCGCACCACTGCGGCCTGCGCTGGTATCCCAACGGCACGGCGCCCCTGCAGGTGCCGATCTCGGTGGACCAAGGCGGGCTCGACGGCATCGCCGCCAACGCCGTGCTGACCAGCGTGGAAAAGGCGGCCGCTCAGTGGCAAGCGGTCACGTGCCCCGAGGGCCAGGCCGGCGCCAAGCCCGTCGGGTTCACCCTGCCCAGCAAAGGCCTGCAGCCGCCCACCGCCACGGGGGCCATTTGCCTGGACCCGCCCGGCGCCACCAGCGGCTGCAAGGCCATGGGCAGCAACGGCAACTTCGTCAAGGCCATCCACCAGGCCAGCGACTGGGCCTATGGCAGCAGCGTGTTCGCCTTGACCATCCTGACCTTTCAACAGTGCACCGGCGAGATCGTCGACGCCGATATTCTGCTCGACGACGCCCACCGCGACTTTTGCCTGGACAACTGCGGCCCCGACGAGCAAAGCCTGGACAACACGGTGACCCACGAAATGGGCCACTTGCTGGGTCTGGACCACAGCAGCGCCAGCGAAGCCACCATGTATGCCAGCGCGCCGCCTGGCGAAACCAAGAAAAGCACCCTGCACGGCGACGATCGCCAGGGGCTGTGCGCGGCCTACAGCAGCGGCTGTGGCAAAACGTTCAACTGCGCGACGGCGCCCCTGCCTGCCGCCAGCACGGCCACGACCGGCAGCGAGAGCGACGGCTGCGCGGCCCAGCCCACCGGCCGGCCGAACTGGATCCTCCTTGGCCTTCTTCCAGTCCTTTTAGGGCTCTTGCGCAGGCGTACATGCACATCGACGTCGTCCACGGACCGAACCTGAACCTGCTGGGCCAGCGCGAGCCCGGCATTTATGGCTCCACGACCCTGGCCGAGATCAACGCCGCGCTGGTGGCGCTGGGCCAACAGCTGGGCGCAACGGTCACCACCTTCCAAAGCAACCACGAAGGCGCGCTCTTGGATCACCTTGCCGAACGTGCCGGCGATGTAGACGCTTTTATCCTGAACCCAGCCGGCTATACTCACACCAGCGTGGCCCTGCGCGATGCGCTGCTGGCCGTGCGAAAGCCCTTTGTCGAGGTGCACCTGAGCAACACCGACGCGCGCGAACCCTTTCGCCGCACGTCGCTGGTTGCCGACATCGCGCTCGGGCGGATCCAGGGTTTGGGTCCGGTCGGCTACGAACTGGCGCTGCGCGGGCTGATCAGCCGGCTGCAGGCAGGGGATCTGGGCAAGGGTTAGGACTCGATCGCAGCGGGGCGGCAGCGGCCCCGGCCAACCATTGGCCATCCGCCAAGCAGGGCATGGACCAACCACCGCACGTCGCCATCGCGGCGCGCCGCGTCAAGGAAGCAGCAGCACATGGGCACCATCGATACCGCACAGTTCAAGAAAGGCCTCAAGTTCGTCATGGACGGCGCCCCGTGGGAAATCGTCGACTTCCAGCACGTCAAGCCGGGCAAGGGTTCGGCGTTCGTCACGACCCGCATCAAGAACCTGATCAAGGGCAACACCATCGACAAGACCTTCCGCTCGGGCGATCAGGTGCAAGAGGCCGACTGCGAAGAGGTAGTGTGCGACTACCTGTACAACGACGGCGAGCACTGGTTCTTTATGAATCAGGCCACCTTCGAGCAGTTCGAAGTGCCGGTCGACTCGGTGGGCGACGCGCGCAACTTCCTGATCGACAACAGCAAAGTTTCCGTGCTGCTGTACAACAACAAGCCGATCCAGATCATGCCGCCCAACTTCATCGTGGCCAAGCTGATCGACTGCGATCCGGCCGTGGCGGGCAATACCGCCACCGGCGCCACCAAGGTCGTCACGATCGAGACGGGCTACAAGCTGGCGGTGCCGCTGTACATTACCATCGACGATCAGCTGCAGATCGATACGCGCGACGGCCGCTACGTGAACCGCGCCGCCAAGTAGCCACGCTGCGTCGCGTCGCTACCTCCCGGCGGGGGATCCGCGAAGGAGCCAGCCTTGGCAGTGTCGAACTCCGAAACCAGCAAGCGGCCGCGCCTTTCCGAGGCGCTGCTTACCCGCAGCGACATCGGTGTCACCGAGCTGGTCGACAAGCTCAAGCAGGCCGAGGCCTACCAAGCCGCGGGACAGCTGATCGAAGCCGCGCGCGAGTACAATGCCGCGGGCCAGTTTTACGCGTTGCGCGCCCAGCACCACAAGGCCGTGCAGGTCCTGCGCCAGGCGGCCCGCTGCGCGCCCGACGACGACGAGATCCAGATCCAGCTGGGCGAATCGCTGGGGGCGCTGAAGCTCGTCGAGGATGCCGCCCAGGCTTATCGGCGTGCGGCGCAGATCCTGGAGTCGCAGTCGCGGATCGCCGAGTTCCTGGACGTGGTGCAGCGCATGCTGAACCTGGATCCGGGCGATCTGCACGGCCGCCTGCGCTTGGCCGAAGCCATGTCGCGCGCGGGCCGCACCGCCGAGGCTGGGCAAAACTTCCAAGCGCTGGCCGAAGCCTTGCTGAGCGCGGGCGAGACCGACGACTGGGAGAAGGTGGCCGAGCGCCTGCTGCACCACGATGCCAGCAACGCCACGGTGGCCCACGATCTGGCGCTGCACTATGTGCGGTCGGGTCGCTACGCGCTGGCGCTGCCCAAGCTGATCTTGTGCTACGAGCTGGAGCCGGGCGACGCCGAGCTGATTGACCTGATTATCGATACGTTGCAGAACTTGGGTCAGCGCGAAAAGGCCGCGACGATTTGCCGGCAGCTGCTGGCCACGCTGCGCAAGACCGGCCTGGCCGAAGAAGCCGAGCGCACCTTGCAGCGGCTGTACCACCTGGACCCCGACGACGCCGAAGCGCGCGACCACGTGGCAGGCCAAAAAGGCGCGGTCGAGGGTGGGACCGTCTTGGAATTCGAGGCGGCGTCTGCAGGTTCGAGCAAGCAGCCTGCGGTGGCGACCAAGGCGGCGACCGAACGCCCAGCGCCGGTGCCTGCTCCGGTCCCCGCGCCAGCCAAGCCCGTGCCCGCCGCGGCCAAGCCGGCGCCCGCCGCCGCCAAGCCCGCCGCCACGGCGGCGCCTAGCACAAGGGCAAGTGGTCACCGGCCGCGCAACCCCATGGCCGAGGAGGACTTTGACGGCGAGACCTCGTACTTGCCCAACAACGTTCCCGCCCCGACACCGGCGCCGGGCAACCGCCAACCCCTGCCCCGAAGTGGGGTGGTGACCGGCCGTCCGCCGTCCGGCATGCACCCAGCGCGCTCGGCCTCGGGTGGCTTTGCCGCGCGCCCGGCCGCGGTCCCTGCACTCGAGCAGTTGGTCAGCAGCGTGGCCGACGAGGGCGACGCCGAGCAAGACTGGCCAACGGACGACGAAGCTGGCTTCGATGGCGTCGACCAGACGATCGTGCAAGACGTGGTGCGCTTGAGCGATCGGCTGCCCGCGGCCGGTGGTCCCCAATTCGACTGGGCCGGCCACGCCGCCGCGCCAGCGCCTGCACCGCGACCGGCCGTACCCGCGGCCGCAAGCATGCCGTCGGCCCAACAACCCGTCGTAACTCCGCGCGCCCGCTCGGGGACCCTGCCGCGGCCGCGCCTGGCTCGCCATGCCGGCACCGTGAGCGAGTTGCCGGCCACCGCCCGCGATCTGGCCAAAGACTTGGGCACGCTCGACTTCTTTATCGAACGTGGCTTCTACGACTCGGCGGTGGCCCTGCTAGAAGAACTGCAGCGCCGCCATCCAGAGAGCCTGCAAGTCCGCGCCTATCGCCAACGCGTCGAAAAGATGAGCCGCAGCTAACCTTCCGCGGCGACCACTGCATCCCCCCACCAGGCAAGGCCCATGAGCGCCGACGCAAGCAAGTCGCAACCCGCCACGCTGCAACAGCGCGAGGCGCAACTCGACGATTTGGAACTCGAACTAGCTTTGGAAGATGCGCAGTTGCGCGGTCAAGAAGGCCAACTCGCCGCACAGCGCAAAGCCTTGACCGAGCGCGCCGCCCGCTTGGACCAGCGCGAGCGTCAACTGATCGAGCGGGCCGGGCCGCTGCTCCAGCGCGACCGCCTCGCGGGGCTGGGCGACGGCCAGGCTCTGGGCGACAGCGATGTCGAAGGCTTGGTGGCCAAGTCGCTGACGCTGCACTTGGGCCGCGAGGCCTTGCTCGTCGCCCGCCACGAGATGCTGCAGCGCCGCCGGCAGCTACAGGCGCAGCGACGCGACGAATTGCACAACTACGAAGCCGGTTTTGGCCGGGCCGAGCTGCGCCTAGCCGCCCGCGAGCGCCTGGTCGCCACCATGACGGCCGAGCTGCTGCGCGACTTGGCCGAGCCCGCGCCGCCGCGGCCCACCCCGCAACCCGCCCGCGCGCGGCGCACGCCCACGCCCACGCCCGCGC
>JBBISH010000129.1:0-16897 GCA_037441385.1 Myxococcales bacterium
GCACCAACTTTGCGGTGTCGAATCAAACCTGCGGCGCGGGCAATCAGGTCGTGGGCATCGACGCCGCCGGCAAGGTCACCTGCGCGGCCGAAAAGGATACCACCTACAGCGGCGCCAACTTCGTGATCTCGAACCAGGGCTGCCCGGGCGGCCAGTACGTCAGCGGCTTCAACGCCAGCGGCGGCGTGAGCTGCGCGCTGGACACCAACACGCTCTACTCGGGCACCAACTTTGCCACCTCGAACCAGGCCTGCGCGCCCGGCCAGCACGTGCTCGGCATCAGCGCGACCGGCGCGGTGACCTGCACTGCCGACGCCAACTCGGGCGGTACGGTCACGTCGATCACCGCCGGCACCGGCCTGAGCGGCGGCACCATCTCGACCAGCGGCACGATCGCGGCGGATACCTCCTACCTGGCCACCCTGGGCACGGCGCAGACCTTCACGGCGGCCAAGACCTTCAATCTCAACACGTTGACCACGACCGGCATCTACTACCTCAACAGCGGCAGCAGCAACTTCACGGTCGCCGGCTCCAAGTACGTGGTCGGCCAGACCAACGCCGCTGGCTACCAATACACCAAAGCGTTGGATACGCCCACGTTGGCCAACCTGTGCGGCGATCCCGACGGCTGCTTTGTCACCATCGCCATGTACAACTGGGACGGCACCGGCGAGACGGCCTCGCGCGGCCCGTACAAGTGGTTCTACAACACCAGCAACAACCGCTGGCGCTTGAGCGACACCGACTCTGCGGGGATCGACGGCAACGGCGCGACCCAGCACATCATCAACGCCTGGTCCTGCTACTTTACCGATAGCTTCTACGTCGCTGGCACGGATAGCAACGACACGGCGCTGGGCTTTGGCCTGCTCAATTGGAACCAGTACCCGGCGTCGACCACTGAGTGTCGCCTCATTTTCGAGGACTGATATGCACCCCACCTGATTCACGCCTGTACGGTCTTCTTGACTTGTCGCGCAACTGGCTAGAATCAGACCGGGATCCCGGTTCGGGCCGGAAGAATGGCCGGGTTCTCCGAGCCGATTCAGGCGGATTCCGTCTGATCCTGGTCCCCGCCCGCGACTGGAGCATCGCGCCTACAAACAACCCTGCTTTTGCGCGCAGTTGTAGATGTTCAGCAGCGCGGGATCCACGTTGGTACCGGCCGGCACGCATCCCTGCAGGCACTGGTAGCTGTTGGAGCATTTCTGAGCACAGTTCCATACTTGCGAGCAGACCGTGTTGGCAAGGCACGCGGCGAGCTCGTTGGGGCAGCTCTGCTTGACGCACGTGGTGGTGTCTTGCTTGCAGTCCTTTTGGCAGTAGAACTGCTCGCCCAGGTCGCATTTGCCGTCGCCGCACACCCAAAGTCCGCTGTTCTTGCAGTCCTTGGCGCAGTTGGTGGCGGTCTCTAGGCCTTCGCACTTGCCGTCGCCGCACACGGGGCCGGGGCAATCGACCGCGCAATAGAACTGCTCGCCGATGTCGCACTTGCCATCGCCGCAGGTCCAGGTGTTTGGGCCGCCCTTGCAGTCCGCTGGGCAGGTGGCCGTCGACTCGCCCGCGTCGCAGGTGCCGTTGCCGCAGGTTGGGCCGGTGCTCGTGTCGCTGGGCGGTGGGACGTCGGGCGCCACAGGCACATCGGCTGGCGGGGCGACGTCGGGCTGGGTCGTGTCGACCGGTGCGGTATCCACCAGTTGTGCGTCCGCGGGTGAGGCCCCATCCGGTGCGGCGTCGGCGGCCACGTCGGGCGGGCCGCTGTCGATGGCAACAGTTGCGTCGGGCCCGGCGGAGTCCGCAGAAGTCGCGTCGATGGCAGAGGAATCTGCGACAGTCGTGTCTGTGGATGCGGTCTCGGGCGCGGTGGTGTCGGCGGTCTGGCTGTCGGCCGGAAGTGCGTCGGCCGGAAGTGCGTCGGCCGGCGCGGCGGTGTCGTCGCCTGCAGTTGCGTCGAGCGTCGCGGCGCTGCCATCGCCGGGGTCGGTCGCCGAATCGGACCCCAGGACAGCGTCGCCGCCCGCGTCATCGCCGCCCGCACTGCCGAAACTCAGCGAGGGGCTCACCGCGGCGTCGGAACAGGCGGCCAGGCCCGCCATGGCTATGACCACCCACACCAGCCTGCAGCATCGCGCGGTCATCGGCGCCCTTTTTCGTTCTGCGCCAGCGTGCGGCGCCCCTACACTATGCCGCCTGCCGGCCCAAGCCTCAAGAAGCCCAGCGGAGGTGACGCTAATTACGCAAAAGGACACAGCTACTCCGAGCCGCGGCCGGTCTTGGGACCAGCATTGCCACTCGGGCGAGCGGTGGTATGCTGAAGTGGGAGGTCAGCCATGCGTGCGACGGACCGACGGCGATTTTTCAGGGTTCTCTTGGCCCTGGGCGGTTTGCAGTGCGCGCTCGCCGGTTCCGGTGGCGCGGCAGCTTGGGCGGCGGGGGCACCAGCGGGCGGCGTCACGGGCCGGTTCGCCGCGCCCCAGGGCTGGTCGGTCGCAATACCATCTGGAATGTTTGGATATTGGCGGCCGTTGGCCGGGCCGGTCGCCAGTGGCCAACTGGCCGCGAGCTTGGTGGTGGCCCAAGACGGCGCCGAGGTCGTGCGGCTGGACTTGTACGCTGCGGCAGATGCCCGAACCCCGCGCCAATGGGCCGAAAACGACGCTGCACCGTGGCTGGCCGGGGGCCGCGGCAGCGCGGTGGCGGCGACGCGCCAGCGACTCCCGGCGTGGCAGGTTGACCTGGACAAAACTTCGCAGCGCTTTGCGCAACGGCATGTCCTGGTGAGATTGGGCAATCAGATGGCGCACTTGGTTTGCCAAGTCGGCGCGGGGAATGCCGTCGCCGTAGCTTGTGCGGCCATGGCCGACGACCTGCAACCGCCCGCCGGCAAGGCGAGGCAGCCATGAGCGCGCGCCGGCGGATCGCCTTGGCGTTGTGCGCCGCGGCGTGGCTGTTGGCCGCTGCGCCGGCCTGGGCTGTGTACCAGTGCGGCAACGTCAAAGACGACTGCCAGTGCGGCTCGAACAACCCGTATCCATGCTGCGACAACGGCAGCAATTGCACGTGGTGGGCCTGGGAAGCCGCGTGCTGCCACTGGGGCGTAGGGCTGCCCGGCTGGGGCAACGCCAATACCTGGGCCAGTTACGCCAGCAAAAACGGTAACTACCAAGTCCTCGCCAACCCGGTGCCCGGCTCGATCGCCACCAGCACCAAGGGCGGCTATGGCCATGTCGCCTGGGTCGAGTCGGTCAACGGCAACAAGATCACCGTTAGCGAGATGAATTGCTGCGGTTCGTGCCCCTACGGCAAGCGCATCTGGAACTACGACAAGAGCTACTTCAACTCGGGCTTTGTGGTCAAAAAAGGCCTGCCGCCGCCTGGACCCGTGTGCCCCAACGGCCAGTGCGAAGGCGGCGAGAACTGCGCGACCTGCCCCCAGGACTGCGGAGGGTGCTGCGGCAACGGCGCCTGCGACAACGGCGAGAACTGTTCGAGCTGCCCCAAGGACTGCGGCGGCTGCTGCGGCAACGGCGCCTGCGATTTTGGCGAGAACTGCAGCACCTGCAGCAAGGACTGCGTGTGCTTGCCGCAAGGCGCGCTGGAAAAGGCCACTTGTACGCAGATTTCGGGGTGGGCCAAAGACCCCGACACCGCCGCGCCGGTGCCCGTTACGCTGATGGACGCGGGCAAGTCGCTGGCTTCGGGCAAGGCCGACCTGCCGCACCCCAGCCACGACGGCTACGGCTTCTGGTGGGTCACGCCCAAGTCACTGAAAGACAACACGGTTCACTCGGTCAGCGTTCAGGCGGCCGACGATGCGCACCCGCAGCTGGCGACGCTGGGGCCCTCGGAATTCATCTGCAACAACGGCCCGTTGCCCAGCGACGCCTGGCAGACCGAGCAGCAGGACCACGCGGGCTGCGGCGTGCAGGTGCCCGACGCCGATGGCTGGGTGGTGCGCCACGAGCATCAGGCCGGTTTCAAGCTGCCGCTGGCTGGCGTGTTGAGCTCGTGCCTGACGCCCCTGCCGGGCGGTTTTGTAGAAGGTTTTGCCGAACTGAGCTGGAGTTTTGGCGCCATGCCCTTTGCCGCGGCGATGCGCCTGGACGGGGCGCACCTTGGCAACTGGACCGGGCAAGGTCAGACGCGCGTGGAGTTTGGGCCGGGGAACACGCTGTGCCTGGACACGTTGACCCTGCAAGAAGTGCCCGTCGGGGTTGCCACCGAGTCGCAGCTGGGACCCGTGTGGGTGCGGCAAGGGCCGTGGTGGTGGGTGGCGACCAGCCACGAGCGCGGTTGGCGGGGCGCGGCTATCCCGCCCGATGGCTTGGAATTTACTGCAGATTCCGAGGTTGCTGGCGGTCTGCGCGCGACCCTGGGCGTGGGGCAGCCCTATGACCAGCTGACTTGGGACGTAAACGAGCTGAAGCTGCCGCAGGGCGGCACGGTGCACCTGCGCACGGGCACCTACGAGATGGCCGTCGTGGAACGTGGTCTTTACGATTTCAAGGGGTTGTGGGGTCAAGAGCTGGCCGTGCAGGTGGCCGTGCCGGTGCCAACCGCCGCTGGCTCAGATGTACAGGTGCGGCTGAGCCACGTGCGCGTTCGGCAGAATGTAGAGCGCAAGCAAGGACCTTGGACCATCACCCAAGTGGGGAGCTATGGCCTGTACGCCGACGCTTCGCCCACCGCCACGCTGCCTGGTCTGGACTTGGCACTGCTGCACCGCGACGCGGCGTGGTGGACGACCGGTCAACTGCGGGCGACCGCGCATGTCACCCACGACCAGATCGACGCGTTCAAGGCGCGCCTGGCGGGCAACCTGGCCGAGCCGGGCTTGGAAGTTCGCCTGGAGGCGGCTGGCGTTGCGGTGTGGCAGCTGGCCGGGGGCAGCCCAGTGCCGCCGATCTTGGAGGTCAACTTGCCGCGGCCGGCCACCGACGGCACGCTGGTCTGGACCATCCAGGCGCTGCAGGACCGCTGGCACGGCCAAGACGGGATGGTGCGGCTGTACGGACTGGAGTGGCGATCGCGCGGCTGGTGGACAGTGCCCAGCTTTGACGTGCAGGGCTGGCGCGATCGGCGGTTGCCGGGCGGCGGCGCACGCATCGACGCGGGAGCGCTGGTCCTGGCGGGGCAACTGGCGGTGCGGGCACCGCTGCCGTTCGAGGCCAAGGGGGTGCGGATGCACTACGCCCAAGACCTGCGGCCCATCGAGGCAGAGGCCGAAATCCGCTTTGGCGGCAAGCTGGTCCACACCGTCCACGCCGTGGGCCCCTACGAGCGCGACCTGGACCTGCCGGGGCCGGCGACTGAAGTCACTCTGCAGGTGGTGACCAACGGCGACTTGGTGGGTCTGGCCGACGCGACCACGCCCACCGACGCCGAAAGCCCGCGCTGGGTCGAGGTGAGCAACGTGGAAGTGCAGGCGCCCGATGGCCAATGGCTCAAGCTGGAGCACCTGGAAGGCTGGTCAGCCAAGGCGCTGGGGGCCGACGCGAGCGGGACGGCGGCCCCCAGCAACAACCACTCGGGCGCCCGGGACGAGGGCTGCTCGAGCGCGCCCACCGGCTCGGCCGGGACCCTTTTTGCTGCGTTGGCGGGCGTTTGGACGGCGGTGGTGTTGCGGCGGCGTGACAATCGCCGTTGCATCTGAAAATGAAAATCATTATCATCTTGGCCGTCGCCCGCTCCGGGTGCTCGGCGAGTTGTGATGAAGCCCCTGTCTCTGTTGACGAAAGTTGCGCTGGCCGCCATCGGTGTGGGGCTGCCGCAGGCCGCCTGGGCCATCGACCGCCACGAGGTGCAGGTCTACGAAGATGACCTGAACGACCCCGGCCAATTCGCCTTTGAGCTGCACAGCAACTACGCCATCGGCGGCCGCAAGACGCCCGAGTACCCGGGGGAATTGGCGCCCCGCGGCGTGGCGCGCTTTACGCTGGAGCCGGCCTACGGTCTGAGCGAAAACGTGGAGCTGGGGGCCTACCTGCAGATGGCCGTGGGGCCTGACGCCCAGGCGCGCTGGGCCGGCGCCAAGGTGCGGGTCAAGCTGCGTGCGCCGCAAAAGCGCTGGAATCTTCCGGTATTTCTTGGGCTGAACATCGAGATCGGCGCTGTGCCCAAGGCCGTGGAGCAAGAAGGCTGGGCCAACGAGTTCCGGCCGTACGTGGGCTGGCGCAATCAGTGGTTGTTGTTGGCGTTCAACCCGATTTTCGGCTACGCCTTGTCGGGCAAGGACGCCTTCAAACCGGACCTTGAGCCGGCCGGCAAGGTCAGCGTGGACACCCAGCACGGCGTGGCGGTGGGCGTGGAGTACTACGCGGGCATTGGGCCGATTGGCTCGACTTTGCTGCCGATCGCGCAGCAAGAACACTTGCTGATGGGCGTGCTGGACCTGGCGGTGCCCGAGGGCTCGGCGCTGTCGGCTTGGGAAGTCAACGTGGCGGTGGGCAAATCGCTGACGCAGGCCCTGGGCGAGGACTGGCTGGTCAAGACCATCATCGGCCGGTCGTTCTAGCCACTACGGCTGTGTCGCCGCCGGCCACGAGTAGAGCTGAGGCAGCATCGCGGTATAGCTGATAATCGGTGTGGAACCGTCGGCGCCGCCGTTGGGGCCGATGATGAACACCTTGTCTTTGGGCAGGCCCGCGGCGTAGTAGGCGCCGATGTCGGTGGTGGCGTTGCCAAAGCCGGCGTTCCACTTGACCTTCACCGTCGTCTCTAGCTCGTTCAACAAGTCGCCCTTGAACTTCTGCACGCCTTGGACCGTGGGCATGGTCTGCGCCACATCTTCGGTCAGGAACAGCGGCCCCAGCGGAAAATCGTGCTCGGCCAACCACGTGCGCGAGTAGCGGTTGACGATCTGCGGCCGGCCCGTGATGTAGACGATGCGGTAGTCCTTCTTGCCGAATTGTTGCATGGCGGTGTTGGCGTCGGGGTACATGGCGGCCGAGGCGCCGAAGATGACGTCTTGGAACAGCTCCCAGTCGCTGGTGGTCAGCGTGCCGTCGATGTCGGTGACGATGGCTTGCATGCCGGCGGGCCACGCGGCGATCACGCCATCGGCCACGGTCTGGTCGCCCAAAAGCACCATCTTGACGCGGTAGTCGCCCGCCGGCAGCGAGGCGGGCACGTCGAAGTAGACGATGCCATTGCTGTCGGTGGACAGGGCGCCCCACTTGACCCAACCGGGGCAGGTCTGGACCCACAATTCCACGGTCTCGTCGCCCAGATCGCTGTCCAGGGTGCCGTAGGTGAAGTGGCCGCGCAGCTTGCCGGTACCGCCCAGGGGCAGGATCAGGTCGCGAATCCGGTGGTTCGGGCCGCCCTGGATGGTGACCAGCGGCGAAGCGATGCTGTGCTTCCAATCTTGCTTGGCGGGCAGGGCAAACGGGGCGTCGCAGTGACCGCCCGTGACCGTGGACGGCGGCGGCGGGCCAGTATCGTTGCCCGCATCTGCAGTTGCGTCACCTGCGCCGGAGTCGCTGGCGGCTGCGTCTGCTGCAGCGCTGTCGGCCCCACCCGCGTCACCGATGCTTGCGTCTGATGCAGCCGTGTCTGGCGCCGATGTATCCGGTGCGGCAGTATCTTGGGCGACCGTGTCCTGGGGCGCGCTGTCTTGCGCCGCGACGTCGGCGGGTTCGATGTCGGCGGCAGCAAGGTCTTGCGGTGCTTCGGCATCGGCCGACTCGGCTCCGTCTGGCGATCCGTCGGCCGTGGTCGCGCCGTCGCCGCCGCCGTCCAGGCCGCCTGCGCCGTCGGTATAGCCGGCGTCGGCCTTTTGCTGCGACTTGCTGTCGAGCGGTGGATCGCCACACGCCACCAAAAGAAGGACTGCCAGCCAAACCATGCGCATCGGGCCCTCGCGAAGGCGCGCGATTGGCCCGCGCACCGGAGCGCAGCATACTCGGCCGGGTGGCAGCGAATCCAGTGCGATTCGTCTGGCTCCCAGAGAGCACGGCCAAGACGACAGGATGGGCCAGAACATGCGGCACCATGCCGCCAAGGAAGGCGCGATGGGGTGGTTGAGCAAGCTGCTGGGGGGCACGCCGGCGCCGATGCCGGTGCGGCTGGACGACAGCAACTTTCAACAAGAAGTGCTGCGCAGCGACGTGCCGGTGCTGGTGGATTTCTGGAGCGCGACCTGTGCGCCGTGTCGGCAGCTGGAGAGCGTGATCCTGAACCTGGCGAAAGAGTACGACGGCAAGGTCAAGATCTGCGAGGCCAACGTGGAGACGGCGGCCAAGGTGTGCAACCAGCTGGGCATTCGGTCGACGCCGACGGTGGTGTACTTTCGCCGCGGCGCCGAAGTGGAGCGGGTCATCGGCTTTCGCGGCTCGCTGTACCATCGCGACCTCATCGAGAACGAGCTGCTGAAGTAACTGGCGCGAATTGACCTGCGGTGGCGATTGTCACCAGTGCGTCTTGGCGGCGAACCCCAGCGCAGAACCATCGGCTCCCATTGGACGAGCCCCACCGCAAGCCGGTGCGGCACCAGTGGAGCAAGGCGATGGCGATGCAACGACGCGAATTCATCAAGATAACCGGGATGACGGCCCTGGGCGTGGCGGCGGCCAGCTCGGTGGTGCTGCCCAAGGCCAGCCAAGCCGCGGTGGACCCGGGCACCGACGGCGACCACACCGTGGCGACCTTCTGCGAACTGTGCTTTTGGAAGTGTGGCGTGCTGGCGCACGTCAAAGACGGCAAAGTCACCAAGATTGTGGGCAACCCCGACCACCCGCTGTCGCGCGGGGCGCTGTGTCCGCGCGGCACCGGCGGCACCGGGCTGCTGTACGACCCCGACCGCCTGAAGAAGCCGATGATCCGCGTGGGCGAGCGCGGTCAGCAGAAGTTCAAGGAAGTGGAGTGGGGCGAGGCCCTCGATTTTGTCGCGGCCAAGCTGAAGGACATTGCGGCCAAGCACGGCCCTGAGTCGGTGGCGATGTTTGCCCACGGCTTTGGCGGCTCGTTCTTCAAGCACCTGCTGAATGCCTACGGTTCCGACAACGTGGGCGCGCCGTCGTATGCGCAGTGCCGCGGCGCCCGCGAGGTGGGCTTCCAGCTGACCTTTGGCTCGGCGCTGGGTTCGCCCGAGGTCATCGACCTGGAGAATTCGCGGGCGATCGCGCTCATCGGCTCGCACCTGGGCGAAAACATGCACAACACCCAGGTGCAGGAGTTTGCCAAGGCCATCGAGCGCGGCGCGCAGTTGATCGTGGTGGATCCGCGCTTCTCGACGGCGGCGGGCAAGGCGCGGCACTGGCTGCCGATCAGGCCGGGCACGGACCTGGCGCTGTTGCTGGCGTGGATCCACGTGATGCTGAATGAGGGCTTGTACGACCGCGACTACGTCGAGAAGTACGCCGTGGGCCTGGAGCAGCTGAAGGCGCACGTGGCCGACAAGACGCCGGAGTGGGCGTCGCTGGAGACGGGCCTGGAGGCGGCGCAGATTGTCGACTCGATTCGGGTTCTGGCGGGCGCGCGGCCGGCGGCGCTGCTGCACCCGGGCCGCCACACCGCCTGGTACGGCGACGACGCGCAGCGGGCGCGGGCGATGGCGATCGTCAATGCGCTGCTGGGCAGCTATGGCCGGCGCGGCGGCATCTACTACCCCACCAAGCTGGGCGTGCCGAAGTATCCGGGCATCCCCGACTACGGCCACAAGTTCAAGCCGGCGCCGGATCGGCCCAAAGGCAAGGCGTTTCCGTTTGCCGACGAGTCGCTGGCCCACGGTCTGCGCGATGCGAGCATCCCGGGCACGGCCGAGTACGACATCAAGGCGTGGCTGGTCTACGGCACCAACCTGATGCAGGCGCTGCCGGAGCCCAAGAAAACCATCGAGGCCATCCAGCATTTGGACCTGCTCGTGGCCATCGACGTGCTGCCGGCCGAGATCGTGGGCTACGCCGACGTGGTTCTGCCCGAGGCGACCTACCTGGAGCGCTGGGACGACGTGGTGGTGACGCCGTACAAGGAGCAGTACATCGCGGTGCGCCAGGCGGCGGTGAAGCCCCTGTACGACAGCAAGCCGGGCTGGTGGATTGCCAAAGAGCTGGCCAACCGCATGGGCCTGGCGGCCTTCTTCCCGTGGAACGACGCGGCCGAGATGGTCAAAGCCCGGTTGACCGCAGGGAAATTCGACGTAGAGTCGGTGCTGAAAAAGGGCGTGGCGCTGGGTGCGCGCAAGCCGGTGTTCATCGAAGACGGCGCCCCGGCGGTGTTTGCCACGCCCAGCAAGAAGATCGAGCTGTTCAGTCAGCAGTTGGCCGACGCCGGCCTGGATCCGCTGCCCAAGTACACGCCGCCCGAAGAGCCAGGGCCGGGCCAGTTCCGCCTGCTGATGGGCCGCACGCCGACCCACACCTTTGGGCGAACCACCAACAACCGTTTCTTGTCCGAGATCTACAGCGAGAACGAGCTGTGGCTGAACGCGCAGGTGGCACGCGAGCTGGGGCTGGAGAACGGCGCGCAAGTGCGGGTGGTGAATCAGGACGGCGTCAAGTCCACGGCGCTGCGCCTCAAGGCGACCCAGCGCATCCGCCACGACTGCGTGTTCATGGTCCACGGCTACGGCCACAGCGCGGCGGGGCTCAACTTCGCCAAGGGGCGCGGCGCCGACGACGCAGCGCTGGTGACCCGCACCAAGGTGGACCCGCTGTTTGGCGGCACGGGCATGAGCGTCAATTTCGTCGCCGTCGAACGCGTGTAGGGGGGCAACGTGAACCGCGAGAAACGCTATGTGATGGTGGTCGACACCCGCTTGTGCGTGGGCTGCAAAGCCTGCGTGCTGGCGTGCAAGGCCGAGAACAACACCCCCGACGGCTACTGCCGCGACTGGATCGTCGAGGACATCTGGGGGCTCTTCCCCAACCTGCGCGCCGAGATCCGCTCGGAGCGCTGCAACCACTGCAGCAACGCGCCGTGCGTGGACGCCTGCCCGACCGGCGCCAGCCACAAGGTCGACGGCGGCATCGTGCTGGTGGACCACGACCTGTGCACCGGCTGCAAGGCCTGCATCGCCAGCTGCCCCTACGACGCCCGCTACGTGCACCCCGACGGCTACGTGGACAAGTGCACCTTCTGCGCGCACCGCGTCGCCGACGGCAAGACCACCGCGTGTGTGGCGATCTGCCCGACCAAGACGCTGCACTTTGGCGACGCCAACGACCCGCAGAGCGAAGTGGCGCAGCTCTTGGCTAGCCGCCGCCACAAGGTGCTGCACCCCGAGACGGGCTGCGAGCCCAACCTGTATTTCCTGACGTAATGAGAGGTTGCGATGCTTCCGACCCTGCTCGAACACACCACCACCCGCATCAACGCTGAGATCGACCCGGCGCTGCACATCTGGGGGTGGGAGATTGCCGTGTACTTGTTCTTGGGCGGCCTGGTGGCCGGCCTGCTGATCCTGTCGTCGCTGCTGCTGTGGAAGCCGCGCGAGCAGACCCCCAGCCGGATCCTGCAGTTTGCGCCCCTGCTGGCCCTGGTGCTCCTGAGCCTGGGCATGGGCGCGCTGTTCTTGGACCTGGCCTACAAGCTGCACGTGTTCCGCTTCTACACCGCGTTTCGGCCCACGTCGCCGATGTCGTGGGGCGCGTGGATCCTGGTGCTGATCTACCCGGTGGCGGCGCTCAGCGGGCTGCTGGCGCTGGGGCCTGACGCGCGGGCGTGGCTGTTGAAGAAGCTGCCCTTGGCCAAGGTGCTGGCTTGGGCCGAGCGCAAGCGACAGGCGCTGCTGGGGGCAACCCTGGCGGGCGGCGTGGGCCTGGGCATCTACACCGGCCTGCTGCTGGGCACGCTGACGGCGCGGATTCAGTGGAATACCGCGGTGTTGGGGCCCCTGTTCCTGACTTCGGGGCTGTCGTCGGGCGCGGCGTTTCTGTTGCTGTTCAAGCTGGACGAGGTGGACCGCCACCGCCTGGTGCGCTGGGACATGCTGGCGCTGGTGGTGGAGGCGGTGCTGATCGCCGCGATGCTCCTGGGGTTTGCCAATGCCGGCGCGGCCGGGCAGCTGGCGGCCGACGCGCTGCTGGGCGGGGCCTGGACGGCCAGCTTCTGGTCGCTGGTGGTGGTGATGGGCATCGCGGTGCCGCTGCTGCTGGAAGGGATTGAAATCAAGAAGCATCTGCCGCTGGTGGCCGTCACGCCCACGCTGGTGCTGCTGGGCGGTTTGGCGCTGCGGGCGGTGCTGCTGGCGGCGGGCCAAGACAGCGGCTTCCGGATGCTGCCGTAGTTGAACGAGTTGGAGGGTGAGATGGAGAACAAGACAACGAACGAAGCGCCGTTCTGGAATCCGTACTTGGCCGGCATCGTGCTGGGCCTGGTGCTGCTGGGCAGCTTTGTAGTGATGGGCAACGGCCTGGGCGGCTCGGGCGCGGCCAACCGGGTGGCGATTGGCGCGGCCCACATCGTCGCCCCGCACGCCATCGAACAGAACGCCTACATGGGCCCGATGGTCGCACCCGGACAGCACATTTTGGACGATTGGCTGGTCTGGGAAGTGCTGGGCGTATTCCTGGGCGGCGCGCTGGCGGCGTATTCCGCCGGACGCATGAAGTTGGTGCTGCTGCGCGGGCCGCGGGCAACGGTGGCGTCGCGGCTGGCGATGGCGATCTTGGGCGGCCTGGTGATGGGCGTGGCGGCCCGGCTGGCGCGAGGTTGCACGTCGGGTCAGGCGCTGACCGGCGGTGCGGCGCTGGCGGCAGGGTCGTGGGTGTTCATGTTCGCGGTGTTTGGCGGCGGCTACGCGGTCGCGCCCCTGCTGCGGAGGTACTGGAAATGATGCTGCCTCTTTATCCCAATGAACTCTTTGGTCGCGCCACCGGCATGGTGGTGGGGACGCTGACGGGCATCGCCTTTGGCTTTGTGCTCGAGCGTTCGGGCTTTGGCCGTGCGCCGATGCTGGCCGCGCAGTTCTACGGCACCAACATGCGTGTGTTCAAGGTCATGTTCTCGGCCATCGCCACGGCGGCGGCGGGACTGGCCGTGCTGGCGGGGCTGGGCATGCTGGATTTGGGCCAGCTCACCTTCCCCGAGACCTACTGGTGGCCGCAGCTCGCCGGCGGCCTGCTGCTGGGCGTGGGCTTCATCGTGGCCGGCTACTGCCCGGGTACCGCGTGCGTGGCGGCGGCCTCGGGCGACGTGGGCGGCATGCTTACCTACCTGGGCGTGATGGTCGGCTCGCTGGTGTTTGGCTTTGCGTATCCGGCCTTTGCGGACCTGTACGTGGCCGGCAAGGCGGGCGTGCTGCGTCTGGACACGCTGCTGGGCCTGCCCTACGGGGTAGTGGCGGCGGCGGTGGTGGCGATGGCGGTCGGCTGCTTCTTTGGCGCCGAGGCGCTGGAACGCTACTTTGCCAAGCGCGCTCACCAAGACGCCCCTGATACCGTGGCGCGGCCGCGCAACCGCAGCTTTGTCGCGCTGGCGGTGCTGGCGCTGGCGGCGGTGGCGACGATGGCGATCCCGCAGCCGGTGCAATCGGCGGTGGTGCGCACGCCGAGCGCGATCAAGGTGCTGCCGGTGGTCGATGCGGCGCTGCGCACGCCCGAGGCGGTGTGGCTGGTCGACGTGCGCGACGCCAAGCTGTGCAAAGAGAAGACCTTGCCGCGGGCGGTGTGCTTGGCAGACCTGCCCAAGGGTGCGGCCGCGGCGGCGCCAAGCTACAAGCGCCTGGTGCTGGTCGGTGCCGACACCGTCAAGGAAGTGCCGGCCGCGCTTGCGGAGTTCCCCGGAGAGGTCGCCAGCCTGCAGGGTGGCTACCCGGCGTTTGCTGCCGAGCTGCTGGCGGACTTGCCGGCCGAAGCGACCCAGACGATGACGCCGGCACGGCTCGCCGAATACCGCTTGCGTGGAGCCCTGCACGCCCGCTTGACGGGTGCAGCGGCGCCAGTGGCGGCGCCGGCCCCGGTGGTCGCGCCGGTTGCCCCGTCCGGTGCCCCGGCCAAGAAGGGTGGTGGCTGCTAAGGGTGTCAGGTATTGCCACTTGCCACATAGCTTCCCCCTGCCGCTCGGGCAGCCGCTCTGGTAGGCTCGCGGGGTGCGCCGACTCCTTCCCGCCGTTGCTGTAGCCTGTGGCACGCTCGCCTTGCTTGGCGCCGCGTGGTGGGGCAGCCGGCGACCGTCGGTCCCGCCGCCCCCTGACCAATGCCTGCCTTGCCATCTGCGCGAAAACCCTGGGGGTGTCCACGACGCCCTGGCCATGGGCTGCGCCACTTGCCATCTGGGCGACCGCAATGCCACCGAGAAGGTCGCGGCGCACCGCGGCATGACTCGCGACGCCGGCGATTTGGCTGTGGCCGGGCAGACTTGCGGCAAGTCCGGCTGCCATCCCGGCGAACACGCGCGGGTTGCAGACTCGCTGATGGCCACGGCACGCGGCCTGGTCGCTGTGGATCGCTGGGCCTGGGGCCTGGCCGAGCAGCCAACGGGCACGACCACCATCCGTGAAGTGCTTGCAGCGCATGGACAAAGTGACGCAGATCGCCACCTGGCCAAGCTCTGCGCGGGCTGCCACCTGAGGGCGCCGCGGGCCAACCGCGACGACGCCTTGCAGGGACAGGGCGTGGGTTGCGCGGCCTGCCACACACCGGTGCGCACCGAAAAGGTGCAACCGGGGCACCCCAGCCTGGACAGCCGGCCCGACGACCGCCGCTGCCTGGGCTGCCACAGCCGCAGCAGCCGGATCAGTTTGACGTATCAAGGCCTTTACGAGCCGGCGGAGTGGGCCAAGTGCCCGGAGCCAGTGTCGCTGCCCGACGGGCGCACCGTCTGCCAGGCCGAGGCCGACGTGCACCTAGCTGCGGGGATGGCCTGCATCGATTGCCACGGCTACAGCGACCTGATGGGGCGCAATGTCGGAGAATTGAGGGAGTTTCAGGCGGTAGAGGTCCGCTGCGAGTCGTGCCACGGCCCGGTGCCGCGGGCCGAGCAGGGCCAGTGGCCGGCGGTGCTCCCCGAACCGCTTCGCCATCTGGCGGCTCTGCGCGCGCATCCACGCCAACCCGGCGAGCCCGCGCGTCTGGGCAAGAAGGGTGGACTGCTGTGGAACGTGGTGCCGGCTGGGCCTGGTAACCCCGCTCAGCTGCTCCGTAAAGCCGGCGGCGCGCCCTGGACGATCAAGCCGACACCGCTGAACGCGGACCATCGCCGGCCCGGCCACGAGCGTTTGAGCTGTCAGGCCTGCCACAGCGCGGTGGCGCCGACCTGTCCCACTTGCCACACCAGCCAGAACCCCGCAGGCCAACAGTGGGATTTTGCCGCCGGCGAAGTCACGGCTGGGCAGTTCGTGGAGCACGGCCCTTCGCAGGGGCTGCAACCGCCGGCACTGGGCGTGGCGCCCGATGGCCGCATTCTGCCGGCGATTCCCGGGATGCTGGCCCAGCTGCAGGGGGCGGACGGCGCGACGCGGGCACTGCACTTGTTCTCGACGCTGGACCCGCACGCCACCCGCAAGGCCGCGCGGACCTGCAGCGACTGCCACCGCCAGCCGCGCGCGATGGGCCTGGGCCAAGGTCAGCTGGACGTGGACCGGCAACCGCCCCAATTTGCGCCGCTGGTTCCGCAGCCAGGGGCCCCGGAGCGCGCTGCCGATGGTTGGACGGGGTTGGCCGACGCGCAGCCGGGTCAGAGCTCGCAGCCGGGGGCGCGGTCGCTCCATGCCAAGGAACTGCAGGCGATAGTCGAGGTTGGGCGCTGCCTGGGCTGCCACGACGCACGCGAAGAGCTGATCTTTGGGGATTTTGCCAAGGCCCGCGAGCGGGTGCAGCAGCCGGGAACTCGCTGCCGCGGCGCAAAGTAGGCCCTTCTACTTCTTGTAGATTTCGCCGCGGCGCAGCTGACGGTACATGTCCAGCGACTCGCGCAGGATGTTCAGCGCGTCGGCCGGGCCCAAGAAGTTTTCCACGACGACTTGCTTGTTTTCCAGGACCTTGTAGTCCTCGAAGAACCGCTTGATTTGCCGCAAGGTGTGGCCGGGCAGCTGGTCGTGATCGGTATAGTCGACGAAGGCTGGGTCGTGGACGCTGACGGCGATGATCTTGTCGTCGATGCCCTTGTCGTCGCGCATCCGCATGACGCCGATGGCGCGCGCCATCACGATGGTCATGGGGTACACGGGCTCTTGGCTGAGGACCAGCACGTCCAGGGCGTCGCCGTCGTCGCAGTAGGTGCGCGGGATGAAGCCGTAGTTGGAGGGGTAGTAGACCGCGCTGTGCAGCAGGCGATCCAAGCGCAAGAAGCCGGTCTCCTTGTCGATCTCGTACTTGTTCGAGCTGCCTTTGGGGACTTCGATGACCACGGGGAAGGCGGTTTCGATGACGGTTTCGTCGATGTAGATGTCGTGCCAGGCGTGCATGGGGTTGCTTCTGGCGCGCCGGGGATTGGCGCGGCGGGCGCACGATACAAGCCACCGCGGGGGGGTGCAAGTTGCCTGGGCGACGCATTGAGTTGGGCTCGGTGGGATTGCCGAAGTGAGTTCTGGGGTTCTGCGCGCCGTGCGCGCCGGTCTACTTGTCGCATCGGTTATTCAAGACCGCGCCGAGCACGGCCGCCACCAGCAGCGCCACCAACGCGCCGGCCATGAAGCCGCTGGGGATGGCGGCCAGCCACGACCAGCCGTGGTGGCGGGCCAGGTGCCAGACCAGGGCGGGGCTGGCGATCCAGAAGGTGAGGTTGGCGGCAAGGTCGCTTGGGCGCATGGGGTAGGGTAGATCAGGGCGGGCTCCCATTGCCACTTGGCCATTTCGCTTGCACGGGCCCGCGCCGCCCTGGCAAACTGCCGATGGCCCAAGTGCGGCCACGCCCCAGGTGCCCATGCCCGCCCCCAAACCCGTACATGCTCCCTACACCTACACCGATTACCTGGCCTGGGACGACGGCCAGCGCTGGGAAATCATCGACGGCG
>JBBISH010000130.1:0-16870 GCA_037441385.1 Myxococcales bacterium
CTGATACGAACCCCGTCTGATTCACGCCTGTACGGTTCCTCTGACCCGGTCTGCAACCGGCGAGAATCAGGCGGGGACCCCGGTTCGGGCCCGAAGAATTGCCGAAGTTTTCGAGCCGATTTGGACGGAAACCGTATTACTGCTCATTCGTACCGTGATTGCCTCTCTCGGCCGCGTCTCTGGTCCCAGGTGGGGCGCCAGCGAGCGCCAACAGCGGCCCGTCGCGCCGACTTCCGCGGCTGGGACGGTCGGAAAGGCCCTGGATTGAACCTGTCTCTTGAGGGGCGGTCGGCGCCCCCTCCTTGCCGCGGCACGGACCGGATTTGGCCGCAATGGGCGGTGGCGGTGCTGGTGGCGGTACTGGTGGCGGTACTGTGCGGATGTCAGACAGGCCAAGAACCGCCGCCCGCCGTCGGCAATCAGCCTGCCGACACGGCTGGACTGGCACCGGTTGATGCGGGGGCCGACTCGGGCGCGGACCCAAATCCCCCGGTCGACGCGGTCCCGGCCGGTGCAGACACGGCGGCGCTCGACGTGCTGCCCGGCGAAACTGTGCCGATCGACGCGGCCGACGCAGCAGTCCTGGATACTGCGGCCATGGATGCGGCAGAGGTCGAAGTGGTCGCGCCCGAGGCGGACAGCACGGACGGTGGCGGCCCCCTTTTGGACGCGGCCAACGGCGACGCGCCAGAGGCCGACACCGCGCCGGCTGATGGTGTCGCTAGCGACGGGGCCAAGATCGACAGTGTTGCCCCCGACACCGCCTTCGTCGATGCTCCAGTGGCCGACGCCGCAGCGCCCTTGGACGTGGGCGCGGGCGCCGCGCTGTGCTTTCCCGATCCTTCTGGCGCTGGACCGTGCACGACCAATCCAGGGAGCCCGATGCTTAGCTTGGACTCACAGGATTTCGTCGTCCCCAGCTCGGCTTCACCCACCTTGACCGTCTTTGGCGTGTGCTCCGAAGTCCCGCTGTGGTACGTTGGCGACTGCCACGTGCAGGTGTCTACGGACCACTTTGCGACGGTCGCCATCGACGTCAAGGTGACGAAAACGCTCATGGGCTACGGCACGGATTTTGCCACGGTGCTGTCGCTCGCGTCGCTCTCCGGGGCCACGGCGCGGGTCCGCCTGCTCCATCAGAACAAGTGGACGGTCAGCCAGGTCTGGGTCAGCGCGGCGGGCGTTTCTTGTGCGACCGACGCGGATTGTGCCAGCGGCAATCCGTGCAGCGCCGACCCGTGCAACGCTGGTGTGTGCGAGCACCACGGCAAGGACTTGCAGACCTTTGGCGGTCTTGGCCCGTCGCCCATCCACTGCGGCCCCGACAAGAAGGGCATGACCGGCTGCTATTGGGGCGAAGCCTGCAACAACGGCAACTGCGAGTCGGTCTACGGCTTTGACAGTGGGGCAACGGGCGGCTGGTGGGGCAGTTGCACGGACGGCGTGTGCAGCGGCTACTGCGACGAACCGGGCGGCGGCATACCCGGCGGCTGCGTCGTCAAGCCCCAGGCGTGCGACGACAACAATCCCTGCACCGTCGGCGACTACTGCGCGGCCGGCAGTTGCTCGGGGATGCCCAAGTGCAGCGACGGCAATTCGTGCACGGCGGACTTGTGCGACTCCCAGACCCAGGCCTGCAGCTTTGACGCGGCAGCGATGAACGGCCAGCCATGCGGAAACGTTGGCCAGCTCTGCGGCGCTGGGGTCTGCAAGTAGCGTTGGTTCCGATGGATGGGGTCACACGGAATCCGTTTGAATCGGCTAGGAGCCTGTCGGCAAAATGGGCGACACTATGTGTCCATTTAGTTATACATTATGATCTTATTGGGTTCCGCCAGTCTCCTAGCCTTCTTCGTTTGTCCAACTGGCCGAAAATCGCCCGAAGTGAATTCGTGCGATTTCAGCCAGTTGCCTCCGCGCAAGACGCGGCGCTAGGGTTGTGCCGGGATTATCCCGACACGCTCCTAGAAAACGGCCGCAGTTCTTCGGGCCCGAACCGGGGTGCGCCTGTAGGCATGGCCCTGCCGATCCGCCGTGGTACGGTGGGGCTGCAGAAACACAGCAGAAACACAGGCGTAGATAGTGAGGTCGTTGAACTTGGGCCGAAAATGCCAAGGGGGCGCGCCGCGCACTCGACGCCCCGTACCCCTTGCGACCCCCGCGCACGGCCGCATCGGCGGTCGCGTAGTTCAATGTATTGATTTTTCATGGATGCCCGGCGCCGCATGGGCATGGTGAACCCCAAGCGCCTGTCCCACCCGCTACGCCTGCCCCACCATCGCTGCCAACGCTCCATCCAACTGCGGATACAGGTGCTTGAATTCCAGATCCTGCAGCTTCTGGGACGATAGCCGCGCCCCCACCAGCAGCATTTCTTGACCCATTTGCCCCAGGGCCAACCGCACGGCCAGCGCCGGCACGGGCGCCACCGCCGGTCGCTGCAGGGCCCGTCCCAGGGCTGCGGCGAATTCGCCCTGGCGCACCTGTTGGGGAGCCACGGCGTGCACCGGTCCGCGCCAGCGCTCGTCGCATAGCGCAGCCTCTGCGATGCCCAACAGGTCCTGCAGGGCAATCCACGGCAAGTACTGCCGACCACCGCCGATCGGTCCGCCCAGCCCAGCGCGAAAGACCGGCAGCAATTGCGGCAGCATCCCGCCGCGCTGGCTCAGCACCACACCGATGCGCAGCCGCACCACGCGGACACCGGCCTGCTCGGCAGGGGCGGTCGCTGCCTCCCACTGGCGACAGACGTCGGCTAGAAATCCTGTGCCATTGGGCGAGGTTTCGTGGCATTCGATCTCGCCCGCGTCGCCGTAGTAGCCGCTGGCCGAAGCGTTGATCAAGACGCGTGGGCGATCGTCCAGCCCAGCCAGGGCCTTGGCCAGGGTACTCGTGGCGGCGATGCGACTTTGCACGATCGCCACCTGCCGTGCCGTCGTCCAGCGACCCGCCGCCACCGACTCGCCGGCCAAGTTGACGACCGCATCCGCCTCGCGCAACGCCTTGTCATCCACAACGCCGCGCTGTGGGTCCCACTGCAGTTCGTCGCTGCCCGCCGCTGGCCGCCGCACCAGCCGCCGCACGGTGTGGCCCGCGGTCGACAAATACGCCGCCAAGGCGGTGCCCACCAGGCCCGAAGCGCCAGCCAAGACAACGGTTTTGCGCGGCAGGTGCGCCCAGCGTCCGTGGGCCTGCAGGTCGTCGCGGGTCGTGCGGTGTCGCTCCATGAACAGGCCCTCCAAGAAACGTCGCAGCCACCAGCCGGCCAGCCAACGCCCCAGCGGCGGCAGCGGCAACTCCCATTCGATGCGGTCGACCAGGCGGCAGGTGCGCTCGCCCGTTGGCACGAACAAGTGCTGGTGGCGCCAGCGGGGCAGGGGACCGCGCACCACCCGGTCCACAAACTGCCGCCCGGCGTCGGCTTCGCCGTGCTGGATCTGCCACGTTGGCTGCCAACGACTCGGGCGCAAGGCCAGCTCCCGACTCTCGAACACTCCGCGCTGCCACAGGATTTTCAATTCCGGCGGGGCAAGTCGCTCCAGCGCGCCGTCGCGGGCATGCCAGGCATAGGCCTCTTCTGCGCTGGCGGGCAGATGGGTGCTGCGCTCAAAGATGGCCACGACTCCCTCCTGCCCGCGGTGGGCTTGGGCCAGCCGCACGGCGACTGATTCTACGCGCCCCAGCTGCTTGACGCCTGCAATATCAGTTCCGTCCGAATCGGATTGAAAACTCGGGCAATTCTCAGGGCCCGAACCGGGGTCCCCGCCTGATTCTCGCCAGTTGCACAACGGGTCAGAAGAAGCGTATAGGCGTGAATCAGGTGGAGTGCGTATAAGGTTTCCCTGGCCGGGCCTGCAACCACCGCGAACCGGCCGGGACCCTGACGCGGCCCCAAAGCCTCGCCGGGTTTTCAAGCCAATTCAACTCGATTCCAAATCGCTGGGCGGTCGGCCGGCGGGCGCTGGACTTGGGCGAGCATCGTCACCAAACTGGTATGGAGGGCCTGCACGTGAACCTTCGCGCGGCGCAGGCAACCAAGTATCCATGCGTGAGGTTGCCATGTTCCGCACTCGACTGATTCCGTTTCCGTCTGAATCGGATGGCACACTCGGGCGTTCTTTGGGGTCCGAATCGGGATCTTCTCCTGATTCCTTGCAGTTGCGTGGCGATACGGCGAGGCCGCCCCGGCGTCAAGCCAGTGGGGGTGGTCCCAACCGGCGTCGCCAGGGCCCTTGGCTCGCGCTCGTGGCCGCGTTGGTCTTGGCCTGGGCAAGTGTGCCTTCCCTTGCCGCCGAAGATCCCTTGGCGTGGCGCTGGCACTGGCGCGATCCCCAGCGCAGCAATTTCTCGCCCGGCACGGCCCACCTGGCCAAGCCGGCGGTGCGCTGGCGCGTGCCCTTGGACGCGGGCGCCAGTTCGCTGGCCCTGGTCGACATCGATCTGGACGGCCACGACGATCTGGCGCTGACCGGCGGTGGCCGCGTGACCGGGCGGCGTGCCGACGGGACCGTGCTTTGGAAGTCCAAGGCTTTGGGCCTGAACTGGGTGGTGCGCGTCGGCGACCTGACTGGCGACGGCGCGCCCGAGCTGTTGGCCATCGGAGCCCGCCAACTGGTGCTGCTACAGGCCTTGTCGGGCGAGGTCGTGTGGCAGAGTCCTGCCGGACTGCTGACCCAGGTGGCCGGCGTTTGGCTTGCCGATTTCGACGGTGACGGCCTGGTCGACTTGGCCTTTGCCGACGCGGGGTCGCCGATCGGCGCCAGTTCGCCCAAGGCACACTTCTACCGATTTGCGGGCGGCAAGGCCCAGGGCTATGCCGACGCGGCGATTCCCTTGCCCGATGGACAATTTGCCAACACCACCACGCAGCGCGCGCTGGACGTGGATGGCGACGACGTGGCGGACCTGCTCTTGGCGGAGCTGGGCTTGGGGGCCGTGTCGGGAAAGACGGGTGCGTTCCTGGGCGGCTCTGGCGTGGTCGGCAAGCTTGGACCGGCGCCCGTGGCGGTCTCTAGCGTGCCGATGGGACCGGGCCAGCCGCCCCTGCTTGTGTGGGCGGCTGACGGCGCGCTGCTGCCCGCCAATCAAGGGCAGGTGGGCTGGCGCGTGTACCGCCTGCAAGAAGGCAAGTTGCAGGTCCAGTGGCAGTTCGAATCGGCGGCCCCGGCCAGCGAGTCGATTCGCACCCTGTCCCCGGCCATCGGCGACCTGGACGGCGATGCGGTGCCCGAACTGCTGGTCAGTCACTTTGTCAACGGCGCGTGGCGCCTGGAAGCCTATGACCTGGCCACCGGCGCGACGCTGACAGTCGCGGGTTTGGGTGGTCCGCCGCCCAGCGCTGGGCAACCCGGACCGGTGCTTCAGGGCGCGTTCTTGGACGGCGCCCAAACGGTGCTGCTGGTCGCCCAGCACGCCGCGCTGAGCACGCCCGACCTGGCGCCGCTGCAATTGGCGACGTGGACGCGCAAGGGCGGGTTCGTCAAGCTCGCGGATTTGGGCGTGGGCACGTGGTGGCCCGCCAACTTGGCCCCGCCGCCCACGTTGGACGGGCTGTGGCGGGTCCCGCGGCGGCCCTTGCGGAGCCTGAGCACCGGTCAGCTGGCGAGCGAGATCTTGGTGATTCGCGACTCCGACCAAGACTCGCGTGTCGATCGCCTGGACCGCTTGATGCTCGGCGCCGGTGGGACCATTACGCCGTTGGGCTCGCTGGATTTTTCGCCCACGACCCGGTTGCTCGGCGTGGCCGAGGGCAACGGCCTGGACGTGGTGGCGGCTCGCAGTGACGGCCGTGTGGCTCTTTGGAACTCTGCATTCGTACTACAGAATGACGCGGAGGGCGACGGCTTGCCCGATCTGCAACAGCGGGTGGGCGGGCCGGCGACCCTGAGTATCGCCCGGCGCGCGCCCGGGAAACTGCCGGTGTTCGCGGCGACCAGCGGCGCGCAAGTGTCGTTGTTCGATCCGGCCGGCGCGGGTCCGGCCAAGCCGCCGCTGCAGCTGTGGTCGGCCTCGCCATCGGCCAACCTCCAGCGCGCGGTCCTGACCGACAGCGACGGCGACGGCGAGATGGAAGTCACCATCCGGAGTTGGTCGGCGTTGGGCAACGCCCGCATCGAGGGACTTGGCCAAGACGGCAAGCTGAAGTGGTCGTGGCAATGGCCAGGGTCGCCCTTGCGCTGGGACATGGCGGCCGTCGACCCCATTTGGGGCGAGGACTTGGATGGCGACGGCGCCGAAGAGCTGTATTTGCAGGCATGGCCACTGGCCGCGGCCTCTACGGCCCCACAGGTGGCCACGGTGCTTCACGGCAAGACGCATACCTCGTTGTGGGCGCCCGATACGTATTGCGCGGGCATGACGGGAGTGGCGGGCGCGCTGGACGCCACGAGCGCGCCGCCTCGCGCAATTTCGTCGGGTTATGGAATTCGTACGGCGTGCGACGCCTTGACGGGCCAAAAGCTGGGCTTGGTCGAAAAGACCTTTGGTGGCTACGGCGTGCCGATGATCCTCGATCTGGACGGCGTCGCGCCGCTCGATTTTGTGGTCGGCGGGGCCTTTGGCCAGACCGAAGGCCACGTGGGTGCGGACATGCAAATCGCCTGGCACCAAGCCGATACGCGGCTGGTGGGGCAGCCCGCGCTGGTCGCCGTGGTGGCGGGGCAGCCGCGGCTGGTGCAGCAGGTCGGGGCCAAGGCCGAGGTCGACGCCCGCGACGCCAAGACAGGCAACCTGTTGTGGGCGCACGTGTACTTGGGCGGCAAGGCTTGGCCTGCCGATGCAGCCCCCGAGCACAGCCAGGCCATCAGCGGGCTGGTCGGCGTGGCCGACCTGACGGGCAAGGGGGTGCCAGCCGGCCTGTTTGCCAGCAGCGAAGGGTGGTTGTATGCCATCGACCTGGCCGACGGCGCGATCATCTGGACGCTGGACATGGGCGGGCAGAGTGGGTCGCCCATCCCGGCCGATGTGGACGGCGATGGCCTTCTGGAAGTGCTGGTTGTCTCGCCCGAAGGGGAGCTGCTGGCCCTGGACAGCGACGTGGCCGAGCCGCCCGCATGGGTCCGCGAGCATGGACCAGGCGGGCCGGCGCTGACCGAGGCGGATGATCTGGACCAGCAAGAAGATGCCGAACATTTGGCGGGAAATTGGGCCGCCGTGCCCAATGCGACGGGCTACGCGGTTCGCCTGATCGACGATTCCGGGGGCGAGATCGTACCGCCCACGCTGACGGGCAACAATCAAATCGACTTGAAAGGTCTGTACTTGCAGCCCGGTCGCACCTACCAGCTGGCCGTTGCCGCCCACGCCTCGCAGGGCAATGACGCATCCTTTTCGACCGAGGCCAAGTCCGACGGCATCCAAGTGGTCGACGTCTCGCCCCCTTGGTTCGAGGGCGTGGGCTGTCAGCCCGCCTGCGCCGTGACGGTGGGGCAGCCAGTGCAGGTCGTGGCCAAAGTGCGCGACCATACGCGCCTTCAGAGCGTCGACGCGCACCTGACCGCGCTCGCGACCGAAGAGGCCCAGGCCAAGTGGCCGTGGTTCGGGTCGCTGTTTCCCGTCGCCTGGTCGCTGCCGCCCCTGGCCGAAGGGCTGCATCAGGTCAAGTTGCACGCCGTGGACTTGGCTGGGCACGCCAGCGAGACCACCTTGACGGTCCAGGTGTGCAAGCCGCCCGCCATCGTGGGTGCCCCGGCCTGTTCCACCGACGCGCCCAAGACGCACCCCGATGTCGTGGGCATCAACGGCACCCATGCCGAGGGCTGTGCCGCGACGCCGCCTGCTGCCGGCCGGTGGGGCAGCGCCCTGGTCCTGGCCGCGTTGGCGCTTGCGGTGCTTGGCCGGCGCCGCGGCCGCGGAGGGGCGCGGCAAGCTGCGTAACTACTTGCTCATGAACGCAATGTTCGGACTGTGGCGCGAACGGCCCACATCGGTGGTCGTGTGTAAATGTGAGCGGAAATTGCAGCGAACTGTGAACAATTGACCTAGATCTATCGAAGACTCTAGCGGTTTTGCCCAAACCGGTCTCACGCGTCTTCACAATTTCATTATCGACAACCGCCGCATGCTGCCTCTATCTTCAAAGTATGAAGATGATCCCCACCACCCACCATGGCTCCCCAGTTCAGCAAGACGCCCGGCCGTGCAGCCGTAACGGGCGACTTGTGCAACTTCTCATGGCTGCGATGCTGGTCACCACCGCGGGAGGAACGGGCTGTACGGCCGAGACGGTTCCGAGCAAGCAAAACGAGTCGCATGGCAACGCCGACGTGCAAGTGTCGACCGACACCAGCGACGCCAAGAATGTCAACGAGTTTGCGATGCTGTCGACCCCGCCGATGAACTTCGGCACGGGCAAAGCCTGCAGTTCGGACAGCGACTGCCCCACGTCGTTCATGCCCTGCTACACGGCCTATTGCGACCCGGGTAAGAACGTCTGCAACGTCAAGAAGATCGAAGTCGAAAAGATTTGTGAAGACGGCAACCACTGCACGTTGGACGACCACTGCCAAGACGGCAAGTGCACCGGCACCGCGCTGGTCTGCGACGACGGCAACCCCTGCACGGTCGACTTCTGCGTGGCCACTCAAGGCTGCAAGCACGGCAACTTGGAGACGCCGTGCCAGACCGACGACGTGTGCACGTTGCATGCCTGCAAAGACGGCGGCTGCGTCGTGGTCGACACGGACCCCTGCAACGACGGCAACCCCTGCACCACCGACCTGTGCGACGCCAAGGCGGGCTGCAGCTACCTGGCGCTGAACAACGTGCCGTGCGACGACGGTGACTCGTGCACCATCAGTGATTTCTGCAAGTTCGGAACCTGCGCCAACAACGGCTCGCTGTGCAACGACGGCAACCCCTGCACCGACGACGCCTGCGATTCGGCCGGCGCCTGCCTGCACACCGCCAACGCCAACCCGTGCAGCGACGGCAAGCCGTGCACCATCGTGGACACTTGCACCCAAGGGGTCTGCACCGGCACGCCCAAGAACTGCGAAGACGGCTTCCCGTGCTCGATCGAGGCGTGCGACCCGCTGACCGGCGCGTGCGCCTACACGCCCACGGCCCAAGGGTCGCCGTGCGACGACGGCAACGTCTGCACCCTGGGCGACGCGTGCGAGGGCTACCTGTGCAAGGGCACCGCGGCCACCTGCGACGACGGCAACGCCTGCACCGCCGACAGCTGCGCCCCAGCCAGCGGCTGCATCAACTTGCCGCTCGACGAAGGCGCTTCGTGCAGCCTGGGCGAGCCCTGCCTGCAGGGTGCCCTGTGCCAGTTGGGCGAGTGCGTGGGCGTGCCCAAGAGCTGCGACGACGCCAACCCTTGCACCGTCGACGCCTGCGACGCCGCGACCGGCATGTGCAAGCAGAGCCCAGTCGCCAACGGCACGCCTTGCGGCGACAGCGGCACTTGCTACTCCGGGTCGTGCTTGTAACCGCCGTCCTTCCGGGAGCCGGCCAACCCTCCAAGCTCTGGGTCCGCCGCACGGCCTAGGGACATGGCTGCGGCGCCAAGAAACTGCTCAGCACGGGCGCCATGTCGGCGATCCAGGCCTGCTTGTCGCGGTCGTAGAACTTGGTGTCCGAGTTGACCGCGTAGGGAATGGCCGCCTGTTGCAGCTGGCAGCTGACGAAGTGGGAAAACGCCACCTGTTCGGGCACTGAATAGTCATTGGCGTCGTTGTAGTTTCCAGGCATCCAGGCGCCGACCCAGCTGCGCCGCCCCGTCGCCTTCTGCCACGCGAGTGCCAGGGCGATCTTGTCCGTGATGAGCTGTTTTTCCGCGGCGGTGCCCGTGGTCCACAGCTTGGCGGCGCTGGTCTTGGACGGTCCGGCCGCGTAGAAGTGCCACTCAGCCATCAGGTTTGGCCCAGCGACCGCGGGCACGACCAGCTCGGTCAAGTGCTCCGGCGCCGACCGGATCCGCGGCGAGATGAACAGCATCCGCTGCGGGTTGCTTTGGCGAATCGCGGCCACGGCGCTCGCATAGAACGCGTTCAGGGTGTCGGGCTGATCGTTCAGCGCGTCGGTGACCTCGATGATGAGATCGAACGACAGGTCCGGTCCTGCGCTGGCCAGGTGCGAAGCGACCGCCTGCCACCAGGCCACGGCAGCCGCAGCGTTGGCGGGCGTCGGGGCGGTCTTGAACGCGTCGGCCTGGTAGGCCAGCACGGGGACCAGGCCATGGGCGAGGCAGTCCGCCACCTCGGCGTCGATTTGCGCCAACAGGTCGGGCGAGACGTCGTCCTTGACCCGCAAGCGCACATGGCCAAGGCCCTTGGCCTTGAAGTCCTCGACCATCTTGACGCTGTAGGCGGCGCGGCCGGCGATCGTCTTGGCCCAGTCCACGTCGAGCCCTACGCCCAGGCGGGCGGCGTACTGGTCCGGCGTCCACCAGGTGACCGCTGATCCGCCGGTGTCGCCGCTCTTATCAACGTCTGCCGCGCGGGCCGGGCCGTCGCTGCCAACACTGGTGTCGACCGGGGACTCCGCGTCCCCATCGACCATGGCCGTCGCGCTGGCGCCAGCGCGCTTGTCGCTGCCACAGCCGGCCGCCAAGACCAGGCCGCCGATGCCCAACGCCAGACCCAAAAATCGCGCCGCCGCGCCTGCCGTCCCACCTGCCATGCCCGCCCCCTGCCTGCACGCGGCTTTTTTGCGCCCATGCATTGCTCTCTCGCCTCCTGACCTACTTGCCCCGCCACGCCTGCCACGCGGCCCACGGTAAGCCCAGTATCAGGACCCACGTCCCCAAGTCCAGCGCCGTCACCAGAAACACCCAGGCCGCGTGCTGCCCCGGCCAGGCCACGTACGCGCCGGCGCAGAGCAGCAGCGACCCGCCCGACACCATCGAGACATGCCTGTCGACACCTTGGGCGCGGTAGCGCCTACTCGCCACCACGGCGTACACGTCGGTGATGGCGAACAGGGCCGCCAACACCAGCAACAGCCCGGCAAGGAGCCACCGCAGCATCTCCAAGATCCCCTCCGTCGCGTTGCCCGGAATTCGGACGTCCGTGCAAAGACGCTGCCGTTACTGCGGCTTCGCCGGCACCCGCGCTGCGACCAGCGCCACGCCCGGCTGGACCAGCACCGCTTCGCGCGCCGACTTGCCGTCGTCCGCCAGCTTGAAGCGCACGCTCGCGCCCGGCACGCCGTCGATGGCAAACTGAGTGCCCAAGCCGGGTTTCAGCGTGTAGACGCGCTGGCCGGTCACGTCGGCCTGCAGTTGGTTGCCAGTGGCGAACACGCGGGCGTGCAGACCGGCAAAATCGTAGTCGCCGCAAAGCCCGGCGAGGAACGCTGGGTCGCTCAAGCGTCCGTCGGGCTGCCGCTCGAAGCGAATCGGCCTGCCACCCGCGTCCAGCACCACCTGCAGGGCGGCCACCTCTCCGTCAAAGTCCAAGAAGAACTGCACCGGCAGGTTGGCGGTGGCTTCGCCCAAAGCGCCAGCGGCCGCCTCGGTCACGAAGCTATCGAAGTGCTGATGTCGCAAGGTAGTCTGCACGCCGCCCAGCTTCAACTGCAGCGCGCCGCTCGGCAGGAGCGTCACCTCCATCGCGCCAAAACCCGGGTCCAGGTATGCCCCCGCATAGGCCGCAAGGGGGCGCGACGGCTTGGTATTGGCCACCTGCCGCGCCGCAAACCCGGCCGCGCTGCCTTTGCGCGCGTCGCCCCCCTTGTTCATGCCCGCCTTGCCTTTGGCGATCCAATCGCGCGGCGCCAAGCCCAGCAGCCGGTCGGCATAGACATTGCGGACAAAGCCCGTAAACGGCGAATCACCCGCGTTGCACAGCACCACGATGCCCAGGTCGTCCAGCGGGTAGAACGACACCTCGGCGGTAAAACCGTCGATGCCGCCCGAGTGGTGCACGCGCCGGTGGCCGCGGTACACGTCGACCATCCAGCCCAGGCCGTAACCGACCATGGCAATGTCCGGATCCGGGTCGGGCATCCCCATCGCCATCTGGGCGCGGTGCAGCTCTTGCGCAGTGGACGACTTGACCAGCCGCTGCCCGCCCGCGCTGCCGCCGCCCAGGTGCACCGCCAGCCACTTGCCCATGTCCTGCACGGACGAGGCCACGGTCGAACCCGCCGGCGCCATCGCCGGCACATTGTGGTACGGGTCCAGCACAAAGGCCTCGCCGTCGCGGTGGTAGCCCAGCGCCCGGTCGGGCGATGCACCCAGATCCGCAATCGACAGCAGCGTTTGCGTCATGCCCAGCGGCTGCAGTACCCGCCGCTGCAAGTTCTGTTCCCAGGTCTGGTTCGACAGGCGCTCTAGCGTAAAACCCGCCATGGCGTACATGAAGTTGTTGTATTCCCAGGTCTGCCGCATCGGGTTGGCGATGGGCAGGTGCTTCAGCTTGGCGAACAGGTCGGCGCGGGTCAGCTTGGCGTTGCCGTACCAGGCCAGGTCGCTGCGGGCCACGCCAGTGCGATGGGTCAGAAGGTCGCGCATCGTCAGGTGATTGGTGGCGTACTCGTCGGCCACGGCAAAGTCGGGCAGCAGCTGCCGCACCGGCGTGTCCCAGGTGAACTGCCCCGCCTCGACCAGCTGCCCCACCATCAGCGCGGTAAAGGCCTTGGTGGTCGAGCCGATCATGAAGCGCGTGTCTGGCGTCACGGGCAGGTTCTTCTCGCGATCGCGCACGCCAAAACCCTGCGCGTACACGACTTTGCCGGCGCGCACCACCGCGATCGCCGCGCCCGAGGCGGCCAGCTCCTTCAGCGCGCGCTGAACCTCTGTGTCCACGCCGGCCAAAGCCGCTTGCGCCAGCGCAGCCGGATCCTGCCGCTGCAGCTTGAACGGAAAGCTCGCGCCGCCCTGGCTGAACGTACCCGACCAGACCTCGCCGCTGCGGGTGCCGACAAAGCGCGGCGACCCCGGCACGCCCGCGATGGTAAACGCCCCTTGATCGCCGCTGAGCTGCACGTCGCTGGTCGGCAGGTCCTTGCTGTGCTGCGCCGGGATGCTGATGGTGACCTTGCCGTCGCCGCCGACCGCAACCTCTACGCCCAGCGGGGTGCCTGGGGTGGCGATCTCGCCCTTCCAGTTGCCGGCAAACCCTGAGGCAACAGGCGAGGTTGCGGTGACTGCCCAGGCTGGGCCGGCGGTCCATGGCCCGGCAAGGGCCGCGGCCAGCGCCAAGCCTACGGCCGCAAACTTGCGCAAGTGCATAGCGAACTCCGTGCCGGCCAAGCTGGCGGCATTCGCCCACCTACGCCGGTTGGCTGGGGCCGTCAATGGCCCGGGTCGGGGCCAGCAGCTGGGCACGGCGCAGCCCTCTGGGCTCAGCGGTCGACTTGCGGCCACGCCTCGCTCGCGTTTGCGGGCTGGACACGGGCACACTCTTGGTTCAACGTGGCAGATCGACTTGGCCAGGCGCCTAGCCGGGGCGCCGGTCGCAAAGGAGTCTAGCCATGGGCAAGGTTTCCGTTGGACTGGGTGCGGTGCGCCTCCTGATCGCCGGGATCGCGCTGAACGTGGCCGCGGCCCGCGCCGCCGAGCCAAGCTCCGCCGCTGCCGCGCCGTCGGCAGCCAGTAGCTCGCCAGTGAACTCCACGGGCGTGCTGTACTTTCTGCGCGGTACGACCCTATGGCGCCAGTGCCTGCCAGGGGGCCGGGCTAGTCGCTTGGGCGCGTGGTTGGACCCCGACGTCTCTCCAGACGGGACGCAAGTCGCGTACACGGCCTCGCTGCCGCACGGTGGACGAGGGATCGGCTTTGGCAGCCTGACCGGCCCTGCCGCGAACAAGCGGATCCCCGTACCGGGCACCAACACCTACGGGCCACGCTGGTCGCCCGACGGGCTGCGCCTGCTCGTGAATCATTGGGACGAGCACTACAACAACTGGCGGGCCGCGGTTGTGTCGCCGACTCAGGGCCAATTCGCCATCGTGTCCGTGGCACCCGCGCACTCGGACGACACGGCCTACAACCTGGGGTGGGACGCGAGCAGCGCCTCGGTGTGGTATGTCGCGGACGGTGCGGCCGTGGTCCGGGTTGACCTCGCCGGCCACGAGCTGCAGCGGATGGACTATCACAAGGTGTTTCCCGAACCTATCCGAGGTCTTTCGAGTGCAGAGACCCTAGAGTTCTCGCGCAGCGGCATGTACATGGCGGTCGGCATCGAGGCGACCACGGCGCACGAACACGGCCCGCTGTGGCCTTCGATCGTCGTCGCGCCGCTGGCGGGCGGCCCGCCGGCCTTGTGGACCGCGCCGAATTTGCACGGGTGGTCGCCGCGCTGGGCCTCTGACGGCACGCTGGTGTTCGTCGGCTTTGCCGATGGCGACGTGCCCGCCTCGGTCGGTCCGGAGGACTTCCCCCGCGGCAAGACCAGCGCGTGGTTGACCGATGGCAGCCGCCGGGCCGTACGGCTGCTGCGCAACGTCGACACCGTGATCGGTTGGCGTCCGGGTGCCTGCGGCCCCTCGGGTGGAGCGAGCGCGCACTAGAAAGCCCGCATCGAGCCGCACGCTGGCTGCCTATTGGACGGTTTGGCCGCGGGCCAGACTCAGTGGAGGGGCCCGTGGTGGCCGCGCGCGGCGGCAACGCGGACCTCCAGCATCGCCACGGCCTTCTCGCCCGCGACGTGTACCAGCTCGCCCACCTGCCCAAAGCCCAGGCGGGCATGGAACGCCAGCGAGTCGGGATTGGGCGGCAAGGTGTTGACTTCGCAGGTGACGCTGGCAAAGCCGCCGGTGCGGGCCGCGTCGAACACGGCTTGGTACAGCTGGCGACCGGCGCCTTGGCCAAAGCAGCGGCGAGCCACGGCGATGCGGTCGACATAAAGGAACTCGCCGCCGCGGCTGCAGAACCAGCGAAAATTCGGGCTCGCGTAGCTTGCGGTGGGCGCAAGGGCTAACACGAAGCCGACCAGGCCCTGATGATCGCGCAGTTGCACGGCCACCGCTGCGCTCTGCCACAGGGCCTGCAAGGCGGGCAAGTCCAGCGTGCCCACATGCGGCACGTGCTCTTGGTTCAGGGCAAGGATCTCGGGTAGATCCGCGGCAGCGATGGGCGAGAGGTGCATGGAGGATCCGGGTCGGCACAGACGCCTGCGCGGTCGCCACCTTGCCGCCAGTTGCACAAGCCGTCAACTCCAAGGCCTTGCACCGCGCCGACGCGCCCGCGATGATGACGGGGCGCCCGATGGCGCTGCAGGGGCGCGATGGACAAGGGCGCATGGTTCCTCACGTTGGCGGCCGTGGCGCTGTTCGGCGCGTGTAGCGACGGCTCGACCAAGGCCGCCGCCAGCAGTGCCGATGGGGGCAACGAGATCTCGGCGACGCAAGACATTTTGGGCGACGCCGCCAGCGACACCGCCGCGGCTCTGCCGCAGACCGCCACCGCCTGGGCCGCCACGCCGGCCGGCACCGTGCCGGTGAGCATGTGGTACAGCCAGGGCATCGCCAAGATCGAAGGCGGCTGGGTGTTTTCGCACGCGGGCGGCCTGTTCCGCACCGACGACGCGTTTGTCGAGCAACTCAAGCACCCGCTGCCGTTGCCCGCTGCCCTGACCGAGCTGAACTTCATCCATATCGGCGACCTGGACGCCTGGGGCGACACCATCTGGGCCGGGCTGGAGCAAACGGACTACAGCAAGAACCAACAAGCGGTGGCGTGGTTCGACGCCAAGACCTTGACCGTGCAGGGCTATCAGCTGCTCGCTCAACATCAGTGCTCGTGGCTGAGCGTCGATCCGGCGGCCGCGTTGGCCTACACGATGGACCAGTTCAGCGACGATACGGTGCTGATTTACAACGCCAAGACGCCGGGGCAATGGCAGCTGAAAACCACCTTGAAGATGGATCGCAAGGTCGACAAGGTTCAAGGCGGCGACGTGGCGCTGGGGGCGCTGTGGCTGTCGACCGACGACGCGGAACATGGCTTGTACCGGGTGGATTTGGCCAGCGGCGCCACCGTGCGCTTGGGCAGCCTGGGGCACCTGAACGGCAAAGGCTTGGCAATCCCAGAGGGCGAGGGCATCGACGCCACCCTGTTGAACGGTGCGCTGTTGCACACCTTGACGGGCGAGCCGCTGAAAATCACCAGCTGGGTCGACCACTTTGTGGTCACGGCGCCGGGGGAGAAGCTGCCGGTGCACTAGAGTCCACCGATCCAAGGCGGAATCGTTGTTGCGAGCAGCGTGGATCAGCGCCTTGCCCTGTCGTCGCCCGGGAGTAGACTGAAGCTGCGCTCCATTCCGCTGACCGCATTCAGGTAGGTGCTCATGGTCCCGCGTCGGCTTGCGCTGGGGGTACTCTTGGCCTTGTGGGTGGCCGCAGCAGGCCACGCCCAGGCCCCGCCGCAAGGCGAGATCCTCGCGCCGCTGAGCGGAGTGCGCAACCTTGCCAAAGGTCAGCTGATCTGCCTGCTCTACAAGAAAGTGGACCGCATCGACGGCGATGTCCGCAAGGCCTGGCGTATCCAGACCGCGCTGCCCACCGCGCGCGAACAGGTGATCCGCTTTCAGGCCCTGCCACCGGGCGAATATGCGGTGGCGGTGTTTCACGACATGGACGGCGACGGCAAGCTCGCGACCAACTTCCTGGGGGTGCCCAACGAGGACTTGGCGATCTCGCGCAATGCCAAAGGTGGCCCGTTGGGCGGACCCAAGTGGGCCGACGCCAAGGTGGAATTGGTGAGCCGGGTGCTGCAGCTGCAGCCGCTAGTGGTGCATCCGTTCTTCGACTAGTACGCCAAGTCGCAAATTCGCGGTGGGTTGGCATTCCTTGGCGTACTAGGCGGCGAAAGCCGCACGCGGGGGTCGCAGGGGGCGGCGCGCCCCCTTAACTTGCTGAAAAGGCTAGTACTGCAAACCATTCGCCAATCCCAACCCGTCGCGAATTTCGGGTTTGCAGT
>JBBISH010000131.1:0-16749 GCA_037441385.1 Myxococcales bacterium
TCAGGGCCTTGGCGGCGACGCAGGCGTCGTCGGCGGTGATGAGGCACGAGTTGGGGTTGGCGCCCTGGCTCTCGCAGGTGCCGGCTTTGCACAGGCCCAGCAGGCACGGTTTGCCGGGGGTGCAGGCCGCGCCCTCGCCCAGGTCGCTGAATTGCTTGGGATCCTTGGCCGGGTCGCAGATTTGGCAGGTGAGGTCGGCGGTCTTGGGCTCGCCCTTGACCATGCAGCGCGGCTTGCCGCCGTCTTGCACCAGGCACGTGTCGGCCTTGAGGGTGGAGGAGTCGCAAGTGCCCTTGCCGTCGCACGAATCGACGGTGCAGTCCAAGCTGTCTTGGCACGGGCTGCCCTTGGCGGTGGGCGACCAATCGGTCTTGCTTTGCGTCGGGGCGCACTGCAGGCAGGGGTTGTCGGGGTGGGTGGCGCCCGCGGCCACGCAAGCATTGGCAATCAGGCAGCCCTTGTCGTTGGGGACGGCCTGGCAGGCCTTGCCGTTGCAGACGTCGTCCGTGCAACTCTTTTCGTCGGCCGTGCAGGTCGTGTCCTTGGGGGCAGCGGACCAATCGCTTTGACTTTCCGACGGGTTGCAGACCTCGCACGGGTTGTCGGACTTGGCTTCGCCGCTGGCCTGGCAGGTCCCGCCGATGCGGCACTGGTTCTTGGGGATGCCGTCGTGGCTGCAGATCTTGCCCTTGCACTGGTCTACGGTGCAGCTGACCTTGTCGTCTTGGCACGGCACGCTGTCGCCCGCGGCGGACCACTCGGTCTGGCTGGCTTTGGGATCGCAGACTTGGCAGGCGCCGTCGGCCACGTCGGCGTCGTTGCTGTCGCCCGCCTTCTTGCACGCGCCGCCGATCAGGCACTTGTCGGCGGCGATGACCTTGGCGGGGTCGCACTTGCCGTCGGCGCTGCAGGTGCCATTCTGGCAGTCCTGGGCGTCGCCGTCGTCGCAAACGTCGCCTGCGGCCTTGTTGACGAGTTTGCAGGTCTTCGCCACGCAATCGGCGGTCTGGCACACGCCCACCGTGCCGGGTTTCCAGTTGCCGTTCTTCAGGGCGTCTTGGCAGTCGCTGGCGGCGGTGCAGGCAAACGCGTTTTGCGGCACACACTTGCCTTGGATGCAGTCGTAGCCCGCCTGGCAGTCGGTCTTGGCCGTGCACGTCGACGAGGTCGAGACAGGCGAACAGGCCGCCAACGCCCAGCCGCACGCGAGCAGGGCCAGAGGGGCCTTCGCCTTGTATGTACTCTGAATTCGGTCACGCCAGCCCAAAGCCGCCTCGCTCGGGGTGCAGATTGCAGGCGCCCCGCCAACGCCATAGCGTAGCAACAGGGCCCAGCCAAGCAAGTTTTGGCGGAATTGCCGTGCCGTGGCACGTGACTACCGATGCGGAACCCTGCAAGGGCAAAGGCCCGCCTGAGGATGCCGCGGCCGTTACTGCTTGGAGGTAAGTGGCTGATGATACGGAGGAGCCCTGCCCTTGAAAGGGCGGGCTATCATTGCGCCGTTGGCCTGCGCCGGCGTCCTGTCCCTGGTAGGCCATGGTCGCGCGCAAACTCAGCAACTACCTATTTGCCAAGAATTTCTCGTCAATTTGGAGTGGCCGTCCCCGTAGAGGGACGGCGTCATGATAGCCCGCTGCTTCAAGTGATCAGCACAAATAGGCCTTCGTGGCTACCGCCGCGATTCGTCCGCCCCAAAGGCGGCGAATTTGCGGCCCACCCAGCAGGGGAGGCGAGGCGGAAACTCATTTCCGCTGACCGCCTCAGCGGCCGGGCCACACCAAATGCCACAAATCACGGCAGGTTTTGGGCGGTCGCGCGACTCAGCCGTTGTTGCGCTTGCGGCGGCGGCGGTTGCGCTTGCGATCCCCGCCCGCCCCGGTCGCCGTTGCCTCGCCCTGCACGGTGAGCGTGAGGGTCAGCGCCCCGCTGGCCTTCTTGGTCCGCAGCTCGCGCAGCGCGTCGCCGGCCAGCGCCAGGATCAGCTCGGCGGCGGTCTCGGCGCCTCCGCGGCGGGTCACGGTCACAGCCAACTTGGTGGGCTCGCCGTCGGCCGGACCGTCGTCCTCGTCGTCGTCGCACTCGTCGTCGATGTCGTCGCTCCCTTCGTCCTCGCCGTCCTCTTCCGCGGCGGCGGGCGGGGCCGGCGGCGGATCCGGCTGCTTGCGCAAGGCGTTGAGCTCGGCCAGCTCTTCGGCGTCCAACTCCTCGCGAGTCATGCTGGGCACCTTGCCAAAGAGGACGTGGAAGCGCGGCGGCGGCAGGCCGCTGGTCTCGCACACCCGCGACCACAGGCGCTGCAGGGTCTTGTCGCGCAGCACCTGCAAGAACGCGGCGATGGTCCCGTCGGGCGCCATGGCGTTTTCGAGCGCGGTGTGGGCGTCGTCCAGGGCCTTGGTGGTGGCGGCGTCCACGGCGCTTACGGTGGCGTCGCGGCGCGCTTGCGAAAACCGCTGGTGGCCGTCGATCAGCTGACCGCGGGCAATCGCGTAGCCGCTCCATAGCACCTTGGCATAGGTGCGCAAGTACGGGTTTTGATGGTAGCTGAACTTGAGGAGGCCATCGGCCTCGCCCGTGCCGGCGCCCGACGATTTGCTGGTGGGCAGACCGGCCAGCGAACGTTCGAGGAACAGCAATTCCTCTTTGGCTAGCTGGGGTTGATTGGGGTTCTTGGACATTGGTGGCACTCGCTGCAGGCCGCTCGGGCCGGCATGAACGGGTGATGGCTGCCGGTCGCGACGGTTGCGACTGCGGCGCCGGGACTCTACAAGCTCGCGGTGCGGCGGGCAAGCCAACTGCGCGACGGACCGGCAGCCCAGCGATTTCCCCCCAGCCGATATGACAATCGAGTGACGTCTTGGCAGCCCAGCCCGCGCAAAATGCCGCGCGGCGGGCCCGCCCCATGCGGCTCAGGCGACGCGGCGGCCATGGACTGGAGGGCGAGATGGTGCTGGGACTAGAGGACATCGACCAACTGCTGGCCGACGAAGAAGCCGACGAGCTGGAGTACATCCACCTGACGTCGAACGAGACGCTGCTGTCGCCGCGGGCCCTCAAGGTCCTGTCGTCGCCGCTGGGCAATCGTTACCTGCTGGAACACCGCGACATGCGGCAGGATTCGCCGTCGCGCCTCAACGGCTTCATCTTCAAGGGCCTGAGCCGGGTCAACGCCATCGAGGCTTCGGCCGCCGAGGTGTGTCAAGAGCTGTTTGGCGCCAAATACGTGGAGTTTCGTTGCCTTTCGGGCCTGCACGCCATGCAGACCACCATGCTGTCGCTGACGGAGCCGGGCGACACCGTGATGCGCTTTGGCATCGTCGATGGCGGGCACTTCGCCACCGAGCACCTGATCAAAGTGTTCGGCCGCAAAAGCTGCACCTACGGCTTTGACCGCGCGCGGCTGACCATCGACATCGCCAAGACCGCCGAGATTTTCAAGCGCGAGAAGCCCAAGCTCCTGTATCTGGACGCGATGAACTACCTGTTCCCGTTCCCGATTCGCGAGCTGCGCGAGGTGGTAGGCGACACGCCGATCCTGTACGACGCCAGCCACACGCTGGGCCTCATCGCAGGCGGCCAGTTCCAGAACCCGCTGGCCGAGGGCGCCGACATTCTGCAGGCCAACACTCACAAGACCCTGTTTGGACCACAAAAAGGCATCATCCTGACCAACAACCGCGAGCTGATCGACCGCATCGGCTACAACCTGTCGCAGGGCCTGGTGTCGAGCCAACACACCGCGTCGCTGCTGTCGCTGTTCATCGCCCTGCACGAGACGCGGCTGACCGGCAGGGCGTTTGCCAAGCAAGTGGTCGAAAATGCGCGAACTTTGGCCGAACGACTGGCCGCGCAAGGCGTGCCGGTGCTGGCCCGCCACGATGGGCAGTTTACCGATAATCATCACTTTTTCATCAACTTGACTGGCGTGGCCTCGGCGGCCCACCAGCTCGAACGTCTGCTGCGCGCCCACCTGGTGGTGCAGCGTGGCATGCCGTTCCGCAACGTGGACGCGCTGCGGGTGGGCGTGCAAGAAGTGACCCGGCGCGGCTACGGCCCCGGCGAGATGGCGCAACTGGCGGAATGGATGGCGGCCGTGCTGCACGGCGCCGAGCCCGAGGTGCTGGCGCCAGCGGTGCGGGCGATGGCCAGGCGCTTCGACCAGACCTATTACACGGGCGAAGCGGGCGACGGCACGTTGGATTTGCCCGCCATCCCGCCGCCGTCGGCCAAGGGGCGCTGGGTCGATTATCGTCACCTGGGCAACGAGTTTGCCATGAGCGACGACCAGTTTGCCGACATTCGCTCGCTGGGCGCTGCTGCGGGCGACTTCCCCAACCAGACCGATTCGACCGGCAATGTCAGCCTGCGCGCGGGCGAACGGGTGTTCGTGTCGAGCAGCGGCTCGTACATCAAGCACCTGGCCGACGGGCAAGTGGTGGAGCTGGACGCGGTGGATCCGAGCGGCGAGCTCATCGACTACCACGGCGCGGCGCTGCCCTCGTCCGAATCGCTCATGCATTTCTTGGTGTATCAAAGCGTGCCCGCCGGCGCGGTCATCCACACCCACTACCTGCTGACCAACCAAGAGGCAGCGGACTTTGGGGTGGTGGTGGTGCCGCCTCAGGAGTACGCCTCGATCGCCCTGGCGCGGGCGGTGGCCGAGGGCAGCAAGCGCAGCCGCATCGTGTACATCCAGAAGCACGGCCTGGTGTTCTGGGGCACCGACACTGCCGATTGCCTTGCGCAGGTCCACAACTTCATCCACAACCGCCCGCCACGCCGCGCCGCGGAGGCCGCCTATGCATCCTGATTTCTTGCACCCGCTGGATTTGGACTCGCCGCTGCACACCGCCACACCGCAGTGGCACTCGCTGCCGATCTCGCGCACGGCTGGCAAGCCGATCCATCTGAAAATCGAGGCGTTGCAGCCGGTGGGCTCGTTCAAGATCCGCGGCATCGGCCGGCTCTGCCAAAAGGCGGTGGCGGCGGGGGCGCGGCAGTTCGTGTCGTCGTCGGGCGGCAACGCCGGGGTGGCGGCGGCCTACGCGGGCAGTCAACTCGGTATCAAGACGACGGTTTACGTGTTCGCTGGCGTGCCCGAGACGGCCAAGCTGCGCATGCAGGAGTTTGGTGCCGAGGTGGTGATGGCCGGGCCGACCTGGGCCGAGGCCCACGCCATGGCCAGTGAACTGGCTGAAAAGCAGGGCGCTTTCTACATCCACCCCTTCGATCACCCCGACCTCTGGGCCGGCCACAGCACGCTGGTCGACGAGGTGGTGGCCAGCGGCTACCGGCCCGACCTGGTGGTGGTGGCGGTGGGCGGCGGCGGCCTGCTGACCGGCCTGCTGGACGGCCTGGACCGGCACGGTCTGAGCAAGACCAAGGTGTTGGCGGTCGAGACCTTTGGCACGGAGTCGCTGCACGCGGCGCTGAAGGCCGGCCAGCCGGTGACCCTGCCGCGCATCAATTCGGTGGCGAAAACCCTGGGCGCGGCCCGGGTTTGCGACGCGGCCTTCGAGCGAGCGCAGCGGCACGCGGTGGAGTCGCTGGTGGTGACCGACGAGCAGGCGCTGCGGGCCTGCCGGCAATTTGCCTTGGACCATCGGCTGTTGGTCGAGCCGTCGGCGGGGGCCGCCCTGTCGGCGGTGTACGAGGGGCTGGGCGCGGTGGCGCAGGCCCGCGACGCGCTGGTCATCGTGTGCGGCGGCGTGGGAATTGCCTTGCGCGACGAGGTGTTCGCTTATGCGCCGCGGCTGCCGGACTAGGCGAACGAGAGGAACTCCATGAAAACTCCTGACGTCATCGTGGTGGGCGGCGGCATCTCGGGCCTGGCGCTGGCGTTCTTTGCCGCGCGCGACGGCAAACAGGTCCTGGTGCTGGAAAGCAGTGACCGCATCGGCGGTTGCCTGGACTCGCGCCGCCACGGCGACTACTGGTTCGAGCTGGGCGCCCACACCTGCTACAACTCGTACACCACCCTCATCGAGATCCTGGAGGCCACCGGCCTTATGGGCAAGCTGGTGCCGCGCGGCGAGGCCCGCAAGGTCTTTGCCCTGTTGCGCGACGGCAAGATCAGCACCATGGGGCCGATGTCGGTGATGTTCCAGTTCAACTGGCTGGAGCTGCTGGTGTCGCTGCCGATGGGTCTGTTTGCCAGCAAGACCGGCCGGAGTACGGCGGAGTACTACGGCAAGCTGTTGGGCCGCAACAACTTTGCCAAGGTGCTGGGGCCGTTTTTGTCGGCAGTGCCGTCGCAGGCGGCGGATGGCTTCCCGGCCGAGGGCGCGGGCAGCCTGTTCAAGAAGCGGCCGCGCCGCGAAGATGTCATCAAGACTTGGACTCTGCAGGGTGGGCTGGGCACGGTGGCCGAGGCAATCGCTACGGTGCCGGGCATCGAAGTGCGCACGAATTGTGCGGTGCAACATGTCGCGCGGGCAGATGGCGGCTATCAGGTGACAACGGCGAAGGGCGAGGTGCTCGCAGTGCCCCAATTGGCGATGGCGGTGCCCCCGGCGACGGCGGCGCGGCTGCTGCAGAGCGCGGAACCCCAGCTAGTGAAAGCGCTTTCTGCCATCCAGATGGCCGCGGTCGATACGCTGGGCGCGGTGGTGGCCAAGGCGGAGCTGAACCTGCCCGACCTGGCCTTTGTGGTGCCGCAGCAGGACACGTTCTTTTCGGCGGTGACCCGCGACGCCGTGCCGGACCCCGACCGCCGCGGCTTCGCCTTCCACTTCCGGCCCGGTCAGAGCGCCGCGCTGCAGCGGCAGCGCATGGTCGAAGTGCTTGGTGTGCCAGAGGAAAGTCTGCAAGCGACCTTCAGCCGCCATACCGACCTGCCGTCGCCGCAGGTGGGCCATGGCGAGCGGGTGGCGGCCCTGGACGCGGCGGTGGCGGGCAAGCCGCTGGCGCTGTGCGGCAACTACTTCGTCGGGCTGGCCATCGAGGACTGTGTGGCGCGGTCCAAGGCGGAGTGGTTGCGGCTGAAGGCGGCGGGGTAGGCGCCCACTCTGCGCCTCTGGCCCCTATTTGTGGCGCGGGGTGGGCCTCATCGTGTGCCGCTTGACACCTTACGGCACCTGGGGTTGCCTACGGATGTCGTGCTCAACGAGTCCCAGCCCATCTGGCGTCACCGCCGGACGAGGCGCTTCCCGCAGACGTGAACCAGACTGGGCAGGACCGGCAGTGGAGTCGGCGCCGAACGCGTGGAGGAGCAAACCCGAGAAAGTTTAGGCGACCGCGCGCAGCTTTCACGCCCGCCGCTCATCCGCTGCAACGCCTGAGTCCGTAGCTCTCGACACGAGCACCCAACTGGTGCCGGTTTTCCATAGAGTGCTGCCCACTGATCGATGGGGACCGCGCGCGCGATCCCAAGCATGGTGATGCGACCACCAGGATGCCCTAAGGTTGGAACCTAACAATTTCATGACGAGTTCATCGGCGTGGGGATTTCGGCGGTGGGTTTGGGCGCCCTTGACAAGCGATAAGCTCATCCAGTAAATAATACCTACGCGCTACCAGTGGGGGCTGGTGGACGTGGGGAACGACGCCGCGCGGTGGGGTTGGCAAACTCCAGACGCGCGCCGCAGCACTCCAGTAATCCTTAGGCATATTAGGCACATCCTTGTGTCCGCAGAGCCGCTAGGCCGGCCAGCGCATACGTTTGCGCGGACACCGAGGCGGGTCAAGGCGCGGCCATCCAGCCACGAGGCGATTGGGCATGAATCACGGACTCCTGTCGTTCTTGAACGACGCAACGCCAACGCGGGCCCGCGGCGCCGATCCACTCTCGTGGCGGCGAACGTTGGCTCTGGTCGTCGCCTCGCTGACGCTGCTGCACTGCGGGGGTGAGCCGGCCGGCGCGCCCGCCGATGCCGGCACCGGCTTGGACTCGACCCAGGGAGTGGACGGCGGTGCGGACGCCCCCTTGGCCGTGGACGCGAGCAAGAAGGACGGCAGCAGCAAGGACGTCAAGTACAGCGACGCCCAGCTGTTTCCAGACCTGCCCGCCAACACCTCGCCGACCGTGGAGTGGCTCACCCCGCTGGAAGGCGCGATGGTGCCGGCCGACACGCCGCTGGTGGCCACCGCGACCATCGCCGATGGCGAGAGCCCGCCGGCGGACCTGGGCTTGGCCATTACCGTCACGGATCTGCTCGGCGACAATGCCAAGCTTTTCAGCGAGAACGAAGGCCTGGTGGCGTTCAAGGTGCCGGGGCTGGCGGTGGGGCCGCACAAGCTGATCCTGAGCGTGACCGATGGCCAGGGCGGGATGGCGACGGCCGAGAGGACCGTAACCGCCGTGGCGCCGCTGCCCGAGCCCACGGTGACCATCAGCCCGGCCAAGCCGGTGGCCGGCGAGCCGCTGCACGCCACGGTGGAAGGGACGTGGCCGCCGGGCACCCAGGTGTCCGTGCAGTGGACCCGCAACGGCGAGCTGCTGCAGTGGGCGACCAGCCCCGACATCGCCGCGGGCGTGGTCGTGCGCGGCGAGGAGTGGCGCGTGTACGCCCAGGCGGTGGGCATTGGCACCGCATCGCCCGCAGTGCAGGCCGCGGTGGTCGTGGGCAACACGCCGCCTGGCGCGTTTTCGCTGGCCCTGGACCCCACCCAGGTCCACGTAGCCGGGAGCACGTGGTGCGGTCTGGCGGCGCCCAGCGTCGACGTCGACGGGGATCCAGTGGCCTACACGGTCCAGTGGGCCCTGGACGATGTGCCGCTCGCGGCGGACGTGACGGCCAGCCTGCTGGTGCTCGGGTTTGCCAAGGAAGGCAACTTCGCGGTCAACGTGCCGTGCAGCGTGGGGCAAGTGCTCACCTGCACCGTCACGGCCGACGACGCCCACGGCGGCACGGCCACCGCCAAGGTCAGCACCACGCTGGCGGCCAACCCGGCGTGCAGCACCGACGCCAACCCGTGCAGCCCGGCCGCCGACTGCTCGCCCACGGCCACCGCCCCGGTCACCTGCACCTGCAAGCCCGGTTTCGCGGGCAACGGCATCGCCTGCGCCGACGTGGACGAGTGCGTCGACCTGGCCAACGCCTGCACTGCCGACGCCGTGTGCACCAACAGCGAGGGCAGCTACAGTTGCGCCTGCAAGCCCGGATTCCAGGGCGACGGCAAGACCTGCAACGACATCGACGAATGTGCCGAAGTGCCAGGACCTTGCGCGCTCGCCGCCGACTGCACCAACACCGCCGGCAGCTACACCTGCACCTGCAAGGGGGGCTACGCGGGCGATGGCTACTCGTGTACGAACGTCGACGAATGCGCCGTGGGCCTGGCGCAGTGCGCCACGACCGCCGTCTGCACGGACACCAACGGCAGCTACCTGTGCGCATGCACAAGCGGTTTCACGGGCGACGGCTCGACCTGCACCGACATCGACGAGTGCGCCAGCGTGGAGCTCGCCAACTGCGCCACCGAGGCGGTCTGTCTGAACCTGCCCGGCTGGCACACCTGCACCTGCAAGGACGGCTACGTTGGCAGCGGCGATGTCTGCGAAGACGTGGACGAATGCGCCGCCGCCACCCCGGTGTGCAGCGCCAACGCGACCTGCACCAACAGCCCCGGCGACTACCAATGCGCCTGCAACCCGGGCTACGTGGGCGACGGCCTGCAGTGCGCCGACGTGGACGAATGTGCAACTGGCCAGGACAACTGCAGCATTTTCGCCAGCTGCACGAACAACGACGGCGGGTTCTCCTGTGAGTGCCAGCCGGGCTACGCCGGCGACGGTACCAACTGTGTGGCGCAATGAGGTGGGGCATGACCAGCGGCTTTTCTTTTGGAGTCCGGCCCCTTGCGGTGGCCATGCTGCTTTTGTTCGCCTCGGCCTGTGGCGATGGCGCGTCGAGCGCGCGAGTCACCGCGCCGGCCGATGCCCACGGCGACGCACCCACGGGTGACCTGGCGACGGGCGACTTGGGCAGTGCGGACGCGAGCGGCGACGTCGCGGTGCACCTGCCGGGCACGCCCACCGACGTGTCGATCGACTACCTGGCGGCCGGCCAGCTGAAGATGACCCCCGCCCAGCAAAAGGCGGCGATCGACAAGCTGAAGGCGGGCGGCGAGTTCATCGATGTCCACCTGCGCCCCGAAGTCGTGATGCTGGACGCCAAGGTCACGGACCAAGCCGTGGTGCTGCCGGATCAGATCCGCCTGCCCAAGGCCGGCAACGAGGCCTTGCTGCAGCTCAAGCCCGGCGCGCCGATGATCGGCAATCGCTCGGCGTCGGGCAACAACCCGTTCGGTTTCTTGCGCAAGGTCACGTCGGTGCAAGAGATCGGCGGCGAGATCGTCATCGAGACCAGCAAGGCCAAGTTCTACGAGGTGCTGTCGGGCGCCATGGCGATGAAGATCGACGCCGACGACCTGCAGCTGCTCGACACTTCGGGGGTGGACGAAGGCATGTACTTTGCGGGCATGGACGGCAAGTTGAAGCCCAGCCCTGCTGGGAGCCGCCGGCGGGCGCGCTGGGGCCGCTTCCGCGCACCGCTGCAGGACTTGGACGCCGACGTGACCTACACCGGCGACTGGAGCGCCAGCGCCTCGTTCAACGCGCTGACGTTCTCCAAGAGTGTCTCCGCCGGCAAGGCCACCCTGACGCTGAGCGGCACGGCGAGCGCGACCAGCAATTTCTCGTTCAAGCCCTCGTTCTACCTGCAGATGGGCGTGGACTGGTTCGACTTCGAGTATTTGAACGTGGGCGCTTCTGGCCAGCTCGACCTGGGCGGCGTCATCGACGTCAACCTGCAACTGGCCCTGAGTGGCGCGGTAGACACCAGCAAGGACGCTTCGGATGCCAAGGACTCGCTCAAGAAGTCTCCGTCCAAACCCGACAAGAAATCGTTCGAGATCGCCGAGCTGGGCCCCTTCGTCGGGCCGACCATCCCGACCCCCATCCCGATTCCGACCACATTCAAGATCAGCATCATCGCCGACTGCTCCTTCACCATTTATGGCGACCTCCAGTCCAAGATCGAGGGGACGGTGTCGACCAGCGCCGGCTTTGGCGTCAAGTACGAAGACCCCGACTCGTGCGACTCGGACGACGACTGCTGGACGACGTGCGTGAACGGCGTCTGCGGCGTGGGCGGCGACGGCTGGACCCTGACGTCGGCGGCCACCTGGAACACCACCAAGACGGTCTCGTTGACCCTGGGCGGCGGCGTCATCGCCGAGTGCGGGGTCACGCCGCAGATCGAGTGGCTGCTGGCCGACGTCGCGGGACCTTCGATCGGGGTCCGCGGGGCGGTGCGCGGCACCCTGGACTATGCGAGCACGTGCCCCGACTCGACCACGATGCTGACTTCGCAGAAGCCCGACGGGGCAACCACACTGACGTTCGAAGTCGGCGTGGACATCGTCATCGGCGCAACGATCGATTTTCTGGTCACGGAGTTCAACTTCTCGTTCACCGTCTACGAGAAATTCTGGACGATCTGGACCAACACCTGGAATTTCATCGGCGGCGGGTTGGGCTGGTGCCAGGCCGGCTGCGACAACGGCTACAAGAACAACCAGGAGACCGACGTCGACTGCGGCGGCTATGTGTGCAATGCCTGCGCCGAGGGCAAGGGCTGCAATTTCAACGGAGACTGTGCAACGTTCAATTGCACGAGCGGCAAGTGCGGCCCAAAACTGTGCGGCAACGGCGTCTTGGATGGCAAAGAGACGGACCTCGACTGCGGCGGGCCGGCGTGCTCGATCAAGTGTGGCCTGGGCAAGACCTGCGAGGACAACTCGGACTGCGGCAAGGACTCGACGGGCAAGGCATTGGGTTGCCACCTCACCGTTCCCGGTAACCTTTCGATCGGCATGTCGTCCAAGGGCACTTGCCAAGTTCCGACCTGCACGGACTTGTGGACGGGACCCGGCGAGACCAGCGTTGACTGTGGTAGCGGGTGCCTCTGCCCGGGCAAGCTGTCTTGCCAAAGTAGCTATCAGTGCCTGTCGACTCAGCAATGCTACTACGACGAAAAGCTGGCAAAGAACTACTGTGTGCCTACGATCAGCGCGGCCTGCTACGGCCAGGCCAACGGCTACAAGGACGGCGACGAGACCGACGTCGACTGCGGCGGCAGTTGTGTCGGTGCGATCAGCAACTTGATGCTGTGCGGCCGGGACAACCAGGACATGGAAGTGTGCGGTCCGCAGATGTTCAAGTGCGCCATTGGCGGCGCCTGCAAGACAAGCCTGGACTGCAAGTCGGGGGCGTGCAACAGCACAACCAAGAAATGCACCGACAAATGCACGGACGGGGTCTTCTCTCCCGACACCGGCGAAACGGATGTCGACTGCGGCGGTTCGTGCGCAACCAAGTGCGCGACCAGCAAACACTGTAAGATCACTGCGGACTGCGCCGCCGGCTTGGTCTGCACCGGATCACCGTCCACGTGCCAGGTCTCGCTGTTGACCAATAGCATCAAAGACGGCGACGAGACCGACGTCGACTGCGGCGGCACCAACCCGGCCAAGTGCGCGCTGACCAAGGCCTGCAAGGTCGACGGCGACTGCGGGAGCGGCATCTGCTCGGTCGGCCTGTTGTGCGTGGACTCGATCTGTAAGAACGGCAAGCTGGACCGCGCCAGCGGCCACAAAGAAGGCTATATCGACTGCGGCGGCGACTGCCCGGCGTGCGCGATCGGTTCGCCCTGCTACCCCAGCGGCAACGCGCTGTACGTGGCCGACGAGTGCCCGACCGGTACCGCCTGCGTGCCTGCGGTGGTGGGCGGCGTCGCCTCGACCACGACCGGCACGTGCGCCGCGGCCAGCTGCACCGACGGCGTGAAGAACGGCGCCGAGGCGGACATCGACTGCGGCGACGCATTGGGCAAGTGTCCGCCCTGCGGCCTTGGCAAGGGCTGTATCGACAACGAAGCCGATACTGCCTATTCCAAGACGTGCAAGCAAACCGCCGGCAGCCCCCTGGCCTGCGTCCCGGACGGACCTACCTGCCAGCCCGCGTGCGCCGACGGCGTCAAGACCCTGAAAGAGTCCGACATCGACTGCGGCGGCCCGCTGCGCTACTGCGCCACCCGCTGTGCGTTGGGCAAGGGCTGCGACGCCAGCACCGACTGCGCCTCGGGCATTTGCGCGTTTGGCAAGTGCGCGACCTCGACGTGCCCCAACGGGACGCAGGATGGCACGGAGGCCGACGTCGACTGCGGCGCACCCACCTACAAGTGCGACCCCTTCTGCAAGTCGAGCCCCACGAAACCCTGCGCGAATGACTGCTCGACGTGCAACAAACGCTGCGGGGTCGGCAAGAAGTGCCTGATCGGCGCCGACTGCGAGAGCGGCTTTTGCTCCACCGACGGAAAATGCGTCGCGACGGAATGCGAGACCGGTTCGGCCTGCGGCGGTGCGTGCCCCAAGTGCGGGACAGGCAAGCCATGCACTACGGGCGATCAGTGCCTTTCGGGCGTGTGCCAGAAGAACGGCCTGTGTGGGCCCTCGTGCTCGGATGGCCTGCAGAACGGCGACGAGGGCGACATCGATTGCGGCGGCGCGTGCCCCACGAGCTGCGCCATCGGCAAGACCTGCAACAAGCACGCAGACTGCAGCTCCGGCTCATGCAGCTCCAAAGGATTCTGCATCAACCCGTCGTGCAGCAACGGCGAGTGGGACCCGATGGAAGCGGGCATCGACTGCGGCGGCCTGGCCTGCAAGCAGGCGTGTCCGGCGCAGTCGACCTGTCAGAAGGACAGCGACTGTCTGTCTGGCAAGTGCGACGCGAACCTCCATGTTTGCCTCATGCCGTCCTCTTGCAACGACAGCAAACTGGACGGCAATGAGACAGGGACCGACTGCGGCGGGGTGTGCCTGGGCTGCGCCGTCGGCGTGGCCTGCGCGGTCAACACGGACTGCATAAGCCACAGTTGCGTGGGCGCGTCGGGGTCCGGCTCCAAGACGGTCCTCGGCAAGTGCGGCAACGCCCCGGCGGTCTCCTGCACAGACAAAGTGGTCAACGGCAGCGAAACCGACATCGACTGCGGCGGCACCTGCACCACCAAGTGCGTATCCGGCAAGAAGTGCCTGATTTCAGCTGATTGCACGTCGGGCCTGGGCTGCGACCCGGGTACCCACAAGTGCTCGTCAAGCACCTGCGCCGACGGCGTCAAGAGCGGCGACGAGTCCGACGTGGACTGCGGCGGCTCGTGCGTGGCCAGGTGTGGAGTCGGCAAGGTCTGCACCGTGGAGTTCGACTGCAAAAGCAACTTCTGCAACATGACCACCGGCAAGTGTGCCGCCGATGCGTGCTCGGACGGCGTCCTGTCCCTAGGCGAGGCGGACGTGGACTGCGGCGGCAAGTGCGCCAAGTGCGCAACCGGCCAAAAGTGCCAGGCGGGCGAGGCTTGCGCGTCTGGCTTCTGCCACGCGACCCTCAAGACGTGCGCGGCTGGATCGTGCGGCGACGGTGCAGTGGACATCACCGAGACCGACATCGACTGCGGCGGCTCGACCTCGACTTGCAGCACCCGCTGCCTCGTGGGTCAGATCTGCAAGCTAGACTCGGACTGCCTTTACAATTCGTGCCTGAGTGGCAAGTGCTCCAACGCGTTCTGCAGCAATGGCAAGCTCGATGTGGCCAACCTGGAGACGGGGACCGACTGCGGCGGCATCTGCACGGCCTGCGCCGACGGCCAGAAGTGCACAGTGAGCACGGACTGCAAGTCGGGCCTGTGCAGCGCCGGGCTGTGCAAGAACGTGACCTGCTACGACAAAGTGAAAAGCGCAGGCGAAACCGACGTAGACTGCGGCGGCACCTGCGTGACCAAGTGCGCGACCGGCAAGGCGTGCACCATTGGCGCCGACTGCATCAGCACGACGTGCTCGTCGGTCAGCAAGCTGTGCGTGGCCGGCGCGTGCAGCGATCAAGCGCTGTCGCCCGGCGAGACCGACATCGACTGCGGCGGCACCACCTGCACGCAGAAGTGCGCCACCAACCAAAACTGCAAGGCCGACACGGACTGCACCAGCGGCATCTGCTCGGTGGCGGGCAAGTGCGTCACGACCACCTGCGCCGACGGCAAGAAATCCGGCACCGAGACCGACATCGACTGCGGCGGCACCTGCGGCAAGTGCGCCACCAGCAAGCTCTGCAAGCTGGGCGGCGACTGCCAGAGCGGCATCTGCTCGCTGGGCGGCCTGTGCGTGGCCAGCCTGTGCGAAGACGGCAAGGTCTCGGGCGGCGAGACGGGCGTGGACTGCGGCGGCGGTTGCCCCAATAAGTGCAAGAACGGCGAGGCATGCGGCGGCACGGGCGATTGCCAGAGCGGGATCTGCTCGGCCAGCAACCTGTGCGTCGACTCCATGTGCAAAGACGGCGTGATCTCGGGCGGCGAGAGCGACGTGGACTGCGGCGGCCCGTGCGCCCAGAAGTGCGCCACGGCGGCCCTGTGCAAGCTCGACACCGACTGCGCGAGCGGCGCGTGCGGCGCCAACGGCAAGTGCGCGACCAGCGCCTGCAGCGACGGCAAGCTCGACGGCGCCGAGACCGACATCGACTGCGCCGGCGGCTGCCCGGACACGTGCGCCCTGTCCAAGGCCTGCAAGGCCGGCAGCGATTGCCAAAGCGGCGTATGCTCCACCACCGGCAAGTGCGTCGCCACCACGTGCGAAGACGGCAAGCAGAACGGCACCGAGACCGGCCTTGACTGCGGCGGCGCGTGCCCAACGGGCTGCAGCGTCGGCGGCGGTTGCGCGGCGGGCAGCGACTGCCAGAGCGGCCAGTGCGGCGTTGCCGGCAAATGTGTCGCCACGGCCTGCGAAAATGGCAAGAAGGACGGCAGCGAGTCGGCCATCGACTGCGGCGGGTCGTGCCCAACGGCGTGCGCCGATGGCCAGACCTGCGTCGCCGGAGCTGATTGCGCGTCGACCGTGTGCGCGGCCGTGTCCAAGATCTGCGTCGCCACCACCTGCAAAGACGAGGTCAAGTCCGGCACCGAGAGCGACGTGGACTGCGGCGGCACCTGCACGGCCAAGTGCAGCGGCGGCAAGGCGTGTCAGGTGAACACCGACTGCATCTCGGCCCAGTGCGGCACAGGCAACCTGTGCGTCGCCTCGGCGTGCGACAACGGCAAGCTCGACGCGGGCGAAACGGACATCGACTGCGGCGGCCCGACCTGCGGCGCCTGTGCGCTGACCAAGGCGTGCGCGGCCGGCAGCGACTGCCTGAGCAGCGTCTGCTCGGCCGGCCTGAAGTGCGTCGCCAACACCTGCCTGGACGGCAAGAAGGGGGTCGGCGAGACCGACGTGGACTGCGGCGGCACCTGCGCGGCCAAGTGCGGGTTGACCCAGGGCTGCGGCGTGGGCGGCGACTGCGCCAGCGGCATCTGCAGTGCGGGCAAGGCTTGCGTGGCCAGCTTGTGCCTGGACGGGGCCAAGACCGGCGACGAGAGCGACGTGGACTGCGGCGGCAGCTGCACCAGCAAGTGCGCCACCGGCAAGATCTGCGGCCAAGACACCGACTGCACCTCGACCTTCTGCGCGGCCCAGAGCCTGCTGTGTGTGGCCAATGGCTGCCTGGATCAAGCGGTTTCGGGCACCGAGAGCGACGTGGACTGCGGCGGCAGCTGCAGCACCAAGTGCGCGCAAGGCAAGAAGTGCAAGGCCACCAGCGACTGCGCAACCGGAGTCTGCAACGCGCTGGGCGTGTGCGCGGCGAACCTGTGCGGCGACGGCGTCAAGAACGGCACCGAGACCGACATCGACTGCGGCGGCAGCTGTGCGCAAAAGTGCGCGACCACC
>JBBISH010000132.1:0-16635 GCA_037441385.1 Myxococcales bacterium
GTCGCAGTTGGGCCCTGCGCCGCCGATGCAGGTGTACTTGCCCGAGCTCGGGTCGGTGCCGCACTTGTCGCCGGTGGTGCACTCGCTGCCGTCGCTGCACGAGGCGCCGGACTGGGCGAAGACGCAGTTGCCGGTGGCCTTGTCGCACGAGTCGGTGGTGCAGGGCTCGTTGTCGTTGCACACCTTGGCGCTGCCTGCGACGCAAGTCCCGTTTTGGCAGGAGTCGCCCACGGTGCACGCATCGGCGTCGGCGTCGCAGTCGCTGACGAGATTCTTGTGGTCGCAGCCGGTCTTGGGGTCGCACGTGTCGGCGGTGCAGGGCTTGCCGTCGTCGCAGGCGAGCAGCTTGCCCTTGGTGCACAGGCCGTCTTTGCAGAAGTCGTCGACCGTGCAGATGCTCCCGTCGGCGTCGCAGGGGATACCGGTCTGGGTCAACTGCGCCACGCACTTGCCCGAGGTAGGCTCGCACAGGGTCTTTTTGCAGATGCCGTCGGTGCTGGTGTCGCAGGTCACGGCGGTGTTGGGCTTGTACTTGCACGCCGTGAGCGCGCCCGACTTGTCGCAGTAGGGCGTGCCGTTGCACAGGTTGTCGCCCAGCTTGACCACGCACTGAGCGTCGTTGTCGCACGCGCAGGTGTTGGTGCCCGACTGGCAGACGCCCTTGTCGTCGCACTTGTCGGCCACGCTGCAGCTGTTGCCGTCGTCGCAGGCCATGCCGGTCAGCGCCTTGTTCAAGCAGCCCAAGGCCGGATTGCAGGTGTCGCTGGTGCACGGGTTGTTGTCTGCACAGGTCTTGGCGGGGTCGATCGGCGTGCCGTTGCACGAACCGTTGCTGCACTTGTCGCCGGCCGTGCAGGCGTCGCCGTCGTCGCAAGCCTCTGTGTTGGGGCTGTGCTTGCAGCCTGTGACCTTGTCGCAGCTGTCGGCGGTGCACGAGTTGTTGTCGTCGCACTTGTTGGGCGCGCCACCGCAAACGTCCGAGGCGCAGACATCGCTGAGCGTGCATGCGTTGCCGTCGTCGCAAGGCATCCCGTCTTTGTAGTCGTACTTGCACTTGCCCGCGTCGGCGCCGACCAGCGAGCACTTGCCGACCACGCACTGGCTGCCCGAGTCGCACGCCTTGGGCGGGCCCGCGGTGCACTTGCCGTCGATGCAGGCGTCGCCCACCGTGCACGGATTGTCGTCAAAGTCGCAGCCCACGGTGTTGTTGTCGTGCTTGCAGCCAGCCTTGGGGTCGCACGAGTCGTCGGTGCAGACGTTGTTGTCGTCGCAGTTGGCGATCTTGCCGGTCAGGCACTTGCCGTTCAGGCAGTAGTCGTCTTTGGTGCATACGCTGCCGTCGGCGTCGCACAAGCCGTTGCTGTTGATGTGGCTGCAGCCGGCCTTGGGATCGCAGGTGTCGTCGGTGCAGGGCAAGTTGTCGTCGCAGGCCGCTTCGTCGGTCTGACCGTCGCAGTCGTTGTCTTTGCCGTCGCAGATCTCGGCCTCTGGGGCGTCCGCCAAGCAGTCGGACAAGCCGCCGCCCTTGGGCGCGCCGGGCTTGCCGTCGGCCAGGCAGATGCGCTTGCCGCTGCACTTGCTCGATCCCACCGTCTTGGAGCACGTCGTGTAGGCTTCGTTCTTGATGGCCGCGGCGTTGCAGGTGCAGGCCGCGCCGCTGGCGGGCACGCATTGCTTGCTGGTCAGGCCATTCAAATCGTTGACATCTTTGCACTCGTAGTTCTTGGGGCACGAATCGCTGCCGCTGCACGCCACGCCACAGAAGGCACCGCCGGGGCCGCCGTCTACGCAGCGCGCGCCCGAGCTGCCGGGCGGCTGGCACTGGGTGTTCGACGTGCACGGGTTGCACAGGTTGGGCGCGTCCGGCAGGCAGACGTTTAACACATCGCCGCCCGAGCCGGCCACGGTGCCGCACTTGAACCCGCTGGGGCAGATGCTGTCGTTGCAGGTCTTGGCGCACACTTGGCCGTCGGGGGAGTCCAGGCAGTAGCCAGAGTCGCAGTCGGCGGTGCCCTTGCAGGGGCAACCGGCCGCGCCCGGACAGTTGGGGCCCGTGTCGCCGGTGTTGGCATCGCCCGCGTCGGTCTTGACGCTGTCGCCCAGCACGGTCAGGTCTTTGTCGTCGGTGGCGTCGCCCGTCTGCTCGTCGGCGCCGCCGATGTCCAACACGACTTGCGTGTCGCTCGCCACGTCTTTGGCAGACGCTCCTGGGTTCGCGGCCGTGCCGCCCGAGCTGCCGCAGGCGCTGATCACCAGGGCCAAGGCGGCGGCCAGGCTGGCCAAATGCGCGGTTCGACGCAGGTTATCCGTACAGAGGTAGAGCTCGCGCATCCACGGCCTCCTTGGCCTTGCTGATTCGGCAGAGCGACCGCCGGATGGTCGCGCGGGACTGTTTTGCCAGCCTGCGCGCCGGAGTCGCCGAACACTTCAAAACGCTTGCAACCTGCGGGCGAGCCGCAGGGCGCCAACCGGGGCCATCGCAATGTAGCGAGGTTTGCAGACCCAATGCAAATTCCCTCAGGGTTCTGGGGCAAACCCCTCGTATTCCTTTGCCAACGCCGACGCAACACGCTGGTAGCGCGCAAACGGCCCCGCCGCTTCCAACAGGGCAATGTCGTCGCCGATGACGTACAGGGTCTCGGCCATCATCCAGTCTTCCGAGCCGTGCGGCACCACGAACTCGGCGGTGCAGCCGCCCAAGCCCTGCTTGGTGGTAAAGCAGCGCTTGGCGTGGAGCAGGTAGCCGCGCGCCACCAGGTGCCGCTCCATGGCGTCGGTCCAAAACGCTAGGTCGGCCTTGGGGTAGTTGCGCACGGTCCGCGACCGCAGGCGCACGCCGTCCGGGGTGATGAAGGCGAGCCCGCTCTTCTTTTGGTAGCGGACGAATCCTTCTGGAGTATTCATATGGTAGACCGGGCCACACCCCGCCAAGCTGGCGAGCAAGCCGGCCAAGACCAGGGCTACCCAGAGCGGCCAAGCGCGGCCGCGGCGCTTTGGGGCCTGTGTAAGAATAACTCGATCGGTCGCGTACGCGCGGAGCGGTGCGACGCCCAGTAGGGGCGCGCACTTGCGACCCACCCAGCAGGGGGAAAGGGCTCGCCAAAATCGACTAGATTTTGCGCGGGCCCTTTGCTCACTTCTCAAAGTCATGGTCAAACCTATCCAAGTCCAGGGTGTTCAGCCAACCGAACGGCGAGTGCACGTAGCTGATGTGCTGGCGCGGGTGGAATTGGAACGAGACCTGCACCCGGGCCTGGCGCACGCTGGCGCGGGCCACGTTCAGCTCGCCCTGCAGCGCCTCGATCTCGGCCACCAACTGGGTCATCGAGCTCTCGATGCGCAGCGTGGACTGGGTGTCCGAGTCGTCGAAGAAGCTGCGCATGCGGCCCAAGATCTCGCGCTTGCTACGCAACTTGGCCTCGAGCTGCACGATCTGCTCGGTCAAGTCCACCCGCTGCAGCGACTTCTGCAGCACGATGCCCGCGGCGGCCAGTTGATCGACGGTGTCGGCGAGCGCCGACTGGGGCACTTCTAGGTACAACTCGTTTTCGGTGACCAGGGTTGGGTGCCCCCCGGCGGCCGCCAACCGGGCCAGCGCGGCTTTGCGCACCTCGTCGGGGTGCACGACCTTGACCGTCAAGGTAGCGGTCACTTGGACCAGGCGAGCGTCCAAATTCTTCTTTCCGTCTGCCGCCTTGTCGGCCTTATCCGCCTTGTCGGCGGTCTTGCGGGCCGGATCGCCGTCGATAGCCGCCTGGTCGCCGGTCGGGCGATCGGCGGGCGCTTTACTGGGCGGAGCGGGCGGCGGCGGGGCCACGGCGGCCTTGCTGGCCGGCTCGCTGGCGAGCGCAGCGCCGGACAGGACAGCCAGGGCGGCCACCGCCAGACCCGAGCGCCGGGCCAGCGCGGCAGAAGGTGCCAAAGACATCGGCTTGTTCATGGCTGCACCTCCAGGGTCGTCAGCGCCTGCAGCAAACCGTCGCGGTGCAGCTTCCACGCGGCGTCGCTGGGCACAAAGACTTCGGCCACATAGACCCACTCGCCCGCGACCGCCGTGCCGACCACGTAGTAGCGCGGGCGCACGTCTTTGTTCCGGTAAACGCGGACTTGCAGGCCGCCGATGGTCTTTTGCTCCACCAACTCCTCGTCGCGCCCTTCCATTTCGTGCTGCACGGCCAGCGACCAGAAGTTGGCGTCGCCCTTGGGCTCATTGACCACGCGGCCCACGCGGAGGAGCGACGTGTCGGCGGCCTGGGCGCGGAACACGTCATCCTCGGCAAACAGAACAAACCCTTGCGGCATCTGCATTTGGATGCCCTTCTTGCCCTGCGTCAGCGTGACAAGGTGCGCCGTCAGGCTGCGGATCCAGGCAAACGGCGAGCGGTGCACTTCGCCCGCGCCGTCTTGCACCACGGGCTCGACGTCGATGGTAATCGTAAAGTAGTCCGCCAAGTTGCGCAGAGCCGCCAGCGTCGACTCGGCGGTTTCGATCGCCTCGGTCAGGCGCTTGATCTCCTCTAGGATCTGCAGGCGCTCTTCGGTGGTCTTGACCCGCTCGAGCAGCTGCAGCAGCCGCGCGCGCGCCTGGCTGGCCACCTGCAGACGGCTCTCTACGTCGGTAAACTGCCGCGATACGTCCACGGCCTTGACCCGCCGGTCCAAAATCTCGCCCACTGCGGCAAAGCGCGCCATCGCCGCGTCAAAATCCGTTGCGGGCACGCGCACCACCACCGTGCGGCCGGACAGGGTCTGCACGTAGCCCCCCGCGGCCTGGGCCAGCTTGGTAATCTCGTCAAAGGCCTCGATCTGTCGGCGGACGCGCAGGCGCAGGTAGCCAAAGTACACCACCAGTGGCTGTTCGACCTTTTTTTCGCCCTTGACTTCTTTGCCCTTGGGGTCGCTGTGGCCCGGCTGCTGGGGCGGCTGCTGATAGGCCTGCGACGGGGCAGACTTCTCGCGCGAGCCGCCGCTGCTGTCGTAGCTGGACTTGTGGGGCGCTGCGGGAGCCGGCGGGCGCGGTGCGGAAGCGACACGGGGCGGTGGCGCGGGGACGGAGTCCGCAGTAAACGCAACCTCGCGACGCGACTCCGCTTCTTCGGATGCGCCTGCTGCTGCCGGGTTGTCGTAGCCGCCGCTAGCTGCATAGCCTTCTTCTTGGACCACTTGGGCACTGTAGCCGCCACAGTTGCCAAGCAAGGTCAGCAACAAGATCTGGGCCAACGCAATACCCCGGATTGGCCTGCTTGCTGGGTTTGATCGATCGCTGTTCGTGAGCGGTCTGCCCGTCATGGTGAACCTCCGCGACCGGCACCATACGCTGCCACGGTGCGGGTGACAATACGGCGAGGGGGTGCCACCCAGGGCGAACCGGGGTACCTTGCCCCCAGGTACAATTCTTTGCTTGCAGCCCAGCGTCTTGCCGAGTACCTTGCAAAGTGGCTCGGTTTGCGAGCGCGGCGGCGGCACCCATGCCCCAACGCCTGGGTTCGCTGCGCGGCACCGACTGGGAAGGCAAAGGCGCGACGGCAAGAACGGCACAGCAAGAACGGCACAGCAAGAACGGCACAGCGGGAACGGTACAGCAAGAACAGGGCGTGAACGTTCGATCCTTGGGAGGCTCCAAATGGCGCACGACTCGGCCAACATCGGATTCCCTGTAGCGGCGCGCGCCGGCCAGCAACAGTCGCTGACCGCGCTGGGCCTGGCGCTGTTGGCCTTGGCGATGGCGGCCTGCAGTGGCAACACGGGCACCGCCAACCAAACCGCCACGCAGTCGGGCTTCAACATTCCCACCGGCACAGGCAGCGTCTCGACCAAAGACGCGACGAGCAGCAGCACCAAAGACGTCAAGACGGGCGGAGCGGACGCGACCACCAGCCAAGCGGACACGGACCAGCCCGGCGGCGACGGGCTGCAACCCCAAGACGATGCTCAGGCACCGCAGGACGACGCGAGTCAGCCGCAGGATGACGCAGCCCAACCGCAGGATGACGCGGACCAGCCGCAAGACGACGCGAACCAGCCGCAAGACGACGCAGGGCCACCGCAAGACGATGTGGACCAGCCGCCCGCGGATACGGCCCAACCGCAAGGCGATGCGGTCACTTGCCAGGTCGACGAGGACCAGGATGGCGCCTGCTATTGCGAAGGCTACGATCCCAAGAGCCCCATCGAAGGCTGCGACTGCGACGACAACAACCCCAATTTTTCGGGCACTTGCCCCGACTGCTCCGTGCCAGGCACGCCCGGCTGCACCTGCAAGGCCGGCGCCAAACCCGTGTCGTGCTACGGCGGCGAGCCCGGTTGGGTCGGCAAGGGCGCCTGCGTGTCGGGCCAGCACGACTGCCAAGGCGGCTACTGGCAACCTTGCGCAGGCGAAGTGTTCCCCGACCCCGAGAAGTGCGACGGCAAAGACAACGACTGCGACGGCGAGACCGACGAAGGCGTCAAGTCGACCTGCGGCACCTGCGACTTGACCTGCAACGAGCAGAAGATCGGCGGCGGCGGGCCCATGAGTTGGAACCTGAACAGCGAGAACTCGACGGGCCTGGGCCTGACCCCCAATGGCGACGTGACGCTGGACGCCAGCCAGATCAGCTTGAATTTGAAATTCATCTGGATCGCCAACTCGCCCAACAACACGGTTTCCAAGGTCGACTGCAAGACCATCACCGAGGTGGGGCGCTTCAGCGTCTGCCCGGATCCGTCTCGCACTTCGGTCGACCTAGAGGGCAACGTGTGGGTCGCCTGCCGCGGCGACGGCGCAGTGGCTAAAATCATTGCCGAAAAGAAGAACTGCATCGACAAGAACGGCAACGGCGTCATCGAGACGTCTACGGGCAGCCAGCCCATCGGCAACGACGAATGCGTCAAGTTCATCGTGCAGCCGAACAAGGGTTCGTACGCCCGCGCGGCCGGCGTCGACAAAGAAAACCACGTGTGGATTGGCTACTGGAACAGCACAAGCGTGGTGCGCCTGAACAAAGACACCGGCGCGACCATGGAGGACATCCCGCTGGGCTGCAATCCGTACGGTTTGGTCATCGACCAACAGGGCATCATCTGGCTGCAAGGCGCCGGCTGCGGCGGCCTGATCCGCGTGGATCCAGCCACCAAGGTGGTCACCAAAAAGGAACAGTTGCCCGCCCTGGCCTACCCGTCGGGCGCCTACGGCATCAACGTGGACAACAAGGGCCGCATCTGGGTCGCGTCGGGCTACTCCGCGTCGTGTTTCGACCCCAAGACCCTGCAGTGGAAGGTGGTCAACATGCAGCCGTGGGGCGGCGGCCGCGGCATCGCCACCGCCAACGACGGCTTTGTCTACCCGGCGGTCGACGGCTCGGGCGGCGCGGTCAAGATCAACGGCAACGTCGATCCGCCACAGGTGGTCGGCTTCATGAAGGGTGCCGGCGGCCCAGTGGGCGCCGCGTTGGACTACGACGGATTTGTGTGGGTGGTCAATCAAAGCGGCTCCAGTGCGACCAAATTGGATCCCAAGACCATGGCGGCGGTGGGTACGGTGCCGGTGGGCAGTTCGCCGTACACGTACTCGGACATGACCGGCTACACGCTGAACTACTTCACGGCGCCCAAGGGTCAGTTCACAACCGTGTTCTTTGGTGGCATCGGCAGCAACCCGATCACCACCAACAACCCCAAGCAGGTCTGGCAAAGCCTGAGCGCCGAAGCCGACTTGCCGGCCGGCACCAACCTGCGCATTCGCCTGCGCGCCGCCAACACCAGCACGGACCTAGACGCGGCCAAGTGGTCGGCGCCGGTCGATTTCCCGCCCGAGACGTTCCCTTACGACCTCAGCGCCGCCGGCATCATGGGCAATTTGCTGCAGGTGGAAGTGCAGTTGCTGACCAAGGACAAGAAGCTGACGCCCGTGCTGAAGTCGCTGTCGGCCAAGTCCAAGCTCATGTAGGCTGGGCGACCTGGATAGCATCGCAAACCCAACAACATTCGACACCATGGTTCGCTGCGCAGGCGCGGGTTGAAACTCGCCTGCGCTCAGCGTACCTTGCGGCGACTTGTGGAGGGTCCCGTGGCAGCCAATCTTCTCGTTCCCAATCTGGATCCGCGGGCACTGGCTCGCGAGTTGAGCAACAAACACCTGATCGGCGGCAAGCTGGTGGCGCCGCTCAGCGGCAAGGGCTTTGATGTGCGCAACCCTGCGACCATGGAAGTGTTTGCCCAAGCGGCCGAGGGCGACGCCAGCGACGTGGACGCGGCGGTGCAAGAAGCGGCGCGCGCACAAAAGGATTGGGCCAAGCTGCCGGCTCGCCAGCGCGGGCGGATGCTGGCCGAAGCAGCGCGGCTGCTGGACGCGCACAAAGAAGAACTGGCGCGGCTGGTGTGCCTGGAGACCGGCAAGGCCATCCGCACCGAGTGCCGCGGCGAGGCCGGCATCCACATCGACACCTATCTGTTTTTTGCGGGGTTGGCCAGCGAGCTGAAGGGCGAGACCATCCCGTACTCGCCCGACGTGCTGGCGATGACAGTGCGCGAGCCGCTGGGCGTGGTGGGCGCCATCATCCCGTGGAATGTGCCGATGGGGCTGATGGCGCTGAAGGTGGCGCCGGCGTTGGTGGCGGGCAACAGCGTGGTGGTCAAATCGGCCGAAGAGGCGCCGTTCTGCTGCCTGCGCACTTGCCAGATCATGAATCAGGTGCTGCCGCCTGGGGTTTTCAACATCCTGAGCGGCATGGGTCCCGAGTGCGGCGCGCCGCTGGCGGCCCACCCGCTGGTCAAGAAGGTGACGTTTACTGGCTCGGTGGCGGCGGGCAAGTCGGTGGCGCTGGCGGCGGCGAAGAAGCTGATCCCGGTGACGCTAGAGTTGGGCGGCAAGTCGCCGATGATCATTTTGGAAGACGCGGACTTGGACCGGGCGATCGAGGGCGCAGTGGTGTCGATGCGCTTTACCCGCCAGGGCCAGAGCTGCAGCGCCGCGAGCCGCATGCTGGTGCACCGCAGCCTGCACGACGAGTTCGTCAAGCGCCTGAAGGCCAAGGTGGATCAGTTCGTGATGGGCGATCCGTTCGACGAGGCGACGGACATCGGCTCGATCGTCTCGCCCGGTCAATACGAAACCGTGCAAAAGTACTTGAAGATTGGTGACAACACCCCGGGTGCGGTGGGGCATCGCTGCAGCCAGGTGCCCACGGCGCCGCACCTGAAAGACGGGCTGTTCGTGCAACCAGTGCTGTTTACCGGGCTGCCGCGCGACTCGGCGGTGGTGTGCGAAGAGATCTTTGGGCCGGTGACGACGATCCTGCCGTTCGACGACTTTGACGAGGCCATCGACCTGGCGAACAGCACCGAATACGGCCTGGCGGCGACGATTTGGACCAACGACCTCAAGCGCGCGCTGACCGGCATGCAGCGGCTAGAGGCCGGGTTTGTGCAGGTCAATCAGAACCTGATCGTGCAAGCCCAGCTGAGCTATGGCGGGATCAAGGCGTCGGGGATGGGGCGCGAGGCGTCGCTCGAGTCGATGATCGAGCACTTTACCCACAGCAAGACGATTTTGGTGAACTTGAAGTAGTTTGGCCTGCGCGTCGGGCGAAAGCCCAAAGAGGGGTTGGCAGGGCGCGCGCGGAATTCACGAAAGAGTCCCAGCCCTTAAAAGGGCGGGCTATCATTACGCCGTCGGCCTTCGCCGACGTCTGGCTCTCGCTAGGGCCACAAGGCTACTCCATTTCTGGTTGCCACGTGCCGTCTAAGTGGTGACGAGCTTGATTGCGCACATAGGCCTCTATCCTCGGAACGTCGGACGAGGACACGGAGAAGACGCCATAGCCGCCCTGCCACTTGAGGGGATCAGCGGTGATTTGGTTGGCCGCGCGAGTAGTCCACCCCTTTAGCTGCTGGACCAACGCCGCCACGGTCAGGCTGGTCGGCATGGCGCACAGCAAGTGGACGTGATCGCTTGTACCGCCCACCACGGCCCAAGGGCACCCAAGTCCCCGCGCCTGCTCCGCCAAGACGGGCCACAGCCACGCCTGCATCGGTGCGCTGATCAGGGGCGCTCGATCCCACGTGGACCAGGCAAGGTGCAGGTAGATTTCCTGGCGGCGCTCGAACATTTCCGTACCGAGACGTCGGCGGAGGCCGAAGGCGTCATGCTAGCCCGCCCTTTTAAGGGCCGGGAATCTCAAGGGAAATCAAGAAACCATCGACACCAGTTTGAGACATCCTGCGACGCTGGAAATTGGCCGAACTTCCTACTTCATCTTCAGCAATTCAGACAGGTCGGGCATCAGCAGGAATTCGACGCGGCGGTTCTTCTGCTTGCCTTCGGGCGTCGCGTTGTCCGCAACAGGCTGGTAGAACGCATAGCCACCCGAGGACAGCGTCTTGCCGCTCACGCCTTCCTTGATGAGGAAGCGCACCACGGTCAGCGCCCGCTCCATCGACAGGCCCCAGTTCTTTTCTTCGTCACCCTGATCGTCGGTGTGCCCCGCGACCTGGAACAACTTGCCCGGCATCTGCTTGAGAATGCCGGCCAATTCGCGCAGCACGCCCGACGCCTCGTCTTTGAGCTTGGCCTTGCCCGAGTCAAACAGGATATCGCCCGAGAGCGCGATGATGAGGAAGCCGTTGCGCTCTTTGACGTCGAGCTTGCCGGCGGCGCGCATCGACTCCAAGGCCTGGCGCACCTTGTCGATGCTCGCCTTGACTTGCGCAAGCAGGTTCTTGGCCTCGTCGCGCTCTTTGGTGCACTGCGCCAGCAGCTTGCCCTTGTCGCCACCGGCGGCCACGCAGGCGTCGTACTGCTTCTGCAGGTTGGCCTTTTCTTCGGCAGCCTTGGCGGCAGCTTCTTGGGCAGCGGCGTCCTTGGCGGCCTTTTCGTCGGCGCACTTCTTCTGCTCAGCGGCAAACGCGTCGTCGGCGGCCTTCTTGTCGGCAGCCATCTGGGCCTTCAAATCGTTGATGTCCTTGTCGTATTTGGACTGCATCACGCAGCCCTGGCTGAGGCCCATGGCGGCAGCGGTGGCCCCGAGCGCGAGCAATTGCACAAAACGCATGATCTTCTCCTGGCGGCGCGGCGGCCTGCCGTGGCTGTGATGCTAGCACGACAATGCGGTCTGGCGAAAATCCACACAGGCAGCCGCGCGCTTGCACCCGCGCCCGGATTTGGCCAGCATCGCGCCGTGCGCACCGTACCGCCATCGCTGTTGCTCGCAAGTTTGCTGCTGGGGCTGCTGGGCTGCCGCGACGCGCCGCCGTACATCGATCCCAGCCGCTACGACCAGGCCGCGCGAACTACCGGGGGGCCCCGACCGCGGCTGTTTGCCAGGACCTTGCCGACCCGCGAGCGATCGCCCGAAGCGCTGGTAGCCGACGCGCTGCAGCTGGGGTGGATCTGCCTGGACTTGCCCAAGAAACCGCGGCCGCGGCTGCTGCCGATGCAGGGGGACGGCAAACTGCGCGTGGTGGAGCGCGACGACGCGGCGGCGTGGCAGGTGCTGGCGGTAGACTTGGCGACCCGCACCGCCACCGTAGAGGTCGCCCTGCCCGATTGGCGGGCAGAGCCCGTGGGCGAAAGTTGGCTTGTGGGCACCGCGGCGGCCGCGACCTTGACCAACGACGACGCGCTGGCCCTGGCGATCGAAGTGTCGGCCAGCCTGGACCACCCGTCTCTGGGATCGCTGCAGCTCTTGACACGCGGGACGGCGGTGGAATTGGCGCCGGCAGCCACCCAGATCGACAGCTTTGTGGCGGATCCTGCGAGTCAAACCGCGTGGTTCGTCGACGCGCCCGCGGACGCCTCGGCGACGCTTTGGCAGGTCAACCTGGCCGGGCCACCCACGCCGGTGCAGTTGGGCGAAGCCGAGCACATCTGGGGCGTGGTCAACGACGGACGCCTGCTGGTGATCCGCGGACGGGGCGACAAGGGCAGCGAGACGCAGCTCTTTGAGCCGGCGAGTGGGCGACGCTGGCGCGCGGGCCCCAACGCGACCCAAGTGGTGGTGGCGGCCAACCGCGTCTTGCTGCAAGACGGACAGGGCCAGCTGTGGACCGTGGGCGAGTGGCCGATCGAAGAAGTGCCCCTGCCCGGCTCGCGGCGCGGTGACCGGCTTTTGCCCGGCGGCGGCGAGGCGGCGGTGGTGCGGACCTTCCCCGGTCCGGTGGAGCAGTTGGCGTGGGTTGAGCCGACGACGCTGCTTTCCGTGGGCTCGTTGGGGCCGGCGCACTGGATCGCGGCCACGCCGATGAGCGAGGGCGTGGTGGCGGCCCTGGTGGGCCACGACACCAACGGCAGCGGCAGCCTGGACCCGGCCACCGACGAGGCCGATGTGTGCGTGGTGGCGCGGGCGTTGCGGCCGCTGACCGTCCCCGAGCGCACCATGCCCCAGGGCGCCAATTTGGAGGGACTGCCCGGTGCAACGCTGCATATGGCGCGCGCCCGCCCGCCGGCCGTGGCGACAAACGATGGCCAAGCCGTGTTGCTGGCGGCGCTGCAGCTGCCGTCGGCAGCCAGTTTGACCATGGTGGCCGCGGTGCAGCTAGCTTGCGGCGAGGGTGCAGAGCAGACGCGCTATGTGCGGGCCGTTGCTATGGATTCTGGGCAGTGGCGCGACCTATGCGCCACACCGAGCCAGCCGCAGTGGCTCCCGCTGGCATGGCTACATCCGGCTTGGCGGCTGGGCGAAAACCTGACGGCGGGCGCCACAGCGGCCAACGGCGCAGCGGCCACAGCGAGCGGCGAGGCAAACGGGCGGCGGTCCAAGAGCGCGGCGGGTAGCGGCACGGCCAAGCAGGCCCACCGGAGGTAGCCGCGCACAGGCCCAGCTCTACTTCGGCAAGGCAGGCTTGTCGTCGCCGGTGCAGCATTTTTTCCACGGCGGCTCTTGGAATGCGGCGACCAGCGCATCGATGAACAGGCGGACCTTGGTCGACAGATGGCGACCGTGCGGGTAGACGGCCGATAGGTACGAGCCGGGCTCCATGTACTCGTCGAACAGACTGACGACCTCGCCCGCCAGCAGCGACGGACCGCACAGAAAATCGGGGGACATGGCGATGCCCAGCCCCGAGCGCACCGCGGCGAGCACCACATCGCCGTTGTTGCTGCGCAGGTCGCCGTGGGTCGCTACCGCGAGCGGCCCGTCCGGCGTGGCAAAGGTCCAGGTCGGCCCGGCCGACGAATACACGTACTGCAGGCAGTTGTGATGGACCAGGTCGGTCGGGTGGCTGGGCCGCCCGTGCGTGGCCAGATAGTCCGGCGACGCCACCACGAACAGTTTGATGGGGCAGAGGCGGCGGGCGATCAAGGAACTGTCGCCCAATCGGCCGATGCGGACGGCCAGGTCAAAGCCCTCTTCCAGCAAGTCGACGCGGCGGTCGCTCAGGTCCAGCTCGATGTTCAGGTCTTTGTGCACGCGCAAGAAGTCGGCAATGACAGGACCCAAGTAGCGGATCCCAAAGCTGAACGGCCCGGACACGCGCAAACGACCGCGCGGCTGGGTCTGCAGCTGTGAAACCGCGGTTTCGGCGTCCTCGACTTCGGTGGCGATGCGCGCGCACCTCTCGTAGAACGCCGCGCCCGCGTCGGTCAGGGCGAGGCGGCGAGTGGTGCGCTGCAAAAGGCGAGCGCCCACGGCGTCTTCTAGCTGGGCCACCTGCTTGCTCACCGCCGACTTGCTCTGGCCCAGCCGGCGCGCGGCGGCCGAGAACGAGCTCTCTTCGACCACCCGGGCAAAGACCAGCATCGCGTTGACATCCAAGTTGTTGGCCATGGCCACCCTGCCGGCGCCCACCGCGCGCGCGCCGACCATAGTAGCGCAAATACCGGCCAGAGACAGGCGGCCGCTTGACGTATGCTGCAAACGCCCGACCATAGACAGGTGGGCCATCGCCCACCGAAGCTGGCCATGCGCAACGTCGTCTTTGTCGCCCCGTTCCCGATGGATGCAACCTTGCGTTTTGCCAGGGGCATTTCCTCGCTCCAGCAAGTGCGACTGTTGGGCGTGCTGCAGCAGGCTCCCCATCCGGATGTGAACCCCTTTGACGACATCGCCCTGGTCCGCGACGCCCTGGACCCGAGTGAAATTGCCGAAGCGTGCGAGAATCTTGCCGAAAAATGGGGCTCACTGCATCGGCTGACGGGTATCCTGGAACCCTTGCAGGTGCCGCTGGCCGAGGTGCGCGACCAGCTGGGGATCGAGGGGCCCGATGCCGCCACGGCCCGGCGTTTCCGCGACAAAGCCCTGATGAAGGACACGCTACGCGCGGCGGGAATTCCTTGTGCGCGGCACCAGTTGTGTACGTCTAAGGACCAAGCCGCCGAGCTGGTGGCCAAGCTGGGCCTACCCGTGGTGTGCAAACCGCCCGAGGGCGCAGGCTGCCGCGGCACCTGGCGGCTGGACACGCAAGAGGATCTGGAGCAGGCGCTGGGCGAACTGCGACCAACGCCCGAGGCGCCGCTGTTGGTCGAGGAGTTCTTGAAGGGTGACGAGGGGAGCTTCGAGATGGTGGTCTTGGGCGGCAAGGTGGTAGCCAAGTCCGTGTCGCGCTATCTGCCTGGGCCGCTAGAGGTATTGCGCAACCCCTGGATGCAGTGGGTGTGCTGGTTGCCGCGCCGGCTGCCAAGCGCCGAATATGGCGACCTGTTCGACCTGGGGCCACAAGTCGTGGAAATCCTGGGGCTGCGCGACGGCATCGCCCACATGGAGTGGTTCCGCCGCGCCGACGGCAGCCTAGCCGTGGGTGAGGTGGCTGCGCGGCCGCCGGGCGGCCAACTCAGCTTGATGACGGGGCATGTCCACGGCGCCGACATCTACAGGACCTGGGCCAGGGCGGTAGTCGACGGCGAATTCGACGGTCCGTGGCAAAGGCAAGCCTCTGCCGGGACTGCGTTCTTGCGTGGCCAGGGCCACGGCCGCGTCGTGGCAGTCGAAGGGCTGCACGAGGTCTACCGTGCCGTGGGCGACATGGTGATCGAGGCGCGCCTGCCGCAGATCGGCCAAGGCAAAAACGACAGCTACGAAGGCGAGGGCTACGTCGTCATCGAAGACGAAGACGAGGCGCGCGTGCTGACCGGGCTGCGAAGCATCGTCGAGACGATTCGCATTCGCTACGCGTAGCGGACGGCTCGCTCGGCGCCCTGCTCCGCCTGGCCGTCTGCGATGAACTCGGCCACCTGGCCCCACAGCACTTCGAATTGACGGCGCTTGAACCCCGATCCGCAGGTGATCCAGTCGTAGTGCGGCGGGTCGTGGCTCGAATCGTCGAAATGGCCGATCAGATCGTGGTGATCGGCGTGGGCCACATGGATCACCTGGCCCCAAAGCTGGCTGAGGGTGGGCACAAAGCCATCGCTGTGCGACGACTCGGGCATCTCGCCAAAACTCGCGGTAAGCGCCTGCACTTGCTGGGCGTTGGGGAGCGGCAGGCGGTCGAGCGGCATCCGTGACGTTGCCGCCCACAGGCCCGCATACAGGGCATGACTTGCCTGGGAATAGGCCGACAAGCCCGCCGACACCGTGGTCCCCACGCCCGGCGACCGCGCCCGCGCCACGACACACCCGTAGCGCACATCGGGCACGTCGCGCGTGACCGCGTTGAAGGTGGTCATGGCCGGTGGAACCAGCTGCTGGATAAGCGACTGGTCTTGGTTGACCTCGCGGAAAAACTCGCGAATCTCGCGCTGACGCTCGGCCGAGAAATCGGACAGCAGTTGGTCATAGAGCTGGTCCATCGGGTCGTCGGCCGACACCTGCCGATCGATCTTGATCAGGACGCCGGCCATTTGCACCAGCGCCGAAATCGGCAGGCGCCCGTAACGCAGCGAGTAGATCATCGACATCGACAGCAGCCGCAGCAGGCGCGCCCCGGGCACGGTCATGAAGAACGAGGCCAGCGGCGTGCCAAAATGGGGAGTGGCGACCGTGGTTACGCTGCGCACACGCTGGACCATGGCCTCGGCGGGCAGTTCGGTGGCCAGTGACGCTCCGGCCGAGACCAGCAGACGGCAGTCGAGCCCGCCCGAGCTGTGGCCCACCAAGTGGATCGGCTCGTCGCCGTCGCCCGCGACCTCGACCATCTGTTCGAGCAGGCGGTGCGCGCGGCGGCGAACCGACGACGTGGGCCAGGTCTTGACGTTGACGACTTCGGCCTGGATGCCTTGGCGCTCCAAGGCCGCCTGTAGCACTTCGCGCACGTGGGCAAAGTACTTGAGATCACCAAGGTTGGCGAAGCCGAAAAAGCCGGGTACCAAGAAGATGTATTGCCGCGGACGGGCCATGCAAGACACACTCGATTTGCCGGCGTGGCAGAGCGCGCCGGGGCCCCCGACTATGGCCCAGGTCGTAGCTTTGGTCCAGCGCACGCCGCGAGGCTGATACCAGTTCCGTCCGAATCGGATCGAAAACTCGGGCAATTCTTCGGGCTCGAACCGGGGTCCCCGCCTGATTCTCGCCGGTTGCAGACCGGGTCAGAGAAGCCGTACAGGCGTGAATCAGACGGGGTTCGTATGAGTGGCCAACGTGCGCATTTTTTTGCGGCGACCGGTGCCGCCAGAATCCACCATCGAAATTCGCGCCGGCCGTCGATTTGGGATGCAAATCAAGGCGCAAGGAGCGGAGCGAGCGGGACGACCTAGAGGTCGCCGCAGGGAGAAGGGCCCCG
>JBBISH010000133.1:0-16433 GCA_037441385.1 Myxococcales bacterium
ATGCGCTCTACCCAAAGTCGCGGATGTGCACAGATCGGCAGTTCAGCGACTCGTATCCCGCGCCCATTCCCGGCTCCGAAGCCTACTTGCTGCTGACGATCGGGTACGCAACGACCGGCGCGACCTTTACGACCTTCGGGGTCATGCTCGACTCAGCAAGTATCGCCAACTGCCAACAGCCTGTCTCGGGGGGACCTTTCACGTACATCAATGGGTCCAGCCTGGGAGCGCTAATCACCACGGCCAAAGGCGCTTTGACCGGGTCCAACTGCTCGACCCCCCGCGTCGCCGCCTGCTGCGGCCCATGATCCCCGCGCTGCTCCTCTGCTTTTCGCTGACCGCCACCCCGACGTGCGCGGTCCAAGCCCCAGTGCCCGACGTGGCCGCGCCGCACCCGCTGTGGTGCCTGCCGACGGCCGTGGCCGCGGTGCTGCAGTCTCGCGGCAATCACCAGACGACCCCGCGCGACCTGGCGCGCCAAGTGACCATGTACCAAGACGGCACGACGCTTGCCGAAATCGGCCGCGAGCTGGACCGGCGCGGCGTGCCATGGCTGGCCTGGCAGGGCCCGCTGGAGCGGCTGGAGCGCGTGCTGGCCCTGGGGGCGCCGCTGGTGGCGGTGTCGCAAAACCCCAGCCAGAATCATGCGATCGTGCTCGACGGCGCGCAGTGTTGCCCGGCCCCGCCGTGCTCAGTGCTGCGGGCCATGGACCCGGCCAGCGGTCGGCACAGCCTGGTGGCAGCGGCGACGTGGGCCAACGCGGCCTATTTGCTGGTGGATCCCCCGCAGCGCCCGGTGGTGGCGCGGCTGCTGGCGGCGGACCGGACCGTGCGCGTCCTGGCCCAGGGGCGGGCTTGGCCGCAGTAGTTTGTTGAATTCAGTGGTTGTCGTGGCTCCGCGGCCACGCTAGACTGCGGGGTGACTCGCGCCAATTCCGTCGCTGCGGACCCAGGAGGCTCCTCGCCATGGCCAAAATGCGCTGTTGGACTCTGCTGTTGGCGCTCGCCCTGCCCGGCGGTCTGGTTGGTTGCGGCAAAGAAGGCCCACCGGCCACCCTCTCTACCGCGGGCAGCGATGGCGGCGGCGACGGCGGCAACCTGAGCGAGACCAGCGCGGGGAACAGCGACACCGAAGCACCCGACACAGAGGCGCCCGACGCCGTAGGATCCGACACCGAAGAGCCCGACACCGAAGCACAAGATACCGAGCAGCCCGATACGGTTGCGGATTCCAACCCAGCCGATGCCCAAGATACCGCCGATGCAACTGGTCCAGAGGCCGGCACGGCCGCGGACGTCGAAGCCGACAGCGCCACGGACATTGGCGAAGTCCAGTCCGACAGCACCGCCCCGCAATGCCAGGTTAGCGCCGACTGCGCGGGCGACAAGGTGCTGTGCCTCCAAGGCCAGTGCGTCGCCCAGGTCACCTGCAAAAGTGACAAACAGTGCAAGGACTTGGGGCAGGTCTGCGCCGCGGACCTCGGCGTTTGCGTCGAGTGCTTGGGCAACGACGACTGCACGAACGGCGCCACCTGCAAGGCCCACCACTGCGTTCCACCGCCCGCGCCGTGTGCATCCAGCAAGGAGTGCCCCAAGGGCCAGGTCTGCGACAAGACCGCGGGCAAGTGCGCCGAGTGCGTCAGCAGCGACGACTGCGCCACCGGCTACACCTGCGCCGAAACCGTTTGCGTCCCGGCCATGTGCAAGCCCGGCACCGCCACCTGTGCCGACCCCAAGACCCTGCACGCCTGCAAGACCGACGCCAGCGGCTGGCTCGACACACCTTGCCCCGCCAACCAAGCCTGCGAGGACGGCGCCTGCCAGCCCGTAATCTGCGTGGGCGGCCAGAAGACCTGCGACGGCAACAGCGTGGCCAGCTGCAGTACCCGCGGCACCCAGCAGGTCAAAACCCCGTGTCCGCAAGGGCAGATGTGTGCCGCCGGCGCCTGCGTGCCCCAGGCCTGCAGCCCCGCTGCGCAGCAGTGCCAAAACGACCAACTCGCCACCTGCAAAGCCGACGGCAGCGGCTGGACCAGCGCACCCTGCCCCAGCGGCCAAGCGTGCGCCGGCAACCAGTGCGCCGCCAAGATCTGCGAGCCCAATCAGGCGTTTTGCGCGGGCAGCGTGGTCAAAAAGTGCGACACCAGCGGCACCGTCGCCACCGCCCAGACCGACTGCCTGACCATCAGCAGCGTCAAGTCGATCTGCCTGGGCGGTCAATGCGTCGCGGCGGCATGCAGCGCCGGCGAGACCAAGTGCGCCGACGTCGCCACCCTGGCCACCTGCAAGGCCGACAGCAGCGGTTACGCCAACGCACCCTGCCCCAGCGGCCAAGCCTGCGACGGCGGCGCCTGCAAGCCGACCATCTGCTTGCCGGGCGAGGTGTTCTGCGGCGGCAACATCGTCAGCACCTGCAACGCCAGCGGCACCGCCGCCCAAGCCGGTACGGACTGCAGCGCCAGCGGCCAAGTGTGCAACCTGGGCAAATGCGAAGTGGTCCAGAGCGGTTACGCGGTCATCGCCACGTTCGCCGGCCTGGCCGACAGCGCCGCCGGCCTGTACCGCGTCATCGAACAGCGCTGGCTCAGCGCCACCAGCTGCAGCGGCAGCTACTGCGTCACGGGGGGATTCGCGCCATGAACCTGCAGCAGAACAACCGGGTTCGCTTGATCATTGGCTCGCTGGGCCTGCTGGTGCTGGGGGCGCTGGGCGGCCGCGCGCTGGCCACCGGGGCGCCGTCGCTGTCGCCGCTGACCTACACCGGCGTGGTGACTGACAAAACCGGCAAGCCATGGGCCACCGCCGTGCCCGTCAGCGTCGCGTTCTACGACAAGGCCGACGCCCCCACCGCCAAGTGCACCAGTCCCATCGTGCAGGCGGAGGCGGGAACTGGGCGATTCCAAGTGGTTTTGCCGGCCGAGTGCGCCCAAGCCGTGCACGACACGCCCGACCTGTGGGCCGAGCCGGTGGTCGGCGACACCAAGACCGTGTTGCCCAGAACCCATGTGGGCGCCGTGCCTTACGCGCTGGAGGCGGACTCGGCCAAGACGGCGGCGGTGGCGACCGGAGCGCTGAAGACCAGCCTGGACGCGCTGCAAGCCGACGTGGCGGCGCTGAAGTCGGCGGCGGGCGGCGGCGGCAAGGGCGGCGCGCCGCAAGTGCATGATGGGGCTGGGGCTTTGCTGGGGACGCTCATCGACATTCAACCTGCGTCCGGCTCGGGACCGGAGACGGTGCGGATGGTGACGCCCGGCGGCGCGCTCCTGACAAGGTTCAGCAACGGCGCAATTCCGTACGGATTCAACATTGCCTACTCGGGCAACAACTGCACGGGCACGCCCTACCTGGTCGTGGGGCAGCAGCCCCAGATGAGCAACGTCGCCGTGTACGACCAGATCGCCAAGAAGTGGTTCGTCACCAAGCCGACCGACAGCCAGAACTACTGCTATGCGCAAGGCACGACGACCGTCGCCTCCATGCAAGATATCTACGGAATGTGCACTAATATCAACAACTACAACAACAACAGCCAATATGTCTGCAGCCTCTCGGCCACCACCGCCGCGGCGCTGGGTCTGCCGGACACCATCGCGCCGGGCCTTTCGTTCAAAGCGCCCTGATTTCAGCCAGTAGAAATTGCCTGCCTTACCGGATAGCTACTAGCACCCTAGTTCTATTGGAAACCTGTGCGAACCGCGGCACTTAGCCCTCACCGTGCCGCCTGCGGCGGCCGCCCCGCTCTCCCGGCGCCGCTGGCGCCACTCGTTCGCTTCGCTCACCGCGGGGACCCCTCCTCTCCCAACGCTTTGGGCGAGGGGCAATGCAATTTCCCTTTACTCCTCGCCCACTTCAGTGGGAGAGGGGTCGGCCGTAGGCCGGGGGTGAGGGCCATTCGACGTGGCGGCAGAGTAGGCAAGCGGTAAGGCAGGCGATCAGTAGTCGGCGGCGAGCTTGAAAGTTCCCTTGCGGTCCGCCACTTGCACTTCGACGACCAGCACGCGGCCTGCGCCCAGGATGTACTGATCCTGGTCGATGAAGCGGGCCCGCATTTGCACGGCGCAGCGCGTCTCGCACGCCGCCGGCGTCTTGTCGGCCAGCAGGGCCAGCGCAAACAGGCCCGGCAGCTCGGCTTGCCAGTTGGCTTCACTGCCGCCCACGTCCACGGCCATCGGCCACAGGCGCGGCGGCACGTCCTCGCCCGCACCCGGCTCGAGCGCAAACGCCATCAGCCCCTTGTCGGTTGGTAGAATGACCAGGTGCACGCCCTGGAACACCCAGTCGCCCACCAGCCAATCGGCCGCGCGCAGCTTGGGCAGCAAACCTTTGATGCGCACCTCGGTCGGGGCGCCGGCCGGCACCACCAGGCGGACCTCGGCGGCCCCGCGCTTGGGCACGAGCAGGCGCTCGTCGCGGCCGCTGCCCACGTCGAACACGGCGGTCACGTCGCGGTTCGCGGTGCTCTTGAACTCGACCTTGATCGAGGTCGGCTGCCCCGGCACCAGCTTGTCGGCGGTCACCTTGCTGGTTATGATCGACAAGTCCTCGGCGCGCTTGCGGAAACCTTCGTTCAGCGCCGCGAGCTGCAGGTCGGCCAGGCGGGTGTTCGGCACCGCGCTCCACACCCGCGCCAGGGACTCGGGCGAGGTCTCGCTCTCTGCCGCGCGCTTGTCCACCGCCAGCTCGCGCCGCGCCGGCCGTACCGACGCCAGGTGCGCACCCGTCTTGGCCAGGTCGCAGCTGTACCGGTACTGCAGAACCAGCCCGACTTTGCTGCGCAACGGCGGCCCCATCGGCACGCACGCCGTCCGCCAGTTGCCGCTCGCCTGGCCGCCCGCCTCGAGCATTCGGCTGGTGTGCATCGGTCCGGCGTGCACTTCGACCACCACGGGTTGCTTGGTCGGATTGCGCAGAACCCACGGAATTACCACCTCGCGCGGCGCCAGGAAGCGCGCGGTGGTGGCGTCTGCCTCGGTCAGGTCCTTCTTGACCTGGGCGGCGTCGAGCGGGGCGGCGATGTCGACCTCGTCCGCGGCCAACTGCGGCGGGTCGAGTTGCAGCCACGCGGTCGCGTGGGCCTTGGCCGACTTCTGCAGGGATTCATAGGCCTTGTCTGCCTCGTCCCCGTCGGGCATCACGCCCAGTGCGTCCAACCACGCCGCCTCGCCGCCGTCGCGTTGCGCTGCCTCGTAGCGCGGACGCCAATCCACGACTTTTTGCTTGCCTTTCTTGCCGTCGGGTTCGCGGCGGGCCTTTTCTTCGGCCTCGGCACGGGCCTTCTCTTCTGCCTCAGCTTTTTCCGCTTCGCGCTGGCGGTCTTCCGCCTCCTTCTTGGCTCGCTCGGCGTCTGCAGTGCGCTTGGCGTCTTCGGCGCGCTTGGCTTCGGCCTCACGTTTGGCCTTGTCCGCAGCCTCTGCCTCTTTCTTGGCCTTTTCGGCGGCCTCCGCGTCGCGCTTGGCTTTCTCGGCGGCCTGCTTTTGGGCGTCGCCGTCTTTCTTGGCCTTTTCGGCCGCTAGCTTTTGCGCTTCTGCCTCGCGCTTTTGCTTGGCCTCTGCTTCGGCGCGAGCTTTCTGCGCCGCCTCGCCGTCTCTTTTCTGCTTGGCCTCGGCGTCTTTGCGCGCCTTCTCGTCAGCCTCGGCCTGCTTCTTTTGCTTGGCCTCGGCGTCTTTGCGCGCCTTGTCATCCGCGGCCTGCTGCTTCTTGCGCTCTTTGTCGGCCGACTCGGCCTCTTTCTTTTGGCGCGCTTCGGCCTCTTTCTTGGCGCGATCGGTCGCCTCGGCCTCTTTGCGCTTCTTTTCGCGCTCGGCTTGCTCGGCTTCGCGGCGGCGGCGCTCCTCTTCGGCCTCTTTGTGCTTCTTTTCCAGCTCGGCGGTGGCGACGGCTTGGCGCTGGCGGTCCTTTTCGGCCGCCTCCAGCGCCATTTGCGCCTGCCGTTCCTTTTCTTCGGCGCGGGCCGAGGCGCGCTCGGCCTCTTTGCGCGCCTGCTCCGCTTCGGCCAGCAACCGTTGCCGTTCCCGTTCGGCCGGCGACGCTTCGGGCCTGCTCCCGGCGGCCATGGCCACCACTTCGGCCTTGCCGGTGCGCACACAGGCGGCGACCCACTGGTACTCGGGGCCCTCCTTGTTCTTTTGGCCCTTGGCATCCACGCGGATCTCTTCGACCACCGCGATGGCGTCGCAGCCGTAGTGCCCGGCGGCATCCAGCAAATCCTCTTCGGCCTTGCCCTGCGGCGAGCTTTGGTGGGTCGGCCGCAAGCGCAGTTGCCCCAGCACGGTCGTAGGGGGCGGCAGATCGCTGACGCGTTTGGCCAGCTCGATCGGCGCGGTCATCGGCAGCGGCGGGTATTTGCCCGTGCCCACAGCGCGCTCGAACTGGATCGGACCTGCGCAGGCGGTCAGGAGCAGCGTCGCGACAAGGGTTGTAGTCTTGCAGCCTTTCATGGTCGGTCCAGCGCGGCGGTCAGAGTAGTTCCGCGGCGGTCAGAACAGGTCGCCCTGGCCCGTGGACGAGCGGAACACCTTGCCGGCGTTCTTGCACTCTTGGCGGGCCGCAAACTCGAAGTGCTCAAAGCGGATCATGTCGCCCGCGGCCGAGGCGTGGTAGGCGCCGCGCAACACCGCGTTCTTGATGTTGCCGCCCGCCAGCTCGAAGCGCCGCCCCAGCTCGGCCCAGTCCATGGCCGGATCGACCGGGCAGGTCTTGGGCACCAGCGTCTTCCAGATCCGGGCGCGGAACTCGGCCTCTGGAAAGGGGAAGTGGATCTTGAAGCCGATGCGGCGCTGGAAGGCCTTGTCGATGTTCTTTTCCAGGTTGGTGGTCAAGATCACGATGCCTTCAAAGTTTTCGATCTCTTGCAGCAGCATGTTGGTGGCCATGTTGCTGTAGCGGTCCACGCTGGAGTCGACCTTGGTGCGGCTGGCGAACAGCGAATCCGCTTCGTCGAACAGCAGGATGCCGTGCGAGGCCTTGGCCGTCTCGAAGATCTTCTCGATGTTCTTTTCGGTCTCGCCGATCCACTTGCTGACCACGCGCGGGATGGCGATCTGGAACAGCTGCTGGTCCATCTCGTTGGCCAAGATGGTGGCGCACAGCGTCTTGCCCACGCCGGGGTCGCCCGAGAACAGCGCCACGATGCCCTTGCCGGTGGACATTTTCTGGTTGAAGCCCCAGTTGTGCAGCACGTTGGCGCGCTGCTTGGCTGCGGTGAACATCTCTTCGATGTCCTCGCGCGTCTCTTGCGGCACGATCAGGTCGGCCAGCGTCTGAGTCACCTTCTTGTGGACGGCGTACTCGTCCAAGCTTGCGCGGATCTGCTCGTAGCAGGCCTTGCGCAACAGCTCGCCTGTGATGGTCGGCTCGGCCGGGTTGCCGGCGTAGGCGCGGTTGATGGCCACCTGCATGGCATTGCGGATCAGCGCGCCGGGGAACGTGAATTGGCCCGACAGCGCACCGATGTCCAAGTCCGCACCGAATTTCACCTCGTCGGGCAGGTGCAGCTCGAAGATGCGCCGGCGCTCCAGCGGACCCGGCGTCTCCAAGATCAGCCGCTGCACCACGAACCGGTCCAAGTTCATGTCCAGCGCCGAGCTGTCGCGCGAGGTGATCATCGTCAAGCCCGGGTGACCGGCCAGCGTGTCTTGCACCACATCGACCTTGCTGGAACCCTTGGCCAACAGCCCGTCGACGCCGTCGAGCACCAGCACCGCGTCGATCAGGCGCGCCTGGTCCAGCGCCGAGTACAGGGCGCGCTGCAGGTCCACGTCGGCCAGATCCTGGACGCGGGTGGCATCCACGTTCAGGATCGACTTGCCCAGACGCGAGGCAAGGCCATGCACCAGCATGGTTTTGCCGGTACCCGGCGGGCCCGAGATCTCGACCACCAGGCCCGGCGGCAAGGCAAACGGCGACCCCGGCCGCTGGGCGCGCTGCTGGCGCTCTTGCCACGCTTCCAGCAGGGTCAGCATCGGCTCTAGGTCGCCGGGTGGCAGGATCACGTCGCTGAGCTGCACCGTGGGCCGGATGAATTCGGCGACGCCAGTCATGGTCACATCGAGCAACCCCTGGTCACCCAACAGCAATTGCAGCGCTCGCGGCGCCGGCACCACCTCGTAACCCAGCAGGTTGTCGCCGCCCGCGTCGCGCCGCTCCAGCTGCACCAACCGCGCCCGCCGCAGCGGCGCCTCGCCCACAAAATGGTTGCGCAGCGCCAGACGCTCGACCGGATCCGTGCGCAAAAACTCCACGCAGAAGCGCACATCCACGTAGTTGGCCAGCAGGTTGTCGTTGAAGCGGGCGATCGCGTCGCGGATCTCGACGTCGACGTGCGGGGCCACGGCCAGCAGCAGCACCTGCCGGTCATCCGCGCCCAGCTGGCCTTGTTTCGCCAGCAGCTCGATTGGGAGCACCAGCCCAGCCTGCTCGGCAAGCTGGCGCGCCGCCTCGACTTTACGCTCGGCGGCCTGCACTTCGACTTGGGTGGGCTCTACCGACATCGTCGCTTCGTCATCGGTCAGGCCGGCCGCCTTGGCCTGGCGGATCTGGGTCGACATGACGATCTGCTGGCGCACGTGGGCGCAGGCCGCCGCCAGCCAGCCCAGGCACAGGCGCGTGCGCACCTCGGGGTCGACGAGCTGCGGTTCCAGAGTTTTCTGCAGACTTTTGAGCTTAGCCATCGGTGTCCTTCCTAACCCGGCCACCATAGCACGGAGGGACATTCGCTAAAACGAATTGGCCACTGGATTTTGCGCTTGACTTCTGTGGCCCTTCGTCGCAAGTAGCGCGCCAGATGGGGCGGTCCGTCGGCGGCTGGGGCCCGAACGGCCACATTGATCAACCCGGCAAGAACACAAAGGAAGGCATGGCGATCGATCCGCACAAGATCATCTACTCGATGGTGGGTGTCAGCAAGCATCGCGACAAGAAGGTGATCCTCAAGGACATCTACCTGTCGTACTTCTACGGCGCCAAGATCGGCGTGCTGGGCCTCAATGGCTCGGGCAAGTCGACGCTGCTGCGCATCTTGGCCGGCGTGGACAAGGAATTCACGGGCGAAACCGTGCTGGCGCCCGGCCACACCATCGGCTACCTGCAACAAGAGCCCGAGCTCGAGGCCGGTAAGACCGTCAAACAGATCGTGCAGCAGGGCGTGCAGGCCGTGGTCGACATGCTCGCCGAGTTCGAGGCGATCAACGAAAAGTTCAACGAGCCCATGGACGACGACGCCATGCAGGCGCTGATCGAGCGGCAGGGCGACCTGCAAGAAAAGCTGGACCATGCCGAGGCCTGGGATCTGGACAGCCGCCTGGACATGGCGATGGACGCGCTGCGCTGCCCGCCCGGCGAGGCCCTGGTCGACCACTTGTCGGGCGGCGAAAAGCGCCGGGTGGCCCTGTGCCGTTTGCTGTTGCAGAACCCGGACATCCTGCTGCTGGACGAGCCGACCAACCACCTGGACGCCGAGTCGGTGGCGTGGCTGGAGCAGCACCTGCGCCGCTATGCCGGCACGGTCATCGCCGTGACCCACGACCGCTACTTCTTGGACAACGTGGCCGGCTGGATCCTGGAACTGGACCGCGGTCAGGGCATCCCGTGGAAGGGCAACTACTCCAGCTGGCTGGATCAGAAGCAAAAGCGGCTGGCGGTAGAAGAAAAGCAAGAGAGCGATCGGCAAAAGACCCTCAAGCGCGAATTGGAGTGGATCGGCATGTCGGCCAAGGGGCGGCACGCCAAGGGCAAAGCCCGTATCGCCCGCTACGAGCAGATGGTGGCCAGCGAGTCCGAGCGCGCCGCGGGCGACTTGGAAATCTACATCCCGCCAGGGCCGCGCCTGGGCGACGTGGTCATCGAGGCCCACGGCGTCAAGAAGGCCTTTGGCGAGAAACTCCTGTTCGAGAATCTGGAATTTGCCCTGCCGCCCGGCGGCATCGTGGGCATCATCGGCCCCAACGGCGCGGGCAAGACCACGCTGTTCAAGCTGATCACTGGCAAAGAGACTGCGGATTCGGGGACTTTCAAGGTGGGCAGTACGGTCAAGCTGGCCTATGTGGACCAGAGCCGCGACGACCTGGACCCCGAGCAGAGCATCTATCAGGCGGTGGCCGAGGGCCAAGAGAGCCTGCAGTTGGGCGGCCGCTCGATGCTGGCGCGCGCCTATGTGGCCAAGTTCGGATTTTCGGGCGCGGACCAGCAAAAGAAGGTCAGCCAGATCTCGGGCGGCGAGCGCAACCGCGTGCACCTGGCCAAGCTGCTCAAAGCCGGCGCCAATGTCATCCTGCTGGACGAACCGACCAACGACTTGGACGTGAATACGCTGCGGGCGCTTGAAGAAGCCCTAGAGAATTTCGCCGGTTGCGCGGTGGTGATCAGCCACGATCGCTGGTTCTTGGACCGCATCGCCACGCACATCCTGGCCTTTGAGGGCGACAGCAAGGTGGTGTGGTTCGACGGCAACTATTCGGAATACGAAGAGGATCGCCACGCCCGCCTGGGCGCCGCCGCCGATCAGCCGCACCGCATCCGCTACCGTGCCATGACTCGGGGTTGAGCGTGGAGAGCCGCCTCGCGCCCCACGCCCACGCCGTCGCCAACGAAAAAGGCTTGCGCGCAGGCACGCTTGGCCTTCTGTCCGGCGTGGTGATCGGCGTCTCGTCCACCGCGCCGGGCTACAGCCTGGCCTCGGCCCTGGGCGGCATCACCGCGGTGGCGGGCATGGGCACGGCCGCGCCGTCGGTGATTCTGTTGGCATTTTTGCCGATGCTGTTCACCGCCGCGGCCTACTACTACCTCAACCGCGCCGAACCCGACTGCGGCACCACTTTTGCCTGGGGCACCAAGGCTTGGGGGCCCTGGGTCGGCTGGCTGGGCGGCTGGGGCATCGTGGTCGCCAACATCATCGTCATGGGCAATTTGGCACAGATCTCGGGGCAGTACACCTACATGCTGTTTGACCAAACGCCCACGCCCGGCGGGGTGGTGGCGGTGGGCGTGGCCTGGATCGTGCTGATGACCTGGGTCTGCTACATCGGCATCGAGGTGTCGGCGGTGGTGCAGTACGGGCTGCTGATCGCCGAGATCCTTACGCTTTTCTTGTTCTCGGCGGTGGCACTGTTCCGCGCCGGTACCGAGCACCCGGTGGGAGCGATCCAGCCGAGCCTGCACTGGTTCAACCCGCTGGCGATCCACGATTTCTCTACGCTGGCGCAGGGTTTGATCGTCGCCATCTTCATCTACTGGGGCTGGGACGCCACGGTCACGGTCAACGAGGAGTCGGCGGACTCGCGCCACGGCCCCGGCAAGGCGGCGCTGTGGAGTACCGTGATCTTGCTGGCGATCTACGTGGTGGTGGCGGTGGCGGCCCAGGCTTACCACGGCGTGGAGTTCTTGGCGAACCCCGAACACCAGGCCGACGTGCTGGGCGCGCTGGCCAAGGACGTGCTGGGCTCGCCGTGGGACAAGCTGCTCATCGTCGCGGTGCTCACTTCGGCGGCGGCGTGCACCCAGACGGCGATCCTGCCGGCCACGCGCACCGCCCTGTCGATGGCCACCAAGGGCGCGATCCCCAAGTACTTTGCCCGTACGCACCCCAGCTATTTCACGCCCACCACCTCTACGGTGTGGATGGGCGCGATTTGCGTCGCCTGGTATGTGGGTCTGACCTATTTTACCCCGAATATCCTTGCGGATTCGGTGGCCGGGCTGGGCCTGGCGATCGCCTTCTACTACGGCCTGACCGCGCTGATGTGCCCGTGGTACTACCGCCGCCACGTCCTGCGCAGCCCGCGCAACACCCTGTTGATGCTGGTGGCGCCCGTGCTGGGCGGGCTGGTGCTGGTGTGGGCGATGGCGTTCTCGCTGCTGACCCTGCCCGATGGGCCCCGGGGGATCTTCTTTGGTCTGATGGGCTTTGGCATCGTGCTGATGTTCGTGCAGTACGCGGTCCACCGCGAGTTCTTTGGCCGGCGTGCCGAGCTGGCCCCCGACGATCTTCCCTAGCTTTTGGAGCGAGGTCCCATGCGCAAGCCGGTCAGCCGTGTTCTGGTCATCAACGATGAGTCGCTGGTCCTCCGCGAATTCGTCAAGGGTCTCAACGCCGCCGCTCGCGCGCTGGACAACCCGCTGGGCATCACCTTTGCGGGCGTGACCACCGCCGCCGCCGCGCTGGAGGCCATCGAACAAGACGGCGACATCCAGGCGGTGATTTGCGACGCCAAGCTGTATGTCCTGGACGGCAAAGAGAAACGCCTGCAGATGACCGCCCTGGAGCTGGTGCAGCGCATCACCGGCTTTCGCCCGCAGCTGGACATCTATGTGCTGATTCCGCAAGAGAGCGAAGAAGAGATCGTTGACACGCTGTTCAGCGAAGCGGTGGACGGCTACTTCTACCGCGAGGAACGCGACTACCGCGGCATGTACCGCATCCTGAACGCGCAGATCCAAGAGCGCTCGCAGACGCCGTTCTTTGACCAACTGCAAAAATACGTGTGGCTGGCCAAGGATAGTTGGCATACGCCGGGGCACAGCTCGGGCGAGTCGCTGCGCGGCAGCCCGTGGATCAACGACTTCTACGAGTTCATGGGCGAGCACATCTTTGACGCGGACCTGAGCGTGTCGGTGCCGATGCTCGACTCGCTGATGGACCCGCGCGGCGTCATCGCCGAGGCGCAGGCGGTGGCGGCCAACGCCTTTGGTGCGCGCCGCACCTTCTTTGCCACCAACGGCACCTCGACTGCCAACAAGGTGATTTTCCAGACGCTGCTCGCGCCCGGCGAAAAGCTGCTGCTGGACCGCAATTGCCACAAAAGCGTCCACCACGGTGTGGTGCTGTCGGGCGCGCATCCGATCTACTTGAATTCAACGGTGAATCGTCAGTACGGTCTGTACGGGCCGGTGAGCAAGAAGACCATCTTCGAGGCGATCGATCGCCACCCCGACGCTCAGGCGCTGATTCTGACCTCGTGCACCTACGACGGCTTGCGCTATGACCTGAAACCGATCGTCGACCGCTGCCACGCCGCCAAGATCCGCGTGATCATCGACGAGGCTTGGTACGGGTTTGCCCGCTTCCACCCGGCCTTCCGGCCCACGGCGCTGGAGTCGGGCGCAGACTATGCCACCCAGTCGACGCACAAGGTGATGAGCGCGTTTTCGCAGTCGAGCATGATCCACGTGAACGACCCGCAGTTCAACGAGCATTTGTTCCGCGAAAACTACAACATGCACACGTCCACGTCGCCGCAGTACGCGATGATCGCCAGCCTGGACGTGGCCCGCAAGCAGATGCAGATGGAAGGGTACAAGCTGCTGTCGCGGACGCTGTCGCTGGCCAACGAGCTGCGCACCCACATCAATTCCACCGGCGTGTTCCGCGTCTTGGAGCTGGACGACCTGCTGCCCGAGGCGGTCAAAGGCGACGGCATCTTGCTGGACCCCACCAAGGTGACGGTCGACATCAGCAAATGCGGCTACACCGTGGAGGAATTGCAGCACGAGCTGTTTACGCGCTTCAACATCCAGGTCGAGAAGTCGACGTTCAACACCTTGACGCTGCTGCTGACCATCGGCACCACCCGCAGCAAGGTATCGCGGTTGTACGACGCCCTGATGCGCATCGCCCGCGAGGGGCGCGTGGCGCGGCGACTGTTCCAAGCGCCCGAGATTCCTGAGTTTACCAGCCTGGATTTCTTGCCGCGCGACGCCTACTACTGCGCGGGCGAGATGACGCCGCTGCTGGACGAGAAGGAGAACCCCAACCCCGCGCTGATTGACCGGGTGAGCGCCGACCAGATTACCCCGTACCCGCCCGGCATTCCGGTGCTGGTGCCGGGCCAGCGCATCACCGCCGCCGTGCTCGATTTCTTGGTGGGCGTGCTGCGGACGCAAAAGCGTATGGAGCTGCACGGCGTCCAGTTCGACGGCTACATCCCATGCGTGCGCGTGCTGACGGCGACGGAAGAGTCGGCACTGCGCCGGTTGGCCTAGCGTTCTGGCGGGGCCATCGCTTGACCCTGGGCGGCCGCCTCCCTAGTCTGAAACGACCGGCGACACTTGGTCCCGTGGAGCGACCCTTGCCGCAGTGCGACCTGAAGCGATGGGCTCCGGTCCTCCGCCACGCCTTGGCCGCGCCCTGGCGCCGGCTCGATGGACGTTGGCTGTTCGCTTGGACTTGCGCGGCCTTGGCGTTGGCGGCGACGGCTTGCGGCTCAACGGCTCCCGGCGCGGACAGCCCCGACGCAGGGCACGACGCAGTGCAAGACGCAGGGCACGACGCAGGGCAAGACGCAGGGCAAGACGCAGGGCACGACGCAGCGACCCCGGCCGATGCGAGCGAAGTGGACGCGGAGTCCGGCGACGTTCAGGCTGCAAGCACAGACAGCGACTGTTCTTGCCTTGCCGATGCGGCGACGGTGGGTGACGCGAGCCCAGACGCTGCGCTGGCCGATGGAGATGCGGCGGCCCCCGACGTCGCCCCGGCAGCGGACGCAAGTGGCGATGGCGACTTGGCTGCTGTGGACAGCGCGCCTACGGACGTGGTCGATGCCGGTGATAGCGCGGTTTTGCCCCCCGGCTGGCCCGGCGTATGCCCGCCGACCCCGGCCGAACTGGCGACCGCCGCGACCGCCGCGGGCTACCTGCCGCCCAACCTGGACTGTGCGCTGCCGGGCTGGCAGTCCCCGCCCAAGACGGCGGCGCCGACCTGGAGCGACGTGACCGCCGAGCATGGCCTGGCCAAGTTGGGCACCGTGGATCCGTGCATGTTGTGGAACGATTTTACGGGCGATGGCGTCGTTGACCTATTGGTCATCGAGCAGCCGGCGGGGCCGGGCTCGAAGCGCTATGCCCGCGTCTACGCCAACTCGGGCCCAGGTCCGTGGACCAGCAGCAAGACGGAACTGCCCGCCAGTGCCTGGGTCCCCGACTGCGCGCCGATCGACTGGGAGGGCGATGGCGACCTGGACGTGGTACTCGCGACGACCAGCGGAGTGCGCGTGCTGTTGTCCACCACCATGGGCCTGGTCGACGGCGGTCTGGCGGGACTGCCGCCCGTGGCCAAGTCGGCGATGGCGTGGTCGGTGATTCCCTTTGATTTCGATCACGACGGCGACCACGACCTGTACGTGGCGCGCACCGGCCAGATGAACCTGCAACCCGGCAACTACCAATGTCATCCGGCCGACGGGGCCCACCTGCAGTGTTGCTACGGCGGCGCGCCCGTGGCGGACCAGTGCCTGCTGGACAAGGCGGCGACGCCCATCGAGACCTGGACCTGCTGCGCGCCCTTTGACCTGCAGGCGACCAACCTGCTGCTCCGCAACGACGGCGGCAATTTCGTAGACATCAGCGCCGGTTCCAACACCGACGATCCGGGTGCCAGCCTTGCCTCGGTGCCGGGCGATTACGACCGCGACGGCTGGACCGACCTGTTCGTGGGCAACGATTTTGGTCCGATGCACTGGTTCCGCGGCACCGGCAGCGGGGTGTTCCAGCCCCACGCCGCCGACATCGGCCTGCGCCCCTACGGCCACTTGATGGGCGCCGGGACGGGCGATTTTGACGGCAATGGGCACCTGGACCTGGCGACCGGCGACGTGGGGCCGGTGAGCCTGTATCTGGGCCAGGCCGGCGGCACGCTGGTCGACCAGGCGACGGGCATGGGCACCCTGGCGGCGACCGCCGAGATGGTGACCTGGGCGCAACTGGTGGCCGATTTGGACAACGATGGCTGGGTGGACCTGCTGGCCCAGTCCGCGCTGGTGGCCAAGCCGGGGCAGCTGCTGCCGGCGATGTCCGAGTGGCAGCCTGCCCCCTACGTCGCCGAGGGGCACCACGTGCTTTTCCACAACATTGGCGGCAAGTTCCAGGCCGTGCCCGTGCCGTGGCTGCCGACCCAAGACACCTCGATTGCCCCGCTCAGCGCCGCCAGCGCGGACATCGACGGCGACGGCGACCTGGACGTGGTGGACTTGAGCCCGCCCGGCAACTTGCGTCTGCAGCGCAACGATTCGGCGGCGAGCCACTGGCTGGCCTTTGACCTGCAGCCAGGTGCGGGCGCGGCGGGCGCCTTGGGTGCCAAGGTCCAGGTGTGGGCCGGTGGCCACGTGCAAGAGCAAGAACTGCAGCTGGCGGCGGGGACACTGGCGCATCGCGAGCCGGGCGTGCACTTTGGCCTGGGCAGCGTGACCAAGTTGGACCACGTGGTGGTCTGGTGGCCGTCCGGCTGTGTACAGCGGCTGGACGCAGTGCCGGCGGATCAGGTGTTGGTGCTGGAGCCGGCCAAGGCCAAGTGCCCGGGCAAGCCGTAGCGATCAACAGACCTGATACCAGTTCCGTCCGAATCGGATCGAAAACTCGGGCAATTCTTCGGGCTCGAACCGGGGTCCCCGCCTGATTCTCGCCGGTTGCAGACCGGGTCAGAGAAGCCGTACAGGCGTGAATCAGAC
>JBBISH010000134.1:0-16129 GCA_037441385.1 Myxococcales bacterium
GCCAGGCAGGCGTTGCCGTCGTCGCAGGTCTTGCTAGCGTCGACCGCCAACCCGGCGCAGTCGCCGTCTTTGCAGGCGTCACTGCCGCTGCATGGGTTGCCGTCGTCGCAGGGCGCCCCGCTCGCCGCGTAGCTGGCCTTGCATTTCCCCTGTACGGGGTCGCACTTCCAGGTGATGCACGCCTCGCTGGCCTTGCACACCATCGGCGCGCCGGCCTGGCAGCTGCCCGCCTGGCAGGTGTCGCCCAAAGAGCATGGGTCGCCGTCGTCGCAGGCCCCCGCCTGTGGCGCGCTGGTGCAGCCGCTGCCCGGCGTGCAGCCATCGGCCGTACACGGATTGCCGTCGTTGCACGCAATCGCATTGCCCAGGCACTTCCCCGACTTGCACGTCTCGCCCTGGGTGCAAGCGTTGCCGTCGTCGCACGGGCTGCCGTCGTCTTTGACCAGCGAGGCGCAGGCGTGGGTGTTGGGGTCGCAGCCGTCTTGCGTGCACGGGTTGCCGTCGTCGCAGGCGGTCGCGCTGCAAGAGCCAGCGGCGTCTACGCTATCGGCGGCATCCAGGCTGTCAGTAGCAGCGGCATCCGCGGCGTCGCCGGCATCGGACTCGACGGGCACGTCCGCCTGAACATCGGCCGCCTCGCCGCCCGCCCCATCCAGCCCCGCGCCGGAGTCGACCAAGGCGTCGTATTCCGAAGCAAAATCGCCCCGCGTCGGCAGTTCGACCTTGCACCCGCTGACCGCCAGCGCGGCCACCATCCACCACAGGATCGTGCGCATAGTATTGATTTCCTTGACTACCAGCGGCCAGCCACCACTAGACCACTCGCCGTCGGCGCCACCGCCACCGGCACCGCCCCGTCGCGCAGCCACAGCCAGGTGCCCACACCCGCCGCCACCACACCCGCGCCCGCAAGTGCCCAGCCCAGTTGGTACTGCCCCTCGATGCGGCTGGCCTCTTGGGCGGCGGCCGTGTAGCTGATTGCGTCCACATGACCGGCCGAATCCCTATGCTGCACCTGGCTTTGCAGAGTGCTGTCCGCGCTGGAGGCCAACCCCAGCACCACCCCACCGCCCAGCAGGGCCGCGACGCCTGTCCCCAAGACCGCGTAAGCCAGGACGGGAGCCGGCCGTGGTTCCGCGGGCTTGCTGACAACGGGAACAGGCGCCACGGGGACTCTGTCCGGCTTGGCGACCACGACCTTGGCCGCCGGTCGCAGCTCGTCGCGCCACCGCTCCGCATCTCCGCGCTGCGGTTCGTCCGCTTTGGCCGCCTGCAACCACTCGTCGTACATGGCCACAGCCACATCCGCGTGTCCGGCCAGTTGCTCGGCGCGAGCCCGCCGCAGCTGCCAGTCACGGCGGTCCGCTTGGAACCCCACCGCGTCGGCCCAGCGCTGGGCGGCCAAGGAGAAATTGTTCGCCGCCTCGGCCTGTTGCGCCTCGTCCGCCGCTTTCTGGCCGCGCTTCTTGGCCACTTCGGCGGCAAAGGCCTGGACCTTGGTCTTGACCGGCGCCTCGAACTGCGGATGAGCCAGAATCTCGGCATACAGCTCGGCGGCCTGGGCCAGCTTGCCGGCCATGTGGTGGGCGCGGGCGGCGTTGTACAACGCCCCGAGTTCACTGGGTTCTTGCCGGTAGATCTGCAGGAACAGCTCGCCAGCCCGGTCGAAGTTGCCGGCGTCGAACTCGCGCTGGGCAGCGGCGCTGAGGGCTTTGACGACCTTGGAGGCAGCGGCGAACGCGGCTTGTGGCGGGTAGGCAAGGTGGGCGCAGATTGCGAATACCGCAATACTGCTGAAGAAACGTAGATGCATGGTCGCCTCTGCAAGCGGCTTCGCCGGTCACCGGGCGCAATCGCTCTGCGTGGGCCAAATTGCGTCGTGGCTGTACGAAGCTACGCCCGAATGGGGTTGGTGGTCAAGGTGGGGTGTTACGAGCTGGACCCTCAATGGCGCCTTGTGCCGCGACCTCGCCAGGAGCCCTCATCCCCCGCGCCTCCGGCGCGACCCCTTCTCCCAACGCATTGGGCGAAGGGGTGTCGGGCCGGATCATGGTCTTGGAGAGTTGCGCTCAGCCATGAGGCGAGTCTGCCGCTCGCGCATGGTCGCCGGTTCGGCAGCGGATAGCGCCTTCGCGATGGCGCTGACCACGGTCGATACCTGCCCCACAACCTGGTCACTACCGAACCTCAGGACTTGCCAGCCGTTCTGCGCAAGCCAACAGTCCCGCGCCGCATCCTGGCTTGCCTGCGCCGGTTCGTCATGGACTCCGCCATCGACCTCGATGACCAGGCAATGCGACAGGCAAGCAAAGTCTACCACCCAGCCGCAGATGTGGACTTGGCGCCGAAATTTGTAGCCGGCAACCCCTCGACCACGCAGCAACCGCCACATCGCAGCCTCGGCCGGTGTGGCTGTGCGACGAAGGGAGCGGTTCAACGCAATGTCCGCAGGCCTATCTGGCATGGTCTTGCTCCTGCACCAGCCTCAAATTTCGCTGTTTCTTCCCCTTCGCCCAATGCTTTGGGAGAAGGGGTGCCGCCAAAGGCGGCGGGGATGAGGGCCTCGACCCGCGCCGCCAAGCGCCCCGCAAATGAAGCCAATAACCCACCCCATTCCCAAAACCAACTGCAACTTCAACACGCTAGACCCAAAGTTGCGCGCGCAACTCTGACTCGTGGCGGACGGCGCTGGCGCTACCCCTCGCCGGCCGCCAGCCGCCCGGCGCGCTTGGGCGTCTCGACCGGAATCTCTAGGTCGGCGTACAGCGCGTCGACCGCCAGCTCGACCGACAGCGCCTCGACCCGCGCCACCTCGCCGGCGCCATAGGCCGAAAAGCGCCAGAACGGGCCCTCTTGGCGCTCGTAGACCTCGACCAGCTGCATCTCGGTGCTCACCAGCACGTAGGCGCGCAGCGACTCGATCTTGCGGTAGGCGGCGAACTTGCCTTCGCGGTCGTAGATGGCGGTGGAAGGGGACAGGACCTCCAAGATCAGCGTGGGGTGGCGCTGTACCAGCGTCTCGCCGCGGTCGCGCTCATCGCACGTCACAAAGGCGTCCGGGTAGTAGTAGTCGCCCGTGCGGTCCACCTTCAACTTGACATCGATCATCCAGGTGCGACATTGGCGCCCCGCCAGCTTGCCGCGCAGGTCGGTCACCGCACGATAGACCAGCTCATTGTGGGTCAAAGTCGTCCCAGTCATGGCAAAGATCTCGCCGCCCACGTACTCGTGCCGCCCTTCGGCCGTGGCCTCGAACTCCAAGTACTCCGCCTCGGTGACCGTGTTCACAGCTGGCAATGGCATCACGACCTCCCTGGTCCGGCGCGCCGCGGCGCAGCTGCTAGTCTACCATCTTGATGGCGCCGGCGCCGGGCTTTTTTGCCGCTGGCTTGGCTGCACTGGCCTTGGCTGCCGGCTTGCCGTCGCCGGTTGGCTGAGCAGCTGCGGGCGCAATCGGCGGAGGTGCGGCAACTGCGGGAGGCGGACTGTCGGAGACTGGAGCCGGTGTGGGCGCCGGAGCGGGAGCCGCAACCGGTGCAGCGACCGGAGCGGCGACCGGCGTGGGACCCGGAGCGGGGACCGGGGCCTGGACTGGCGCCGCAGCCGGGGCCTTCATCGCCGGTTCCGCGCCATCCCCTGCGACCGCCGCGCTGGCCGGTTTGGCCACCGGCGTCATGCCTAGCCAGGCCGCCACCGCCACCCCCGCCGCGACCAGGGCCACCGCCGCCACCAGCACCACCCGGCTGCGCCCCTTGCCCTGATCCGCCACCGCCTGCGCCGCCATCTTGGTTTGGGTATTGAGCGGCAGGGTCGCGTCGACGTCCAAAACCGTGGGTGCGGCCGTTTTGGGCGTGGAATAGGGCTCCGTGCCCGGACTGATCAGCCGGGACGGCGTGCCGGCCCAGGCGCCGCCCAGCACCGCCTCCAACGCCGCCCGCATGGACCGCGCATCGGCGTACCGCTGGCTGGGCTCCTTGGCCAGCGCCGTCGTGATGACCTGCACAAAGGCATCGGAAAGGGGTTGCTTGGCCAGCGCTCGCGGGTCCGGGATGTCGGCCATCAGGTGCAGGTTCATCAAAGCCATGGGGTTGTCGCCGCCGTTGTAGGGCGGCCGGCCGGTCACACAGCAATACAGGATGCAGCCGACCGCATACAGATCCGAGCGGCCGTCGAGTTTCAGCGCCTGCCATTGCTCGGGGCTCATGTACGACGGAGTGCCCAACAGCCGGCCGGCATTCGTCATGGCTGAGTCATGGACACGCGCGATACCAAAGTCTAGGACCTTGCATAGCTCCTCGCCGCTGCCGTCGTCCGTCAAGAACACGTTGCCAGGCTTCAGATCGCGGTGCACCAGGCCCGTGCCGTGGGCCTCGGCCAAAGACTTGAGGATCTGCACGCCGTAGCGCGCCGCGTCGGCCTCGGCCATGGTCTGGCCCTTGCGGCCGAGCTCGCGGATGCGCCGGTCCAGGCCTTGGCCTTCCAGCAATTCCATGGCCATGAACATCGCGCCGTCGTCGGTGCGGCCAAAGTCATACAAGCGCACGGTGTTCGGGTGGCGCAGCTTGGCCATCACTCGCGCTTCTTGCTCAAAGCGGGCGTAGAACTCCTCCTCTTCCTCGTCGCCGATGGTCATGAACTTCAGAGCGACCCGCTGCCCCGACGACACATGCTCTGCGGCAAACACCGCGCCCATCGCGCCCTTTCCAACCGTGCCGGTGATGCGGAAGCGCCCCGCCACCACGTCGCCCACGACCGGAGTCGTCACCGAAGAATCGCCCATCGTGGTGCCACCCGCCCAATGGACTGGGCCGTAGTGGGGACAGCGTGCTCCGCCAAGGCGGCAAGGTCAAGACCGTCCGGGTTGTGTCGCAACACGGAGACATTCAAGGTCGGCTCCAAATCTACAACCCCGCCCGACCCAACAGCACCATCAGCTGGGCTTCGGCCGTGCGTTGGTCCAAACGCGCCTGTATCGCTGCCAGCTGCGCCCGAACCACGGCGGTCTCGGCGTCGGCGACCTCGATCCACAGACCGGCCCCGGCCTGGTAGCGGGCGCGCGCCGCGTCGCGTGCGGCCTGGGCAAACTCGACCTGCATCTGCGCAACCGGACTGCGCTTCTTGGCCTGCAGCCAGGCCGACAGGGCCGTGACCAGTTGCCCACGCAGCGCCAGCACTTGGTTGTCGCGGTTGGCGATCAAGGCGGAGATTTGGCCTTTGGTATCGGCGATTTGTGGCGACACGGTCCACCACGCCGCCAGCGGCACGCTGATGCCGATGGTACCGGCCACGTGCGTCTGCACGTCAGATGCGGATGTGCCGCTGGCTTGGGTGATGCCCGAAACGTACAGGCTGGGCCGCAAGGTGCGCTGCACGGCCAACAGCTGGGCCTGCAGGGCCGCCACGCGCTCGCGCAACGCCGCGTACTCGGGGCGTTTGTCCACAGCCTGCGCGAGCAGGCCATCGATAGTCGCGTCGTCGTCCAAGGTTGCGGTGGCGGCGTCGCCCAGGTCAAAGGCCGGCTCGCTGAGGTTCCCGGCCGCCAGCCGCCGCTCGCCCATCGCCACCGCCAGCACTTGCCGCTGGGCCCGCGCCGCCTCTTCGGCCCGCAAGACGTCGCCTTCGGCCGCGGCCAAGTCCGCTTCCACCTTGAGCCGGTCCAGGTCGGGTTTGGCGCGCAGCGCGACTTGCTGGGCGACGGCATCGCGCGACCGAATCAGTTGGTCGCGACCGGCCTTGACCACTTCCAGGGCTGCATCGGCGCCCAGCACCGCCAGCCATGTCGTGGCCACGCCCTGCCAAAGCTGGGCACGCACCGCCGCGACGTCGCGCTCGGCCGCGGTGGCCGACTTCTCGGCAGCCTCTACACTGGCCGCGGTCTTGCCAAAGTCGAATGCCGTCCAGCGCGCACTGCCCGTCACCTGGAACGCCGGGGTAAAGCTGAAGGTATCGCTGAATTTGGCCGATCCCGCCGCCGCGGGTGCTGCAGTTTGGGCGGCCAGCGTCTGCGTATGGCTGGCGTCGATGCTCGCCGTGGGCAGCCAACCGTTGCGAGCGGTGCCGATCTGGGCGCGAGCACTCTCTATCCGAGCCAGGGCCGCCTGCAGCGACGGGTGAGCGCGCAGGGCCCGTTGCCACGCCTGGTCCAGGTTTGCCGGGAGCTCGGTGGCATGCGCTGGCGCAGTCCAAGCAAGTCCACACACTACAAGCGCAAGTAGGTTAGACTGAACTGCTAGTCCAATCCACTTTGCAGTAGACTGGACGTACAGTCCAATGGAGTTGCAGCGGCAGCTACTCATAACGCAGCGCCTCGATGGGGTCGAGCTGGGCGGCCCGCCGCGCCGGCCAAAAGCCAAAGAACACGCCCACTCCGGCAGAAACCAGGAACGCCAGCGCCGCGGCTTTGGGGTCAAAGACCGTGGTCCAACCGGTGGTGTCGCTGAGCAGCTCAGCGGCGGCCCAGCCCAAGAACACGCCGATGGCGCCGCCGATCAGGGCGAGCACGACGGCCTCGACCAAGAATTGAACCAAAATATCTCGGGACTTGGCGCCCACGGCCATGCGGATGCCGATCTCGCGGGTGCGCTCGGTGACGCTGACCAACATGGTGTTCATGATGCCGATGCCGCCGACTAGCAGCGACACGCCGGCGATCGACCCGAGCAAAAGCGTCATCGAGTCGGCCACTTCGCGACTGGCGTTGGCCATATCCTGCAGGTTGCGCACGGCGACGTCGTCTTCTTGGTCTTCGCGGAGCTTGTGGCGCTGGCGGAGCATGGCGCGTATCTCTTCGACCGCAAAGGGCGTATCGTCGGCCTGCGCCGTCGAGGCATAGGTGAACTGGACGTTGTCCTTTTGCGGTCCGGCGATGCGCTGGCGGTAGGTCTGGAACGGAATCAAGACGACGTCGTCTTGGTCGCCGCCCATCGGCGACTGGCCCTTGGCGGCGAGCACGCCCAGCACGCGGAACGGCATACGGCGAATGCGGATGGTCTGCCCCACGGGGTCGTCGGTGCCAAACAGCTGCTTGGCTACGGTCTGACCGATGACGCACGCCTTGTTGCGCGCGGCTTCGTCGAGCTCGGTGTGGACCGAACCGGCCGCCGGCTGCCAATCGCGGATGCGGTAGTACGACGGCGTGGTGCCAGTGACGCTGGTGCTCCAGTTCGCATCGCCCGCCACCACCTGCGCGTTGGTCCGATTGGTCGGCGCGATATCGGCGACCAGGCTCACGTCGCGCTTGACCGCGTCCACGTCGTCGACCGTCAGGGTGGTCATGGAACCGCCGCCGCCGCGCACACCGCCGATGTTGTTGGAACTGGGCATGAGGACAATCAGATTGCTACCCAGCGAGGCGATCTGCTGGGCGATATTCTGCTGGGCGCCGGTGCCCAGGGCGACCATGGCGATGACGGCCGCGACGCCGATGACGATGCCGAGCACGGTCAGCAAGCCGCGGGCCTTGTTGCGCGCGAGCACCCGCAACGATAACCGAAGGAGGGTCAGCGGGTTCATGCGGCCTCGCCGCGCGCATCGCGGTCGATGGCCGGCTGCCAATCGGCCGGCGGCGGTCCGTCGTGGACGACGTGTCCATCGCGGAACTGGACCACGCGCTGCGCCACGGCCGCCACGTCGGTCTCGTGGGTGACCATGACGACGGTGATGCCTTGGTCCTGATTCAAGTCCACAAAAAGGCGTAGAATCTCGCGACTCGTTGCCGAATCCAGGTTGCCCGTCGGCTCGTCGGCCAGGAGCAGCGCCGGCCGGTTCACCAGCGCCCGTGCAATCGCCACCCGCTGCTGTTGACCGCCAGAAAGTTGATTAGGCAAATGATCCAAGCGGTTACCCAGACCCACTGCCTGCAGGGCCGCCACGGCCCGCCGGTGCCGCTCGCCGGCACCCAGTCCTGCATACAGCATGGGTAGTTCCACGTTCTCCAGCGCCGACGTGCGCCGCAGCAAGTTGAACCCCTGGAACACAAAGCCGAGCTTGCGGTTCCGCAACGTCGCACGCTGGTCGGGCTGCAGGCGGGCGGCATCCACGCCATCCAGAAACAGCTGCCCACCGGTGGGCCGGTCGAGCAGGCCAATCAGGTTCATGAACGTGGACTTGCCCGAACCGGAAGCGCCTACCACGGCAACGAACTCGCCACGCTGGACCTGCAGCGTGACGCCGCCCAGGGCCACGACTCGCGCATCGCCGCTCGCATAGATCTTGGTCAGATCGCGGGCCTCGATGACCGGCGGCACAACGGCGTCCACTAGAACAACCGCCTGGGCATGGCGCCACCGCGACCACCGGGGCCCGACGCGGGGCTGCCGGGGGTGGACGCGACCTTGTCGGTGCGGCGCGTGACCAGGGCATCGCCGACCTTGAGATTTCCGCTGAGGATTTCGGTCGAGCGGCCGTCGCTGATGCCGGTGGTGACTTCGACGGCCACCACGGTAGTGCCGCGCAAGACGTACACCTTGGTGGGCAACGGCTTGGCCGCTACCGGGGCAGAGGTCGCAGTCGGGCCCGCCGCGAGCCCTTCGGCCTCGGCCCGCCGCTGCCGCCATTTGCCGCGCCCTTCGCCGCCCTTGTCGTCCGTGCCGGCCAGGCCGCTGCCCGTCGTGCCAGTCGAAGCGCCGGGCAGACCCTCGATTTTCTCATCGGCCGTGGGGCGGTAGCGCAGCGCGGCGTTCGGCACGGCGAGCACATCGCGGTGGTGGGCGGTCTCGAACGTGACGGAGGCCGTCATGCCCGGTCGCAGCCGCGCGCCCGGATTGGCGACGTCGACGACCGCATCGTAGGTCACCACATTCTGAACAGTTTGCGGACTGAGGCGCAGCTGGGTGACCTCACCAAAAAACGTGGTGCCGCGGAAGGCGTCTACCGTGAACGAGGCCGGCATATGCTCGCTGAGCTTGCCGATGTCCGCCTCGTCGATGGCCGCGTGGACCTGCATCTTGCTCAAATCCTTGGCAATCTGGAACAGCACCGGCGCTTGCAGCGATGCGGCGACCGTCTGGCCTACGTCTACATTGCGGCTGAGCACCACGCCGTCCACCGGCGAATAGATCTTGGTGTAGGCCAAGTTGGTCTCTTGCGCGCGCACCTGGGCTTGGGCCTGGGCGACCTGCGCCTTGCTGGCCACGATGTCGGCGGCGGTCAACTCGGACTGGGCCTGAGCCTGCTCCAGGTCGGCCTGGGTGGCGAGCTGCTTGTCATAGAGCTGCCGCACCCGGTGCAGGGTCCGGTCCGCGGCGCGATGAGCAGCCTCGGCGCGCTGTACGCCAGCTTGGGCGTTGAGCAGATTGGCGCGGCCCTGTTCGAGTTGCGATTTGTAAAGCGTCGGGTCCAACTCCGCGATGAGTTCGCCCTCGCTGACCGTCTTGTTGTAGTCCTTGTAGATCTGCACCAAACGGCCCGAGACTTGCGCGCCAACCTGCACCGTCACCAGCGCTTGCAGTGTGCCGGTGGCCGTGGTTCTCTCGACCAGGTGCGGCGCGCGGAACACGGCTTCTGTGGCGTATTCTGGACCTTTTTGCACGCCGCCTTGCCAGCGCTGCCAGCCGTACCAGGCGCCGGCAACGATGGCTGCGAGCCACGCAAGCCGCCACAGCACCGCCAGGACGCGGTTCCACCAGGGCCTGGCGATGGGATCGTTCATAGCACCTGCGCATGCCGGCCCGCTGGCCGCGTCCAACAACGGTATGCCAGCGGCAGCAGGTTTGCCAGGGCCGGTTCCGCAAAGAATTGTCTTGGTCTTGTTGCCGAATCTGTAGTTGCGGCACGCCGAGCGGGCCAAACTGTGGGCAATCCGCAGATTTCTCGTGCGCCAGCTGAACGAGTTGGGCATACTGCCGCGCTTCGTCGGCGGGTCTGCCGACCTGGGCTGGGTGCGCGATGGGGTCTTGGGCAGTGGTTCAAACGAAAAGGCATATGCCCCTACACGCATTCGCCCTGATCGCCGCCGTGGCGTGGGGCTGTGCAGACGACGCGGGGGGCAGCGCGGCGGCTGGGGCAAAATCGGGTGATGCCGCGGTATTGGACACGTCAGACGCAAGCCATGCCGATGCGGCGGGCGACAGCCTGGCTGCCAGTGATCAAAAAGCCGACTCCGCGACCGACGCTGGCGAGCAGCCCCTAGACGCAGCGGACTTTGAGGTGGCAAGCCATACCGCCCTGCCCCAGCTGGTCTTTGGCGGCGAGGCGGTTCTGCGGCATCCCCACGTGGTCAGCGTGACATTCGACGGCGACCCACACCGCGACGAGATCGAGACCTACAATGCCAAACTGCTGCAACTGCAGTGGTGGGCGACCGTAACGGCGGGCTACTGCGATGCCCAAGGTCAGTGCATCGAGGACGGCGATGCGGCGGTGGCCCATCTGGCGAGCAAGCCGGCATTGAGCTACACCGACACCACCGTACCGGGCAAGGCGGCGACGCTGCAGGATTTTATCGCGGAGCGTCTGGATGCGAGCGATCTGCCGGCGCCGGTGACCGACACCCTGTATGTGCTCTACTTTCCAGGCACGACCAAGATCAGCCTGAGCTCGGGCGGCGGCGGAATTTCGAACAGTTGCACGGCCTTTGGCGGCTATCACCACTCGATGGAGTACAAAGGCAAGCCCATCGCCTACGCGGTGGTGCCCGAATGCGGCGCCAGCATGGGCGGCGGGCTGCCCAAGCCAGAAAACTTCTTATTTGCCGGCAGTCACGAGATCATCGAGGCAGTGACCGACCCATACTTTGTGCCCGTCCAGGGCGGCGAAATGCCTGGCGGCTTCAACCTGAGCACCACGGACTACAACGTCATTGGCTGGATGTTGGCCTTTGGCGGGGGCGAGACTGCGGATCTGTGCCCTTACATTCCGGAAAGCAGCCTTGGCTACGCCGAAGAAAAGGGCCTGATCGTCACGCGCTCGTGGTCGAATCTGGCGGCCAAGGGCAGCCACAACCCGTGCGTGCCGGCGCCGCCGGGCCCGTACTTCAACCTGGCGCCGGAAAAGAAGGGCACGCATTTCAAGCTCGCGGTCGACGGCGAATACACCTTTGTCGCCCACGCTTTCTCGGACCAGCCCGTGGCAGCGTGGCACGTGCAGGGCAGCGACCTCAACAGCTTGTACGGCGGCCCAGCAGCCCTGGACATCACCTTTGGCGACGACAAAGTGCCGGACATCACGGTCAACAACGGCGATGTGGTCACGGTCCACGTCACGCGCTACGACGCCAAGTCGCCCAGCGGCACGCCCGGGGTCATCGGCTTTCTGATCTCGACCGGGACCGACGGCAGCAGCCACGCCTGGCCCCTGTGGACCTACACCAAGTCCGAGTGCCCGTACTGCCCCTAGCGGCTAGTACTACCCGGCAGCCATTTTCTACATGTTGAAATTGTTGGTGTTTCACGGAACAGGCTTCGCCTGGTCGGCTAGAGCGCCCACACGTGGTTCTCTTTGAAGGGCGAGCGAAAATCGGCACCGATGCGGCGGACCGCCGCGGATTTGGCAAAGCGACGGTCCAGCCAGCGGCGGGCCTGGGTGCGCGGGTGCTCGTCGCCACAGTAGAAATCGTCGTACAGCGACAAGTCGGTCTCGACATGAAACGGCTGGATGCGGGTGATGCCGAACCGCGCGGGCTCCTGCCACATCGGGCTGCCGCGCGGTAGGTTCAAAATCGCGAGGTTGAGGGCGTGAATGTGATGCCCTTCCTCTTCGACCAAGGCCAGGGTCTGCTCGCGGTCGTCGTCGGTCTCGCTGGGCACGCCAAATAGCAAATACACATAGTTGCGTATGCCAGCGTTGCCCAATACCTGCAGAACGCGGCGCGAACGCTGTGGGTCTCCTGTACCTTTGCCCAGTAGTTCCAGGATGCGTTCGGACCCCGTCTCGATGCCGAGCTGCAGCATCGCACAGCCCCCTTGGGCCAGTCGATCAGCGAACACTGGGTCGGCAAAGTGCTTTTCGCAGCGGACGAATCCCCGCCACTGCAGCGGCAGCCGGTCGCGAGCGATGACGTCGGCCACCCGACCCAGGTGCGCGGGCGGCAGGGCCGAATCGGTAAAATGGATCATCGCCCCGCCGGGAAACCGCTGAGCCAGTTGGTGCAGCCAAGCGTCCATCCCGCCGCGATCCGTAGGCAGCAAGCGGGGATGCAGATGGTCTGGGCAGAACGTGCAGTGCCGCCAGTAGCAGCCGCGACCCAGCACCGCCGGCACGGTCGGCACAGGGCCCAAGTAGTGCGCCCAGTCGATGCCATCGACGTCGACGCTGAGCGGCGCCTCGGGCAGGTCGCGCGGCAGCTCGATGTCCGGCATGTCGTTGGCCGTTTCGCGGGCAAGCACGGCCACATCGTCGTCGTCGCCGGCCAGGATGCGGTCAAAGCGATCGAACGGCGCCTGCGTCAGCGGCGTCTGGGCGGTTTTCCAGCAGGCGACCAGCGGCCCGGCCAGGATCCGCTCGACGTGGGGCAAGTGCTCGCGCAAAAGCGTGGCCCAGCGCACCGCCACCGGCGTCTGGGGTTGAAAAGTCAAGGAAAACCCAACCTTCTTGGCCCCACTGCGGGCAATCGCCGGGATGACCTCGCGGACGAAGTACTCGTCGCAAGGTCCAGCCAGATCCGCGACTTGCGCCAGGCCAACCGACGACTCGGCGCGCAGCCCGGGGCGCTCGACCTCGATTTGGGCCACCCGCAGTTGGACCCCAGGGAAAGGCTTGGCGACCAAGCGCAAGGCCTGCTCCAAGTGATTCACTGCAGAGGTATATACCTTGCGATCTTGATAGGTTGCGGGCTGATGCAGCGGCCGCGTCTGGCCAACCGAGCGCAGCGCCCGCTCGAAGACCTTGGCCTCGACCTCGCCGAGCCCCTGGGCGCGCTGCTGCTGCAATTGCGCGGCCAGACGGTGCGGATCCAGGACGTAGCGGTGCCAGCCCACCGAGGCGTCGATCGCCAAGGCGCGCCCACCCATCCGACGCATCAGTTGGGCCGCGGCAAAGGCCGACAGCCCAGGTTCCGATGGCTTGACCGGCGGCGGAGTTAGGATGATCAAAGGATTTTCTCGCAGGACGCCGGCGCGGCGCGGCTCGGTCAAGGCGTGGTGGAGCAGCTGGGCTGCATGTAGTCCGCGTAGAGCTTGCAGTATTGGTTGGTTGGGCAGGTCTTGATGGTGATCCAAGCGCCCCAGACGTAGTCGGCGCTGGCGTACGAACAGCCGGTCGACGTGCCCGAGCACGCGTAGTGGGCCTCGCGCTTCTGCATGGCGGCGCCCAGGCCGCTGCCCAGACACTGGTACTGGGTATCGGCGATGCTGCTGCCGCAAGTCGCGGTTTTAGCGGCGTATTGGCCGTCGGCATCGCAACAGGTTGTGTTGGGCGTACACTTCTGGTAGGGCACGCACGACGCGTAACCATAGGATATTTCGCATACTTCCGTGACGAGGCAGGTCTTCTTGGTGGTCCAGTCGCCCCAGGCGTAGTTGGCACTAGAGCAAGAGCAACTGGTCGACGTGCCCGTGCAGCCGCACATTGCCTGACGTTCCAGGATCTTGCCGCCCTTTTCGGGTCCGGAGCATTTCTCTTCGCTGCCCACCGTGCCATACCCGCACGAGGTGGCTTGAGGCGAGTACGTGCCATCGGCGCTGCAACACGTGCTGCCGGCCTTGCACTGGGACTCGCAGGTGGGCTCGTACGCATCGCTCCAGCTGGGCGTGCAAGCCTGCAAAGGTGGACAGGTTTTGACGTTGGCCCACGCTCCCCAGGCCGGGTAGGACGAGCTGCACCAGGCCATACCACCGGCGCAGCCCGCCACGGCGTCGCGCTTGCGAATGGTGCCGCCCAGGGCGCCCGTGCACTCAAATTGGGTGTCGACGACAGACGTGCCGCAAGGGGTCGCTTCAGCTGCGTATTTGCCCTCGGCCGTGCAGCAAGTGCTCCCTGGCGTGCATTCGGGGGCCGGGATGCACGTGCCGGGCTTGCTGGGGTCCAACACCTGGCACACCTCGTTGTAGTTGCACATTTTTTCTGTCGCCCAGGCCCCCCAGCTGGGCATATCAGAGGTGCACGCACCTGCGGCGCTGCAGGTGGGGAAGCCCTTGCGCACCTGCACGTCGGAGCCGGGCCCCGTGCCTTGGCATTTGTACTCGGCGGCGCTGGCCGTGTTCGAGCAGACCGCGCCCGCCACGACCTGGGGCGCCTGGCAGGCAAAGCCGACGCACTTGTTCTTGGTGCAGGGGTCGCCGTCGTCGCAGGCCGCGTCGCTGGTGCACTGCGGCGGTCCGCCCGCCGAGCACTGGGGTTTCTGCTTGTTCGAGAGCAGGACGCACTGGCCGTCGCCCGTGCAGGCCCCGGTCTTTTGCCAGGCGCCCCACACGGCGGCGTCGCTAGAGCAGGACAGGATGGTCACGCCGTCGCACGCCGCAACCTGGCTCCGCATCAGCATATCCTGGCCTTGGCAGCCGTACTCGATCGCCAGCGCCGGACCATCGCACGGACTGCCCTGCACCTTGGCCTGGTTCGTCTGCACATCGCAGCAGGGCCCGCTCTCGCAGCAGCCGTAGACCGGCGTGATGACGCATTGACCCTTTTCGCACAGGCCGACCTTGCACGGCCCGGACCCCACGCATTGGCCATTGCTAGTGCAGCCGCCGCCATCGCTCGTGCCGTCCGACTTGGGGCCGCTGTCGGCACCGTCGGCCCCGATGGAGCTGTCGGGCCCGATCGAGCTGTCGGGCCCGGAGCTAGTGTCTGCGCTTGCGTCGGGCGCGACGTCGGCGATCCCCGCGTCGTTCTTGGCATCTGCGGGAACGCCAGTGTCCAAGAACCCGCTGCCGTCCTGTTTCCCGGCGGCAGCGCCGTCGCCCTTGCCGTCGGCCGCAGCCAGACCGTCGCCCCCCGCGTCTTGGAACAGGCCGCCAAGGCCAGAGTCGGCCGAATAGTCCCCCGAACTTGGGGGGCTCGCCACCTCGGCGCACGCCGGCACCAGCAGCAGCGCTGCGGCCCGCAACGCGACAATGGCGATGGGAATCCTTGCGTCCACGGCGGTTGTGCGGCCTCGCGCCAACCCTGGCGCGCTTGGCACGCATTGTGCGACTTGTCCGGTCGCCGCGCAAACCAGCGCGATCGGGTCTGAACGTGGTCGCCTGGGAGGCCTACGGCGCCGCGGCCTTGAAGCCGGCCCCATGGTCGTGGCAGGTGCTGCACCAGGCCGTTGGGTGGCTGGCGCCGGTGCCGTCGCGGCGGAACACTTGCGTGGTGGAGTGGCAGACCTCGCACACGCCTGGACCGGTGCCTTGGCCGGCGTGGGCCAGCCCAGCTGCCGCAACCCCCTGGTAGGTCTGGAGGTTCACGGGCGTGGCGCCAAAGGGCGTGTCGATCGCGTCCGCGACCAGCTGCAAGTTGCCCGTGCCGTGAACGCGGTGGCAGGTGGCACACGGGGCCGCAGGCGGGTGGCTGGTTTCGCTGTGGCAGGCCGCGCACGCCTTTGAACTTTGGTGGGATTTTCCACCAGCGCCGCCCAGCGAACCGTGGCACTGGCTGCACGCATACAGCAGCGCGTGGCTGGTCGGACGCTGCCAGTCCTTGGCGATGCCCAGGTGGCACTGCCCGCACGCGACGACTTCACCCAGGTCCGCGCCAATCCCCAGCGTTTTTAAGGTCTTCAGCGACGCCAACTGCGGGTCGTCGGCCCGCAACAGCCAACCAGCGAGCAGGCCCACGGCCGCCACCAGAGCCGCCAGCCACGGCCCAGCGCGCTTCATGGTACACCGCCGGCCAGTTCCACCATGCGCAGCGCGGTTCTGTGGGCCAGCGCCTGCTGGGTCAGCGTGGGATTGAAGGCGGTCGACGTGGGGAAGACGCTGCCATCAGCCACCCACAAATTGTCCAAATCGTGCGCCCTTCCCCACCGATCCGTCACGGACTGCTTGGGGTCGTCGCCCATGCGCGCGGTGCCCAGCAGATGCTTGGTATCGGGCGCCCCGTCTTGCTTGGCAAAATCGATCTCCATCACCTCGCCGGCCCCAGCCGCCTTGGCAATGGCCGCCAGCTTGGGCATGTAGCGGTCGATGACGGCCTGGTCGTGCGCATGGCGGGCGTAGGTCACGCGCGGCGCAGCGCGGCCATAGATATCGCGGACTTTGGGGTCGAGCTCGAC
>JBBISH010000135.1:0-16049 GCA_037441385.1 Myxococcales bacterium
GGCTACACGGGCGACGGCAAGACCTGCTCCGACTTCAACGAGTGCTTGACCAACAACGGCGGCTGCGACGCCAACGCCAACTGCACCAACTCGCCGGGATCGTTCAGCTGCGCCTGCAAGACCGGCCTCAGCGGCGACGGCAAGACTTGCACGCCCGACGGCTGCGCCGACGGCACCCGCGAAGGCTTTGTCGCCGCCTCGACCTACCCCAATATCGCTGGCTGTTCGGGCGGTTGGACGGTGGCTGGCCTCTTGCCCACCACCGTGGCCAAGTGCAGCTTGGGCGGCGGCAACAGCGGCAGCAACCCCAACGGCACGGGCTGCAGCGCGGCCGACTTGTGCCAGACCGGCTGGCACATTTGCGCCACCGCCCTACAGGTCAAGAATGCATCGCCCACCGGCACTTGCACGGGTGTCACGGCCGCGGGGTCGGCCTCGCTGTTCTTTGCGACCTTGCAGAGCGGCCCCGGCAGCGGCACCTGTGGCACCGGCAGCAACGACCTTTTCGGCTGCGGCAATTTGGGCGCGGCCCCCGACGCCAACACCTGCGCGCCGCTCAACGCGTTCAGCAACAACGTGTGCGGTTCGCTGGGCGCGCCGTGGTCGTGCCCGACCAACAACGGCGGCTTTGACGAAGCCATCAATGTGGTCAAGCCCGGTCCGCTGCTAGGCGGCGTGCTGTGCTGCCGCAACTAGAAACCTGCACGAATTCATTCCGTTGGCTGCCACCGCGCCGGCACGCGCCCCGGCCAAGGCGAATGGGGTGGCGCTGCCGGACGGCCATCGACCAAAGGGTTTCATGAATACGTATGTGAGGATTACAGCTTCGGTTTTGGTCCTGGCGACCGCACAGGCCGGGTATGCCGACGAGGGCATGTGGACCTTTGACAATTTCCCCAAAGAAGCCGTCAAGAAGGCCTATGGCTTTGAGGCGAGTCCGGCCTGGCTGGACCGGGTGCGGTTGGGCTCGGCGCGCATTGCCGGCGGCTGCTCGGCCAGCTTTGTGTCGGCCGATGGCTTGGTGATGACCAATCACCACTGCGCGCATTCGTGCATTCAGCAGCTGTCGACCAAGGACAAGGACATGGTGAAGTCGGGCTTCTACGCCGCGACCACCGCGGCCGAGGTGCGGTGCCCAGAGCTGGAGATCAATCAGCTGGCGGCCATATCCGATGTGACTGCGCAGATCAATGCGGCCACCAAGGGTAAAGAGGGCGCGGCCTACGCCGAGGCGCAGAAAGCGGCCGTCGCACGGCTGGAAAAGGAGTGCCAGACCACCGATGCCCTGCGCTGCGATGTGGTCAGCCTGTATGGCGGCGGGCAGTACCACCTGTACCGCTACCAGCGCTTCCAAGACGTGCGCCTGGTCTTTGCGCCCGAGCTGGCGATCGCGTTCTTTGGCGGGGATCCCGACAACTTCATGTTCCCGCGCTACGACCTGGACGTTTCGTTCCTGCGGGTGTACCAGGGCGACAAGCCTGCGAAACTGGAGCACTACTTCAAATGGTCGGCGGCCGGCGCCAAAGAGGGCGAACTGACCTTTGTCTCGGGGCATCCCGGCGGAACCGACCGGCAGTTGACCGCGGCCGAGCTGGAGTACGAGCGCGACGTGGCGCTGCCCGAGCGGCTGCTGACGCTGGCGCAGCTGCGCGGCCTGCTGACGCAGTATCAGGAACGCGGTGCGGAAGAGCGGCGGATCGCCACCCACGATTTGTTTGGCGTAGAGAACGGTTACAAGGCCTTGCGCGGTCGCTGGTCAGCGCTGCTGGACAAAGCGTTCTTTGCCAGCAAGGTGGCCGAAGACGAGGCGCTGCGGGCGCAAGTGGCCAAGGACCCGGCGCGGCAGCAAAAGTATGGCGCGGCCTGGGAGCAGATGGCCAAGGCGGTGGCCGAGCAGAAGAAGTTCAGGCTGCAGCTGCGCTACATCGCGTCGGGTGCTGGATTCTCGAGCAAGTTGTTCGCGCACGCCCGCACGTTGGTGCAGGGGACCGAAGAGCTGACGCGACCCAATGACAAGCGCTTTGAGGAGTTTCGCGACACTGACTTGCCGCAGCTGTTGCAGCGCCTGTTCAGCAAGGCGCCCATCTACCCGGCGCTAGAGGTCGAAAAGCTGACCTTCAGCTTGACCAAGCTGCGCGAAGAACTGGGCGCGGACGATCCCTTTGTCAAGAAGGTGTTGGGGAGCGAGTCGCCGCGCGAGCTAGCCACGCGCCTGGTCCAGGGCAGCAAACTGGCCGATCCCGAGCTGCGCAAGAAGCTTTGGCAGGGCGGCAAGGCGGCGGTGGCCGCGGACCACGACCCCATGCTCGAACTGGCCCGGCTGATCGACGCGGACAGTCGCCAATGGCGCAAAAAGTGGGAGGAAGACATCGAGCCTGCGCAAAAGAAGGCGGGCGAGCTGATGGCCAAGGCGCGCTTTGAAGTGCTGGGCACCAGCCACTACCCCGACGCGACCTCGACGCTGCGCTTGTCGTATGGCTCGGTGGTGGGATACGAAGAGAATGGTAAGAAGATCAAACCCTTTACTACCTTTGCTGGCGCGTTCGAGCGCGAGACGGGCCGCGACCCCTTTGCGTTGCCCGCCACCTGGTTGAAGGCCAAGGCCAACCTGGATCTGAGCACACCGTTCAACTTCTGCACCAGCAACGACATCATCGGCGGCAACTCGGGCTCGCCGGTGATCAACAAGAATGCCGAGATCGTGGGCCTTATCTTTGACGGCAATTTGCAGTCCTTGGGCGGCGAGTATGGCTTTGACGCCAGCGTGAACCGCGCGGTGGCCGTGCACAGCCAGGCGCTGCTGGTGGCCCTGGACAAGATCTATGGGGCGCAGCGGCTGGTCGCCGAGCTCCGACCGGTCAAGTAGGGCATTCTTCAAGCCGTGGGCCACGCTTGGGTGCGCCGCTTGCTGGGGTGGCAGACGCCGGGGTAGCATGGCCGCAGGCTGGAACCGCCATCGTGGCCGGCCCGGCGCCCTGCACTCTGACCCCGGGATAGGCCCATGAAGTCCCTGCAAAGCTTGGCGAAATGGCTGACGCGGCCCCAGCGCAGGGCGGCCATGCCGTTGCTGCTCGCGACGCTGGCGTGCCAGCCGCGGCCGCCCAGCGAGCAACCCAAGCAAGAAGCTGCCGAGGCCGCCGGGCCCGCGGCCAATGCGGAACCGGCCACCGCCGCCGTGGCCCCGGCCGTTGCTGCGACCGCTGCGGGCCTGCCCCACGAACCCACGCCGATTGCCACGCCGGTCCCGCCGCCGCCCGCGCCGGTGGTGCCGCCCCCGCCTGTCAAAGCCAAGATGGTGGTGCTGGTGAGCGATACGGCCCCCGAGTCGGGCGGTCGGCAACTGCTATCGGGCTATGAACGCTTGGGCAAGTCCAAGAATCGCGAGCTCGTCGAGGTCAACACGGACCATAACGCGGTGGAATTCCCCAGCTCGCTCACGGCAGCCCAGATCCGCGGCGCCAAGGTGGGCAAGGGCGAAGGCGCGGGACTGGCGCGCGCGTTGCAGCTCGACTTCACCATGGTCGATCAGCACACGCCCTTTGCCGGTTGCGGCACCAAGACGGCCTGCGGTTGCGAAGACATCAAGCCCTACTCGTACATCAGTTTGTCGCACGCGCTGCCGCCCGAGGCGCATGCCAGTGACTTCAAGTGGCTGTCGCTGTGGGCACGCAGTCAAGAGCCCTACGATCTGCACCTGATTTTGAGCTGTTTCGTGGAGCCGCGGCCGATGGACACCGTGCCGCCGAACAACGGCTACCTGGACGCCGCGCATACCCAGATGGACCCGTGCTGGCACTCGCCGCGGGTGGAGCTGCCGCTGTCGGACCCGATTGCCATCCGCGGCGACAACCAGTGGCACCGCTACCAGGTGCGCATCGCCGACCTGCCGCCCAGCGAGCCCGTGACTCTGACCGGCGGGGCGCAAATGGTCTGCACGTTGGAGAAGGTGACGCACGTGGTGTACGTGCTGAAAAAGAATCACCCGGCCCTGCCTGGCGAATATCCCAAGGATCAAGGCTCGGTGTACTTTGACAACTTGGAAGGCCTGATCGAATAGCGGCACCCACTGCTCGCCGTGAACGTGCATGACCCGCAGGTGACGCGCCGCGCTCGCGACCAACCGTAGTTCCTTTGCGCCCATGCTACTTTGTGTCGCGTGTCATCCGCGGTTCAGTTCGCCCTGGATCGCGGGTTGCACCGCGGAGCACGCATGGCGACAGCGGAATTCGGTCCGCGCCCGTGGCAGTCCAGCCTGTACGCCCGGGCCGCGCTATTCCTGGCCTTGGGCGCTGCCAGCTTTGTCGGCGCGATCGTGGTCTTGTCCGGCGCCACCGTGGAAGAAAGCGTCGACCGCTTGCTGAGTGAGCGCTTGGAGCTGGCGCGCACGGTGGGCGCTTTTGTGGAAGCCCGGCTTTTGGGCGACCTGGACCGCCTGTGCGGGGTGGCCGCCAGTCCCACAGCATCGGCAGAAACCCTTGCAACTGCACTGGCTTCTGAGCGAGCCGCCGGTGGCTACAACTTGGGTGCCGTGGCATTGGACCCGCGCGGCGAACCCGTGGCCGAACTGCCGCCGCCTAGCGGCGTGCCGCTCCGCGATTTTCGGTTGCGCATGCTGGCGGCCAAGGCCAGTCACCAACCGCGTGGGCGGGCGGTGTCGCAGGTGCTGCTGGTCGGCGAGCCGCCGCGGCCGGCGTTGGCAGTCGTGCGCAAGCTGGATGCGCCGTCGGGTTCGGTCCATTTTGTGGCCGGCCTGCTGTCCTTGGACCGCGGCGACGTGTTGGGTCCGCTGCTGCGCGACCATGCCAAGCCGGACACGGTCATCGATCTGGTGGATAGTCATGGAGTTGTGGCCGCCAGTACGGCGCCGGGCCGACTCGCGCTCCCCGGGGACCACGGCGACGTGTTGGCGCGGGCCATTGCCGAGCAGCGGGGCCTGCGCGGTCGCTGCCACGGCTGCCACGGCGACCCCCGCGCTGTGACCCAGGCTCGCGTGCAAAATGTGTTGGCGTTTTCGTCGCTTCCCACGCTTGCCCTGGGCATCGCGGTGCTGCAGCCCGAGCGCGATGCTCTGGCGCCGGCGTTTGCCCTGCAGCGGCGGCTGTTGGGGCTGGGGGCGTCGTTTGTCGCTCTTTTCCTGATCTTTGCGGGTCTGTCCGTGCGAAGCGTGGTCGATCCGGTCAAGCGCCTGACCCGGGCCATGCGGCAGCTGGACAGCGACGGCAGCCAGGTCAGCCTGCCGACGCTGGGGCGCGACGAAGTGGGGGAGCTTGCGTCGACCTTGGCGCGCTGGCACACCAGGATGCGCGAGTCCTTGCAGCGCGCCGAAGAAAGTCAAGCCGCGCTGCATGCCGAGATGGAGAGCACCCGGCAAATTCTGCAGGCACTGGAGGCGATTGCGGGGCTGTATACGGCGGGTTTGGAGCTGCCTGGCATCGTCGACCGGGCGTTGGCCAGCTTGCGCGACGTGCTGGGCTACCCCTGTGGCGGGCTGCAACTGCGGCTGGCGGCCACCACGGCGCGGGCCTTGCATGGGGTGGAACCGGAGCAGTGGGAGGAACTGGTGCAGGGGCCGCTGGCCCAATTGCCGGCCGGGCCGCCGGAGCGAGCGTCCGAGCCGCGCTTTGATTCCACGGGCACCCTGTTGGTGCTTCCCCTGGACTATCAGGTCACTACGCGGTTTGGGGTGGTTGGCCGGCACAGCGTCCCTGGCGGCGTGTCGGTCGAGTTCGCGCTGCTGGGCCGCGCGCAGGCGGCGGCCAGTCAGAACCGCTGGCTGGCCAGCTTGGTCCACCACATCGGGATCGCGGCGACCACGCGGATCCTGCATGACCGCGAGGCGCAGCACACTCGACAGCAAGAGCGCTTGCTGCATCAGGTGTTGCGTGCCCAAGAAGACGAGCGTCGGCGCATCGCCCGCGACCTGCACGACACGGTGGCCCAGGATTTGGCGGCGCTGCGCCTGCAGCTCGAGCGCCTGACCCTGCGCGCCGACGCCGAGCCGCTGCGGCAAGCGCTGACCGGCGTGGAACAGCACACGGCCAAGGTGCTGGCGGCAGTGCGGCGCACCCTGTTCGATTTGCGGCTGACCGTGTTGGAAAATGTGGGCTTTGTGGCCACGTTGCAGTCGATGCTGGAACGGCTGGAGCGCGATCACGGCGTGCGCGGGCTGTTGGCCGTCCACGGCGCCGAACGCGAGCCCCCCTACGAAATGGCGGTGGCACTGGTGCGCATCACCCAAGAAGCGCTGCAAAACGTAGTGTTGCATGCCAAGGCCCACTTCGTGTCGTTGACGGTGACGTTCCGGCCGACGGCGGTGGAGCTGCTGGTCGAGGACGACGGCGAAGGCTTTGATGTGTCGGCCGTGCAGCCTGCGAGCGGCCACGGGTTTGGCACGTTGGGCATGCTGGAGCGCGCGCGCCTGGTGGGCGGCGAGCTGCAAGTCGAGTCGACGCCTGGCGAAGGGACCAGCGTCAGCGTCCGCGTCCCGCTTTGGTCTGGCGAAACCGATACGTCCAAGGAGTTGTCGTGATACGAAATCCGTCTGGATCGGCGCGAAAGACGTCGGCAATTCTTCGCAGTCCGAATCGGGGTCCGCACCCGATTCTCGCTGGTTGCAGAGCGGGCCAAGGAAACCGCGCAGGCGTGAATCAGGTGGGGTGAACATGACTACTCGCATCGTGCTGGCCGACGATCACACCGTACTGCGCGTGGGCTTGCGCGCCTGGCTGGAAGAGCAGGGTGGGCAGTTCCAGGTGGTGGGCGAAGCGGCCGACGGCGAGCAAGCCATTGCGCTGGTGGAACAATTGCGCCCACAGCTGCTCATCCTGGACTTGTCGATGACCGGACTAGGGGGCCTGGAGACCACCTTGGAATTGCGCCATCGCGGCAATCGGGTGCCGATCTTGGTGCTCACGCAGTACTCGGAACCCGCTGTGTTGCGTAGGGTCTTGGAGGCGGGGGTCAACGGCTATGTGCTCAAATCGGCGCGCGGGGACGACCTGCTCTCGGCCGTGCGCGCGGTGGCGGGCGGTGGGACCTGGCTGGATCCGGCGGTGGCGGGCGCGCTGGTCAACCGGGCGCTGGGCCGCGACGAGCCGACGAGCGACGAAGAAGTGTTCGAGCACCTGACGCCCCGCGAGCGGCAAGTGCTGAAGCTGGTGGCCGAAGGGCTGTCGAACAAAGAGATCGCAGCGGCGATGGACGTCGCGGTCAAGACGGTGATGGCCCACCGCGCCAACCTGATGGACAAGCTGAACATCCACAATCACTCCAAGTTGGTGCAACTGGCGATTCGGTTGGGGCTGGTGCAAGTCGAATAGCGCCGTGGCGACCCGCACTGGAGGGGCACGGTCCGGCCTATGGACAAGTCCGGCGCCGCGGCCCAAATTGGCGCAAACTAGCCGCTCTAGAGACGCGACCGATTACTGTCCATTTGTTCGGTAGTTGCCCCTTCTGACCGCGTCGCTAGCCCCAAGCAGGGCGCAAGCGCGCGCCTACAGGCCCGACGCCTGGAGCTTGCCGGCGATGGTGCCGTTTGCGGCGAATGGCGCCACCGACTGTACGCGGATCCAGCCTTGGGCGCCCGCGCCGCCGCCCTTGCCGGCGTTGCCGCCTCCTCCTTCTTGGCCGCCAGAGGAGCCGCCGCCCAAACCGGTGGCGCCGGACCCGCCCGAGCTGAAGACCGAGCCCGCCGCGCCGCCCAGGCCGCCCTTGGCCAACAAACTTCCTGCCTTACCGGATGCCGACAGCGGTCACGGTTCGGCCCCCTCACCCGGCCGGCGTTGCCGTCCACCCCCTCCCGCCCTGGAGACTGTTGCAAAGGTATGTTCGCAGAATTCTGACGCCAATACATTCAATCGGTTGCACGGCGAAAGCACCCGAATTCGACCCTTATGCAACAACCTCCCTGGGGAGAGGGTTTGTATTGATAAATCAATAGTTGCCCATCTCCCCGCTGGCGGGAGAGGTGGGGTCCCCGCGGTGAGCGAAGCGAACGAGTGGCGCCAGCGGCGCCGGGAGAGCGGGGCGGCCGCGTCAGCGGCGGGGTGAGGGCTCATGCGGCCAACGTCATACAAATACTGTGTATTCTTGGCACTGTCGCTAACCGGTAAGGCAGGGAAACCAGCGGCCGCGTGCGCAGGAGAACGAGTCGTGCATGGCTTGCCTCGCGCCGCAAGCATAGAGGTTCAGTGCGAAACCGCAACGGGCCGACCGAGGGTCAGACCGGAGGCCACGCGCCGTGCGTCGGAGGCACTGGGGAGGCGTGGGGTCCCATTCGCCGCTCTTGACGCCAGCCGGGCCGGCGCGCACCTTGCCAACTGCACGGCGGCAGGCGACCTGCACTGACCATGGGGGAAACGATGCGTAAGGAGTTCTTGTTCGCGGCTCTGGCCGCCGTCTTCGGTGGCTCCATCGGTCTGGCCAACGCCGACATCGCGGTCCCCAGGCCCACTTACCAGCTGGACGGCAATCGCTTGATTCTGCCTGGTCCGATCGTGTTCAAGACCGGAACGGCCGAATTGTCAAGCGAAAGCAATACGGTGCTGCAGTAAGTCGCCAGCTACATGGCCGACAAGACCTACATCTCGCTGCTGCGCATCGAGGGGCACAGCGACAACCAAGGCGACACGCAGCTGTTGACCGAGAAGCGGGCGCTGGCCGTGGCGAAAGCCTTGGCCGGCAAGGGAGTTGCCTGTGCGCGGCTGCTCCCGGTGGGCTTTGGCTCCAGCAAGCCGGTGGCCGACAACGCGACCGCAGACGGGCGCGCGAAGAATCGGCGCATCGAGGCCGTGAACGCGCAACTGCGCGGGCGTCCGATTGGCGGTATGCCGGTGGATGGCGGGGGCAAAGTCGCCGGCGACCCGTGCAAGTAGCCGCAGTGGGTCGATTCGGCCGCGTTTGCCCCCGCACCCTGGGCCGCGCCTGGCTCGCCGATCGCTGGTCGGAGCGGGCCAAGCGGCACACAATGTAGGGACTATCCCCCCGAATCTGCAGCGCTGGCGTCTTGCGCCGGGTCCACCGCATCGGCTTGCGAGACGTCGGCCGCCGGCTCCACGGCGTCGCTTGGGCTGGCATCGGCCGCCGGTTCTACCGCGTCGGCTGCAGCATCCTGGGCGGGTTGGGCGTCAGCCGTGGCACTGGCATCGGCCGGGTTCGCCACGGCGTCGCTTGCGGCCGTGTCGCTGGCCGTGGCGTCGGTAGCTGTGGCGTCGGCCGGAGCGGCGGCCGCATCCGAGGCATCGGATTTGGCATCTGCCGTGTGGTCGTCGTCATGGCGCTTGTCGGCATCGCAGGCGGCCAGCGTCGCGGTGCAAGCCACGGCCAGTGCCGTCGCCCAGAGGGTCCTATACAACTTCATGGTGCTCCTACATGGGACAGCTTTGCGCTGCCCTTGGTGTTTTGGGCCCAACCGCGGGCCCTGATCCACCGTATCAACCGGCCCGCGACGCCACCAAAAGCGGGCACGGCCGGCATGACATTTGCGTCATGCTGGGTGCCGGTCCCGCAGTCTTCGTTTGGCGTGACGCAACGCAGCACACCGTCGCGGGGCACCCCACTCATACGAACCCCACCTGATTCGCGCCTGTACGGTTTCTGTGACCCGTTTGGCAACTGGCGAGAATCAGGCGGGGACCCCGGTTCAGGCCCGAAGAATTGCCCGAGCTTTCGATCCGATTCGGACGGAACCGGTATCAAATGCAGCCGCCGCCAGAGAGCGGATCAATTGAGACCTTCTCCGCGCGTCCGAGCCCTTGAACCCGAAGTCCGTTCAGGGCTGGAGACACTGGATGGTTGGTAGTACAAGCCCTTTTTGGAGTTGCGCGCTAGGTCGAGTGGCCGTCGCCGGCCGTCAGCTGCGGCACTTGCTCGGTAGCGGCTCGCAGCAACCCCAGCGCCCCGCTGAAGTCGAATTGCTGAATCTGCTGCTCGATGCCTTGGGCTGCCGAACCCAAGGCCGCGCGAAGCAAGACGCTGTTTTCGGCAAACAAAGTGCCCGCCCAGACGTCGTCGGCGACCAAGTAGGCCTCCAGCGTCCGCACCAGGTAGCCGGCAAGCGCCCAGTCGACGGCTTGCGGCGGCGTCGCTTCGGGCTCGGCAGGGGGCAAGGCGGTCCGCAGATCGGCCGCCAGCTCGGCCAAGGCCAGGTCCACGCTTGCGAATTGCTCTTCTAGATTTGGGGGTTCCTGGTCCGCGGCGCGCAGAGCCACCTCCAATTTCGCTGCGGCCTCGCGCAACGGCAAGGCGCCGATCGTCCCGGCGATGCCCTTGAGCGTGTGGGCCGTGCGCTGGGCGTCGGCAAACTTTCGCGACTCGACTTGCCGACGGATCCGCAGCAGGTCGTCGCTGTGATCGCTCACGAATCGGTGCAAGAGCCGTTCGTAGGCCGGCCATTGGCCTTGGACCACGTGCAGCCCGGCGTCGCAATCCAGCCCGCGGACGGCCCGCAAACCTTGGCTGTGATCGGGGTGCACTTCGGGCTGGGGCAGCGCGCAGGCAAACGGCCCGGTCGGCGTTGCCAGTCCCCGCAATTTGCGCGTCCAGCGGCGCACGGCCGCGAACATGCGATCGGGATCGACGGGCTTACCGATGAAGTCGTTCATGCCCGCGTCCAGACATTGGCGCCGGTCCTCTTCGAACGCGTTGGCGGTCATGGCCAGGATCGGCGTTGCGGCGTAGCCGGGCAGGGCCCGCAGCTGCCGAGTGGCCTGCAAGCCGTCGACGACCGGCATCTGCAAGTCCATCAAGACCAGGTCGTACCGAGTCATTTGCGCGAGCTCTACGGCCGCGGCGCCGTCGCTGGCCAGATCCACCTTGTGCCCTGCCGACTCCAGCAGCTCCTTGGCCACTTCTTGATTGATCTCGTCGTCTTCGGCGACCAGGATATGCAGCGGCAGCGCGGTCGCTGGGATTTGCACGCTGGGACTCTGCGCCGACGCCTGGGGGATCAGGCACTTGGCAAAGGGCACCTCGAACCAGAACGAACTGCCCTGACCGGGCGTGCTCTGCATGTCCAAGTGGCCACCCATCAACTCGACCAGGCGGCGGCTGATGGCCAAACCCAAGCCAGTCCCGCCAAAGCGCCGCGACATCGACGCGTCCGCTTGTTCGAACGGCTGAAACAGCGACGCCCGCTGTTCCGCGTCGATCCCGATGCCTGTGTCGCTTACTTCGAACCGCAGGCGCAGCATCCCGTCGGCCGTCGCCGGTAACGGCCGCACTTTCAGCGCCACCGCGCCCTGCTGGGTGAACTTGACGGCGTTACCCCCCAGATTGATAAGGATTTGCCGCAGCCGCAGCGGATCGCCGCGCAGCATGGCCGGTACACCCTCGTCCACGGACCGGGTGACGACCAGGCCCTTTTCGTCGGCGCGGGCGCGCAGGATATCGCACACGTCGCGGACCACGGCCGCAAGCTCAAAGTCCACCGACTCCACCGCCATGCGGCCGGCCTCGATCTTGGACAGGTCCAAGATGCTATCGATGAGCGTGAGCAAATGCCGCGCAGAAACAGCAACTTTGTCAAGTCGGGTCGACTGCTCCGGCGTGGGCTGCTGCTGCCGCATCAAGTAGGTCAGGCCCAAGATAGCGTTCATGGGCGTGCGGATTTCGTGGCTCATGTTCGCCAAGAAGGCGCTTTTGGCCCGGTTGGCGTCTTCGGCGCGGGCGCGGGCCTCGGCCAACTCGGCGGTCCGCTGTTTGACGAGCTCTTCCAGGTGCCGGCGATAGCTGTCCAACTCTTCGCCCATGCGTTTCTTTTCGGTGATGTCGTCCTTCAAGCCCAGGTAGTGGGTCACCTTGCCGTCGGTTGTGCGAATGGGCGAGACAAATGCAAATTCTGTGTAAATCTCGCCATTTTTGCGCCGATTGATGAACTGGCCCTTCCAGGCCTCGCCGCGGCCCAGCGCGTCCCACATCGAGGTGTACGTCTCTGGCGGCGTCAGCCCGGACCGCAAGAGTGCCGGCGTGGCCCCGATCAACTCGTCGCGGCCGTAGCCCGAAACGCGGCACGTGGCGTCGTTGACATACTCGATGCGGCAGGCCAGGTCGGTGATTAGGATGCTCTCTGGGCTTTGCTCCACGGCCAGCGAGAGCTTGCGGATCTCGGCATCGCGCCGCAGCCGGTCGCGAATGTCGCGGATGAGGACGCTGGCCAGCCTTTTGCCGTCCATTCCCTCAAAGACCGCAGACGACACCTCGGTTGGGATGCGGTGCCCATCGGCGTGAATGAAGTCGAGTTCGCCGCGCACATGGCCGTGCTGTGCCCGTTTCTTGAGTAGAGCTACCAAGTTGGCGTCGCTGGCGTCCAAGATGCCAGCGCGGCCGACGCGCAAGATGTCCTCTTCGCTGCGTCCCAGCAGCGCGCACGCCGCCGGGTTGACCAGCAGAATCCCGCCGCTGTCCTCGACCGGCGCGTCCGGGTCGGTGATCATGATGCCGTCGATCGAACTTTCCAGCAGTTGCCGCAACAAGGCGGCGTTGCTCGCCAGCGCTTGCTCGGTGCGGCGGCGTTCGGCTTCGCGGGCAAAACCATCCAAGGCAAAGCTGATGTCGGAAGCCATATCGCAAAGCAGGACACGGACTTCCTCGCCGAGCAGGTCGGGGGAGCGCATATACAGCGTGAGCGCGCCAACGGGTTCGCCGCCCCGGCGCAAGGGCAGGGCCGCTGACGAGCTCCAGCCAAATCGCTCGCCGCGCTTTTGCCACATGGCCGTGCGCGGGTCGCGGGCAAAATCATGGCACCAATAAGGCTGGCGCTCGCGGATGGCACTTCCCGTTGGCCCTTCACTGCTGGGGTCTCCTGGAATTGCAGTGATGTGAATGCCTTCCAGGTAGGCTTGCCCGGCTCCAGCGGCGGCCACCGGCCGCACGCGGCCTTCTGCGTCGACCATCCCCACCCAGGCCAAGTCGATGCCCTGGACTTGGACCGCGGCTTGACAGACCGCCGCAAACAGGTCGGCCTCGCAGGTCGAGCGCACGATGGCCTCGTTGCACATACTCAGGGCCGCGTAGTACTGGCCAAGGGTGGTCAGCTTGGCCTCGGTCCGGCGTTGCTCGGTCACGTCGCGCGCGATCACCACCGCGAGTGCCGTCCCGTCTGCAGCTATGAACTCTTGCGAGTGGACCTCGGCCGGGAAGGCGGTGCCGTCGCCCCGGCGAACCATCATTTCGGACCGCGCCTGGCCGTCTTCCTGCCGCGCTTCAAGGTGAAGTCGCAATTCCGGTGCATCGGAGTCGACCAAAGCGGCCCGGCCGGCGGCGCACAACTCCGCCTCGGTCATGCGCAACAGCTTGCACGCGGCGGGGTTGGCGGCCAAGATGCGACCGTCTCGCGTCGCCAACAGCCCCGCGTCGGCGCTGTGCTCAAAGAAGGCACGGTGGAAGAACTCGGCCGCACTGGATTCCACAGACCACTCCACGACCAGACGCTGCTGGACCGATCGGGCGGCTGTCATGTCCGCAGTGCCGCAGCGATGAACGCATTGCGCTCGCGGACCCACAGGCTCGCTCGGCCAGGCCGCTAGGTTCTTTGACTTTGCGCCTGCGGGCGCAGTTGGTCAAGCGCTCGGCACTGGGGCGGCTTGGGCCGGCAACTGCGCTGTGTGCCTGGACTCTTGTGCTCGCGCTGGCCGCCGGCTGGGCCTCGTGGGATCCGCGCCGGCGGGCCTTCACTCGCGGCAGACGTCCAGCACGCCGGCCTTGCAGGCTGTGGCCAATGCTGCGGCTGCCCCGGCCGGGGCCGGCGAAGCTCGTGCCAGCCGCACGCAGCCTTCGGCATCGCCCAGGCTGCAGGCGCGGAGGTACAGTGGGCCCGAAGTCTCGCCGCTGGCTGGGTTTTCGCTGTCCTCGTCCGCCTGCTTGCCGGCCAGAACGCACGAGCGAGCATCGCCGGCCTTGCAGCCGCTCTCGCGCATACTCAAGGCGCGCTTGGGATCGTCAGGCAGTTTGCGGCCGTAGCCCTCGCACAGGTCCGCGCCCATGCGGCAGGCGGGGCCGTTGCCCTGTTTGCACGCTGCCGCCAGCAGTTGCATGGCTTTCTTGGCCGTGGCGCTGCCCTGGCCGTCTTCACTTTGGGCCAGATCAAAGCACGCCTCGGCGTCGCCGCCATCGCAGGCCTTCTTGGCGGTGGACTTTAGCTTGGCCTCGGCGTCGGCGCTCAAGGGCGGCAGGTCCACGCCGCGGTGACGGACGTCGGCCAAGGCCGCGCACGCATCGGCCCGCTGGCGATCGCAAGCACCGCTCAGGATATCGGCCGCTTGCGCATGCAGCCCCAAGTCGCGCAGATGTCGGCCCAGGCGCAGGCAGGTGGCGTCGTCACCGCCGGCACAATTGACCCGCTCGCTCCGCAGCGCCGTGCGCTCGGCCGGCGACTGGCACGCAGGCTGGCGCAACTTGTGGTCTTTCTCGGCTTTGCACACCTCGCTCAGGCGTGCCGCGACCGCGTCGTCCACGGGCAGCGACGGGGTGACGATCCAGGCCGTCGCCAAACGCGGGCACGCGCTGGCATCGGCCTTGCACTGCTGCAGCCGCTGTGTCACCGCCGCCGACTCGTCGCGCGGTCCGCCCACGCCCGCCATCAGCAGGTCGTGGTGCTGGTTACAGGCCGACGCGCGGCCCTTCTGGCAGGCCCCCGCGCAGGTGGCGCGCGCGGCCACGGCCTTGGCGTCGTCGCCGGCGACCTTCATGCGGCCCTTGTCGTCGCGCAGGCGCAGCACGCACGCCGCACAGTCGCCTGCGTCGCATGCCTCTTTCCACCACGGGTCGGGGTCGCCACCCGCGCGCTTCTGTTCGGCGGCTTCTGCAGCGCAGGCCCGCGCCACCCCTTCCTTGCACTTGGCTTTCCGCGAGCCAGCATCACTCAAGTCGCCGTACTTCTTGCGCACCCAAGCGCAAGCGGCCTGGTCGCCGTTGCCCTTGCAGGCGGCCTCCAAGGCGGCGCCGCCTTCTTCTTCGGCCGTTGGACCCAGGTCGCCGTCCAGCATCGTAGCCAGGCGCGCGCAGTCCATGCCTTGCGCGCACGCCCGCGAGGCGACCCGCACCATCTTGACCCTGAGTTGCGCGGCCTCTTGTGGCGAAGCCGCCTTGGCTTGCTCGTCCAGCAGCGCTGCAACCACCGTGCAAGCGCCCTTGTCTTTGGCTTCGCAGTGCGCTTCGTAGTCGGCGGCATGGGCGCGCAGGTCGCGGCCAAAATGGGGCTGGGCCAGGAACTGCAGCACCGCGCCGCAGGCGCCAGCCCGGCCCGCCAAGCACGCGGCCTCGGCGGTGCACGCCAGCTGCACGGGATCGCCTTGGGGCGAGTGCTTCAAGGCGTCGAAGCACAGCGCGGCGTCATTTTGGCAAGCCGGCAAGCGATCCGCCGGGGTGCAGGGCGGCGCGGCCAAGGCCGTGGAAACCAACGCTAGGGTCGTCGTCGCGGCTGCGACGATGCCAGCCAGGTGAGCTCGCATGGGCAACATGGGTCCTCCAACCGGCGCAGCCGCGCCGCACCAAAAATGCGTCGGCCCCCCGGGACCCTGCACAGGGCAGGGCGCCCCGGGAGGCCGCGCAATTCGCTCTCGCTACTTAGGATCCTGCTGCAGGATCTTGAACTCGACGCGACGGTTCTTGGCCGCATCTTCCGGCGTCACTTCCGGCGTGATCAGGGGCTTGGTCATGCCCCACGCCTTGGTGGTCAGCCGCTTCTTGTCGATGCCGGCCTTGATGAGGAACTTCATCACGGCCGTGACGCGACCTTGCGACAGCTTCATGTTCGGACCGGGCTTGCCGTGCAGGTCGGTGTGGCCCTCGACGCTGACCAGCTTGATGCGCGGGTATTCCTTCAGCACCTTGGCCACTTCGGTGAGCAGCGGGAAGCTGTCTTTCACGATGACCGACTTGTTGAACACGAAGTTCACCTGCTGCAGGATCACCAGCGCGTCATCCGTGACCTGCACCGCGCTATCCGGGCAGCCGTCCTCGTCTTGGTACGAGTTGACGGTCTCGGGCTCGGTCGGGCACTTGTCCACGCCCTTGCACTTGGCCTTGTACTTGTCTTGCAGGCCTTCGGCGGC
>JBBISH010000136.1:0-16009 GCA_037441385.1 Myxococcales bacterium
CCGACATCAACGAATGCGCCACCAACAACGGCGGTTGCGACCCCGCGGCCGTGTGCGCCAACACCGCCGGCAGCTTCACCTGCACCTGCAAGCCCGGCTACACCGGCAACGGCCTGACCTGCACCGACAACAACGAATGCACCAACGGCACCGCCAAATGTGCCACTGGTACGGCCACTTGCACCAACACGCCGGGCAGCTTCACCTGCACCTGCAACACCGGCTACCAGGGCGACGGCTTGACCTGCACCGACATCGATGAATGCCCGCCGATCAACTGGCAGTGGAGCTTCTTGAAGAACGGCTTCACCTCGTGGGTCCTGGATCCGCCGGCCGTGACCGGAAGCGACGTGGGCTGGAAGCAGCAGGGCAACGACCTGTATTACGGCAACGCCGCGGGCACCAGCTTTGACACCCCCGGCGCCAAGAACCAGGGCAACGCCACCGGGCCGATGATCACCTTTACCAACCACCCGCAGCACCGGCTCACCTTTGACCTCTGGATGCAGACAGAGCCGGGCAGTTTCGACAACCTCATCGTGTACGTGGTCGTGGGCGGCCAGCCCATCGCCGTCTGGAACAAGTCGCAAAAGGCCATCACCATGGGCGCTTGGCAAACCATCACGGTCATGATGCCGGGCTATGCCGGCAAGCAGGGCCAACTGCGCTTCTACTTCGACACGATCGACGCCATCGGCAACACCACGGCCGGCGTGCGCATCAACAACATCAAGCTGCAGGGCGCCGGTTCGCCGTGCGACGCCAACGCGACCTGCACCAACACCATCGGCTCGTACCAATGCGCCTGCACCGCCGGCTTCACTGGCGACGGCAAGAAGTGCGTCGCGATCGGCAGCGCACCGACCGCCCCGGCGCAAAACTGCCAAGATATGCAGACCTACGGCAGTCCGGCCGGCACCTTCTGGCTGGCCACCCCGGCGGGGCCCGCGCAATTCTACTGCGAGTACGGCTGGGCCCGGCTCAGCCTGGACACGTTTGAAGGTTCGCCAGGCGGCTGGACGCCGGCACAGCTTTCGGCTTGCGGCGCATTTGGCAACATGCTCGGCGGCGCGAACGTGGCCGGAGCCGGCGCGGTGTACACGCAAACCTACGGCTCGATGCCGGCGCACTCCCAGACGCGCATCACCGCCAGCTACTTCGCCATCGACACCTGGGACGGCGAGAAAGCCTGGCTCAAGGTCGACGGCGCGGTCGCGTGGTCGCAGCCGTTCACCCAGATCACCACGAACAACCAATGCGGCGCCACGGCCTATGGCGAGCAGTCGGCCTACCTGCAGCCCATCACGCCGCACACGGCCCCCAAGCTGACCGTGCAGTTCGGCTCAGACCTGAACGAGCCCGCGAGCAACGAGGCCTTTGGCGTCGACAACGTGACGGTGTGGGTGCAATAGCCAGCACCGGACCGACGGCGGCGGGTGCTACATCGGCTCGATCGGCGTCGCCGGATACAGCGCGTCGCGGCGAACGCCTTGTTCGATCGCCGCCATCAGCGCCAGCACCCGATCCTCGCGGTACGGCCGCGCCACGACCTGAACGCCCACCGGCAGGCCGGTAGCGCCCTTCTCGCTTTCTGCGGCGCGTCGCTCTAGGCGATCGCCTGCCTTGGCGCGGACTTCCTCGTCCTCGCGGACCCGCGTGACCGGTACCACCCCCGCCGGGAAATTCAGCATCACATAGCGGAACGCGTACGACAGCGACAAGGTCAGGTCGCCCGAGGTGCCCAGCGGCATCGCCGGCATGCTGTGGGGCGGGCAGATCACTGCGTCCAACCCCAAGTCATTCCACGTGTCGAATTCGCGGCGCCGCAGTTGCGTCCGCCGATCGGTCAGGGCCCAGAAATCTGCGACCGGTTTCTGCCCCAAGACGGCAAACAACTTGGCCAGGCGCCGCTCGCCGCGGGCGCCCAAGAGCTTGCTGACCATCGCCTTGACGGGCCCAGGCATGCGGGCGATGCGCACCGTATCCTTGAGTTGGCGCACCACTTGGTCGCTGGCCAAACTCCGCTCCAAGGTCGCGCCGCCATCGGCCGAGATGCCGGCCAGCCAGGTGTACATCAGTTCGGGCTCGGGCGGCGTGAATTCCACCACCGAGACGCCGGCTTCGGTCAGCACCTCGCCCGCGCGCCGGACTGCGCGCTGCAGCGCCGGGTTGGCGGCCAAGAAGCCGTCGTCGACGAACAGGCCCACGCGCAGCCCGTGCAGGTCGACCTGATCCATTCCGGCGTATGGCATCGGCGGCACCGCCGGGTCGCCCAGGCAGGCCAGCTGCGGATCCACCGCGCGCATCAGCAGATCCAAGTCGGCCACCGTGCGCGCCATCGGCCCCATCTGCGCGCGCACCAACTCTTGGCCGGGAATGCCCGTGGCCGAGCCGCGGTTCGACCAGCGGTCCACGGTGGGCTTCAGGCCGGCAATGCCACAGAAATGGGCCGGAATTCGAATCGAGCCCCCGATATCTGTGCCGATGCCCAGCGCCGACTGCCCGCTGGCGATCGCCGCCGCTTCGCCGCCCGAAGAACCGCCGGGACTGCGACCAAGATTCCAGGGGTTGTGGGTGATGCCCCAGACCGCGTTCTCGGTCTCTTGGGCCAGCAGCAGCTGCGGCACGTTGGTCTTGCCCAGCAAGATGGCGCCTTGTTCGCGCAGTACGCGCACCGTCACGGCGTCGGTCGCAGCCGGTTTGCCGCGGCGATGGGCCAAGCCCATCGTTGAGTCCAGGCCCTGCACGTCGATGTTTTCTTTGATGGTGACCGGCAAGCCGTGCAACAGGCCGCGGGCTGTCCCGGCCTTGCGCTCGGCGTCGCATTGCAGCGCCCGGGCGCGGGCCAAGTCGTCCAACTCGACGACGAACGCGCGCACGCGCGGGTCGACCTGGCGGCGCCGAGCGATCAGCGCCTCCACGATTTGCAGACTGGTGATCTCGCCGCGCTGCAAACGATCGCGGAGCTCGGTGGCACTGAGGAGATGGAGTTCCATGCGGCGAGACTAGGTCACCGCCCCCAAACCCGCAACCCGCCGCAGCCGTGGCCGCAGCCAGGCCACCAGCACTTCGCGGACTTGCGGCAGGCTGGGGCACGGCAGACCCCGCAGGTCCAGCTCGCGCTGCAGCGACGTCAGCTCCACGCCGCCCAGCCCGCACGGCACCATCGCCGCAAAGGTGGGCAAGTGCGGGTTCACGTTCAGGGCCAGCCCGTGCTGGCTCCAGCCGCGCTGCACGCCCACGCCAAGGCTCATGATCTTGCGCTGTTCGGTCACCCAGACGCCCGCCTTGCCCGGCACTGCAAAAGTCGGCAGGCCCAATTGGCTACAGGTGGCGATGGTCGCCTCTTCGAGCAGGCGCGCGTACGCCGGCAAGTCGCCCAAGGGGCCGCGGCCGATCGGCGGCTCCAAGCTGGGCAAGTGCACCACCGGGTAGACGACCAGTTGCCCGGGCGCGTGCATCGTCACTTTGCCGCCGCGGCCCACCTCGACCACGTCCAGCGGCTGCCATTGCCCTTGCGCATCCTGATATTGCTGGGCCACCAGGCTGTCGCGTCCACCCGCCCGGCCCAAGGTGGCGATCGGCGGATGCTCCACGGCCAAAATAACGTCCGGCGCCGTCGCCGGTCGCTGGCTCAACTCGTTCATGATGTTCAGGGCTTGTTGGTAGTCGCAGAGTCCACCCGGCGCGTCGGCGGTGGCAACCCAGACCCGGGGCAGTCCGTCGCGGCTGGGCGGTTCGGGCAGGCAGAACTCGCGCACGGGCTAGCTCAATTCGCGCGACGCAATCAGGCTTTGCAGCTCCTCGACCGTGGCCATGGGCAGCATCCCGGTGGGCGCAAAGGGGCGCTTGGCCGACGGCAACCGCGAACTGCTGGGGCTGGTGGGCGGCGCTGCGGGAACATTCAGCAATTCCAGGACCTTGGGCATCACGCGTTGGCGCGCGCTGGCGATTTGGCGGGCCTTGTACTCCGCATAGGCGGCGCGGCCCGAGGTCGCAGCCTCGTACGAAGTGATATCCATGACTTGGACTTCGTACGGAAAGAAGAACTGGATCTCGGGCTCGACCCCCACCGTCGACAGCGCCGCGAGCATTTCCGCCAAGGCCTCGCCTTCCAAGTGCTTGCGCGCCACCGCCTGTGCGTCGGTCAGGCGCGTGAACAGCGGATTTTCAAAGCGGATCATCTGCCGGCACGTGAACTGGATCGACCGGTACTTGTCGCTGGAGTACGGATTCCACTCCACCTGCGCCGCACCGCTGGGCTGCTGCACGAACGAGCGAATCGCCTCAACCGTCTCCACTTCGCCCAGCTCGCCGGTCTGGTAGCGCAGCAGGCAAGTGCGCACATGGGCGTCGTAGGCCCCCAAGTCCATCAGCGTGTTGCGCGAGCGCGTCGGCTTGATGTTCGGGTACATGATGGTGTGCTCTTCGCGCAGCGCCCGCACCGCAAACAGGGCATCCACGGGCTTTTCGACGATGATGCGCACCCCGATGTGATCGAACAGGTCGTAGGCCACGTTCTCTTGCTTTTGCAACAACTTGAGCACCACCGACCGCAGCGGCTTGGTCTCTTTGACCTCAAACCGCCGCAGGGGAACGTCAAAGCTTTTGGCGTGGAGGTACTGGCTGCCGTCCTCGTCGGTGCGCACCTGCTGTACAAAGCGATCCAAGATGCGCGCGCGGATCTCGCGATAGTAGTTGTCTTGGAAGTAGTTGACTGCGTGGGCGATCGTGTGCATCACCCGCAGCACTGCGCACGCCCAGGCCATGTCGATGTCGTAGGCGCGCCTCGCATCCACCGTTGCGCTTTCGCCCGGGCGGCCTTGACCCGCGGCCAGCAGCAGCAAGTCCAAGATCGGCATGGTGTCAAAGGCTTCGGGGATGACCACGCCGTCCAGCCCGTGGGCCAGCACGCCGCGCACAAAGCCCAGGGCCTCCACGCGAATCCCCTCCACGTCGGCAAGGTGGCTGGGGACGTCCAGATCGTAGCCGTAACGCTTCAGGAATTCGTGCGCGTCCTGGCGGCCCGTGCCGGCCATCCGTAGGTGCGACAGGTCGATGGCCGAGCGCCCGCTGATGATCGTGTGCATCGTCTCCCAGCTGAAGACGAAGCGCTGGAGCAGCGGCGGCAGTGGACCCGGACGCCTTGCGATCATTGCCACTCCCGAGCCAAGGCCGCCACTCCCGAGCCAAGACTGCCACTCCCGAGCCGAAGTCGATGGACGAGCCCCGTGCGCGACCTATCAGGGTGCGATTGTCGGACGATCCCCGCGCCACGGCAAGGTGCCCACTTGGCACACGGCACAAACCCTTCGGGGGCCGCAGTATTCCAAGGTATGGCCCTGGCGCGCGCCGCAGACAGCCCGCAGGCAAACGGTCTTGAACAGGAGCTGTCGGTCTGCGCTGGACTGGCCGGTCAGGCCTCGATCAGCTCCCGCATCAGGTGGTGCGAGTCGATGCCGATGCCCGCCAACGCGCGACTCCACACTTGGTCGGCGTCGCTGGCGAACAAGAGGTCCAGGTTCGGCTCCGCCGTAAGCCAAGTGCCCTCGGCCATTTCTTTTTCAAGCTGCCCGGGACCCCAGCCGGCGCGCCCCAGGAATAGGCCGAATTGGCGCGGGCCATGACCCTCGGCCACCTCGCGGAGCAGGCTCATCGACGCCGACAGCCGCAGCCCAGGCACCACTTCCACATCGTGCTCGTAGCGTTTCTGGCCCTCGTCGCGGTACAGCACCAGCCCGGCCTGCGGGGTGACCGGTCCACCAATCCACACGGGTTGCGCCGCGGCCACGCCCCGGCCCAGGCCCGCCGCCTGCAGCAGAGTGCTCAGGTCCAACGGCGCGGGCCGGTTGAGCACGATGCCGCCGGTGCCGTCTTCGCCGTGCTCCAGGAGCAGCACCACGCTGTGGGCAAAGAAGCCGTCGTCCAGCGCGGGCGCGGCGATGAGTAGGCAGGGCGCTTGCAGCACCGCCGATTGCAGGGGCGCATCCTTGGGTCCAGCCACCATCCGCTACTCCATGCGGGCCCACTGCCGTGGCCGCTTTTCACAAGATAACGAATGCCGCGCACTTCGCCAGTGCGGCGGCGGGGTCAGGTGATCTCGAATTCGGCGCGGTCGTCGGCGGGTCGCACGTCGGTCGGGCGCAGCGCCAGATGCTCCCCACAGGCCAGACCGCGGCGGCGCAGGGGCACTTCCAGCGACAACTCGTCAAGGAACGCCACGCAGCCATTGGGCAAGCTGCGCACCACCGTTGCGGCAATGGGCGTGCGGTGGCCGGCGAGCCACACCAGCTTGAAGTACCGCTCGGCCCGCCGCTGCCATTGTCGGCGCAGCGACGCCGTCGCTTCGGCCTGGATCACCCGATCTGTCAGCTCGCTGGCCGTCAGGCTGGGCTGGCCCCGCAGCGCTGCCGTCAGCTGCCGGTGCCCCAGCAAGTCGGTGTAGCGGCGGAGCGGCGAGGTGACCTGGGCATAGGCCGCCACGCCCATCACCGCGTGTCCTTTGGGTTGCAGCGCCGTCTGCGCCGGCGACAGGCAGCGCAGCACGGAAAACACATCCTCGGCGCGGGTATACACGCCCGGCGGCAGGGGCGCGTCCTTGGGTCGCGGTTGATGACGGAAGGGCAACTGCACCCCGCGCTCGCGGGCAAAAGTCGCCGCCACTTCGCCGGCAAGAATCATCAGTTCTGTGATGATGCGCCGTGCCGTTCCCGACTGGCTGGCATCGCGAAGGCGCACGGGCTGGCCGCGCGGCGCCACGACTTCGCACTCGGGTTTGTACAGCAGATAGGCTCCGTCCGCGACGCGGCGAGCTTCCAAGCGTTGTGCGACCGCGGCCAATCTGGCCACGTCGGCTGGTGTCTCGGCCGCCGTCAACCACCGGTCGACGTCGTTGTACGACCACGCCTGCTCGACTCGCACGCGCATTTCGCGGACCTGGATGGTGCTCAGCCGGCCTTGGCGGTCGACCGTGGCACTGAACACCAAAGCGGGCCGCAGCTGACCGGGGCCGAGCGACGCCAGCTGCAGGGCCAGCGCCTCGGGCAGCATCGGCACCGTGAAGCGCGGATGGTAGAAGGTGCTTCCGCGGCTCAGCGCCTCGCGATCGACCTCGCTGTTGGCCGCGAACCACAGCGTGGGGTGGGCAATCGCCACCGTCGCCCGCAACTCGCCCGAGTCGCCCAGGTCCTCGACCGCGACCGCATCGTCCACCTCGTGCGGGCAATCGTTGTCGATGGTCACGAGCGGCAGCGCCAGCTCCGGCAGGGATTGGCCCACCAGACCGTCTTCGCCACTCCACGGCGGTGGTGGTCGCAGCAGCCCGGCCGCAAACAGGTTCGGATCGTCGTGCCCGTCCCAAAGCTCGGCCTGAATCAGGACTTGTGCGGCGTCGCTGCGCTGCACGTGGCGCCGGCCCCAAGCTTGGCGCAGCAAGTAGGTGACCCCGTCGTCCCTTTCGTCTGCCAACCAGGCCTCGATCCGCGGCCCCAAGGTGCGCAGCGGTTCCAGGTCGGTGCGGCGGCCGCCATGGAGGTCGCGGAGGGCTCGAACAGCTGGCTGGAATTCCGCCTCTAGGCTGGCCAACACCTTGGCGCGGCGGCAGGCGGCTTGGCGCTCGTCGGGCGTCCGCCGCCTCAGCAGCCCGTGCTCCACGGCGTAGCCCGTGCAATCCATCCCGGCCACCAGGAGCAGATCGTCGCGGTGCTCGGGGGTGTCGCTGCCGTGCAAGAGCGCCGCCAGTTCGCCCGTGCCCAGCGGCTCGTTCAGACCCCAGGCGGTCTCTAGGCCATCGCCTACCCGCTCGCGGGCCTGCTGCAAGCGCCACAGCGCTCCGGCGCCGTCGTCGGACCGGCAGCTCAGCACGGCGCGCACCTGCGTGCGATCGATGCGCACCGTCTCGCCCCTGGGCGGCTCTACCACTTCGACGCGCCACCATTGCGGTCGCAGCGCCGTGATCCGACCCAGCACCAGCCGCTCGTCGATCTCGACCAGCACCAGGCCGCCCGTCACCATGGCGCCTCCACAACGGCTGGCGTTTGACGTGCCGGTCCCAAGTGCGTCAGCAAGCGCCGCAATTGCGTCGACCGTGCCAGCGGGGCGGCATTGGCGACCGCGCGAGCAATGGCCGCGGGTTGCCCCACCAGCACGGCAAACCGCTTGGCCCGAGTCAGCGCGGTGTACAAGAGGTTGCGCTGCAGCATCACGTGTTGACCCAGGTGGACTGGCACCACCACCGCAGGATACTCGCTGCCTTGCGCCTTGTGCACCGTCACGGCATACGCCAACTCCAGGCTGTCCAGCTGCGCCTGGCCCAGTTGCACCTCGCGCGCGCCAAAGCGGACCCGCAGCAGCGGCTCAGTCGCAAAGGGCAGGGCCGGAGCAGCGCTCTCGTTCGCGCTGGGTTCGCGGTGCGCCAGCCCCACGACCGTGCCGATGTCACCATTGAACACGTCAAGATCGTAGTCGTTTTTGGTCTGGATCAGCTTGTCGCCCACCTTGAGGCTGCGCAACGTTGCCGTGCCATGGGGGTTCAGCGCCTCGCGTAGTCGCTCGCTGAGCGCCTGTGTTCCCAGTGGCCCGCGGTGGACCGGAGCCAGGACCTGCACGTCGGCAATCGGATCGAACCCCTGGCGCGGCAGCCGGTCGCGCACGATCTCGACCAAGGTTTCGGCGATCTCGTCGGTGGACTGCCTTGGAACCACAAAGAAATCGCCGCCATCGCCGCGGCTGCTGCCCTGTGGCACTTGGCCGTGCAAGATCTGGTGCGCGGCCGTCACGATCTTCGAGGCCTCGCTTTGCCGGTGCACTTCGCGCAGGCGAACTCGCCGGACTTGCGGTGCCGCCAACAGATCGGCCAAGAACGCCCCGGGCCCAACCGACGGCAGTTGGTCCGCATCGCCCACCAGCAGCAGTCGAGTCGGCGGGGGCAGGGCTGCCAGAAGCGCCGCGGCCAGCGGCACGTCGATCATCGATGCTTCGTCGACCACCACCAGTTCCGCCTGCAGCGGCCGACTGGCATCGCGGGTAAAGCGCTGCTGATGCGGATCGTACTCCAGCAACCGGTGCAGGGTTTTGGCCTCGCGTCCGCTGGCGTCGGCCATGCGCCGCGCGGCTCGCCCGGTCGGCGCGGCGAGCAGGACGTTCGCCTGAGCGCCCAGGGCAGCCAAAACACCGCGCAGAATCGTGGTCTTGCCTGTGCCGGGACCACCGGTGACCACCAGGAGCGGCGCGTGCAGCGCTTGGGCGACCGCTTGCCGCTGCCCGCCCTGCAAGGCAAATCCCAGCGCCTGCTCGGCCGCGGCAATGCGCGGATCATCCGTCTGGTCGCGGGACTGCGCGTCGTCGCTGCCGGCAATCCATTTCGCAATCGCGTGTTCGGCCTGATGCAGCGCCGGCAAGGCGATGGCGTCGACCGCGTCGCCCTCGGCCGTGTCGGTCTGGACGGCGTGCCAATCCCCTGCGGTCACGCCGTGTTCGATCGCCGTTGCCGCTCGCTCGTCGGACACTTCGGCGAGGTCGCGCGCCATCGCTTGCACCGTTGCCCGCGGCGGCGCGCTGTGGCCTTGGTTGGCAAGGTCCTGGAGCACATGGGTGACTGCGGCGCGGAGTCGCTCGGGGCTCTCGGCCGCCATGCCCGCCGCCCGAGCCAAGCGATCGGCGGTGCGGAACCCCACGCCAGCCAAGTCTGTTGCGAGCGAAAACGGTCGGTTACGCACGACGCGCAGCGCATCCTGCCCGTAGCGACGCAAGATCTTCTGCACCAGCGCCGGGCCCAGCTCTAAGCCGTGCAGGTACAGGGCCGCCTCTTGGTGTGCGTCGATGGCGGCGATAGCCTCGATCAGCGCGCGCCGCTTGGGGGCGGTCAAGCCGGCAATCCCCAACAGCAATTCGGGGCGATCTCGGACCGCGGCCACGCCGCCCGCGCCAACCGCCTCCACGACGCGCTTGGCCACCACTTCGCCAATGCCTGGTACGCGCCCCGATCGCAACCACCGCTCCAGGGCGTGCGGTCCGCTGGGCAAGGCGGGCTGAGCAGAGTCGACCCGGAACCGCCGACCCCACTTGGGATCGTCTTCTACGCGGCCCCACAGCCGCACCGTTTCGCCTTCCAAAAGGCCCCACAACGGGCCGCGCACCGTCCAGATGCGCCCGCTGGCCTCGTCCTCGACCACGGCGACGCCAAAGCCATTGTCGCCGGGCTCAAAAAGGAACTTGCGTAGCCGTCCGCAGACTTGGCCAGGCGATTCGCCGCCCTGGTCCCCAGGCTCCATCAGGGCACGGGCGCAGGGATCGGTGGCAAAGACGGCCACTGCACCTGCAAAGTCTGCGGTCCGCCACCGCGCTGGACCGTCAGGGCGCAGCCGCCCGCGGCGCCGACACAGCCGCGCAGCAGTCGATCGAGCTGGTGGGCTGCCCGTACCGGTTGACCCGCCACGGCCTCAACGATATCGCCGGCTTGCAGCGGCGCTCGGGCCGTGCGAACCAGCACGCCGTCGTGCGCGATCGCCTTGGCGGCCAGATGGGCCGGCATTCCCGGCGCAAACCGATCGAAGAGCACCAGCAGTTTGGCCGCTTTGACCTCGGGCGGCAGTGTCGCCAGTCCGGCCGAGTACGGCTTGCTGTCCAGGTACTTGTACGAAGTGATCGCCAACAGCGAGTCGACCAATTCGTCGCCCCGGCTGCGCCGCCCGCCCAGGCCCGTCCGCAAACTGGGCGCCAGCTCGATCAGCCGCCGAACCGCCGTCTTGATCGCCTTGGTCACTTCGGGGCGCGGATCCTCGCCCGGCTCGAATTCCAGCGGATTGTCATCGATATCCAGCGTGGTCCAGGCCAATCGCACGCCCTTGCGCGCCTCGTACAGCGCGGCCTCGACGTGAACCCGCGCCTCGACCCCGTGCTGGCGAAACGTATTGGGCTTCTTGGGATCCTTGATGCGCGTGTCCACGATGTCGCGGACGTTGGTGGCCCGGTTCTCGGTGACTAGCACGTGCAGCGCCAACCAGTCTTGCCAGTCGCTGCCCAAATCGTTCCGCGTGACCAGATCGGTGTCGTACGCGGGGGTATGCGCCTCGTCCAGCGGCTTGTTGACGTCGAAGTCGAACAAGCCCAGCACCGGCAGGTCCGTTTGCTCCAGCGCGATGCGGCACACGTCCAGCGAGTGGGCGGCCACCTCTAGCGGGGTGCTGTCGGCGGTCACCAAAGCCACGGGCAGCACGACCAAGCCGGCCGTCTTGTGCTGGGGCGCCAGGGGCGCCTCGTCGACCACTTCGGCGCTGCCACAACCCGCCAGAACCAGACAAGTGTTCAGCAGTACGGCGGCTGCCCACCGCGGCCAGTGCGCAACGCGGTTCGTCGCACCGGCCCAGACTCGATCGGATTCTTGGCCCACTGTTGTACCTCTGGGGCGACTGCAACCGCGCCTGGCGGCCACTGCTTGCTTGGCGCCCAGCATACGATACCAAGTCGGCTGGGTTTTCCAAGCTGGCCGCGCCGGCCCTTGACGACCGGGACCCGCGTCCTAGTTTTGCTCCGCTCGCTCGTCACCCCGCTTGGGTGGCTCCGCGGCGGGCAGTCGGTGAGCGCTAGCCGCCGGCCAAGCCCGGCTCCACCGCCAAAGCGGCATAGTCCCAGTTGATCCAGGTGCGAGCACGCTACTTCTTTGGATTCGCTACCCTGCGCCGGTCTTGCCTGCGCATCACCACCCCGCATAGGAGCTACCTGATGAACATTCGCCCGCTTTACGACAACGTCCTGGTCCAGCGCGCCGACGCGGAAGAAAAGACCGCCGGCGGCCTGTTCCTGCCTTCGGCCGCGCAAGAGAAGCAGGTCTACGGCTTCGTCAAAGCCGTGGGCAAGGGCAAAGTGCTCAAGGACGGCAGCCTGCGCGAGCCCGCCGTCAAGATCGGCGACAAAGTCCTGCTGGCCAAGTGGGGCGGCAACGAGATCAAGTACAACGGCGAAGAGTACCTGATCCTGAAAGAAAGCGAGCTGTTGGCGATCATTGCCGACTAGTTCAGGCAAGATCAGCGCCGCTGCTCCAAACCCAACCACGCAGATTCTGAAGTTTTCGGAGGAGATTCGATGCCCGCCAAGTCCATTTCGTACAGCGCCGACGCGCGCGCCGCCATCATCGACGGCGTGAACACCCTGGCCAACACCGTCAAGGTCACGCTGGGCCCCAAGGGCCGCAACGTGGTGATCGACCGCAGCTTTGGCGCCCCGCTCATCACCAAGGACGGCGTCACGGTCGCCAAGGAGATCGAGCTGGAAGGCCACTACGCCAACCTGGGCGCCCAGATGGTCAAAGAGGCCGCCAGCAAGACCAACGACCAGGCCGGCGACGGCACCACCACCGCCACCGTGCTGGCCCAGGCCATCGTCATCGACGGCGGCAAGCTGGTTGCGGCCGGCGTGAACCCCATGGCGCTCAAGCGCGGCATCGAAGCCGGCGTGCAGGCCATGACCGACGAGCTGGCCCGCGTCTCGCGCGACATCGACGGCAGCCGCGACATCGAGCAGGTCGCAGTGATCTCGGCCAACGGCGACGAGAGCATCGGCAAGATCCTGGCTCAGGCCATGGACAAGGTCGGCAAGGACGGCGTCATCACCGTCGAGGAAGGCAAGGGCATCGAGACGACGCTCGAGACTGTGGAGGGTATGCAGTTCGACCGCGGCTACATTTCGCCCTACTTCGTTACCGACAGCGATCGCATGGAGACGGAGCTGGCCAACCCGTTCATCCTGATCCACGAAAAGAAGATCTCGAGCCTGCGCGACTTGGTGCCGCTGCTCGAGCAGCTCAAGCAGTCGAATCAGCCGATGGTGATCATCGCCGAAGACGTCGACGGCGAGGCGCTGACTGGCTTGGTCTACAACAAGTTGCGCGGCCAGCTGCAGGTCGCGGCGGTTAAGGCCCCTGGCTTTGGCGATCGTCGCAAGGCCATGCTCGAAGACATCGGCGTCCTGGTCGGCACCTCGGTGCTCAGCGAAGAGATCGGCGAGAAGCTGGAAGGCGTCAAGTTGCGCCAGCTGGGCCGTGCCGCTTCGGTCAAGATCACCAAGGACAAGACCATCATCGTGGGCGGTGTGGGCAAGAAGGACGCAGTCGAAGCGCGTATCACCCAGATTCGCCGCGAGATCGAGCTGACCAAGTCGGACTGGGATCGCGAGAAGCTGGAAGAGCGTCTGGCGCGCCTGGCCGCGGGCGTGGCTGTAGTCCGGATGGGCGCCGCCACCGAGATCGAGATGAAAGAGAAGAAGGCCCGCGTCGAGGACGCCCTGCACGCTGTGCGCGCCGCGGTGGCCGAAGGCGTGGTCCCCGGCGGCGGTGTGGCGCTGATTCGCGCGGCCCAGGCGCTCGACAAGCTGCACTTTGGCGACGAGCGCGACCACGGCATCAAGTGCCTGCGCCGCTCGGTCGAAGAGCCCCTTCGCCAACTCGCCGCGAACGCGGGCGAAGAGGCGTCGGTGGTGGTCGAGACGGTGCGCGCGCACCAGGGCAACTACGGCTTTGACGCCGGCAAGGGCACCTACGGCGATCTGATGGCCGCGGGCGTGCTGGACCCGACCAAGGTGGTGCGCGTGGCGCTGCAGAACGCCGCGTCGGTGGCGACCCTGCTGCTGACCACCGAGTGCGCGATCGTCGAGTCGGTCGAAGCCGAGGCCTAGTCCCAGGTTGCGCATGGCGGCCGTCGCTCGCAGGTTCCTGCCGGGCGGCGGCCGCTGCGTCTGTGGCCGGGCCGCAAGCCGCCCCCATTGCTACGTGAGGTTCGCATGTCCAAGCACCATCCCCACGCCGAGCCGGGCAAACCCGCCAAGTCCGCCGTCGAGTCTGCCGACCCCCACGCCGACGCCGAGGCCGACCACCTGGAGCCCGCGGCGCTCGAAGCTGAAAATGCTAAGCTTGCCAGCAAGTTGGCTGATGCCGAACGCCGTTTGAAAGACGCCGACGAGCAGGTTCGCCAGTACGCCGGGGCGTTCGACAAGGCCAAGCGCGAATTCGACGCGGCCAAAGACCGGATCGCCCGCGAGTACGAGCGCAACATGAAGCGCGATCAGACCAAGGCGGTCTCGGGCCTGATCGGCGTGCTCGACACGCTGGATCGCTCGCTAGAGAGCGTCAAAGGCAAAGAGGGCGACGCCTTTGTCGACGGTGTGCGCATCATTCGCAACCAGTTCGACGCCGCCCTGGCCGCCATGGGTCTGCTGCGCTTTGACGGCATGGGCGAGATCTTCGACCCCGAGCGGCACCAAGCGGTGACCACCATGCCGGTCGCCGATCCCGCCCAGGCTGGCCGCGTGATCCATAGCGTGGCCGCAGGCTGCATCTTTGGCGACGAAGTGGTGCGCCCGGCCATGGTTGTCGTGGGCCAGGGCAGCGCCAGCGACACCGACGACACGCTGAACTAGCGAATATTTGCCGAAATTCCAAGGTCTACGCTGACGCCTGCCTTACTGGATGGCTACTGGTGCCGTAAGTGCGGTGGAAACCTGTGCGATCCTTGGCACTTGGCCATCACCCCGCCGCCTTCGGCGTCTGCCCCGCTCTCCCGGCGCCGCTGGCGCCACTCGCTCGCTTCGCTCACCGCGGGGACCCCTCCTCTGCCAACGCTTTGGGCGAGGGGCAATGCAATTTCCCTTTACGCCTCGCCCACTTCAGTAGGAGAGGGGTCGGCCACAGGCCGGGGTGAGGGCCTTCGGCGCTGCGGCAGAGTAGGCAAGCGGTAAGGCAGGCGCCGACGCGCTGGGCTCGCTCTTGGCTGTTGGGCCCGCTCTTGGCTGCTGGGCCCACTCCCGCTTGCTGAGGCGGCTACGGCGGCGAATTGTTGACCTGAATCATGTAGCTATTTTCGACGCAGATGGTCGAGCTGGGCACGCCGGGCTTGCGATACACGCGCACGTAGTAGTGCGCGGTGTTGTCCGAGCACAGGTTCATGCCGGGTAGGCCGTCAAAACCCGGCTTGAGCGCAACGCATTTGCATTCGCCGGCCTTCTCGGGCACGGGCGACTTGTTGACGTCGCCATACGTCTTCACTTGCGGTTTGGCGTCCGTGCCGCTGGGGGGATCGCCGTAGAAGCTGGTGGACCAACTGTGTTCGGTGCTGCCGCTGCAGATTTGGTCCGCGCCCGCGCAGGATTTGCGGAACACGTCGAAAACGAACTGGTTGTTCGGGTTGCTGGCGAACTTGATGCGCACGTCAAACTGGTCGCAGGTGTTGTCGTCGGGCTGGTCCTTGGCATAGAAGTGGAACCAGTCCGAGTCTTCGCCGGGCATCAAATTGCCCTTGGCCGGGACGGTGTTGCTGCCGTCGGGCATGTCGCCTAGCTCGACCGCGTTGCCGCAGACGTTGCCCAAGGTGCCAAAGTTCGAGTCAGCGGCGCACTCGCAGCCGTTGCTGAGGTCCAGGTCCACGTCGAACAAACCGGGGCCGCACTTGCCGATGCCGCATTTGCCGGCGATGCAGGCGACTTGGCCGCCGCTGACCGGCGGGCACGAGGCGCTGGCGTTGCCGTCGTCAGTCTGGCCGTTGCAGTCGTCGTCTGTGCCGTTGCAGATTTCTAGCTGGGTGGGGCTGACTTTGGCGTTGCTGTCGTCGCAGTCGCCAGGCTGCTCGGTCACGTACAGCTTGTTGGCTTTGCACAGGCACTTGCCGCTGGCCGTGGGGCCAAAGGTGTCGCCGTCGGCGTCGACGTAGAAGAGTTTGCAGCCTTCGGCGCCCTCTTCGTCGGTCTTGCTGTTGCAGTTGTCGTCGATGCCGTTGCAGAGCTCCGTCGCGCCGGGGAACACCTTCTTGTTGCTGTCGTCGCAGTCGCCGCCTTGCTCCAGCCAGTCCGAGCCCTTCTTGCCGGGGCATAGGCAGGCCGAGTCGTCCACGTCGCCGTACTTGTCGCCGTCTTTGTCCTTGTAGAAGACCTTGCAGCCTTTGGCGCCCGACTCGTCGGTCTGGCCGTTGCAGTCGTTGTCTTGGTTGTCGCAGATCTCTTGGGCGCCGGGCTTGATCGCCGTCAC
>JBBISH010000137.1:0-15569 GCA_037441385.1 Myxococcales bacterium
GTCCCAGCTACGGGTTGCCCCACTGGGGCGACCCGTTCACCCTTCGGGCGACCGCTGGGGCCCTTCTCCCTGCGGCGACCGCTAGGTCGCCTCAGTCGCTCCGCTCCTTGCGCCTTGATTTGCATCCCAAATCGGCGGCCGTGGCGAATTTCGATGGTGGATCCTGGTCCTCTGGATTTCGACCGAAAGGCCCGGTACGGCCAGAGCTCTGCTGTGCCGCGCAAAAAAAGGGTCCCTCGCCTACGCCGCCACGTCGACCACCGGCAGCTTGTCCGCGAAATCGACCCGAAGTCATCGCCGATGGCCAGATCCCGCCCAATCGCGCCGATGCCCTTGGGGAAAGCTCGCGCGGCGGCCGGGGCAGTGCTCCGTTTCTCGGCGCCAGACCAGTTGGGTCTCCTTTGGCACGACTTCAGTCGGCATGCTCAAGTGTTTCGGGATCTTCTTGACCGCCGTGGCCAGAGTCATCACCGCAATCGGCCGGATCCCAGGCCGGGTACGCCTTGACGGCTTTGTGCAGCTCCTGCACCGAATCTCGAGTTTTTTCGGGGTCGCCGACGCCGGTGTACTAGGAGCGTGTCGGACTAACTCGGGTTTGTCGTACTTGGCAAACGCTGTACAACCGACGAGTTTGGTGCCAGTCTTGCGCCCAACAACGGGTACCTTGGCGCGCTGCGGCCGCTCGCGCGATCCGCCGCCGCCGGTGGCGTGCCGCGGCTACCGAACGGGGAACGACATGGGATTGACCAAGTGGATGCCGGCTCCGTCCGAATCGGATCGCCAACTGGGGCAGCTCTTTGGGCCCGAACCAGGGCCCCCATCTGATTCTCGCCTGTTGCAGGCCGGGTTGGCGAAACCGTTTACGCGTGGATCAAACGGGGTTCGCAGGAGATGGACGTTTTGGGCCGCCCTGGCGCTGAGCGTGGGCGCCTGCGGCAGCCAGCCGGGCGCAACCCCTGCGACGCAAGACGTCGCGCCAAGCGACGCGGCCAGCAGTGGCGCGGCCAGCAGTGACGTAGACGGCAGCACGGCGGACACGGCCGCGGACCAATCCGGCCCCGACGGGGCGGGCGACAGCGGGCCCTCGGCGTTCGATGCCGGCGATGCCGCGGCACCGCCAGACACTACTGGTAGTGGTAGCGACGCCGAAGCAGACACCACCGGTGGTGTAGATACACCAAACGGCGACTCCTGGACCGACGCCGCGACCGGCGCGGGCGACACGAGCCCCGACGCCGGCAGCGACGCCACCGCTGGCAGCGACGCCGCTGTCCCGCCCGCCACCTGCGCGGCTGCCGACGATTGCCCAAGCGCCGGGCCCTGTTTGCTGCCCCTCTGCTCGCCCAAACACCAGTGCCAGTTCGTGCCGGCCAGCGACGGTGCCCCTTGCAGCGACGGCAACGCCTGCACGACCCTTGACCATTGCAGCGCCGGCCAGTGCCAAGGCGGCGCCGCGCTGGCCTGCGACGACCAGAATCCCTGCACCGCCGACCAGTGCAACCCCGTAAAAGGCTGTATCAACCTGCCCACCGCGGCCACTGCCGGCTGCGACGACGGCGACCCGTGCACCAGCGGCGACACCTGCATGGCCGGCCAGTGCCAGCCCGGCGTCGCCATCTGTCAATGCAAAACCACCAGTGATTGCGCCAAGTACGAAGACGGCAACCTGTGCAACGGCTCGCTCTACTGCGACACCAGCTCCGGCGCGCCGTTTACCTGCAATCCCAACCCGGCCAGCGTGGTCGTCTGCCCGGGCGGCCAAGACAACGCCTGCCAGAAAAATACCTGCGTCCCCGCGACCGGCGAGTGTAAGCTATTGATTTCGCCGAAAAACACCCCTTGCGACGACGGCGACAGCTGCACCAGCGGCGATGTCTGCGACCAGGGGCTGTGCCAGGGCGGCCAAAACACCTGCTACTGCAAGACCGACGCCGACTGCGCCAGCCAAGAGGACGGCAACTTGTGCAACGGCGTGCTTTTCTGCAACAAGGCGCTGGCGCAGTGCCAGGTCAACCCGGTGAGCGTGGTGACCTGCCAGACCGTGGACAACACCTTCTGCACGCAGAACCTGTGCAACCCCAAGGATGGCAAGTGCTACTACGTGCCCGTTCACGAAGGCAAAAGCTGCGACGACGGCAATCCCTGCACGCCCAACGAGAGCTGTCAAAGCGGCCAATGTCAGACCGCTACCAACACCTGCGAGTGCCAAAACGACATGGATTGCCTAAAGAAAGATGACGGCGACCCGTGCAACGGGGCCCTGTACTGCGACCTTGCCAGCAAGAAGTGCATGACCAATCCAGCGACGGTCGTGCACTGCAACACCGACGACGATCCGCCGTGTTTATCCGATGTTTGCGATCCCAAGACCGGCAAATGCAGCCTGATCGCCCTACCCAAAGACGGCACGCCCTGCGACGACGGCAACTCGTGCACGCCGGGATCGTGGTGTCAAAGCGGCCAGTGCGCGGCCCAGACCAACACCTGCGAGTGCCAGAAGGACGCGGATTGCCTGGGCAAAGAGGACGGCGATTTGTGCAACGGCACCCTGTACTGCGACCAGGCCAGCAACCACTGCTTGGTCAACCCAGCGAGCGTGGTCGAGTGCCCCAGCGCTTTTGACGAGGCGTGCCTGACCAACCAATGCGACAAGAAAACAGGAAGTTGCGGAATGAAGCCCGCGCATCAAGGCAACCAGTGCGGCAGCGACTCGCCCTGCACGGCCGGGGGCTGGTGCAGCTACGGCAGCTGCGACGCCCCAATCAAGGGCGTCTGCCAATGCGAAAGCGACAGCGATTGCGCTAAGTTGGAAGACGGCAACCTGTGTAACGGTACGCTCTATTGCGACAAGACCGGCACTGACAAGGCCAGTAAAGCGCCGCAGTGCAAGGTGAACCCGGCGACAGAGGTCGTGTGCCCCACGGTCGACGATACGGCGTGCCAGAAGAACACCTGCCAGCCCAAGAGCGGTGTGTGCCAAATTCAGGTGATTTCGGCCACTTGCAACGACGGCGACCCTTGCACCTTGGCCGACGTGTGCAAGAACGGCGGTTGCGCCGGCACCGCAGTCCTCTGCGAAGACGGCGACCCGTGCACCAGCGACACCTGCATCAAGGGCTTTGGCTGTGTGGCGTTGGCGGCGGCGGCCAGCACGTGCGACGACGGTAACGTGTGCACTACGGATTCGTGTGTGCCCAAGCTGGGTTGCGTGCATGGCTATGCGCCAGGCAGCTGCGACGACGGCAGCGCCTGTACCGGCAGCGACGCCTGCAAAGACGGCAAATGCGTAGGCGTGGTGCTGACATGCGACGACGGCGTGACTTGCAGCGCCGACAGCTGCGACCCGACCGCGGGCTGCCAGCACACGCCAGTCGGCGACGGCGGGACGTGCAGCGACGGCAACGCCTGCACCGGTCAAGACGCGTGCAAAGGCGGAAAATGCGTAGGTGTCGCCCTAAGTTGCGACGACAAGAACCCGTGCACCAGCGACGGCTGCGACCCCAACGCGGGGTGCACGGCCGCGGCGGCGCCGGGCGGCTGCGATGACGGCAATGCCTGCACCAGCGGCGACTCCTGCAAATCGGGCAATTGCGTAGGAACGGCCAAAACGTGCGACGACGGCGCAGCCTGTACCACCGATGCTTGCACGCCCGCCGCCGGCTGCCAATTCCTGCCCGTGCCGGACGGCAATGCCTGCAGCGACGGCAGCGCGTGTACGACCCTTGACGCCTGCAAAGCCGGCAAATGCGCAGGCTCTATCTTAAGTTGCGACGACAACAACCCCTGCACCGCCGACAGCTGCGACCCGACCAGCGGCTGCACCAGCGCGGCCACCGGCGGCGGCTGCGACGACGGCAACGCGTGCACCAGCCTGGACCACTGCCAGGGCGGAGCGTGCCTGGGCGGCGGCAACGCCTGCGATGACCAAAATCCATGCACCGACGACAGTTGCAAGGCCGGCGCCTGCAGCCACGCCGCCAATAGTGCTCCGTGCACCGACGGCAGCGCCTGCACGACCCAGGACACCTGCCAGGGCGCGGTTTGCGTGGGTGGCACCAAGCTGGACTGCGACGACAAGAATTCATGCACTTTTGACGGCTGCGCGGCAGCGAGCGGTTGCTTGCACGCGGTCTCGGCGGCCACCTGCGACGACGGCGACGCGTGCACGAGCGGCGACGCGTGCCAGAATTTGGACGGCGTGGGCCTGTGCCGCGGTGCCACGCTGGACTGCAATGACCAGAACCTATGCACTTCAGATAGCTGTGACAAGATCGCCGGTTGCCAGCACAGCCCCAACACGGCCCCGTGCAACGACGGCGACGCATGCACGACCCAAGACGCCTGCAAAGACGGCAACTGCGCAGCCGGCAAGGCAAAGAACTGCGACGACGGCAACATTTGCACGCAAGACCTGTGCGTCGCCGCCAGCGGCGCCTGCGCCAACACCGACGTCGCCGCGACCTTGTGCGACGATGGCAAACCGTGCACCGACGACCTTTGCCACCCCATCCTTGGCTGCAGCCATGTCAACAACGCGGCGGCCTGCAGCGACGGCGACGCGTGCACCACCGGCGACGGCTGCAGCGGCGGCAAGTGCAGCTCGACGGGCACGCAGACCTGCAGCGATGCCAAGGTGTGTACCGACGATTCATGTGACCCCAAGCAAGGTTGCGTCTTCACGCCCAACTCCGCAGCCTGCAATGACGGCCTTGGCTGCACCGTGAGCGACACCTGCAAGGACGGCAGTTGCACCGGCAAGCTCAGCTGCGACGACCAGAACTCTTGCACGGCCGACAGCTGCGACTTTGGCACGGCGACGTGCGCCCACCAGAGCCTGGACGGCCAAACCTGCGACGACGGCGACGCTTGCACGGCCGAGAGCTTATGCAAATCGTCGACTTGCCAGGCGACCAAACCCAAGACTTGCGACGACGGCAATCTGTGCACCGACGACAGTTGCGACAAACTCAAGGGCTGCCAGACCGTGAACAACACCGCCAGTTGTTCGACCGGAACCTGCACAGGCGGCGATGCTTGCGCCGCGGGTAGCTGCAAGTCGTCCGGCAAGGCGCTGCTGCACGTCTGGAACTATGACGACCCTGACTACAACATTGCCGAGGATCTCTGGCATGTTGCACCCGTGGCCGACGGCGGCTGGGTGGCCGTGGGCGCGCGACGCAACACCTGCTGCGGCGCCAGCCAAGACGCGCTGGTGGTTCGCTTTGGGCCGGCCGGGACCGTTTCCTGGACCAAAGTCCTAGACTTCTCGTCGGGTAGCTACGATTGGGCCGAGCACGTCTCGGTCGAGGCCAACGGTACACTGGTGGTGCTGGGATCGACCAACACCGCACTGGAAGACGGCTTTGTCGCACGGCTTTCGCTGGCCGACGGCAGCCTGCTCAGCAAGGCTATCTGGGTCACGTCGACCACGGCGGTCTACGAGGAGCGAGTGTGGACGGCGGCCCGAGTCGTGACCGCGAACGGCGTGCGCTGGTTGGCGGCGGGCGGTCGCCACGTGAACGCTGCGGGGGCCAACGCCGACGGCTTTGTGACCCAGGTCGCCAGCGACGGCACGGTCGATTGGACGGTGATCCTAGACGACAACCCAGGAAACACGACCGATTTGACGGTCACCGGGGTCGCATCGACCCCCGACGGCGGCTTCTATCTTGCGGGTTCGACCAACGCCCCATCGTCGGCGGCCGGCGCCGATGGCAAAGTGGCCAGCGGCCTTGGCAGCCAGGACATCTTCTTGGCCCGCTACGACTCCAAGCGGGTCTTGCAGTGGTTCCGGCGGCTTGGCGGCAACAACTTCGACTTTGCCCACGGCGTGGCCACCTTGGCCGATGGCGGCGCGATTGTCACCGGCACCTTTGGCGGTCTTGACGCCTACATCGCCCGCGTGGACGGCAGCGGCACGACCACCTGGTCCACGCAGATCGACGCCGGCAGCGGCGGCTACGACTACGGCGGCAACCCGCTCATCTGGCCTGACGGCACCGTGGGGCTGTGCTGGTGGGGCGCCTTCCAAGGCAACGGCCCGTGGCCCAACATCAGCAGGTACGACCCGGCCGGCAAGCTCTTGTGGAACAAGACCTATACGACCTCGTCACCCGTTGAATTTGCGCAATTGGCGCTGTTGCCAGGCGGCGGCCTGATCGGCGTGGGATCGCTGCTCTACGGCGCCTCGCGCGGCGGCCTGCTGGTGCGCGCCGACCCTTGGGGCGAATCAAGCTGCGGCGTCAGCAAGGCATGCGCCGAAAAGGACCCCGCGACCTGCGACGACGGCGAGCCCTGCACCTGGAACAGCGGCTGCGACGGCAGCACCGGCGCATGCCTGCAAAAATCGGCCACTGGCGCGTGCCAAGATGGCAACGCCTGCACGAACGGCGACACCTGCCAAAACAGCGTGTGCACAGGCGGCCCTGCGGTGCTCTGCAACGACAACAACCCGTGTACCGCCGACTGGTGCGATACCGGCAAAGGCTGTCAAACGTCGACCTATCCCGACGGCTTCGCCTGTGCCACCGGCAAGACTTGTTTGGCCGGCGTCTGCCAGTAGCTGCGCTGGGTGGCCTCCTTGGTTCCGCGCCGACCGGAGTCAACGCCGAAATCGAGCCCCAAGTCGGGCTCTCAAGTCGGGCTCTCAAGTCCGGCTCTCAAGTCCGGCTCTCAAGTCTGGCTCTGCGGGCCCAAGGTGCCAAACTGGAGTGCGCCCCAGCAGATCGCCCGTGCGCGCCTGCTGTCCAGGCTGCGGTGGCATCGGCCGTCGGGGGGGAGGCTCGATTTGACCCGCCAGTCATGGACGAGTAGCCTGCCGACATGGCTCGGATGTCCCGGCCCGGTGAAGCGATGGCAAGACGTTTGCTGCGGAATCCGCCCACGTTGGCTCGAAGACTCCGGGAATTCTTTGGGTTAGAACGGGGAAACCCATCTGGGTTTCGGTGGTTGTCGACTGTGGCAGCGAAGCCGCAAGGGCGTGAATCAGGTGGGGCTTGCGGCGGGCCGCACCCTGCCGGCACCAATGCCTTGGGCGCAGGGCGCAACCCAGCCCGGCGGCGACCAATTCTCCTGCCGTGGGCGTGGCTGGCGGCGTGCTGTGCCGCTTGTGTCGAGCTCCCCACCGGTGCAGAGCCGGCGCCAGCGCCGCTGGGCCCGCGCGCTACGGCGACGGCCGAGCTGGCGTTGGTCGACGCACCGACCCTGACTCTGGTCGATCCGCCCGAAGGCAAGGTCTACTACGTGGATTACACGGCACCTGCGGCAGTCCACGTTGACATTACCATGCAAATCAATGGCTTTACGCTTGGGCCGGCCAATGGGATGGTCATCTGCCACGTCAATGGCGGGGGGCCAAGTCTCACCGCCACGTCTGGACTGCTCAAGGGTGTCGATCTTGGCACAGCCAAGGGTGTTCGAGTGATCTCGTGCACCTTGGCGTTACCCACCACCGGAAAATTGCAGGGGCCGGAAGCAACGGCCAACCTGCACCTGTACATTGCCCAGGACCCGACCAAGCTCGACGACGCCAACACGTGCAAGACCGACAGCGACTGTGTCGATCCCATGCCGTGCAGCGTTGGCAAGTGCGGGAACGGCAAATGCAGCTACCTGTATGCCCAAAAAGATCCCGCATGCTGCTCGACGTCGTACGAATGTCCTGCCGGTCGCGTGTGCATCGGCAGCGGACTCGCCGCGTCGTGCAGCCTTTGCCAGGTCGACAGTCAGTGCGACGACCAAGATCCTTGCACGTTTGACAAGTGCACGCCTGGCACGGGGCTGTGTGCGTTCGTGGCCGGCGGTGACCCCCTGTGCTGCAAGGTCTCGGCCGACTGCAATGATTACGATCCCTTGACCGAGGACTGGTGCGACGGCAACCACCAGTGCAAGTACAAAGCCGCCAGCGATGCCAGCGCCACGGACAGCAGCGAGTCGCCCGACGCGTTGGACGCGGCCAGCCCGGGCGACTCCTTGGCGACACCGGACGACCTCGCTGCGCAAGACGTGGCCATCGCAGAGACGGCTGGCGACGGGGCGAGTGCCGGCGCCGCCGACGCATCCGCCCCCGACGCATCCGCCGCCGACACCAGTTCGGCAGACGCGGCGGTCACGCCCGATTTGCCGGATGCGTCCGCTGCGCCGGATGCGCCTGCTGCGTCGCCGGACCAGTCCGACGCAGGCCTGTGCGACTCGCCGGACGGCTGCGGGCTAGGCGAGGTCGATACGTGCACTGGAGACGCGCAGGTCTGCCACCCCAACGGCACGTCGAGTCCTTCTGGGCCGGCCGACAACGGCTGTAGCGCGGTGACCTTTGGCGCCCACTCCAGCGCAGAAAAGTGGCTGCTTCTGGTGGTGGCTGGCTTGGCTGCGGCTCGGCGCCGACGTGGCGGCGCGTCGCCCGCGTAGAATCCGCGCGCCGGTCAGAGCGGGTTGGCGAGGGAGGCTTGGCGAGGGCGGCTTGGCGAGGGCGCGGAACCCATGGGGTAGCCACCGATGTTCTTTCTAATTCTAGGCGGTTGTGGGATCGGACCGAGAGCGCAGCGGCTCGAATCAGGTGGGGTGCATATGACCGGCTTGCAGCGTCGCGCGTTCTTGAGGCAGGCCCTGGTCCTGACTGCCGCGGCCGCGTCGACCCTGCCGGCCTGGCGCAGGGGCCTTGCCCAGCAAGAGCCAGAGTTCAAGGGGCCCACGTTCGCCTTTCCCCACCAGCCCGACTCCAAGCCCTTGCGCGAGCGGATCCCGCTGCCGGACCATCTGCGTCGTCTGGACCTGGAGCCCCGCTCGTTTGCGGCCTGGGTTCGCGAACTGCCCGTTAAACAAGAGAATCACGGCGTGTTCGATGCTTTTGGCAAGAAAGTGCTAGAGCCCGAGGCCGCGTATGCCATCGTGGACCTGGACGTCCGCCGATTCCAGGAGTGCGCCGACACGGCCGTGCGCCTGTGGGCCGAATACCTCTGGTCGCGAGGCGAGATCGGCAAGCTGCACCTGCGGCTAGAAAATCGCAGCCCGAATCCCGTGGAACGCGAACTCAGCCAGGCGAATCGCCGGAGCTTGGACCGGTACCTGCACCATCAATACGTTTTTTCAAGTTCGCTGGTTCTCAAGCGCGACCTGCGGCCCGTGGAGCCGCCCGACGTCTTGCCCGGTGACGCGGTGGTGTTGCGGCCCGAAAGAGCCCCGCAAGGCCACGTGTTCATCGTGGGCGATGTCGCCGTGGACGCGGCCACTAGTCGCAAGAAGGTCGTGATTATCCAGAGCAATATTCCGGCGCAGAACCTGCACGTGGTGCCGAACCCTCCGCCGTACGTCGGTTGGGGAAGTGCCTACCGCGACGAGTTCACGCCGGCTGCCGGCAGCGTCGGTCCCCATCCACACGCCTGCTGGCACGACTGGCTGACATTCTTTGCCCACACCAAGTACGACATGAACGGGCAGGGGGTGCTCCGGCGCTTTGGCTAAATGCGGGGTAGAAAATGCCCCCCAAACCTTCTGCTGCGCCAACCCCAAAGAAAGGCAACGTTGACGCGCGCCGGGCCGCGGCGTACGCTCCATTCGCGAGACGCGACGGTTCGAGTCAGCCGGTACGGGAGCGCTTGCCGCGGTCGGTGGGCCGATGCCAGCGCCGCAGCGACCCGCCAGGTGCCTCCACCGCCCTCTCTCTGGGAGTCCTGCATGTTCAAGTCCGTCCTCGTCGTCGTCTTGCTGCTTTCGTCCAGCCTGGCCTTGGCCGCGGACGAGCCCAAAAAGTTCTCCGAAGAGGAATTCTTGGCGTCCCTCCACTTCCAGGACGGCAAGATTGCGCTTCCCGGCAACATGGCCACGCTGGACCTGTCGCGCGAGTTCCACTACCTGCCGCCGGACGACGCCGAGCGCGTCTTGGTGACAGGCTGGGGCAATCCGCCGGGAACCAAGTCGCTGGGCCTGATCGTCCCTGCCGCGGTCAGCTTGCTGGACGATGCCGGCTGGGCCGTGGTGGTCACCTACGACAAGGACGGCCACGTCAACGACGACGACGCCAGCAAGATCGACTTTGACGATCTGCTCAAAGAAATGCAGGAGGGCGTCGTCAAAGCGAACGAGGAGCGCAAAAAACAGGGGTATCCGGCTATGCAGTTGGTGGGTTGGGCCGAGCGGCCGAGCTATTCGGCCGAGACCCACAAGCTGTACTGGGCCAAAGAACTGCAAACCAGCGCCCCCGAGCACACGCTCAACTACAACGTCCGCGTCCTGGGCCGCGAAGGCGTGTTGGTGCTCAACGCCGTGGCCGGCATGAGTCAGATTGGCACCGTTCGCGAAGAGATGAAGAAGGTGACGGCGTTCACCGAGTTCACGGCCGGCAACCGCTACACCGACTTCAACGCCAGCACCGACAAGACCGCCGAGTACGGCATCGCCGCGCTCGTCGCCGGCGGCGTGGCGGCCAAGCTGGGTCTGTTCGGCAAGCTTTTTGCGGTGTTACTCGCGTTCAAGAAGCTCTTCGTCTTGGGGGTTCTGGCGGCGGCCGGCTATGTCGCCAAGCTCTTTGGCGGGCGCGGCAAAGAGGTGCCCAAGACCGACGCGCCCACGGTTGGCGAGGCCAAGGTTGACGAGCTCAAGGTCGGCGAAGACCAGTAGTACAGGAACGATCTGGATCGGACCGAAAACTCCGGCAATTCTTCGGGACCGAATCGGGGTGGGAACAAGTGGGCAAACTCCTGGTCGGGCTGTTCGTCGCGGGCAAGCTGGGCAAGCTGCTGCTGTCCGGCGGCTCGATGTTGGTATCCGTCTTTGCGTATTCGCTGGTCTTTGGCTGGCGCTACGCCGTCGGTTTCGTGCTGCTGATCTTCTGCCACGAGATGGGGCACTTCGTCGCGGCCCGGCAGCGCGGTCTAGACGTAGGCTTGCCCACCTTCATTCCCTTTGTGGGGGCGTGGATCGAGCTGAAACAGCTGCCGCACAACGTTGAGACAGAGGCCTACGTTGGCATCGCGGGGCCGGTCGCTGGTGCCGCCGCCTCGATGCTCTGCTATTTCGCCGCGCGGCAGACCGATTCCAGCCTGCTGCTGGCGCTGTGCCAGGCGGGCTGCATTCTGAACCTGTTCAACCTGATCCCGCTGTCGCCCTTTGACGGTGGGCGGATCACGGCCATTCTCTCGCCCAAGATTTGGCTGCTCGGCGCGCCGCTCTTGGTGGGTCTGTTTCTGTGGCGGCCCAGTCCGATGCTGATCATGGTGGGTATCTTGGCCTACCCGCAGTTGAAGAAGGCGATCTGGGGCGACCCCAAGCTGCCGCAGGGCTACCACGACGTGGCCATGGAAACCCGCGTCAACTACGGCGCCATGTACATCGGCCTGGTAGCGTTCTTGGCCACGATGAGCTATTCCCTCCACGAGACCCTGGCGGGCCGCGGCTAGTGTCGCAACAACCGGCCGGGGAGGCTCGGATAGCCGTGGCCACGGCCCGTGCTGCCGCCGCAGCGTCTGGAGACGCCACCAATCGCGGCTGATTCGTTCAGCAATTGCCCGTTGCGGGCCCGTCCCCAGCCCCAACTGGGGCGCCGGTGACAGCCCGCAGCGACGCGCTGCGCCGAATTCGGAGGCGCGGATTTCCAGAGAAGCGGTAGACTGATCCAGCCTCAAGAAGGACCCGCAGCCATGGACACACAGCCAGACACACAGCCAGATACGCAGCCAGACACACAGCCAGATACACTGCCAGACCCGCTCCTTGACCCGGAACAACCGACCGCCGCCGCCGATTTGTTGCCGCAGCTGGGGGAAAGCCGACTGGTGCAGGTTTTCTTTGGTCCCCCGGTCCCTGGGCTCGACAAGGCGCGCATCTTCTTGCGGTGTGTGGCGATCCTGCTGCCGCTGGACATCGCAACCAAGCTCCTGGCGCTGGCGCTCCTGCCGGCCGACGGGCGCGAAGTGCCGCTTTTTGGCAACAATGTATTTTCGCTCATGATCAATGACCAGTTCATTGCCAAGAGCCAAGCCGATGCGCTGCGGGCCGCGGGATGGGACCACTCGATGACCTTTGTCTACGCCTTGGCCCTGGCGACCGGCTGGGCGCTCATCCTGCCGTTCGCCTCGTGGCGGTGGTCCTTGAAGAGGCGTTTTGGCCTGCCACTCTTGGTCGTCCTGACGGCGCCGATCGCCGTGCGGCTGACCGAAGACTACGCCGTGGTGAGCAGTTCGCTACCGGTCGTATGCATGCGGGTGGCCGCTACAACCATCGCGTGCCTGTTGCTGGTTCGCCTGGTCGCAGACGTCACCCTATTCTGGATGCTGGCCATTGCAGAGACCGCCAACCTCGCCAACCTCGCCAACTGGCTGTGGTATCCAGCAGGCATCGTCGATTTCCTCTACTTTCCAGCCCGGCACAAGTACGTTTTCAATCTGCCCGACTTCGTGCTGCGCCTGGCGCCCGCGCTGTTGACCTTTGGCCTGGTGGTCGCAACGTGGCGCAGAGTCCGCCGACCCGCGCCGGAGGGGTAGGCGGCAATTTCTGCTACTTGGAATTCTTGAAGAACGGTTGCTCGCGTCCGCGATGCCGGCCACGTGGCGACCATCGTGCGCAACCGCTGTCGGGCCAAGGGCGGCGACGAGACGTTTGACCTGGATACGGAGACCCGGTCTGCAACCGGAGAAAATCACGCAGGTGCTCCCGTTCGGGCCCAAAGAATTGCTGGTGTTTTTGAGCCGACTGGCGCGGGATCCGTATCACAAGAACCCCGTGTGCCTGCCGCGCGGCCCACCAAGAACTCGGCCAGCAATGGCCGTTTGGGTTGGGGCGGCGCGGCTCGGGCGGCTACTTGCACACGCCAGCTTGGCAAGTCAGACCCGTGCCACAGCCCAGCCCGTCGACGGCGTTGGTGTACACGCACCCCAACGTCTTGTCGCACGTTTCAAAGGTGCACGGATTCTTGTCGTCGCAGTACACCTTTGCGCCGCTGCCGCACACGGAGCTGCTGGAGCACACTTCGCCCGTCGTGCACGCATCGCCGTCGTTGCAGCCGATGACCTTCTGCGCCTGGTTGACGCATGCGCTGTTGAAACACAGGCTTGCCGTGCACGGGTCGCTGTCGGCGCACGACCCGATGACCGCCGGGATGCATTTGCCAGCCGCAACGCACGAGGCGGCGCCCCCTTCGGTGACCCGCAGCGCAAAGAAGTCGGCCGTGCCGTTGCTGGCCATGTGGTAGCCGGCGGCCGTGAGCCGCCCGCTCGCGGCGTTGCGCATCAGGGCGACCATGCCGTCGTCCAGGTCGCTAATGCCGTAGTCGCTGGTCCAGAACTGGTCGCCGTCGGCATCCAGTGCCAACAGCCAGGCGTTGGTCTTGCTGCTGTTGCCGGCCTCGGCGCGGCGCCCGGCAAAGAACAGCGCGCCGTCCGGAGCCGCCACCACCGCACGCAGGTCGTTGGTGGTCCCGCCCGCGATGATCTTTTGCCAAATCAAGGTACCGTCGGCGGTGGTGCGGACGATGTAGGCCTCGGGCACGTTCGACGCCGTGGTGCGGGTTCCCGCGGCTACCAGACTGCCGTCGGCCAGGCGTGCCACGGCGTGGAAAACCTCGTTGGCCGTGTCGCCAAAGCGCTTGCGCACCTCGCCGCTGAGGTCGGGCTTTACAAACGTCAAGGTCGCATCGTCGCCACCGCCGCCGCCGGCTTCGTTGGTGCGACCGGCCACGACGACCGAGCCGTCCAGGCCCAGCACGGCGGCCCGCGGTTCGTTGGTGAGCGTGTTGTACTGGTCGGGGTGTAGGTAGGCCAGCGGCACGCTGCCGTCCGGTTCCACGTTGGCCACCACCAGACGGAAGCTGTACTCGTCGCGCAAGATCACCGCCGTCAGCACGGTCTTGCCGGCCACCGTTCGCTCGATCAGGGCCACCGGCGTCTGTACACCATTGGACCCGGTGGCGCAGGGGCCGTAGGCAATCTTGACCACGGGCCCAAAGTTGCCGGCGCTGTCGACCGACGACAGTTGCCCGCACTGGGCCAAGACCCCAGCCACCGCAAGTGTGCCGTCGGCCCGGCGCAGACTGGCCGTCAAGTTCGCGCCGCCAAGTGACATGGGCCCGATCTTGGTCCAGGCGCGCGCGCCCAGGGCGGTCACTCGGCTGGTGGCTGCGTACGACGTGTAGTAGGGCGACACGGCGTAAGAGCCCACGGCGATGAAGGAGTCATCGTCGAGCGCCATAGCACTGGTCCACACTTCTTTGACGCCTGCCGTGCTCGTGTCGTCGGTGATGTACTTGCTCCAGACGCGGTCCACGCCGCTGCCGACACAGCTGCCGTTTTGGCACGCGTCGCCTACCGAGCAACCGCCCACGTCGCACGGCGCCTTGTTGGTCTTGGTGCCGCAGCCGGCCGCCGAGTCGCAAAAGTCGTCGGTGCAGACGTTGCCGTCGTCGCACACGACCAGCGCACCGCCGGTGCAGACGCCGTTCTTGCATGCGTCGCTGCCGGTGCACGCGTTGCCGTCGTTGCAACTGCCTGCAAGGGCTGCGAACTTGCAGGTCCCCGTAGTGAAGTCGCAGCCATCGGCGGTGCACGGGTTCTTGTCGTCGCATTGCAGCGTGCCCGTGCACTTGCCCTTGCTGCAGGTGTCGCCCACCGTGCAGCCAACATTGTCGTTGCATGGTGCGCTGTTGTCGGTGTTCAGGCAGCCCTGTTTGGCGTCGCACGTGTCGTCGGTGCACAGGTTGCCGTCGTCGCAGTTGAGGCTGCCAAGGCCCTGGCATGTGGCGTTCTTGCAGCCGTCGCCGGTGGTGCACGGGTTGCCGTCGCTGCAGCTCGCGGCGTTGTTGGCGTGGCCGCAGCCCAGGACTGGGTGGCACAGGTCGTCAGTACACGCGTTCTTGTCGTCGCAACTGGCGCTGATGTCGGTGTTTTGGCACTGGCCGGTGGCGCTGAGGCACGCGTCCTGGGTGCACACGTTGGCGTCGTCGCACGTCTTGGCCTTGCCGGGGGCACAGCTGCCGCCGCTGCACAGGTCGCCCACGGTGCACGGATTGCCGTCGCTGCAGCCGGCCTGGTTGGCGCCAGCGGTGCAGCCGGTCTTGGGGTCGCAGCTATCGTCGGTGCACGGATTGCCGTCGTCGCACACTACCTTGATCCCTTTGCAGATTCCGCCGCTGCAGCTATCGGCCTGGGTGCAGGCGCTGCCGTCGCCGCAGGTCGCGGCGTTGGCGACGTGGACGCAGCCAGCGCCGGCGTCGCAACTGTCGTCGCTGCAGACGTTGTTGTCATCGCAGTTCTGGGGCGCACCCCCGCTGCAACTGCCTGATTTGCATGAATCATTGCTCGTGCACGCGTTGCCGTCGCTGCACGGCGCTGCGTTGGCGCTGTGGCTGCAACTGCCCGAGCTGCAGCTGTCGTCGGTGCACGGGTTGTTGTCGCTGCACGCCCCCAAAAGGCCAAGGCAGACCCCGCCGTTGCAGGTGTCTTTGACCGTGCAGGTGTTGCCGTCGTCGCAGCTTGCGGTGTTTGCCGCGCTGGTGCAGCCGGTCTTGGGGTCGCAGGCGTCTTCTGTGCAGGGGTTGCCGTCGTTGCATACCAGCGTGACTCCGCTGCACTTTCCGCCGGCAC
>JBBISH010000138.1:0-15310 GCA_037441385.1 Myxococcales bacterium
CCGCAGATGGGGCCGCCGCCGCCCTCGATGGTGCAGAGCGCCGAGCAGCCGTCGCCGTCCTTGGTATTGCCGTCGTCGCACTGCTCGCCCGGCTCGAATTGGCCGTTGCCGCACACCGGCTTGGCGCACACCGATGGCTCGCTGACGCAGAAGTAGCCGACTTCTTCCGTGCAGGTCAGGCTGCAGCCGTCGCCGCCCTTCAAGTTGCCGTCGTCGCACTGTTCGCCGAACTCGATCTTGCCGTCGCCGCACACCGCGATTTCTTTGGTGCACTTCGAGGGCGCGCCGATGCAGATGTAGCCGGGTTCGGGCACGCAGGTCGCCGTGCAGCCGTCGTTGTCCTTGGTGTTGCCGTCGTCGCAGATTTCCATGCCCAGGACGTCGACTTTGCCATCGCCGCACACGGGCTTGATGCAGACCGAGGGCTGCCCGTTGCAGAAGAACCCGAGCTCGACCTGGCAATTGGCGTCGCAGCCGTCGCCCGCCTTGAGCGCGCCGTCGTCGCAGCCTTCGCCCGGATCCAGCTTGCCGTCGCCGCAGATGACGGTGGTCTTCTCGCTTTGGCAAGTTGCGGAGCAGCCATCGCCGTCCTTGAGGTTGCCATCGTCGCATTCTTCGCCCGGCTCCAGTTTCCCGTTGCCGCACACGGACTTAGTGCAGATCGACGGGACGCCGTTGCAGATGTAGCCGGTCTCGACATCGCAGGTGGCGGAGCAACCGTCGCCGGCTTTCAAGTTGCCGTCGTCGCAGATTTCGCCCATTTCGATGGTGCCGTCGCCGCACACCGCCGCGGCGATCTGGATCTGGCACTTGTCGTTGCAGCCATCGCCGTTCACGATGTTGCCGTCGTCGCACTCTTCGCCGAACTCGATCTTGCCGTTGCCACAGACCGGCTTGTAGCAGCCCTGCGGGCCGGGGACAGCGCAGTAATAGCCCGTCTCGGTCTGGCAGGTCTTGCTGCAGCCGTCGCCGTCGGCGGCGTTGCCGTCGTCGCAGGTTTCGCCCACTTCTACGGCCGAGTCGCCGCACAGCTTGTTGCAGACCGAGCCCTGGCCAAAGGCGTTGGGCACGCTGACCAGCAAGCCGTCGGGGTTCAGGCCGCCGCCGGGGTGGTTGAACACGGCCACCGTGATGGTGTTGACGCCGGCCTTGTAGAGCTTGCTGGGCCAGTCGCCAAACGACTGACCGGGGCCGCTAAAGCCCGAACCGGTAAAGCCCGTGCTCTGGCCGTTGACCAGCACGTCTTTGATCTCGTTGTCGGCCCAAACCGTGCCCGCGAGCACGGTGCTGCCCGCCGCGTTCGCCGTGGGGATCGTGAAGGTTGCGGTGTAGTAGGTCACCGTCGCCGGCGGCGTTGACTGCAGGCAGCTGTAGCGGTTGACCCAGCGGGTGCCGACCGGCGGATTTTTCCAGGCACCAGGGGCGCAGTTGTCGGCCACCTTGGCGGGCACTTGCAGGCCGCCCAGGGTCGCCGACCACGACCAGACCAGATCGTCGGCGTCGATGGCTGCTACGCCGCCCTTGCCGTCCGAGCCCGTGTTGATGTTCGGCGCATTGTGGCAGCCGTAGCCCGCCTCGATCGTGCACTTGGCCGAGCAGCCGTCGCCGTCCTTGCTGTTCTTGTCGTCGCACTCTTCGTTGGCTTCCAAGAAGCCGTCGCCACACAGTTCCTTGGCGCAGTTCTGATCGCAACCGTCGCCGTTGGTCAGGTTGCCGTCGTCGCACTGCTCGGTGCCTTGGACCTTGCCGTCGCCGCAAACGACGGGCGGCTCCTTGAAGCACTCCATGTCGCAGCCGTCGCCCGACTTGGTGTTGCCGTCGTCGCACTGCTCGGTCACTTCCAACTTGCCATTGCCGCACACGGGCTTTTGGCACAGCGACGGGCCGCCCAGGCACACGTAGCCGGTCTCGGTCTGGCAGGTCTTGCTGCAGCCGTCGCCGTCGACCAGGTTGCCGTCGTCGCAGGTCTCGCCCACTTCGGTGGCGCTGTCGCCGCAGAGCTTGCTGCAGACCGAGCCGCCGCCAAAGGCATTGGGCAGGCTGACCAGCAGGCCGTCGGGGTTCAGGTTGCCGTTGTTCGGGTGGTTGTAGACGGCGACCGTGATGGTGTTGGCGCCGGCCTTGTACAGGCCGCTCGACCAAGAACCAAACGACAGGCCGGGGCCGCTGAAGCCCGAACCGGTGAACTTGGTGCTGACGCCGTTGACCAGCACGTCCAGGATCTCGTTGTCGGCCCAGACGGTGCCGGCCAGCACGGTGGTGGCGGCCGCTCCGGCGCTGGCGATATTGAAGGTGGCGGTGTAGTAGGTGACGGTCTTCTCGGGGGTCGACTTGCCGCAGCCGTAGCGGTTGATCCAGCTGCTGCCGGCGGGCGCGGTCTGCCAGGCGCCCACGGCGCAGTTGCCGGCCACGGTGGCTGGGGTCGAGGGGCCGCCCAAGGTCTCGGACCAGGTCCAAATCGGGTCGTCTTGGCCGATGTTCAGGGTGCCGCCGTTGCCGTCCGAGCCGGTGTTGATGTTGGGCGCGTTCTTGCAGCCGTAGCCGGCCTCGATCGTGCACTTGGCCGAGCAGCCGTCGCCGTCCAGGGTATTCTTGTCGTCGCATTCTTCGGCGTTTTCAAAGAAGCCGTTGCCGCACAGTTGCTTCTGGCACTTGCTGTCGCAGCCGTCGCCGTCCTTGGTGTTGCCGTCGTCGCACTGTTCGCCGGCCTCGAGCTTGCCATTGCCGCAGACGGCGGTGGGCAGCTTGGTGCAGACCGACGGCGACGCCGTGGTGCAGGTGAACAGCGGATCCACGGTGCAGGCGTTGGTGCAGCCGTCGATATCGACGTTGTTGCCGTCGTCGCACGCTTCGCCGGTCTCGACCTTGCCGTTGCCGCACCAGGTGGTCACGCCGCCCGAGACGGCGCAATCGCCGCTGCAGCCGACCAAACCTGCGGCGAAGATGCCCGTATCGTAGCTGCCATCACCGGCGTCGCAGACCACGATCGTCAGGGTGTGGACGATGGTCGGGTCGTCCAGACCGACTTTGGCCACCAGGCGGGGCGTGGAGCCGTCGTACTGGGTGCCCGTCTCGGTGATGACCGACTTGCCGGAGAAGAACGGGCCGTTGATGCTGATGGGGTTGCCCTGCGCGTCCAGTGCGACGTTCTTGCCGTCGACGAACACGCCGACCACGTCGTTGAACTGCTGCCCGACCCACTCGGGGTACTCTTCGGTACCCACGATGTAGTCCAGGCGAATGCCGCTCATGCCGGTCTTGATCTTGAAATTGACCGTGAGTTTGGCGGCATCCTTGAACAGGGCGCCGGGGGCGATGCTGTCGCACAGGGCGTCGCCGCCACCGCCCGTATTCATGCCGGCGGACGGCGAGTTGTTGGGCGGGAGGGCCATGGTGGCTTCGCCCGACGTGACGATGATGCCGTTGGCGATGCCGAGCGGGCCATTGGCGTAGGTGCCGCTGGCGACATCTGCACCGCTGTAGGTGGCCGAGACGAGATCGATGCCCGACGTGCCAAGCAGGGCCTGGGCCAGCTTCAACGCATCCGCGATCGGGGCGATCGTCATGTCGGCGGCGTGTGCCGGCGCCGCGGTCAAGGCCGCCGCCGACAAGGCCGCCATCGTCGCCAGGCGTGCCGTCCATCGAGCAAATTTCATGGCTTCCTTTGTGCCGGGAACGTGATCCCGTGCCCTGAGCGAAATGGTGGTGGGGGCGCCCCCCAAAGCGTGTGCCTTCTTCACCAGGCGCGCTCCACCAATGTCGCTTGCGTACCCCAACCTAACCGCCGCGGCCTCCCCATGAGCGCGGCGATACGAGGGCGAAGAAGTGTAATCGAACCGTCACGGGTTGGTCAAGCTCAGCCCCGGTCATGGTCGCCGTTATCCATTGGCGTCATTGTGTATTACTGCGAGATCACGCTGCCGACGTGGCGATCACGGTCGCCGCGGACCACCCACGTGCCGGCCGGTCCGGCGGCCTTCCGCCGCGATCCAACCTTGTGTCATGTCCTTGAATTGGCGCTGTGTCATGTCCTTGAATTGGCGCTAGAATGGTGCAAGGCTCGCCGCCAATCGGCCTTCGCCCTTGGACCGCGGCCGCCGGATTGCACTGGAGCCCAATGCCCCCACTGGTCGCACCCCGCCTGCTCGATTCCGCTTGGCAGGACTTGTGTTGGCACACCTTGGCCCAGCTGCCGCTACCAGCGCACGACGCCGCGAGCCTTTACGACCCGGCCTACATCGCTTGGTGCGACAAGTACTTGCTGGCCGACCGGCGCACGCTCGCCGTCGACGCCGGGCAGCTCGCCAGCTGGGTCGCGCACGCGCCGCACGGGCACTACCTGCAGCTGTGGCCGGCGCTGCACGACTCGGTCGAGGACTTTTCCAATCAGGCCAGCCGGCCGTTTCGCGAGGTGCGATGGCCGGATGCGGCGCGGCAACACCTGGCCCGCGCGTTGCTGCGGGCACTGCCCGAGGGCCTGATCGAGGTCTTCCGTGCCGGCCTTTGGGGCGAGCTGCGCGCTGGCTACTTGGACCTTCGCGAACGGCAGGTGCGGTCGCGCCTGGCTGGTCAATGGCACGCTATTGCGTCTGATCTGACAGGGCTGGGCGCGCACGTGCCGGCGGCGAGGCCGGTCACGTGGTCCATCCATCACCCTTTGCGCCGCCACGGTCGACTGCTTCGCGAACCCACGCTGCGGATTGCGATTGGATTGCCCGACCCGGAGCTGGGGGTGCCCCGGTACGCCCCCATCTTGCAGGGCTGGCACGAGTTGGTGTTGCTGCAGGTGCAACGGGCCGCACCGCCTGGAGAAGCCGCCGATCCGCGCGCCGGTCGGCCGGGTCATGCCGCCCACCAACGGGTCGAGCGCCTGGCCCTGACGCTGGGGGCGCGCCTGCTGGCGGTGCCGGAGTGGACAGAGCCGCAAGAAGCTTGGCTGCGCTGGGTGTTGCGGCGCGTACCGGCGGCTCAGGTGGCCGACGTGCGCGGCTGGGTGGCAGAGGGTCGTTTGCTCGACGACGCGTCCCGCAACGAACTGGAGGATTGGACGACCCGCGTTGGCGCAGCGTTGCGGTCTGACACATAGCGAACCGGGCCGTGTTGGCTGACCCGCCAGCCCGTGGGGTCGCGCTGCCAGCGGGTGAGGACCTGTTCCCCGTGGCCTAGCGGCGCCACCACCACCGCGCCCACCGGCAGGCGGTCGAGCAGGTCGCGCGGAGGCTCGGTCAGGGCAAAGGTGAACAGGACTTTGGTGAACCCGTCCGCCAGGTTGGCAAAGTCGCGCTGGGCTTGCTCCACCTGAACCTGCGGCAGGCTGGCCAGCCACCGCTTGGCGCGCCCCGCTAGGCTGGGTTCGGCTTCGACCGTGCGCACTTGGCCCGTCTCGCCCACGACGTAGGCCGCTAGGGCCGCGCCGTAGCCCGTGCCCGTGCCCAGCTCCAAGAAGTGGTCGCCGGGCTGCAGGTCCAGCAGGGTGTAGTTCAAGACGTAGGCGTGAGGCGCCGACACCGTTGCGGTCTGGTCGGCCAGCAAGGGCAGGGCGCGGTCCAGTCCGGCCCAGGGCAGGTGCTCGGCGGCCAGGAACTGCTCGCGCGGTACGGCGATCAGCGCCTCGCGGACGAGATCGCTTGCGCCAAAGCGCGCTTGCAGCGTGTGCGCGAGCGTGTGCCGCTGGTCGCGGAGCAGTTCGGCGGCTTCGGGATCCCGGCGAGCATCGCTAGCTGGGTGCCCAAGTAGGTGCCGCCACAGGTGAAAGTCGCGGATGGTCTGCAGTTGCGTCGGCGGGCTGAACAACCGCACTTGGTGTTCTAGTGAGCGGGCAAACCAGGCGCGGGCCGAGCCCTGGTAGGCGAATTCGGCTTGGGCTTGGCGGACTAGCGGCCCAAACAGCTGGTAGGTCCGGCGGTGGCCCGCGCGAAAGTCCAGCGTGCGCGATGGATCGACCCAGGCGGCGGTAAAGGCGGGGTCGGCTCCGTCCCACCAGCGCGGGCAGTGGACCTGCGTGCCGTAACGCTCTGTAAAGTCGCGCAGGTTTAGATCGATGGGCGAGCCGGGATAGAAGCGGTAGGGGTCGATGGACACAAAGCCGGTGTGCGCCCAGTCGTGCTGCAACAGGTCGCGAACGTACGCCGCAGAAGTGTGCAAGCTCCCTTCGGTTTCCCCCGGATGACCGGCGATCAGGTTGGCGCCCCACGGCAGGCCCAGCCGGCCCGCCACCTGGATGGCCTGGCCAAAGCGCTGCAAGTAGTCGCCCGCGTCGTGGCTTTTGTGGACCACCGCCAACATGGCCGGGTCGCCCGACTCCAGGCCAAAGCCCAGACCGAATCCGGCGTGGTGGAACTGCTGCAGATCGGCGTCGCTCAGCAGGTCCACGCGGCTGAGCGCCCAGAACTTGGCCACCGGCAGCTGCAGCGCCTGCAAACGGTCCAGCATCTCGCGCCGCCAAGCCGGTTGCAGGCCAAATAGCGGATCGCACAGGAAAAGTGGCCGGTTTGTCAGATCCACGGTGGCGTGCAGGGCCAGCAGTTCCTGTTCGGCGCGCGCCGGCGAAAACGCCCGCCAGCCAGGACTTTGCTTGGCCGACTCCATGCAAAACGCGCAGTGGAACGGGCAACCCCGGCTCAGCGAGAAGGTCACCTGCGCCTTGGCCGCCCGCGCCGCCGGCAGATAGCGCGCAAGCAGCGACCAGTCCTGCGGCGGCAAATCGTCCATCTTGGCGACGATCTCGGGCCCCAGGACGCGCTCGCTCAGCCGCATCCCCGCCGCCACTGCCTGTACGATGCGCAGCAGGGGCCGCTCGCCCTCGCCCACCACCACATGGTCAAAGGGGCTGTCTGCGCTGGTGAAATCGCCCGGCCGGGCGCTGGGATGGTAGCCGCCCACCACCAAACACACGCCGGGGTTGCGCTCGCGGATGGCCACACCCAGGTGGTAAGTCTTCAAGTAGTCGAAGGAACTGTAGCAGGACAGGCCGACCACGTCCCACTGCCGCTGGAATACCTGCTGCGGCTCGGGCTTGGGCAGGCGGGCTTCCCAATCCAAGTCCAGGACTTGCACGTCGGCCGCGCTGTGGGCGCGGAGGTACGAGCCCAGCGACACCAGGTGCGGCACGCCAAAACTGCCGTCGGCCGCAAAGCTGCAGCCGGGCGAGACCAGCAGCACCCTTACGGGGGAATTCGCCATGTGCTAGCCAGGTTCGCTGGTGTCGGGCGCCGGCGGCGACAGGCAAATCTGCGGGGCGTCGGGCACGTCGTCCAATGCGTCCGGGGCAATCTTCAAGCAGACTTGCGGGGCGTCGTCGCCGGTGTCGCCCAGCGCGTCGTACGCATCTGGTTCGCGAGGCGACAGGCAGATTTGCGGAGCGTCGTCGCCGTCTTGGGCGTCCAGCGTGTCGGGCAGCGGCGGCTCCAGGCAGATCTGCGGGCCGTCGTCGCTGGCGTCGGTCGCGTCGGGAAAGACTCGCGACAGGCAGGCTTGCACCTCGCCCACCGCGGCGTCCGAGGTGTCGGCCGTGTCGGCCGTGTCAGCCGTGTCCGTCGTGTTGACGGTAGCCACACTCGATGAGAGGCACGCTTGCGCACCACAGTCCGCCAGCGCCACCGCCAAACCGGCGCCCATCAGGGACTTGCGGATAAAGGCGGCCCGCCGCCGCAGAATCTCGCGGGTGTCGGGGTCTAGCTTGGGATCTTCAGGGTCGAGGGTCATCGTGCGACCTCGCTATTCATCAAGGTTTTTAGCAGGCTGACACAAGGGTGCCTTGATGCAAGGCTTCAGCCAAAGTAGTCCGGAACCACATGGCGCGCGACGAACGGGTCTAATTCGGCGGCGCAGCCGGTGCGCCACTCGGCCGCAGCACCACAACCACCCAGGCATGTTGCCTGATACGCACAGCCTTGGCAAAAGGCCGGAATGGCTTGCCGGAAGGCCGTCACCCCCGGCAGCTCGGACCAGCGTGCGCCATCGCCGGCGAACAGGTTGCCGACCGGGGACTTCTGCAGCGTACACAAGCGCAGGTCGCCGTTGGCATTTAGCGCCGGCTCGCCCACCGCGGTGCCCGCCGAGCAGCTGCCAAAGCGGATGTGGGGGAACGCCTTCCGGTCGATGACGCACGGCGGAATCGGCATGGTGCACGGCACCTTGAGGGCCAAACGCGGGGCAGCTTCGTCGGCGGCGCGCAAAGCCTGCAGCACCTGAGTGCGCGTCGGCAGCAGTTCGCTCGCGCTGCCCGTGGCGTACCCCGACGGGTTGAAGCGGTTGAAGGCCACCTGCTTGACGCCCGCCGCGGCAAATTGCTCAAGCACTTCCTGCGCATCGGGCCAGCTTTTCGCGGTGCACAGGTACGAGCCCAGCACCCGCACCCCGGCAGCGCGCATCCGAGCAATCGCTGCGGTAGTGCGGACATACGAGCCCTGGCCGCAGTGGGCGTCGTGGACCGCGGCCGAAGCGCCGGCCAGCGTCACCTGAATCCCCGCGACCGCCTTCTGCGCCAGAAACCGGATGTCCAGGTCTGGATCCGGCCCGCCGTTCGAGATGATCATCACCCGCCGACCGGCCGCGGCGACGGCGTCGATCAACTGGGGAAGATCCTTGCGGAGCAGCGGCTCGCCGCCCGTCAGCGTCACGTGCTCCAGCTCGGGGTCGGCGAGCACGAGGTCCAGGACCCGGCGCAGCTCGGCGGTGGTGGCATCGGCCAGACCCTTGCCGCCGTCGTCGCGCCAGGCGTTGTAGCAATACGCGCACTTTTGGTTGCAGTGCGCGGTGACTTCCAGGGCGACGGACTTCATGCCGGTCAGGTTACACCCCTGGCGGGGGCGGGCCAAGCGGGTGTGGCGGAGTGGTGACGCCACGGGCGGGCGTGTGGAGACCGGGGGCGTGGCCCTTTGAATAGGCGCGAGGTGGCGGCGGGGTCCGCCGCCTTGGGAACTGCGTGTTCGTTGCGCAGGCCAAGTTCCGATGCCAACGCCCGCCGTCCCACTCAGAGCGCCAGGGGTAGCGGCTGGCCTCTGTGCCGGTCGCCCAGTCCGCGCCAGCCTGCGGCAACCGTCGTTCCCGGGCTGGGGCCGCGCCATCGCAAATCCGTCATTGCGGCGAAAGCCGCAATCCAGGGGCGAACCTCCGGTCGTACCAGAACCCATGCACTGAGGGGGCCACATCGCTCCCGCGTCACCTTGACCACCCCCACCGCCCGCCGCAGCCTGGCCCGGTCACTCATCTATCGAGGCCCCCATGCCCGCCTGGCGCCGCACCCACCTGCACCCCGGCCTGTACGACAAGCCTGTGAGCGAGCGCCTGGCCCACGAGTTGGAAAAGCTGGGCCCGCAGGCGCACATCGCGCAGCTGCCGAAGGGGCCGACGCCAACCCGAGCCTGGAGGCCCACTTGGGCGAGGCGGTGGCGCTCGCGCTGCAGGCTACGGCCAGCCACGACGACCACGGCGCGACCACCCGGGCGCTCGTGCAGGACCTGCTGGCGGTGATGCACAAGCACGCGCCGCGGAGCTTGCTTGCGTCGACCAGTTCACGCGACCACGGTTGCCAGCGCAAGCAGGCCCAACGCAACGCAGCGAGCGGGCTGGTGACGTGGTTGCCAGGTCTAGCCCGCGGTGGCCCTGGCCAGCTGCAACTGCGCTGCCAGCCAGTCCGTGGCGGCCGTGGCAATGGGCAGGAATTCCATGGCCTCATCGCGGGTGATCTGCGTCACGCGCAGGCGCGGAACCTTGTCGTCGATGGCGAACGGCGTCAGCGCATCCAGTGCTTCAACGGGAAGTTCCGGCGCGAGGCCAACGTGCGCGAGCGCATCGAAAAGCCGCGTCAGTTGGTGGGTCCGCGGTGGCTCCACGCCGCGCAGAACCAGGGCGCCCTTTAGTGCTTTTCTACGGCCTGCTGGCAGTGGAAGGCAATCGCCCAACCATGCGCGGTGCTGCGTCCGACGCACGCTGCGGCCACCTCGCAGTCGATCCGCGCGAACTCGAACCAAGGCGCGGCAAGGTCGAGCAGCTCGTCACGGGGCATCGTGCAGGAGCTCCCGGCCCTCGCAGGCGATGCGGTGCTCGAAGGCCGGTGCAACTTGGCTGAGGCGCCGCCAGTCGGCTAGCGACTCGGTCAGGATGTCGAAAGTGGCATCCAAACCGCGCAAGGCCGCGTAGATCGCCCCCGCCGTGCGCCAATTGACCGGGCCAGGCAACACGACCAGTAGGTCGTAGTCCGAATCGCCGCTACCGGTACCCCGAGCCCGCGACCCAAACAACACGAGGTGCGCGGGAGCGAATTGCCCACGGATCCGGCGTACGGCTTCGTCCAGAATCGCGTCTGCTTGCGGGTTGTTGGCGGTCGGCGTAGCCATGTCGAGTGCCTTCACGGCCCATGCTGGGGGTGGCATGGCAAGCGGTCAAGCAGCGAATTCCTGGCGCCGCGTTTCAGCTGCCCGGCCAGGGGCGGAGCTTCCATGCCCGCCCGGTTCGGCTGCGGATTGCGGGGCGTGGGCGGGCCGGCGGAGCGACGGCAGAACACCGACAAAGCGGCGTCAAGATAGCCCAGGGAATGAATTCCCGGGCTATCTTGACGCCGCCCCTCTACAGGGGCGTCGCCGACCCGCGTTTTGGTGAGTGCCCGGTCAACTCCCCGCTCCCAGCTGCGCCTCCAACCGCGCCACCTGGGCCTTCAGCGCCGTCAGGGCGTCCTGCACCCGCTGCCGCTGGGCACCGCGGAGCTTGCTCGCGTCCACCGTCGCCCACGCCTGCTGCCAGTCTTGCAGGTCCTTGCCCGCCTTGACCAATTGCGTGACCAGCCGCCCCGGCTGGTAGGTCGGCGCGGGCGGCTCGGCGGGCGGCGGCGGCGCCTGGGTGCCGGGCGTGCTCGGGTCGGTGTCGTAGTAGTGGCCGTCGTCGGCGCGGTGGATGGCGTCTTCGAGCTGCAGCACGGTCCAGCCCTGGCTCGTGGTGTCGAAGGCCAGGCGGGCGCGCAGGTTCGGCTCACCCACGCGGGCCAGGCTGACGATGTGGTTGAATTTCAGGGAGTCGCGCACGCCCGGTGGCAGGCCATCCCAGGCGATGCGGGCGAGGATGCACTGGCGGGCCAACACGGTCGAGATGCCCACGTCGCTCAGCTCGTCTTTGCAGAGCTTGGCGAACAAGGCGAAGCTGGCCTCTTTGTCCGGGTTTTTGTCGTGGTAGGCGTGGGCGCTGCCGCCAAAGAAGCGGTCGAGGAACAGCTTGCCGGCCTGCAGGCGGAAGGCCAGCAGCAGGTCGCGGGACAGGCGGTTGAGTTCGGCGAGCATGTCGGCGTAGTCGTCTTTGGTTTTGGCTAGTTGTAGCTCGCTGGTCATGGCGCTCCTTGGGGCCGTGGAGGGTTGGGTGCGAGCTTTTCATCATTGACCACCTGCCGTATGTTCGAAAGCTTGCAGGTTGGCCCGTCGTGGTGGGGCGGCGGGGTGGGTCGATGGTGCGCTTTCGTGCGGGTTTGGGGAAGGGGGCGGAGCGCTCCGATCGGGCTGGCACACTGTTCGCCGTGCGTGCTACTCTGGGTGAGGTGCTCAGGGAGGTTGCTGTGACGCTCGACTCCGCCGCTCGCCAGCAGATTGCGCTTCGCGTGCGCAGGGTTCTGCCCCAGGTGCGCCAGCTGCTGTTGTTCGGCTCGCAGGCGCGCGGCGACGCGCGTGCGGACAGCGACGTGGACCTCTTGCTGATCGTGCCGGACGGTGAGGACCGCACAGCCGCGGCCATCGCTGCTCGCCGGAGCCTCATGGGCATGGGGCGTGGCTTCGACCTGCTGGTGCTGCACGAGGCAGAGTGGCGGCAGCTGCAGGACTCGCCTGCTTTCTACCACCGGCAAATTCGCCACGACGCGGTACGGGTAGACACTGCAGCTTGACCGGCCCGAGGTCCAGGCGTGGTGGGCGCTGTCGGGCTCGGACCTGCCGGTTAGCGACAGTGACACGAATAGTCCGTGCTGTTAGGACGTTGGGCGCATGAGCCCTCACCCCGCCGCTTTGCGGCACCCCGCTCTCCCGGCGCCGCCGGCGCCACTCGCTCGCTTCGCTCACCGCGGGGACCCCTCCTCTCCCAAAGCTTTGGGCGAGGGGTAACTATTGATTTCCCAATGTGTCTGCCATTGCGGCGCAGGGTGCTGGCGGGCAATAGCCACTTAGCGCCGGCGGGCCACGGAAACAGGCTCGGCCGGCACGGCCGAGGGTCCGAGTAGGGGCGGTGCTTCCATGCCCGCCCGGTTCGGGTGTGGGTTGCAGGTCGTGGCGATTCTGGTCGGGCGTCCGCGCCATCCAATAACCGCCATTGCGGCGAAAGCCGCAACCCGGGCGAGGACCACCGGTCGTGCCAGGGCCCATGCGCTCAGGGGCCACCTCGAGTCCATGCACACGCGACCGAGGCGCTTGCCAGGAGGCGGCGCGACGACTATTCTGCAACAACCGTCCGAGGTTGCCGGAGCCTGAGGCGCCAAGTGGTCACCGAACGCGAGCTCTACGCGACGTTCCGTGAGCGCTTGGCCCTTGCGGCTCCCGAGCTGCTCGATGTGCTGTTGTTCGGTTCGCGCGCCCGCGGCGAGGCCCGGCCGGACAGCGACGTGGACTTGGTGCTCGTCCTTCCCGAGGGCGCTGACCGGACCGAGACTTTGCTGCGCGCCCGCCGGGCGTTGCGCCATTTGGGCGTTGGCTTTGACCTGCTCTTGTTGAGCGAGGCGGAGTGGGCGCAGGTGCGCCGCGACCCCAGTTGGTTCGGCCGCGAGATCAGCCGCGACGCCCGGCGCCTGGATGTTGCCGCTTGAGCATCCGGCGGTGCACGCTTGGTGGCAGCTTGCGGGAACTTGGCGATGTCGCCCGGCTGAGTTGCTGGTTCTTGGGCGGCACTCCCTGGGCCCCGTTTCGAACCTAGCGGAACTGCTTGCGCGCGTCGGCCCGGCCGAACCGAACCGACTTGACCGCCAGGAAGGCAACTGCTACAAAGTGTAGGCTTGCACTTGTAGATGCCTACGATTCGAACCATGCTGCACGACGCCCGCTCCAGACACGCAACCGCGCTGCTCAACCTGATCGCCGCCCGCGGCGTCGTGCGCTCCATGGACCTGCTGGAACTGGGCATTCCGCGGAGCACGCTGCAGCGGCTGGAACGCCACGGGCAGGTCGCCAAGCTCGGCCGCGGCCTGTACGCGCTGGCCGGTGCCGAGTTGGGCCAAGGCGCCTCGCTGGCCGCCGTCGCGCGCCGAGTGCCCGGGTCGGTCGTCTGCCTGCTGTCGGCCCTGCGCTTTCACGCGATGGGGACAGAGAATCCGCCTGAGGTCTGGCTGGCTGTGGACCGCAAGGCCCGTCGCCCGGCCATCGCAGGTCTGGCCCTGCGCGTGGTCCGGTTCAGCGCCACTCTGCTGACCGAAGGCACCGCCGTACACATTCTGGAGAACGTTCCGGTCCGCATCACCACGCCCGCGCGCACCGTCGCCGACTGCTTCAAGTACCGCAACAAGCTTGGCATGGACGTGGCGCTGGCCGCACTGCAGAGCTACATCGGCGGTCGCATGGGCGATCTCGACGACCTGTGGCGGCAGGCGGTCCTTTGCCGCGTGGCTAACGTGATGCGCCCCTACTTGGAGGCCATGGCGTGACTTCGCGTCCAGCAGCGAATAGCCCGGCGTCGATTCATGGCCGGCTGCTTGTTCATGCCCGGCATTCGGGGCTCGACTTCCAGGCGGCGCTGGTACGTTTTGGCAACGAGCGCTTGCTGGCGCGCATCGCTGCGTCGGAGCATGGCCACCGGTTTGTTCTCAAGGGTGCAACGCTATTTGCACTTTGGGCCGCCACCCCGCATCGGCCCACGCGCGACCTCGATCTGCACGGCTATGGTGCCAACGCTCCCGAAGAAATGGCGGCGGTGTTCCGGGCAGTGTGCGAGGTGGTGCCCAGCGAGTTTGATGGCTTGGTCTTCCATCGCGACACCGTCGCCGCCGCCCTGATACGGGAGCACCAGCACTACCGAGGGGTGCGGGTGACGCTGTTGGCGACGCTGGGCAAAGCCCGGATTGCGCTGCAGGTTGATGTCGGCTTTGGGGATGCCATCTTTCCCAGCCCCACGATTCTGCCGGTGCCATCGATGCTGGGCCTCGCCGCCTCGCCTTGGCCGGCGTACTGCCGCGAGACCGTCGTGGCCGAAAAATTTCAGGCGCTGGTCCTACTGGGCATGGCGAACAGCCGCATGAAAGACTTCTTTGACCTCTGGACCCTGCAACGGGAATTCTCATTTCAGGCGCAAGTCCTCGCTGAGGCCATCGCCCAGACCTTCGCGCGGCGCACTACTGCGCTGCCCGCGTCGCCTCCGCTGGCCCTCACGTCGACGTTTTGCGAAGACGCCACCAAAGTTGCCCAGTGGCGAGCCTTTCTCAACAAGACGAAGCTGCAGGCACCCGACTTGCCCGGGGTGGTGGCCAGCTTGGAGCGGTTCTTGATGCCCGTTGCCACGCCTGGCTCCACCTCGCGCGAGGGCCATTGGCCGCCAGGCGGGCCGTGGCAGGCCGGGTAGTGCGGGGCTGGGGTCCGCGCCATCCACAAACCGTCATTACGGCGAAAGCCGCAACCTAGGCGAGAGCCGTTGGCCGCACCGGGAGCTGTGCGCTGCAGGATCCGGTCGCGGTCGGGTTCGAGCATGCCTCTGTGCCTGCGACCGGCGCAGGTGCCGTCGCTGAGAGTCCGGGTGGCGATGCGCGTCCCGGCGCGTCGGGGTGGGGCTGGCGGAGCGACGGCGGAACACGGACAAAGCGGCGTTAGGGGGAGCCCAGTGAATGAATTCACGGGCTATCATGACGCCGCCCCTCTACAGGGGCGTCGCCGACCCGCGTTTTGGCGACATTCTGGTTAGCTGCCCGACCCCAGCTGTGCCTCCAACCGCGCCACCTGGGTCTTCAGTGCCGTCAGGGCGTCTTGCACCCGCTGCCGCTGGGCCCCGCGGAGCTTGCTCGCGTCGACCGTCGCCCACGCCTGCTCCCACGCCTGCAGGTCCTGGCTCGCCTTGACCAATTGCGTCACCAGCCGGCCGGGCTGGTAGCTCGCGGTTGTGACCTCGGCGGGCGGCGGCGGCGCCTGGGTGCCGGGCGTGCTCGGGTCGGTGTCGTAGTAGTGGCCGTCGCCGGCCCGGCTGATGGCGTCTTCCAGCTGCAGCACGGTCCAGCCCTGGCTCTTGGCGTCAAAGGCCTGCCGTACCGTTTGCTTACTACGGAGTAGTAGGCTAGTTTTGGCGGTAGCGGCGTCACGCTGCATTGGCGATAAATATGTCTGGTGAAATCATTGCGCTCGGGCACGCGGTTTCTTGGTCTATC
>JBBISH010000139.1:0-15150 GCA_037441385.1 Myxococcales bacterium
TGGTCCTACACGCCCGGCGAACACCGCTGCATCCGGCAGAGGCCGCACCGGGCGCAATCGCGCCGCTTGTGCCTTCGGGTTTTTCCGACACGCTCCTAGCTCAACTCGATCGATCAGTTGTGCGACCCGGGCTTTGCGCTGGGGCCCAACGACGTGCTGGTGGTGCACGACGCCGTCGGTGCTGCCGGGCACCTGCTGCAGCGCCGCGGTCAGGCGCGAATCGAAGCCCGCACGCTGATTTGGGAGCCCATGTCCAGCTGGGAGCGACCCCTGGTGGACGCCGTGTTTGCGCGCGGCCAGTCGCGGCCCCAACACCTGCTGCCCGCGGCCAAGCTGCTGGAAGTGGTGACCGCCGCCCACCGCCGGGACCTGTGCATCGGCGGCACCGTGCTGGCCGCGCAGGGCGTGGTGGTGCTGATCCGCGGCGACTTGGAGGCGCTGACCGTGCCGCTTGGTCAGTTCGGACCCACGCCCCTGACCGTTGTACCGGATTTCAGCGACTTCGAGATCGCTGACTTTGGGCAGACGCTGCGTTTTGGCCTCTGCGAGGCGGCGTTCGACGCGGTTCTGTACCAGTGCGACCCCGACTACCGGCGGCGGCTGAAGGCCCAGCGGAGGGCCGAAGAGCAGACCTTGGGGGCGTCGATTCGCCGGTTGCGGTTGCAGAAGGGGTTGCGGCAAGAGGACTTTGGGGAGGTGCCGGCGCGGACGGTGGCGCGGATCGAGAATGGGGAGGTCGTGCGGCCGCAGCGGGCGACGTTGGAGGTGTTGGCTGGGCGGTTGGGGGTGGAGGTTGGGGAGTTGGGTGGTTATTGAGGTTGGCCCCCTCTGCACAGGCCGGGAATCCGGAGCTATTTCACACAAGCTCCGTTCACCAATTTGCACTTTCCCTGGGTTGCACAGTTGGACGATTGTAGGCAGTCGGCGTCACTCCCCGCTTTGCACGTGCCGTCCAAGAAGGAGCAGGAGCCGTACGTCGCGCACGCGTCGGATTGTTTGCAGCCGCTGTCGCTGCCTATCGTGCAGTTGCCGTTGACGAACACGCATGCGCCATAGGACTTGCAGTTGGACCCTTTTTCGCAGTCCGCAGTGGAGCCAGCTGCGCAATAGGCTACCTTCTGCGGATTCAGTTTCATCGCGCAATATCCTTCAGTTGCACACTGAGTGGACTGGAGGCAGTCCTCGTCCGAACCGACAACGCACTTTCCGGCGGAAAGTGTGCAGTAGCCGTAGGTGGGACATGATGGCGCGGTCTTGCAGTCACCAATCGCGCAAGCGCCATTGATCAAGACACACTTGGATTGCACTGCGCAGAGGGTAGAATTCGCGCAGTCGGCATCTGAGCCTACGATGCACTTGCCGTCCTTCGCCGCGCACAGTCCTACCTGGGCGCACGCGCTAAGCTTCTGACAGTCCGCGTCTTTGCCAATCACACACTTGCCGTCCTTGGCGGTACACTTACCTCCGTTGACCGCAGTACACCCCTTCGACTGGGCGCAATCCGAGTCACTGGCGGCAACGCACACCCCTCCATCGGCGGTGCACTCGCCGATCGACTTGCAATACGTGGAAGTCTCACAGTCCGCAGCGGAGCCAGCCATGCACTTGCCGTCGTCGCCAAGCGTACAAAGGCCATGGATGTCACAGTCCGCACTGATCTTGCAGTCAGTTGCGCCGGTTGCGATGCAACTGCCTGCGACGGCAGTGCAGAGCCCAGACTGCTTGCAGGCGGCCGAGGCCAAGCAGTCCTTGTTGCTGACCGCGATGCACTTGCCAGCCGAAGCGACGCACTTGCCTTGACTTGCGCAAAGGGCCTGGCAATCCGCGTTCTTGGCGGCCACGCAGTTGCCGCCAACTGCGCTGCAGTAGCCAGCCTCCTTGCACTTTTTGGTCGGGACGCAGTCGGCGTCCACTCCGACAACGCAGGCCCCGTCCTTGAAGGTGCACTCCCCGGTCTCCTTGCACAGGGCGGTGTAGTGACATTCTTGAGTAGACCCAGGTAGGCAGATGCCGTTTGTCGCGGTGCCGCCGCCACTGGAGTAGGCGGACGACTCCTTGCAGTCGGTGTCGCTGCCGGCAATACAAGCGCCGCCTTTGGGCGTGCACAGACCGGCGATCTGGCAGCATGGACAGTTCGGATAGCCTGGCGCAACGCAAACGCCGTCCTTCGCGGTGCAGGCTCCGCACTTCGCGTAGGCGCAGGCGGGCGTCTTCTGGCAGTCGGCATCGCTGGTAGCTGTGCACTTGCCGTTCACCATCGTGCAGCGGCCGTACAGGCTGCAGGCGAGGGACTTACTACACGCCGGATCCACTGAGGCCGCGTCCGCACTTGTCGTCTCATCCTGACCGGTTGCCGCGTCCTTGAGTTCGGCAATGTCGGCCGCCCCGTTGTCGGGTGCCTTTGCCTCATCCCCTGCCACATCGGGCACTGTGCTGTCGGTTGGGGTGCTGTCGCCCGCCGTTGTCACTCCGTCCGAGTTCGGTGTGGCGTCGGGATCGAAGAACCCGCCCGCTCCTCCAGGGGTGCCGCAGGCGGCAATGAGGCAGGCCGCAAGGATGGTCCCTAGTGCGACACAAGGAGTGTGGGCACAGCTGAAACGAGTCGATTGGGGGCTGGACATGGCTCGAATCTCCAGAAAATACGTTCTTCGCAGACGCGAAAGTCGGTAATGAGGGATCGTAGCCGGTACTTGGTCTTGCAGCAAGGACTGGGTGTTTCCGACCTTTGCAAGGAGAACCTGATATTTGCCAGCGTCTTGGTGGTATTTTGCTAGCTGCCGGATGTGATGGTCGGCGTTCGAGGTCGGCCAGGCCATCCTAGTGCTACAGACCCGAAGGTCATTTGGGGTTAGGCCTTTCGAATGGTTTGCAGTACCGGCCTTTTGAGCAAGCAAGTTAAGGGGACGAGCCGCCCCCTGCGACCCCCGCGTGCGGCTCGCGACCCTCTCGTACGCCAACCACGGCAACCCCGAAAGAATTTGAGATTTGGCGTGGTAGTTGGGAGAGACGAGCTACTGCTACCCACGGCCCGCTCTCCTCCGGGATGTTTTTCTTTCCCGTTTCGCGTACTCAGTTGCCACCTGCTGCAGGGCCACCGCAAACTCGGGCAACACTGCCGCAGTTTGTATTCCTGCCGCCAAACGCTCGGCCGCTTTTGCGGACAACGGATTGTCTGCACTACGTCTCAGTCCAGCGGCGGCGATGGCTTGTTTCCTCAACTCAGCCAAGTGTTCATGACTGAGGTCCAGAATCGCAATCGCCGAAGCAGCAGCCTTGTCGCCAGCTTGCGCGGCGATGGCGCCGTCCGGGGCAAATACGAACCGGGTTCCGCACTCTTTATCTGTAGGAAACACGAAGTTCGCTCGCGTAACCGCAGTGCCACCTTTCCTGCGAGCCCCGAAGCCAGGGTCGGTCGCGCCATATCGAGGACTTGCGGGGAAACAGGCAATCATGTTGTCGTATTGCAGGTCGGCATTTACTTGCCCGAGTACAGGAATCGTCTGAGTCTGAGGGACCATGTGCTCGATGTGGCAAGAATCTGCATCCCGTAGCTTCAGTTGCGTGTATGGACAAAGAAATTTTTGCTGGATTAGGCGTACCTCTCGGATTCTGTTGCGGATATCGTCTGGCAACGCAATGTAGGCCAGGTTTTGCGGCGCGTGCTGCCGCTGCTGGGCGATCCACGCAGTGAATTCTTGCGGCGGCTGGTGGTCGGTGACGAGGATCATTTCTCTTCCTCCAACTCGTCCGCCGTCAACGTGCGGGCGCGGAAAAGCGCTGCACGCAAACCAGCAACTTCCGGCACTAACAACAGATCCACTTTGCTCGGGTCGTTCTCGTGCAATTCGAACCCGGCGAAAGCGCCCAGCGCTGCTTCGACCGCGTCGAAATCCTCCTCCGTTTCAGCATCATCAATGAGTCTGAGGACTTGTTTCAGTTTGGCTTCAAATCGTTCGTTCCGACCACTTGCGTGTTGCACCAAGCGGACAGCTTGGGCGGAGTCGAGCCCAGCTGATACTGACGGGGTTCCGGCCGTGATTCCGCCATTTGCCGAAGGGCCAAGGACGCGAATTCGGGCCGGCGGAACCTCGCCAATCACTTGCGGCGAGTGTGTGGTCACAACGAATTGGAGACGGGGGAACGCGCGCGTTAGGTCGGCAAGCACACGGCGCTGCCAGCTAGGGTGCAGATGAAGATCAATTTCATCAATCAACACCACGCCTTCACTCAGCGCTGGCGCCCTGTCGCCCAGATGTGGGTTGAGTACCGCCGCCCGCCAGGCAATGTCTGCTACTGTGGCAACCATGTTCCGGAACCCGTCGCTCAACTCGTCAAATTCCTGAACTCGGCCGTCAGCCCATTCGATGACCAATTCCTTGCGCTTGCCGGAAAAGTAAAACCGCTTGGCCTGACCAATACAGGCACAGACGGCGTTTTCGATGGCGGTAAGGTGCGGGAGGCGTTTGCCTTCCTGAAACTCGGAGAGTGCCTGCTCTTTCATCCAGATGGTCAAGTGTTTCTGATTGGAAGCCGGGTCAAGGCAGTCGAGGTAGCCGTCCGTTCGACTCAGCAGTGCGTGTTTGCCGGCAGTATCCCTGATTTGACGCCAGAGCCGCTGCGTACCGTAGTAGGCAATCAGCGGCAGGTCCTGCTGCTTATTCTTGCGGACATTCACCTGCATCGCTCTGGCGGTCTCGCTGATTCGCTTTGCACCTTCCCGTGTCGTTCTGCCGTCTATCGATCCGCGCTCACGGGCCCAGTCCATGCACTCACCGTCGACAACGCCAAGGCACGCGACGCGTACCGGCATTTGCGGCTCGTCGGAAACCACGCCTTCATTCTCAAACATGATGTGGCGGACATCGCCGTCGGCAATCATGCGCGCTCGGGCACCCCCAACTGACAGCAGAAACCCGGCGAGGCCGACAGCGAGACCCTCCAATAGTGCCGTCTTTCCGGCTGAGTTGTCGCCAACGAGCACGGTCAACTGCGGGTCCAGGTCAAGCTCCAATAGCTCGAAACAGCGAAAGTTTTGCAGCGTTATCCTGTTGATCCTCATGGCGCCTCCTCGTCAAGTCTACCTCCAACCGGCGGCAATACCAATCAGGCGTTCATGGTAGCACCGATCGCATGGTTTCCCTTGACACCCACCCCAAAATCCCCGAAAAACAAAACCCAGACCACCCCGGTCCAAGAATTCAGGAGCCGCCGCATGTCCGAACCCGCCCAAACCATCGCCGACCTCCTATCCACCATCCCCGACCCCGACCCGACCCAAACCGCCGAAGCCTACCTCGCCACCCTCGCCGACACCGGCCACCAGGCCCAAGTCCAGGCCAACGCCTACCGCATCAAGCTCGGCCTTGCGCTCCTGGCCAGCAAACCCGCCGCCCGCAAAGGCGTCACCGCGTGGGAGACCGAGACCGCCCAGCGCCTCGGCGTCGACGCCCGCCAGGTGCGCACCTACTGCGCCACCGCCAAGACCGTGAACGCGATGGCGAACCAGTTGGCGGTGACGGTGCTGGACCGGCCCCTGCAGAAGGTGGTGGTCGAGGCCAAGCGCCTGCAGGCCGGCCAGCCCAGCGACAAGCCGCCGCGCAAGCAGCGCGACCCCTACCGCGAGGCCGTGGGCGCGGTCATGCGGCTGGTGCAAAAGGTGGCGCCGGAGCAGCAGATGGCCTGGCTCGACACCTTCCGCATCGACACCGAGGTGGCGCTGGCCCAGGCCCAAGGGCAGGGCGCGGCGATGGACTAGCGGGGGCGGGCGAAACAGATTTTCCCGCTATTGGAAGTCAAACTTCCAATAGGGCTTTCGCGGCCCGCCCGGGCAACAGCTACACTTTTACCAGCGGGGCTTCATGAAGTTCACAGAAGACGGCGTGAAGGTCCTCTACGAACAGAACCTTGCCGAAACCGCGGGCATGCTGGCGTCGCTGCCGTTTGCAGCCGGAGAGTCGCCGCAGATCACCGGCCTAAGCGGTTGGGTCTTTGAGCAAACACTGCGGCACTGCTTGTCGGCGGAACTGACCGAGTTCGGGCTGCAACCGGCGATTGCGTGCCAAGTCCCGGTGCGAGGCCGAGCGAAGATTGACTTGCTCGTCGGAAACCGCGTTGCGATTGAGGTCAAGTCACGCGGCTCCTGGGGCAACGACACCAAATACCGGACCTACGGGAAGGTGGTCTTGCGCAAGGGCTGGATCTATCTGTACGTGACTTTGCAGGAGGGGCATTTGCCGTACCGCAATGCGACCCTCAAGTTGTTTGGCCCGGACGGCGCCTATTTCTTGGACGGGCAGGGCGAGTGGGCGCGATTCGTGAACAAGGTTGCGGGCGCCCTGGCTTGAGGGCCTTTGCTGCCCGAGGCCAAGCGCCTGAAGGCCGACCAGCCCAGCGACAAGCCGCCGCGCAAGCAGCGCGACCCGTACCGCGAGGCTGTGGGCGCGGTGATGCGGCTGGTGCAAAAGGTGGCGCCGGAGCAGCAGATGGCCTGGCTCGACACCTTCCGCATCGACATCGAGGTGGCGCTGGCCCAGGCCCAGGGGCACGGCGCGGCGATGGATTAGCGGGGGCTGGCGAAACAGATTTTCCCGCTATTGGAAGTCAAACTTCCAATAGCGGCCGGGCGGCCCGCGAATGATGCGGAAAGTCCCCACAATTCAAGGAACAGGGAAGTAGCGGCCGTGCCTCCGCGCCGGCCGCCCCTCTCAGCCCGAACTCCGCGCATCCCGCGCCACCGGCACTGGCCCAAAGGGCGGCAGCGCGACGGAGCTTTGCCGCCGCCGGGAGTGGGCACCGCGGAATTTCGTAAGAATCTTGTTCGACCGGCGGCCGTGACGGGACGGCGAGGCCAGGCGGTGCCGATTTCAGCCGGGTCTTGCTTGCCGAGCCGGGGCGCCCAAACCTACTTACACCACCCAGGCTTGCTCGCCCCGCCCACCGCCCCAACAAACGCCGCGTTGCTGTAGCACGGCGTGATGCACTCCGTCCCAGCCGCCTGCCACATCAAGTTCTTCTTGGCCGGGCAAGACAGGCCCGACTGATGGCACGCCTCGAACACCGGCTTGCTCCCGCCCGTCAGCACGTTTGGCCACCACAGCTTGCCCACATACCACAAGTCCAGCGGCTCCAGCTTGACCGAGGCAAACTGCACCACCAGCCCGCCCTGCACGTAGATCGCCACCGTGGCGTACGAGGTGCCGTAGCCGTGGTCGTTCCAATAGTGCGCGCCCACCGAGTAGGGCACCGGCTCGTCCACGGAACCCTCGGGCGAATTCAGGTTCAGGTTCTCGGGGCCGGCGCCGTCGGTGTCGTCCAAGTCCAGCGAGGGATTGTCCTTGACGGCGGCCGACGGGCTGCCCCACTCGGGCATCGCATTGAACCAGAACACGTCCCACGGGTTGGCGAACCACGGGTCGGGCTTGCCGTCGCAGTCCAGGTCCAGCTCGGCCGCCAGCGGGTGGGCAAAGTGCAGGTCCAGGTCGGCGCCCGCCGCCGGGCCGGTGTCGAACTGGTTGGGGTCCGCGGGCGTGTTCCACAGCAGCTCGATGTGGATGTCTGTGTTGGGAATCACCAGCACCGTCTCGCATGCGGGCGCGCAGCCCGGCTGGTCGTTCTGGTCCCAGACCTGCAGGCAGAAGGTGTAGGTCCCGGCCGCGTTGGCCTGCAGGGTCGGGTTCGCAAACGATGCGTTAGGCAGAAGCGGCTGGTTCGAGCCCGGCGGCTGCTTGACTGTCCACAGGTACTTCTTGATCGACCCAGCCGGCGCGGTCGACTTGCTCCCCATCAAGTGCAGCAGGGTCTGCGGGACCACCTCCCCGCCCTCTTGCACCGTCGCCTTGGCTACGGGACAGACCTGGCTGGCGCCGGTGCCCTGCAGCGTCAGCTTGGCCGGGGCGTACGCATTGGAAACAATGGAGATGGCCGCCTTGTCGGGCTTGCTGGGGTCCGGCGTCAGGTCGGTCGGCTCGTACCTTACGTCTACCACGGCGCATTTGCTGACCGAGATCTTCCATGGGTTAGCGGAGCTTACGGGCGGGGGCGCCGCCAGTTGTTGGGTGGCGTAGAGCGCGGCGAGGTCCAGAGAGAACTCGCTGGAGTTGGTCTCAGCTGCGACGATTTCCAGCGTGGTGACCTGCAACTCCGCCGAGCCGCAGTTGCACACCTGGAACTCCAGCTTCTTCAAGTCGCCCAGCAGAGTCGGGCCAAAATCGTAGTTGGTTACGCTGGTCTTCATGCACGGGGCAGCGAAGTTCCCCTCCAGGACCAGCGACTTGAGCTCGCTGCCGTTGCCCCAGACTTTCAGCGCGCCGACCATCTTGGTGGGCTTGGTCGGGGCGAAATGCACCGTCAGCGTTGCGGTCTCGCCGGGTTGCAGCACAAGGGGCGTGCTCAGGCTCCAGCCAAGCTTGCCGGGATGGACGCTGGTGTCCAGGCCAGCGGGCGCCGTCAACTGAAAAGCGAACACCTCGGCAGTGGTCGGCGCAAAGGCCGAGATCGTCAGCGGCCAGGTCCCAGCGTTCTTGAGCTGCACGTCTTGGGACTGGCTGGTGCCCGGTGGAACCCACGGGAATTGGGCCGAGGCAGGGGAGAATTCCAAGATCAGCTTCGGTTGCACACAACCGCCGCCTTGGCAGACCTTGCTACCGCACGGCACGGTCGCTTCGCTGGAGCCGTCTGGGGCGCAACTGTGTACGGCGTTGTCGGGGGTGCAGGTGACCGAGCCCTGTTCGCACACGTCTGGCACACACGTCGAGTCTTTGCAGAACTGTGCTGGCGCGCAGTCCGCGCTGGTCACGCAATCCACGCAAACCAGGCTCTGCTTGTTGCACAGCTGCCCAGGGCAGTCCTTGCTTGTCGCGCAGGGCTTGGGTTTTGGCTTGCAGGTCTTGCTCTTGCACTGCAGGTCGGGGGCGCAGTCGCTGTCGACCAGGCAGTCTACGCAGACCTTGTTGGCGACATCGCACACCAGCCCCAGACCGGAGCATTGCTTGTCGCTGGTGCAGGTTGCAGCAGTTTCGGCCACGGCGGCGTCACTGCCTGCCGTGTTCTGGCCTGAAGTATCTGGATCGGCGCCAGAGACCCCGTCCGAGACGAGTCCGGTGAACACGCCTGAATTGCCAGGTGTTGCGCCGCACCCCTGCGCAAGTATCAGCACGAAAACCGCGAGCACGGCGCTTCCAAGGCCGCGCTGCCGCGGTCGCCCGAGCTTGCCGAACACAGTTGGCGTCATCATCTGGCACTCCCGCATGTCCAAAGGGGTCAGACTTACAGCACAAAGCGCGTCCGTGGGCGATGGGCTCTGGCAACTCCCAGCGTGAAACCAGCGGGTGCGGCTGTCAAGCGCCAAGGCGGGCCCGCATGGCCCATGAACTCAGCACCCGCCAAGAGGGAATTGCCCAGGTCAAGCCAGCACCCCCGCGCCACCGGCACAGGCCCACAGGGCGGCAGCGCGACGGAGCGTTGCCGCCGCCGGGAGTGGGCACCGAGGAATTTCGCAGGAATCTTCTTCGACCGGCGGCCGTGACGGGACGGCGAGGCCAGGCGGTGCCGAATTCTGCCGGGTCCCTCTTGCCGAGCCGGGGCGCCCAACTGCTCAAGATCCAGACGGGTACGCCGATGTGGCAAGACACCTTTGGGCTCTATGCCGCCGGCTCGACCTGGCCGGACGGTCGACGTCGCCGCCCCAACCCGCGGCGGGCCATCTTCGCCACGATCGCCGACCAATTCCGCAGCGACAAGGGCGCCAGGCACACCAACCCGTCGCCTTGGTCCTGACCGGGATTCATCTCCGCGTAAAAGGCGATGTCCGGGTCGCGCAAGTCCGCGTGCCCGCTGCTGACTTGCCCCTCGCGGTACAGCGGCCCGGCGCTGAGGATGCCGGTCTGCGCGCTCCACCACTCGTCAAAGCCCATCTGCTGCATGGCGGCGTCGACGAGGGCCGCCTCGCGCTGTGGCCACTTTGCTGCGCGCCGGGGCCAACACTCCGCCAGATTGCGCGTCATCAACAGGTACGACTTGATGGTGGCCGCCACGAACAGCCAGTAGGTCGGCGTGGTCGGGTGCGTCAGCCGATAGTGGACAAAGGTCTGCAACCCCGCCCGCTGGATGAGGTTGTGGCCGCGCCACCGCGGATCGATGGCCGTGCTGCCCGTATAGAACAGCGCGTGAACTCGGCCCTGCCACGGGACTTCCAGGATGTGCACCACCGCGCAGGCCGCGAGTTGGTTGTGGACTGTGAACCACCGCAGAACGCGGTGACTGGTGACCAGGCGCCGCTGCCATCCGGCGCGATCCTGGGCGGCAAAACGGGCGACGAAGGCCCACAAGTCCTCGATCTCGCCCGCATCCAGCTCGCTTGGGTGGACATGGCGCGACCTTGGCTTGTGCTTCACTGGGTGATGGGGCTCGCCGTGGTGCGAGTGGTGGGCATGGTGGGTCGATCGGGTGGGGGTCATGGTGGCTCACGGGCACAGTCGGCTGGCCAAGGCTTGGGTTGAGCCAAGGACCATGCCAGACCGACTCGCAGAGGCCAACATGGGCGTGCGTATCCTGTTTGTCTGGTTGGAGAATCGCGGTCAGGGGCACCCGTCCAAACGGTCTGGGTGCGACAAGGGGCTACATCAGCCCGATCTCGGCCAGCCGCTGCCGCAGGTACTCGCCCGCAGTCACTCGCGGGAACCTGGCCTCGCCGCCGGTCTTCTGCACGGCCGTGGCGCGCGGCGTCAGGTCGACCTCGGGCCGGGGGTGCACAAAGAACGGCATCGAAAACCGCCGGTCGCGGCTGTTGTCCGGGTTCACTACGCGGTGCGTGGTGGCTTTGAAGAAGCCGTTGGTCAGTTGCTGCAGCATGTCGCCCGAGTCGACCACGATCTGGCCGCTGAGGGCGTGGATCGGCCGCCAGTTACCATCGCGCTGCAGCAGCTCCAGACCGCCCGCGGTGGCTTCGACCAAGAGCGTAATCAGGTTGATGTCTTCGTGAGCGGCGGCGCGTACGGCCTGTGGGTGGCGGTCGGCCGGGACCGGCGGGTAGTGGATGATGCGGAGCACGGTGTCGCCGTACGCCGCGATCGACGGCAGGTACTCCGGCGTCTCGCCCAAGTAGATCGAGCACGCCGTCAACAGATGCACCGAGGCAGCATCGATCTGTCTGAAAAGGTGGAGCATGCGCGGCTTGAACTCGGGGAGCTCTTTGGGCCAGATATTGTGCCAGGGCAGCAGCATGCCGAGCGGGTCGCTGCTGTCCTCGCGGCCAACGTGCCAGAATTCCTTGAGGTCTGGGGCAGCGCTATCCTTGGCGTGCTCGCGGCCAAAGCTGGTGTAGCCGCGCTGGCCGTGGACGGCCGGATCCTCGTAGGCCGTCTTGATGGCGTCGCCTTGATCAAAGAACGCTTGGGCAATGGCGTAGGCACTGGTCACGACCGCCGGGTCGACGCCGTGATCCTCCAGCGCAAAAAAGCCAATATCGACCAAGGCATCGCCGACGGTCTGCACAAAGGTCGCGCGCTGGGCTGGCGTGCCGTGGGTAAAGTCGCGCAGGCTGGCGACGGGAATCGTCTGCAGGGTGGGGGACATGCGGCTCAGGACCTCGGCGCCCAGGTGGGGCGCGCGCGGCCGTGCAGGGTATGCCAGTGGCGCGCCGGCTCCAAGGGGCCATGGGCCGAGCCGTGCAACGTTTTGGCAACAGCCGCGACGACGCTGTGACCGCCCGCCGCCCTGTCCCATTGCAATTGCTTCAGGAGCGGCGCGCAATTCCCTGCAGCCATGCCCCACCCACGGGACAGCGCGAGGCCTCATGTACCGCATCGTTCGTCGCGAGCAATTTTCGGACACAACGTTCTTGTGGGAGGTGGACGCCGCCGACGTGGCCCGCGCCGCCCAGCCCGGCCAGTTCGTGATGCTGCGCCTGGGCGACGACGGCGAGCGGATTCCCCTGACGATCGCGGACTTCGATCGCCAGCGCGGCACGGTCACGCTGGTCATCCAGGCGCTGGGCAAGACCACCCGCGCCATGCTGGAGCACTACGCTGAGGGGGACGAATTTGCAGACTTTGCAGGGCCTTTGGGCCTGGCCGCCCACGCCGATCGGGTCGGCCATGTGGCGCTGGTCGGCGGCGGTCTGGGCGTAGCGCCGGTCTACCCGCAGTTGCGCGCCCAAAAGGCCGTTGGGAACCGCACCAGCAGCATCATCGGCTTCCGGAGCGCGGACAAGGTGTTCTGGCAAGAGCGTTTTGCCCGCCACAGCGACAGCCTGACCGTGTGCACCGACGACGGCACGCTGGGCACCCGCGGTTTTGTCACTGAGTCCCTGCGCGCTCTGTGCGAGGGCCCGGATCGGCCCGACAAGGTCATCGCGATCGGCCCGCTCGCGATGATGCGGGCTTGCGCAGAGGTGACGCGGCCTTTGGGCATCCCCACGCTGGTGAGCCTCAACGCCATCATGGTGGACGGCACCGGGATGTGCGGTTCGTGCCGCGTGTCGCTGGGCGGCGAGGTCAAGTTCGCTTGCGTCGATGGCCCCGATTTTGATGCGCATCTGGTCGATTTTGACGAATTGCTCAAGCGCCAGCGTCGCTTTGGTGCTGAGGAGGCGCGCGCTTCGGCGGACTACGCCCACGTGTGCAACCTGGAGCAGCAGCTGTTGCACGACGAGAAGCGGAACTACAAGAAACTGAAGGAGTTGTCGCCCACGGCGACGCCGATGCCCGAGCGCAATCCCGGCGAGCGTTCACGGAATTTTCTAGAGGTGAACCTGGGTTACAGTATGGACCAGGCGCTGGCCGAGGCTGAGCGCTGCATCCAGTGTGCCCGCCCCACCTGCATCGCCGGCTGTCCGGTGGCGATCGACATCCCGCGCTTCATCCGCCACCTGTTGGTGCGCGACTTGGCGGGGGCCCTGGAGGTCATCCACGAAAACAACCTGTTTCCGTCGATCTGCGGTCGGGTTTGCCCGCAGGAGAGCCAGTGCGAGGCGCAGTGCATCGTGGGCAAGAAGCTGGAGCCGGTGGCGATCGGTCGCCTCGAGCGCTTCGTGGGCGACAACGCCGCAGCGCCCAAGGCTTTGCCGGTGCATCCGACCCAGGCGTTGGGCAAGGTCGCGCTGGTCGGCTCGGGGCCGGCGGGGCTAGCTTGCGCCGCGGACCTGGCGAAGATGGGCATCCAGGCTACGGTTTTCGAGGCCTTGCATGTGGTGGGCGGCGTGCTTCGCTACGGCATCCCCAGCTTTCGCTTGCCGCGGCCCATCATCGACCGCGAGATCCAGCGCTTGCACGACATGGGCGTCCGCATCGTGACGAACAAGGTGGTGGGCAAGACCTTTACTGTGCAGGAATTGCTGGGCGACCTGGGCTTTGACGCCGTGTTCCTGGGCGTGGGCGCGGGGATGCCGGCTTTTCTGGGGATCCCGGGCGAGGGGGCCGGGCAGGTGTTTTCGGCGAACGAATTCCTGACGCGCGTCAACCTGATGGGGGGCGATCGCTTCCCGTACCGCGACACGCCGGTGGGGATGGGCAAGCGGGTCGCGGTGGTGGGCGCCGGCAATACCGCGATGGACTGCCTGCGGGTGGCGCGCCGGTTGGGCGCCGAGGTGCACTGCCTGTATCGGCGCACTCAGGCAGAAGCGCCGGCGCGGCATGAGGAATTGCGGCACGCGGTGGAGGAGGGCGTGCAGTTCCATTGGCTGCACAGCCCCACCGAGATCCTGCTCGATCCGTCGGGGAATGTCCGCGGGGTGGTGTGCCAGCAGATGGCGATGGGCGCGCCTGACGCTTCGGGGCGGCGCAAACCGGAGCCGATTCCGGGGGCGTTCACGACCTTCGACGTCGACACCGTCGTGGTGGCGCTGGGCACGAAGGCGAACTCGATCATCCCGCAGTCGGCGCCGGCGCTGGAGTTGAACAAGTGGGGCAATGTGGTGGCGGACGCGGAGACGCAAGCCGCGTCGATGCCTGGGGTCTTTGCGGGCGGCGACATCGTCACGGGCGGCGCGACGGTGATCTTGGCGATGGGGGCGGGTCGGCGTGCCGCAAAGGCGATCGGTTGGTACCTGCGCCATCGGAGCTGGCCGCCGCCGCGCGACGAGGTGGCGGCGTTCGTGCCGGGCGGGGCTCCCCTGCCGGAAGGCGGCGGCGCAAGTGGTCAACCGGCGATGTGCCCGAAGTGCCGGCGGCCCCTAGAAGAAGACGACGACGGAATCTGCTGCGGCGGACTGCGCCTGCGCTGGTCGTGCGAGCGCTGCCACGCAGTTTCCGAAGGGGCCGTGCTGCCTTGGGGGCAGTGCCCGGCCTGTGGCGGGGGATTGCGGCTGGATGAGGGCGACGGTGGCGCCAGAGATGGTGCACAAGAGGCGGCGGTCCTACAGGCGCTGTCGATCGAGCTGGGCGGCGCTGCGTTCTACCGCGGCATGGCGGACCAGAGCGCCGACGCGGAGTTGCGCGACCTGCTGGGCCGGCTGGCGGCGATGGAGGTCGAGCACTTGGCCACACTGTCGCGGCGCTACCACGTCGTGGCGCCCGCGCCGGCGCAGGTCACCGCCAGTCAGGCGGCCGTGTTCGCCCAGGTGTCGCTGCCGGACCCGTTGGATGCGGTGGGCGTGCTCCAACTCGCCGTCGGGTTGGAGCGGAAGGCCGAGCGCTATTTCTTGGAGTCGGCGGCCGGATTGGCGCAGGGCACTGCGGCGCGGCGGCTGTACCTTGAACTGGCGGCGGAAGAGGCCGAACACTGCGCTCTGCTCGAAACGGAGCTGCGGCGCCGCACGCACGGGAAAGCTGGGGTCCTGTAGCAAAGGGGGGCATTTTCTACTCCGCATTTTCATTGAGGACAGGGCCGACCGGAACCGCCACAGCCGCGCAGGCGAAGCTGAAGAGCGGGAAGCTGACGAACTCGACCGCCTCGCCCCGGGCCGCCCGCACCGCCGCGATCCGCGCCGCGACCCGCGCCTCCGCGTAGGCCAGTTCGTACGCCACCACGCGCGCCTTGAACGCCTCGTACTCCGCCTGCGACGACGCGATGCCGTAGTTCCGGGCCTTCGCCTTCGGTTTCGGCCGGTTGGGCAGGTCCTCCCACGCCGGCTGAGTCGCCTCGTCGGCCGCCCGGTCGCCTTGGGGGGCAATTTCTGAAAGGTCGGCGTCTCCGGCCAGAGGCCCGGTCACCGCC
>JBBISH010000140.1:0-14892 GCA_037441385.1 Myxococcales bacterium
CTGCGATCCCAAGCAAGGCTGCGTGTTTGCCAACACGACCTTGGCCTGCGACGACGGCGACGCTTGCACCAGCGGCGACACCTGCAAGGCGGGCGCCTGCACGGGCGCCAAGGTGGTGTGCGACGATGGCAAGGTGTGCACGGCCGACAGCTGCGATCCCAAGCAAGGCTGCGTGTTTGCCAACACGACCTTGGCCTGCGACGACGGCGACGCTTGCACCAGCGGCGACACCTGCAAGGCGGGCGCCTGCACGGGCGCCAAGGTGGTGTGCGACGACAAGGATCCTTGCACCGTCGATAGTTGCAGCGGAGGCCAGTGCAAGTTCACCGCAATCCCCGGCTGTGGCGGCGCGACCTGCCCGCTCTGCCCCGGCGGGCAGTGCCTGCCGCTGAATGGCGCCAGCGGTTGGGACAAGCTGTACGTGCACGGCCCGAGCACCGAGTTGTTCCAAGTCGTGGCGCCTCGCACTGCGGGGGGCTGGACGGCCGTGGGCACCAACACGCCCAGCAACTCCGGCGACGCCGACCTGTGGGTGGTCCGCACCCAGGCCGACGGCACCTTGATCGATCAACAAAATGTCCATCGCAACGGCTACGACTTGGTCGGGGCGCTGGCCAAGGTCAGCGACGGCTGGTGGGTGGTCGGCTGGGGCCCGGCCAGCAGCGGCCAGAACAATCAGAACACGTGGTTGCAGAAGCTCGACGGCAACGGAGCCCTGGTCGGCGCCACGGTCGAGCTGAGCTATGCGGGCAACGAGGCGGCGATTGTCGCCCTTGGCACCGCCTTGGGGGCGGTCCTGGTCGGCCAGACGACGACGCCGACAAACGGCAACGTCGGCACGGGTCTGCTGTCGCTGGTTGCGCCGTCGGGCGCGGTGACGTGGAATCTGGCCGTCAAAGAGTGGTTCCCCAAGGCGCTCGGCACGTTGCCGAACGGCCACTTTGTCGCGATCGGCAGCTCGGTCTACGGCGGAACCGGCAAGAACTACTGGGCCGAGATCGACGCCAACGGCAACCTGGTCGCCACCAAGACCTTTGGCCTCAACGGCCAAACCGACTTCATCTACAGTGCCGTGCAGCGGGCCGATGGGTCGTGGTTCGCGATCGACGCCACCAATCAGGGCGGACTGTTCACTCCAAATCTGTGGTGGTTGTCGGCGACCGGCGACGTGACCAAGAGCATATCCAGCGCATTTTCAAGCGAGATCGGCGCCGAGTCGGTCCTGGAAGCCGCCAACGGCGACTTTGTGCTGGGCGGCCGATTCGCCAGCTACTACGGCCTGGTGGCGCGCCTGGACGCCAACGGCAAGCTGCTGTGGAAACAACCCTTTGGCTACGTGGGCGCAGGCGGCAGCTTCCACACGGTGGTCAGCGATGGCCAGGGCTTCGTGCTGGCCGGCGACCGCTTTGGCGACCCGACCTCGAACGGCGACGCATGGTTGGTGCGCGTCAACGGTTTGGGCCTGACCGACTGCCCTTGCGCCGTGAACGGTGACTGCAGCGACGGGCAATCGTGCACCGCCGACACCTGCAACGCGGGCACGTGCCAGTACTCGCCGCAGACCGGCGGTTGCGACGACGGCAACGCCTGCACCATCACCGACACTTGCATCAAGGGTGCCTGCACCGGCGCGGCCATCACCTGCGACGATGGCAACACGTGCACCGCCGACAGCTGCGACAAGAAGACTGGCTGCGCCCACAGCCCGATCAGCGGGCCCTGCAGCGACGGCAACGCTTGCACCACTGGCGAGGCGTGCAGCGGGGGCAGCTGCAGCGGCGGTTCCGTTGTCGTGTGCGACGACAACAACCCGTGCACCACTCAGGTTTGCGACGCCGTGCAAGGTTGCAAGGTCACCGCCAGCCAGAACTGCGACGATGGCGACCCGTGCACCACGGACAGCTGCACGGGCGGCGGCTGCAGCCACGTCGCCGCGGGCGATGGCAGCGCTTGTGGCAGCGGCAAGGTCTGCAAGGCCGGACAGTGTCTCCTGTTTTGCCTACAGGACAGCAACTGCCCCAGCGGCTGCGTCTGCGGTGGCGGAACTTGCGCGCTGCCGCCGTGGACCCCGGACGGCTCCCTGCCGTTCAACGCAGGCTGGCGCTTGGGCTATCACCCCCATTTCGACGAGTACTGGGCCGTGCAACCCCCAGTCAACGAGAACACGCCAGCGGTCATCCAGCGCTGGTCGCCCAGCGGCGTGGCCGGTCCAACTGTCACGGCACCGAATGCCGGCAACACCGTGATTTGGACCATCCGTTCCCTGCAGGGTGACCCGCTCAGCGAAGCCTGGTACCTCATCTCGGCCGACATCGGGACCAACGGGGCCTTCGTTGGCAAAGTCGCGGGACCTGGCGCGGGTTACGTTTGGTCGACCTACCTTGAGTACGGCACGGCCGCCGATACAGTGGTGCTCGATGGCGACAAGGTCTACGCGATCAACGAGTTGCAAGGTGGTATGAAGCCCAACCTCGTGTTCGTACTCAGCGCGGCCACGGGCGCCCTGCTCAGCACTACGCAGCTGAACGTGCATTTGGACTGGATTGAGGGCGGCGTCATGTACAACGGCGTGCTGTACACCGGCACCAATGGCGGTGGCGCGGGCGGGGTGGTGTATACCTTCAAGGTCAATCCGTTCTTCCAGCTCGACCTGAAGTCGACGGGCAACTCGAGCGGCGGCATCACCATGCGCCAGGGCCGGCTGTGCGTGGCCGACAGCAAAGGCGGTTCGAGCTGCTACCAGATGGCCAAGGCGTGCTTCTGACCTTTCACACCAATTCCGTCCGAATCGGATCGAAAACTCGGGCAATTCTTCGGGCCCGAACCGGTGTCCCCGCCTGATTCTCGCTAGTTGCGCAAGGGGGCGGGAAGCGGCACAGGCGTGAATCAGGTGGGGTGCGTATGAGCTATGTCCTTGGAGACTCGGGCAAACGCCTGGCCAACCGCTGTGCCGCCGGCCGGGCGAAGCCCGCGGTGTGTCGCGGTGCAAACGCGCCCATCACCAGGGCTCCCATGACAAAGGCCAGCAACGCACTGGCGTCGCGCGGGGCCAGCGCGCCCTCAGAGCGCCGGGTGATTTCAAAGAGTTCACCATCGACGAACCGGCGCAGTTGCGCGAACAGGGCCGGTGTCCGCACCGCTTCGGCCACGATGCCCACCCAGCAACGGGCGGCGATCAGGTCGGCATCGGCATCCAGTTTGAGGGCTGCGTCCAGGTAGGCGTCCAGCGGCGACGCCCCCACCTCGCACAGGTGGACTCGGCTGCGGAAGCGTGCGACCAGCGTTGTCAGCAGGCTGGCCAGCAGATCCTCTTTGTCGACAAAGTGGTGGTGCACCAGACCGGGCGCCAAGCCGGCTTCTTCGGCCACCGCCGCAATCGTTGCGCCGGCATAGCCGTGCCGGGCCATCACGCGTGCAAATGCCTCGGTGAGTTCTGCCCGGCGTTCAGCTTGTACACTGCGTCTACCCATAGATTGGTTGTATAACCAATTTATGCCTTTGACAATACCTCCAGGCTTCGAGCGGAGCCTGGAGGGCACGATGGCCATCACCTTGAACGAGAAGGGGTTTGCTACTGAAAGCCACAGCATCGCCTGGGAGGAACTGGACGCGGTTGGCCTTCGCACGACCAGTGCGGGGCCCTTTGTCGAGGACGTGTTCTGGCTGCTGCTGTGGCACGGAGGCTGCCTGGAATTGCCCGGTTCGGTGGTGCAGGGCGAGGTCTTTGCGGCGCTGATCGATCACTTGCCGGGCTTTGACGCCATCAAGATCGTCCAGGCCATGGCCTCGGTTGACCAGCGGACGTGGCGGATCTGGCGCAAGGGCCAGACGGATCCGCTGACGCAAAGCGCGGTACTTGCACAGCGATTTTGCGAACTAGTGGAACGACTTGGCGGTCAGCCACAGGCGTGGAGCCGCGAGATCCTGGCGCGCTGGGGCGAACCGCACCGCCACTACCACACCGCCGAGCACCTTGCGGCCTGCCTGGCAGAACTGGATTCGATGCCGACACCGGATGCGGATGTTATCGAACTTGCTCTGTTCTTTCACGATGCGATTTGGCGCGGTGCGCCGGACGACGAGGTACAAAGCGCGGCGCTGCTGCAAAAGGCCGGGAAGGACATGGGGTTGCCGGCCGCCACCCTTGAACATGCGGTCGCCCTTGTCCTGTGCACCGCGCACGACCAACCGCTTGCAGGCGCGGTGGCGGGCGCTGACCTGGTTCGCGACATCGACCTGGCGGTGTTGGGTACCGATGTCCTGGGATTCTTGGAGTACGACGACGCGGTCTGCGAGGAACTCAGCGCCTGGCACCATCCCTGGGTGGTGCGAATCGGCCGCGGGCGCTTCCTTGGGAACCTGTTGAAGCAGCGCGCGATCTTTAAAACGTCTGCGCTGAACGACCGCTACGAAGCCGCGGCGCGGGCGAATCTCGAAGCGGTTTGGGGCAGCCCCCGCTATCGCGTTGCGCGCCTGTTGGCGTGGCTTGGCTGGTAGGGGCCTTGGTGGGGGGCGTCGCCGCCCGCGGCCGGTTGGCCGTCGCGCGCCGCGGAACCTGGGGCCCTGTGAGTATTTCGTGTGAAAATTCAGCGATCAAGTAACGTTGACGCAGGTCCGCCGGGGGCGTAGGCTCCGTGGCCGAGCCCGCAGGAAGCGGGGTCGGTGCGGGCCCAGCGGCCGTCCGCCTCCGCTGAGGTCGGGCTGCGAAACTTGTGCGTGCGGGCAGCGGTGGCGACGCGACGTCGCGATCCTACGCACCCCACCTGATTCGCACTTGTTCGGCTGCTCTGACTCGTCCGGCAGCGGGCGAGAAACAGGCAGGGATCCCGGTTCTGGGCTGAAGAGTTGCCGAGTCTGTCGATCCGATTCGAGCGGATCCAGTATCATTTGGGACGCGTGCTTGCGGTTACCGCTCGCCAGAGGAAGAAAGGGATGAACAAACAAGGTCCGCCGCCCGGCGCTGTTCGCCGACCTTGGCCGCGCGACTACCCGGTTTGCCTGGCGGGGATTCTGGTCGCACTGCTCGGCTTGGCGTCGTGCCGCGCACCGTTGCTCGATGAGCAGTCGGCGACGGCGTCGGATGCCATGCAAGACGTGGGTGGGTCGCTCGACGGGCAAGTTCTGAGCGACGCGCTGGGCAAGGACGCTGCTGCCGACACGCTGGCGGGCGACGCGGGCGATGCCGCGGACACGGTCGACACGCTCGACGCCACCGATGCCACCGACGCCGTTGGGGTCGATGGCGGCCCGGACGGGGCCGATACAGCCAGCCTGGACGCCGATACCGCCGGTTCCGACAGCGCCGACGCCACCGACACGCCCGACGCGCCCGAGACCGCCGATGCAGCAGACACCGCTGAACCCGGCGACGCCGGCCCCCTCTGCACCACCGCCAGCTGCGACGACAAGAACCTGTGCACCGACGATTTCTGCGACCCGGCCAAGGGGTGTGCGCACGTGCCCAAGGCCGGCGCCTGCGACGATGGCAACGCCTGTACGGACGGCGACTTCTGCGAGGTCGGCGTGTGCAAAGGGTCGCCCAAGAATTGCGCAGACAACTTGCCCTGCACGACCGACAGCTGCGACAAGGGCACCGGCTGCAGCCATCAAGGGGTGGACAGCGCCTGCAAAGACAGCGATCCGTGCACCGTGGACCAGTGCGACGGCAAGTACGGCTGCGTGCACTTCGCCACCGAGACGACGCTGACCTGCGACGACGGTGACGCGTGCACCAAGGGCGACACCTGCCAAGGCGGCAAATGCAAGGGCGGCGCCTTTGTTTGCGCCTGCAGCAGCGACGCCGACTGTGCCAACCCCAACAAGTGCTTGGGGGACTACCAGTGCGTCGCCGGCTCGTGCAAGGTCAAGCCCGGCACCGCCGTGGTCTGCACCGGCACCGTGGCCGAGTGCCATGCGCTGCAGTGCGATCCCGCGACGGGACAGTGCGGGCAAGTGCCCAGCGGCGACGGGTTGCCGTGCGGCAACAACCAGTGCGTGGTTGGGGCGGTGTGCGGCGCTGGCAAGTGCGCGGGACTGCCGTTGAATTGCGACGACGCCAACCCGTGTACCGCCGACACCTGCGCCGTCGACCTTGGCTGCATCTATACCGCCACGACCTCGGGCTGCGACGACGGCAACGCCTGCACCACCGGCGACGCCTGCAGCGACAAGGGCTGCCAGCCCGGCCAACCCATCAACTGCAACGACTTGAATCCGTGCACCAGCGACAGCTGCAAAGACGGCGCCTGCACCAGCACACCCAACGCCGCCGCGTGCGACGACAACAACCCCTGCACCGAGAACGACACCTGCGGCGGCGGCAGCTGCAAAGGCACGGCCGTGGCCACATGCTGCAAGTCTGACTTGGGGTGTGATGACAAGAATCCTTGTACAACAGATAGTTGTAATGTTGCGACCGGGGTCTGCAGCAGCGCCCCCAGCAGCGGCGGGGTGTGCAACGACGGCAACGCCTGCACCACGCAAGACACCTGCGCGAGCGGCACATGCCAGGGCTCCAAGCTCGACTGCAGCGGCAAGGCCGACGCGTGCCACGACGCCGTCTGCAACACCACCACGGGCTGCCAGGCCGAGGTCAAGCTGGACGGCACGCCTTGCGACGACAAGAACGCATGCACCGTCAGCGACGGCTGCAGCAGCGGCAACTGCACGGGTTCGGCCAAGCTATGCGACGACGCCAACACGTGCACGACCGACAGCTGCGACCCGAACAGCGGCTGCGTCAACGCCGCCAACACCGCAAGCTGCGACAGCGATGGCAGCGCCTGCACCACCGACGTGTGCCAAAACAAGGTCTGTACGGTCGCCATCGCCCTCGTGTGCCCCAAGCTGGCCTGCGCAGCCAACGCTTGCGACGCCAAAACCGGCACCTGCATCGCCGGCACGCCCCTGCAGGCCGGCACCGCATGCGACGACGGCAACGCCCAGACCACCAGCGATGTGTGCGATGGCAAAGGCACTTGCGCTGGCAGTTATGACATCGCGGCGCTGTGCGGCCTGATGGCGACCTTGAACGGCACGTGCGCCACCGTCGCCTACGACCCCGCGGCCAAGGCATGCACGGTGACGCCAAAAAACGAGGGCGGCAGCTGCGTCCCCGACCAGTGCGCCACGAGCGGAACTTGCAGCAATGGCGTATGCGCCGCCGCGGACACCAGCAAGTGCGGCGCGCGCATCGACGACGACCCGGCCAACCAGACGGTCCGGTTTGGCATTTCAGCCGCGAACTTGGCGGGTGTGCGGGCGGCCGTGGCGTGGCAAGCGGCGGCAAATGCAGGTGATCAGCAACGCGTCCGCTTGGTGCGGCCCGATGGCGTTCGCGAGGGAGCCGAAATTTCCACTAGCAGCAAGGCGACCGAGCAGTTGGGCACGCGGATCGTTTCGCTGACCGACGACCCCGCCGCGCCCAACCAGGCGGCGTTGGCGCAGGTCTGGACAGACACGGTGGGGGTTTCCGCGCCGCATTACCTCACCCTGCGCTTCCTCGACGGCTGGGGCGGAATCACCAAGACCAGCGCCGATCAGTCGATGGGGTCGGCCGGCGGCGAGAACACCGGGCCTTCGGTGATGTTTGGCCTGGGCGCCTGGAAAGCGACCTCGGGCTCCCTGGCTGGCGTGGCCAGTTGCTGGGCGTGGGCCGGGCTCCTGCCTTCCATGTCTGCGTTTTCCGGCTCTTACATGAGCGCTTCGAGCCAGGGCCTGTTCGTGCCCAAAGCCCCAGACGGCTTGCCCGCCCAGCTGTTTCTAGAGCCCGATGGCACCATGTATGCCCGCGATTACAACAACGGCCACCTATCCTTCGCCAAACCGAGCTCCTTGCAGACCAACGTCCAGTGGGCGCCGGTGACCGCCGCTGCCGGGGCGCTCAAGTCTGAGGACATCGTCAACAACGCGGTGGTGGACGGCAATCGCGTGCTGGTGCTCTACCACAAGTATGGCGTACCGGGGTCGTACCTCCTTGTCTACGAGCATACCGGCACGTATACGGTCAAGCAGTTGGTGCCCGAGACCCAGGTCGAGGCCACCGACATTCACTACACGGACTACTATCCCGAGCGCTACGGGGCCATCTTTTCGGACGGCGGCTTCATGACCACCGCCTGCAACAACAGCAAGCTGATGGCGCGCTTCTACGACCCAAGCGGCAAACCCTATGGCGGGATGCGAACCCTACCTACCTATGGCGGCTGCTGGCACACCGCGACGCGGGTTGGCAGCGACGCGGTGCTAGTCGCCTGGAACCATCAGGCCGACGGCCACCGCTACGCCATCGCCTACGATCGTTACGGTCGGGCCCTCTATCGGCCCGAAATCGGTGTTGCCAACAGCAATTTTGCCGCTGTGGCCGCCACTCCGTCGGGCGCCATCCACGCTGTCGGCATGGCCACGTTTACCGGCACCGTCGCGTTGCTTGGAGTCAACTCCGCCGAATCAAGCGGCCTGACCGCGCTGTGGTCCAGCGATTACTCGGTCTGGATGCGCCAGCCGACTCTGGCCATTGGCGGCGGCGGTCACGAGTTGCTGGTCTGGACCCAGAACACCGGCGGCGGGCCGCGAGCCGCTGCGCGCATGCAGCCGCCCGCCGGCAACGCCGTGACAGTCGCACTTTCGGGAACCTGGAACCACGACAACGTGGGCGGCGCGGTCTTGCCCGATGGCCAGTTCGCCATCACCACGGACAGCGTACCCGGCTATGCGGCCTCGCAAATCAGCTGCTTTGACGCGGCCGGCAAGCAGACGGGCTCCACGCAAGACGTGCTGGGCGGCAGCTTCACGGGTCGCGGGGCGCTGACCGTCGTGGCCGCGCCCGACAAGGCAGGCGGCACCTGGCGCTACATCACCGCCATGCACGGCAACGGCGGTCAGGCCAGCAGCGTGTACCTGTCGGCCTACGACAGCAACTGCACACTCCTCAAGGGACCGGTGGCGATCTCGGCCTACTCCGTTGGGCAGCAGATGGTCTATCCCACGCTGGCCGCCAATTCGGCCGGCCTAGCCGCGGTGGTGTGGGCGGCGGCGAAGGGCCTTTCCGGCGCGATACCCGGCACCGTGTGGGCCCAATCGTTCGATGTGGCGACGCTGGCTGCCAGCGGGAGTGCCTTCCAAGTGGCGCCCTCGATGCCGATGGACAACGTGGCCGAGCAGCCGGTCCGCCGCAGCGCCGCGTTGATTGACGGGGCGGGCGTGCTCGCCTTTGCCTGGTCGACGCCCACCGCCGCGGGCAACGAGATCGCGGTGGCCCGTTGGAAACTGCCGTACACCGGCGGACTTGCCGTCGCGCCGACCGCGATCGTCAACGTCGCACCGGCCTACACCGGCACCTACACCTCGCCGTCCCTGGCCGTGCGGCCCGATGGCACGTTGGTCGTGGCCTACACGCGCAGCGATGGGCCGGCAGTGCTGCGGCAGCTGCGGCCCTGAGGTCGGGTCTCGTTGGGAGCCCTTGGGTCGAAAAGCGCCAAGATTCTCGACCGCTTCCTGCGCACCCGGCCTACAACCGGCGAGAATCAGGCAGGGACCCCGCTTTGGGCCCGAAGAATGGCCGAGTCCTTCGAGCCAATTGGGCCGATTCGGTATCAATCCGCCAGCGACCGTGCGGCCAAGAACGCCCAGGCTTTGTTCATGAAGTCGTCGGTGACGCCGTGGTCGCCCGCACTGCCCAAGGTGATGCTGGCGCGGTTGCCCAGGTGCTCGGCCAGGCGGCACGAATAGACGGGCGAGACGATGCTATCGTCGCTGTTGTGCTTCAAGAAGCCTTGCGGCACCCGGCCGCTGGCTTTGACGGTGGGGAACGGCGTGGGGCCAATGGCGCATTGGCATGCCTGGGGGGCGGCGGCGAGCAGGCTGGCGCAATCGGTGGTACCGGGCTTGGCGAACGGGCAGTCGACGCGCTGGCCACACGGGATCAAACCGCCTGAGTTTTCGGCAAAAGCCGCGATGCGATTGGCCAGGCGCATGGCGACGAAGTAGCTGAAGAACGCGCCGTTCGAGTGGCCGACCACGTACACGTGGGTGGCGTCGATGTTCAGCACGCGGCGCGCTTCTTGGATCGCGGCGCGGGTGACGAGCAAGTCGGGGTTGCTGTCGGCGTCGCCGTCAAAGCGCCAGCCTGGGCCGCCGTATTCGTGGTCGGCGTTGGTGCCGCCGTCGTCGGTGGATTGGGGGGCGACCACCACAAAGCCCTGCGCTTCGGCCACATCGAGCACGCCCAGCTCGCCCAGCGCGGCCTGGTGGGCGTCGTCGTCGGCGTTGCCGCCGGTCCCGTGCAACGCGACCACCAGTGGCGGCTTGGCCGCGTGGTTGGCGGGCACGTAGACATAGACGCGGCGCGCCTTGCCGGCGATGGTCAAGGTGGCGTAGCCGGTGGAGAGACCGAAGGTGCCCGTGTAGGCCACGGAATCCGCGGTAGGCTCGCCCGTCACCGTTCCGCCCACCGCCACGTCGCCAGCGACACGTTCGGTTTCAGCCGACGTGTCGGTTGCAGCCGCGGTGTCCGCACTGGCCGCGCTGTCGGCCGAACCGGCGCTGTCGGCGGGGGCACTCGTGCTGCCGCTTGGCGAGGAACCACAGGCAGTGACCGCGAGCAAGCCCGCGCACATCGTCGCAAATCGTAGACCGAGCACGCGGGCCCCCAAGGCTGCTGGTTGAGCGAGACCCAAGGATGACCCAGGTCAAGTCGATCAGCAAGGGTCGTCGCTGGCTCGCGCGGTCACGGATCGCGCGGTGCGCGCCGATCGTCGTGGCCCTGCACCGGGTTGGGGCGACTCGCCGGTGGCCCGTGACCCTGGCGGGCGGCGTCGTCGGGGGTCTCGATGGCGGGTTCGCGGGCGGGCTCAGCGCCGCTGCGGCGACCGCGGACCGACGGCATGGTGATGTGGGGCTCGGGTGCGGCGATCACCATGTTGCCTTGCGCGCCGGCTGTGCGGTAAATCTCGGGCATCTTCTGCTGCAGATCGTACTGCAAGAACTCAGGGTTGCGACGCAAGGCCGCGCCGATGCGATCGATCTTGGCCGCCTCGCTGTCGCTCTCCTTTTCGGCCAGGGTTTGGCGCAAGCGCATGGTCTCGATCTCGGCCGTGACGCGTTCGCGCGCCGCCACCGCCTTGTCGCGCAGCACCGACTGCACCGCGCGATCCACGTTGGCCGCGTCCATGGCGTCGGGGAAGTCGAGGTTGGACAAATTGACCTCGTGGACTTTGACATAGCGGTGCTCGCGCCCGTCTAGTAGTGCCAACACCTTCTTGCGGATGCCGTCGAGCAGCTCTTCGCGGCGGTCGTTGAGTTCGTTGGCCTTGAGCGGCGACACGACTTCGCGCACGGCCGACGCCACTGCCGGCCGCACAAACGTGGCGTACATCTTGCCCGAAGTGATGGCGTCGCCTTGGTCCGGCGTCACCTGGGTCAGCACGCCGCGCACCGCGTCGTCGCTGCAGTCCACCGAGTAGCGGATGTAGATGTCGATGCCAAACTGCACGCCGTCTTTGGTCAAGGCGGTGAGCGGCTCGCGGACGGTGCTCATCGAGCAGTCCACCATGAACAGGCTGTTGTAAATGCCGGTGAAATAGCTCCCTGGGTTCAAGACTTCGGGCACAAAGCCTTTGCCGCCGCTGTAGAGCGCCAGCAACCCGGTGCGGCGGAACTCCATGCCGCGGTAGGCCTGGGGAATATCGGTGGTGGCGCAACCGGCGAGCGCGGCGAGTGCCCAAGTGAGCAGGAAGGCAGCCCACCTGGGGTGGGCGCTGCGATAGGAAAGGCTATTCATGGCGGGCTCCGTGCAGGTGCAAATGGGCTGCCGCACGCCAACACGCGGCGAACCCTATCTATTCCGTAGGGTAGGGTCGGCCCAACTTGCTTTTCCGCCGCTCAGCCTTGCCTGATCGACCGGCAGCGGCCTCGCACCACGTCTGGAGCCGATGCGCCTCCTGAATCTCGCCGGCTGCAGCTCGGGCCAAAGACACGCACAGGCGCCAAGCTGGTGGTGCGCGCACAGAGCTGTACTTCCACCTGCAATTCTACTTGGTTTTGCGGCATCTGCTTGACGAACCCGCCGTCCTCGCCGATGACCCGAGCAGCGCACGCCCTGTCGTGCAGTTGGTCGACGGTGGCTTTCTTCTCCACTTCGCGGCGGCAATTGCTGATCAGCACCGTGGTGGGCGTGGCCTTTGCCTTGCCGCTGCGGATCGTATTTGCGCTGCCCGACCGCGGCGCTCCCTGGGGCGATGTGTTGGCCGGGGTGATGAGCAGTGCATTCTTGTTTGGTGTGCCCACGGCCACTGGGGCGGTGGTGGTGTGGTCGCTCGATCGCCACGGCCCGATCACGTGGAAGCGCGCCCTGATCGCGCCGTGGCTCGCCTGTGCGGCGACCATGCTTGGGGCGATGCTGACGTTCTTGGAGGGCAGCATCTGCGTGGCCATGGCTGCGCCCGTGTTCTTGGCCATGAGTTCGCTGGGCGGCCTGGCGATGTGGGGCGGCAGGCGCTGGTTGCGGCGGCGGCAGGGCGATCCTGCGGCGCTGTCCGTGGCCGCGGCGCTGCCACTGGTGATGGGGCTGGTGGAGCCACATGTGGGCGCGGGAACAGCGGAGTTTCAGGTCGAAAACGTCCGCGTCATCGCTGCGCCGGCCGACGCGGTATGGCGCGAGATCGCGTCTGTGCCGGCCATCGATCCCGCCGAGCTGCCCGAGTCGCTGGCGCATCGCATCGGTTTGCCGCGGCCCATCGAGGCGACGCTGTCGGACCAGCGCCTGGGCGGCGTGCGCATGGCTCGTTTCGAGCGCGGATTGGTGTTCCGCGAGACCGTGACCGATTGGCAGCCGGGCAAGACGCTGGCCTTTGCCATCGCCGCAGAGCAGGCCCCGGCCGAAGCGCTGGACGAGCACGTGCGGGTCGGCGGGCGCTATTTCGACGTGCTGGACGGCCGCTACACGTTGGTCCCCGTGGACGCCGGCCACACCGAGCTGCACCTGTCGAGTCGCCATCGCCTGACCACGACGCTGAATGGCTACGCTGGCCTGTGGTCCCAGGCTGTGATGTGGGACTTGCAGCGGGTGATCCTGGAGGTCGTCGCTCACCGCGCCGAAGCGACGGGCCGCAAAGCGGGCTGAGCGCAGAAGGCTAGGGCGCGCGCCCCGCCGGGGACGAGTGGCGGCGGTTGAACGGGCAACGGCCACCCGCGACCGGGAGTTGGCCTGCAGCGAGCCTCTCTTCGATCCTCTGGCGCCTTTGATTGCCCCGCATCGCCAACCCGAGTACAACCCCAGCGCGGAGGTGGGCCATGGACCACGACGACACTGGCTTCTTGTTGCGCCGTGCGGTTGTTGCGGACGCTGCGGCTTTGGCGGCCGTGCATGTCGACGGCTGGCGATGGGGCTATCGCGGGTTGCTGTCGCCGGCCGAGGTCGCAGCCCGCAGCGTCGCGCACCGCACCAGTCAGTGGCAGGAGTGGCTGCAACCCGGCGCCGAGCAAAGTGTTTGGCTGGCCGAGCGCGGCGGTCAGGTCGTAGGGTTTGCCGCGGCCGGCAAGGCGCGCGACGCCCAGTTGCCGGGCGACCACGGCGAGCTGTCGGCCCTGTACGTCGCCGAGTCCGCCGCCGGCACCGGGGCCGGGCGGGCGCTGCTCGCCGAAGCGGAAGCGGGCTTGCGGCAAGCTGGATTTGCGCATGCCGTGCTCTGGGTGCTGGCAAGCAACCTCCGCGCCCGCGACTTCTACCGCCACCACGGCTGGCGGCCAGACGGCGCGCGCCAACGCGATCCCGGGCGCTGCGATGGCCAGGAGCAGGTCCGGTACGCCAAGCCCCTCGACGGCGTGTTGAAGGCTGTTGACGCTATGAGTAAATGTCTTGTCAGTTATCATGACAATGACCCAACCCAAGCCTTGGCGTGGGCCGAACGCGCGGCAAGCGAAGACGACGGCGACTTGCTCGCCCACAGCGCGGTCCAGTACTTGCGCGCCCGCCAGCAGCGCGAGCACCAGGGGGTCTACATGGACCCTGGCGGCTTCGTGGCCTTCGTCCGCGGCGGCGGCAACGTGGCGCTGTACCAGGCCACCAGCGCGCGCTTGGCCGCCACCTATAGGACCATGCCAGGGGCGCAGGTCTGCGACTTGGGGACCGGCGACGGCCGGGCGGTGCTGCCGGCGCTGGCTGGGGCGAGCGTCGCACTGACCGCGGTGGAGCCATCGCCGGCGCTTTTCGCCCAACTGCAGGCCGAGTTGGCCAACGTGGCGCTGGGACCAGGCGGGCGCACCACGGCAGTGCAGGCCACGGCACAGACTTTTCTGGCCGAGTCGCGCCAGCCGCGTTGGGAGTTGGTGCAGGCCACCTTTGCTCTGCAGTCATTGCCATCGGCCGAGCGGGCGCCGCTGTTCCAGGCCCTGGCGCAGCGGACTGAGCGCTTGGTGCTGGTGGAATTTGCCGTGCCCGAGCTGACCACCGTGGCCGAGCGGGCCGCCCACTGCGCCCGCCGCTACCGGCGTGGTCTGGCCGAATACGCCAGCGAACCAGAAGTCTACTCGTCGGTTTCGCAAGGGTTCTTGATGCCCGTGCTGTTTGGCGCGTTCGACTCTGGGCGACCCGCGACCAACTACGAGCAAAGCGCCGCGCGCTGGCGGGCCGAGCTGTTGGCGGCCGGCTTTGCCCAGGTCGACGTAAGTCCGCTGTGCGATTATTGGTGGGCACCTGCGGTGTGGATCCAGGCAGTCGCGTAGGCCCGATAGGTCGCAGCAACCGATCCGACCAGAACACGACACACCCCCGATCCGCCGCTTTGGGCGCAACTCGGCGTTGCTGCGTCGTCCCAGCTACGGGTTGCCCCACTGGGGCGACCCGTTCACCCTTCGGGCGACCGCTGGGGCCCTTCTCCCTGCGGCGACCTCTAG
>JBBISH010000141.1:0-14811 GCA_037441385.1 Myxococcales bacterium
CGTGGCCGACGGCAAGAACGGCGCCGACGGCAAGGGCTGCACCGTCAAGGACAACGGCGACGGCACCAAGACCGTGAGCTGCGGCGATGGCACCAGCGCCACCGTGGCCGACGGCAAGGCCGGCACCAACGGCACGAACGGTACCAACGGCACGAACGGCCTGAACGGCCTGTCGACCGCCAGCACCGGCATCAACATCACGATCAAGAGCATCAGCACGGCCGCGGCCGACCCGATCGTGGTCAACTTCACCATGACCGATGACAAGGGCTACGCCATCGACGTGTGCGGCGGCTACTCGCTGAACACCGTGATCCGCCCCTCGTTCGGCCTGGCCTACAACGCCACCAACGCCGCTGGCAAGCTGCTGCCCTACGTCATGCTGACCAAGTCGGCCTCGTCCAGCGCGCCGACCGTCTACAACCCCACCATGTTCAGCCCGCTCGGCACCGACTGCAAGCCTGCCGTCGACTCGACCGGCGCCTCGACCGGCTACGGCACGTTCAAGCAGAACGCCCCCGGCGACTACACCTACACCTTCCCGACCGCCGACACCGCCAAGGGCCCCAAGGGCGTGAAGTACGACGCCGCCCAGGCTGATGTGACCCACACCCTGTGGATCCAGGCCACCCGTCAGGTCGACACGGTCTACACGCAGAACACCGCGACCTTCAAGGCGATCAACAAGGAATACGCCTTCATCCCCAGCGGCAAGGGCACGCCGGTTCGTCGCGAGCTCGTCGCCACCGCCAGCTGCAGCGCCTGCCACCGCGGCTTCGCTCCCGAGAACACCGTCTCGTCGGGCTTCCACGGCGCCGGCCGCGTGGAAGGCAACTACTGCGCCGTGTGCCACAACGGTCGTTTGAGCTCGACCGGCGCGGCCAACCCCGCCGCCGACGCGGGCGTGTTCATTCACCGCCTGCACTTCAGCGAAGACATCAACCCGGCGAACCTGTTCCACGCGATCAAGTTCCCGTTCCCGCAGGATGTCCGCAACTGCAACGTCTGCCACGCCAACAGCCTGCAGGCCGATCAGTGGAAGACCCGCCCGAACATCAACGCTTGCACGTCGTGCCACGACAACGTCAGCATGACCGACACCACCCTGGCCAAGTGCAACTCGGCCGCCGACAAGGCCCAGACCATCGATCCGGCCACCGGCTTCCGCAAGCTCTGCCAGCACAGCGGCGGCGCCAAGACCGACAACGACTGCACCACCTGCCACTCGGACACCGACATCGCCGGCTACCACGTGCCCGTCGACAAGCCGAATCCGTGCAACTCGCTGGACATGGCTGGCCAGGCGACCACCACCGCGTGCCCCAGCATCAACAACAACACCAACGCCGCCTACCTGGCCGCCAGCAAGACCGTCCCCACGGGCGCGGATGTCCTGACCTACGATGTCAAGTCGGTTGGTACCTGGCTCGACGGCACCGTGCGTCGTCCGCAGATCGTCTTCAAGATCAAGAAGAACGGCACCGACGTGGTCTTCCAGACCTACGCCGCCGGCAGCGTCACGGAGATGATGCCCAACTTCGTCGGCTCGCCGAGCGCCTACTTCGTGTGGGCCGTGCCCCAAGACGGGATCAGCATGCCGGCGGACTTCAACGCCAGCGGCAGCGCCTACCTCAAGAGCGTGTGGGCCGGCCTGACCAGCGACATCAAGACCGGCACGGTCACCCAGGGCAAGCAAGGCACCACCGATTGCACCACTTCGGCGCCCTGCACCTGCGGCGACGGCCTGAACAGCAACCCGGCGGTCTGCAAGGTTCCGCTCGGTTCGCTGGCGCTGGATGCCACCACCGGCTACTACACCGTCAAGCTGTTCCAGGTGAAGATCGGCGACGACGCCAGCATGCTGACCGGCGGCGTGGGCTACACCTATGGCCTGACCTCGACCCAGCCCTTTACCCAGACCAACCTGCCCAAGTACCCGGTCAAGGACACGACGGTCAAGGATGCCTGGGGCCTGGCCCTCAAGTCGGGCGGCTTAATCGTCGCCGCGCCGAACGTCTGGCTGGCCGCGACCAACACCGCCGTCACCACCGGTACGCAGACCTACGGCTACCAGGTCATCAACGGCGTCAACACGCTGTGCGCCTCGACCGCGACCAAGTCCTGCACCTGCAGCACGACCGCCGCCTGCAACAGCTGGGCTGCTCGCCGCGTCATCGTCGACACCAACGCTTGCAACAAGTGCCACACCCAACTGGGCGCCCTGCCGTCGTTCCACGCCGGCCAGCGCAACGACGCCGCCAGTTGCAACTGGTGCCACAACCCGAACCGCACTAGCTCGGCGTGGTCGGCTAACGCCAAGGACTTCATCCACGGCATCCACGGCGCCCGCAAGCGCACCATCCCGCTGACCTGGCACGCGGTCTCGCCGACCCAGAACTACTCGTACGTCGAGTTCGCCGGTCCGCTCAGCGACTGCACCGCTTGCCACGTGGCTGGCATGTTCGACTTCAGCAACACCGCGACCAGCAACGCGCTGCCGAACATGCTGGTGTCGACGGTGGGTCAGGGCAAGTACAATGGCGACCCCGTCACCAACCCGACTGGCTACTTCAGCATTTCGCCCTACGTGTTGGCCGACAACACCACGGACTACGGTGCGGGCTTCAGCGTGTCGAACGCGACCGGCGTCATCACCGCCGCCAAGGACACCACCTTGGTCAGCACGCCGATCACTGCGGCTTGCGCGGCTTGCCACGACAACGCCCCGGCCATCGACCACATGCAGGCCGCTGGCGGTCGCTTCTACGACACCCGCGCGAACACGTTCGCCAAGGGCGCCATCAAGGAGCAGTGCCTGCTCTGCCACGGCCCCGGCCGTATCGCCGCCATCGGCGTGGTCCACAACTAAGCTGTTCGGTGCCAGGCTTCGCGCCTGACCAGTGCGCCACGGTGCAGGTCCAGATCCCAATCGAATCTTAGGATTCCCAGAGACTGGACCTGCACCCGCGCTCAGCTAGTCCCCGTTTCTACGCATCGTCCTCGCGTGCCTTGACCTAGCCCGCCCCCCCCTTTGGCTGGGAAGGCAAACTGGACGGAAGCTCTCGGGTTGCGCCGCCTGCTCGGCTGTTCGGCAGGTGGCGCGGCCGCGAGGGCACCTCCCCCTGCAACCCGCGATCGTCCCGACCCCTCGCTTGGGGCGATCGCTCCCCTCGGCTTGCGGCGCGAACCTTGGTGGGCGACCGCCGTGCTGCACACGTCGACGGAATTCGACGGGCGCCTCGCCCTCTGCTGGGAATTGCCGCCGTTGGATGCGCGAATCGCCGAGCTCGCATCGGAGTTCCGGCGTGATTCTCGCTGGGTGCAGGCCCGCTCAGCGAAACAGTCCGAGTGTGAATCAGGTGGGGTTCGTATCATACGCACCCCACCTGACTCGCGCCTGTACGGCTTCTCTGACCCGTTCTGCAACTGGCGAGAATCAGGCGGGGACCCCGGTTCGGGCCCGAAGAATCGCTCGAGTTTTCGATCCGATTCGGACGGAATTGGTATGACCCATGGCGCAATGCGCGGGCGCTTGGCACGCCGTCAACATCTCGTCGCGCCGGTAGGGAATCGCAACGAAATTGCTGATCAACGCCATCGCCACAAAGACCCACCAGCCGCCCAGCAACAGTCGCCGCCGGGACGGACTGGGCGGGGACGCGCCGGTCAGCCAATTGCCCAGGGCCGTGGCCCGCAAGCGCGCCGTGGACGCCAACGGACCTACGCCATCTTGCCGGGTTGCCGCAATCGGCGTCGAGCCAAGCGCATGGGCAGGCGAGCGGTACCGCGCGACGCGCCCCGACTCGACCTCCGCGGATTCGTCGATCGTCTGCGCGGATGCCAAGTCGTCGGGATTGGGCTGGCCAGAATTCGGGTCGATAGAGACCACGAGGCTCCCCCAAATGCATTCGGCATAGCCGTTCTACGAGGCTACAGCGTTGCCCCCGATCCAGCAAGTTGTCTTCACGCTACTGAACGGCTTGCTCGCCGCGGGCCGCGCAGGTGTCGTCCGCTCTGTGCAAAAAGCCGGAATACTGGCGGTCTACGGCCGGCCACGGGCGTCTGCCCAGGGACAGGTTCACCAAGTTGGCGGCTGCGGCCGGGATCGCGCGCCCGGCTACTGCGGGCTGCGGGCCAGATTCGTCCTGGCCGGCAAGCGCTTGTCGGGTGAACGGCCCGACCGGCCCAACCACCACTTGGCTGCGTCCAGTACCGGAACCACGGTGATGGCAACGCCCAGGGCCAACAACAAGTCGCTCGCTGGGACCAGCGCCATGTCCAGCGCTTGGCGCAGGCTTGGCAGTGCGTACAACGCCGCCAGGGCCAGCAGCTCGCCAGCCACTGCCCAGTTAAGCCAGCGATTGCGAAACGGTTTGTGCAGTGTGGAGTGGCTTTGCGACCGGAAGGTGTAGGCCTTGAGAAACTGGATGCCCACCAGCGACAAGAAAGTCACCGTGGCGGCCGCGGTGTGGTCGCCGCTTCGCGTCAATACCGCATGGTAGAGCGCCAAATTGACCGCAGTGGACCAAAGCCCGCCCAGGAGCATCAGTTTCACCACGGTCGGCGTAAAGATCCCTTGGCCCACCGGGCGCGGTCGGCGCCGCATGATGTCCCCGGCCGGCGGATCGAGCGCCAAGGCCAACGCCGGCAGGCCGTCGGTGGCCAGGTTGACGTACAGCAACTGGATCGCACTCAAGGGCAGTGGCCAGCCGAGCAGGGTCGCGCCGACCATCAAGCCCAGTTCACCCGTGTTCGACGAGAGCAGGTACATCAAGTATTTCTTGATGTTGTCGTAGATCGCCCGGCCCTCTTCGACCGCCGCGACCACCGTGGCGAAGTTGTCGTCCGTCAAGGTCATGGCGGCGGCGTCTTTGGCCACGTCGGTGCCGGCGCGCCCCATGGCCACGCCAATGTCGGCGCGCTTTAGTGCGGGGGCATCGTTGATGCCGTCGCCGGTCATCGCCACCACCTCGCCGCGCGCCTGCAAGGCTTGCACGATGCGCAGCTTGTCGGCCGGAGCCACGCGAGCGAATACCGCGATGCGGTTGACTTGTTCCGCCAATTCGGCGTCCGTCAGGGCCTGCAACTCCGCGCCCGTGACCAGACGGCCGTCCTTCAAGATACCCAGTTCGCGGGCCACCGCAGCCGCCGTGGCGGGGTGGTCGCCCGTGATCATCACCACGCGCACGCCGGCCGTCTGGCAGCGGGCCACCGATTCGGCCGCCTCGGCCCGCGGCGGGTCGTCCATACCGACCAGACCCAGCAGTGTCAGCGCGGGACCACCCGCCTCTAACACGTCGCCGTGGGCCCAGGCAATCGCCATGACCCGCAGCGCGCCGTCGGCCATGCGCCGGGCCGCCGCCAGGGCTCGGTCGAGATCCAACGGTTCAAAGGGCACAGCCGGCCCTTGGTCGGTCGCCCAATGGGTGCACTGACTCACCACGACCTCGGGGGCGCCTTTGACAAAAGTCCGGACGCCGTCTTGGGTTTGATGGACGCAGGCCATGCGCTTGCTCTCCGACGTGAACGGCTGCTCGCGCAGACGCGGCGCCGCGGACCGGAGCGCGGACACGTCGACCTCGGCCTTGTGGGCCAGCACGAGCAGCGCCCCCTCGGTGGGATCGCCGCGCAGCGAGCTCGCAGTGGCGGGCTGCCCGGCCTCGAAATGCGCATCGCTGGCCAGGACCGCCGCAGTCGCCAATTCGCGGACCAGCGCCGAAGGGGGCAACGCCAGGTCTTGCATGGCAAAGCCGCCCTGGGCACTGTAGCCCGCGCCGCCGACTTGCCAGTCCTGACCGGCCAGCCACAGCCCGCGCACCGTCATTTCGTTGCGGGTCAGCGTGCCGGTCTTGTCGGTGCAAATGACGGTGGTCGATCCCAGCGTCTCGGCCGCCGCCAGCCGCCGCAGCACCGCGTTGCGCCGGGCCAACCGCTGTACCCCCAGGGCCAGCGACACGGTGACCACCGCAGGTAGCGCCTCCGGCACCACCGCCACCGCCAGGGCAATGCCAAAAATCACCATATCGGCAAGCGGTTGCCCGCGCTGCAAGCCAAACAGGACCACCACCGCGACTACCGCCAGACTGCCGCGGAGCAGTTGCTTGCCCACGCGGTCCAGGTCGCGCTGCAGCGGCGTCGCCGGCTCGCGCACGTGGGCAATCAGCCCTGCAATTTGACCAACTTGCGTGGCCGAGCCGATGGCCGTCACCACCGCCAGCCCGCGGCCGAACACCGCCGTGGTCGCCGCGTGAACCATGTTGGTGCGTTCGGCCAGGGCCGCGGCGGCATCCAGGCTAGCAAGCTGTTTCTCCACAGGAACAGACTCGCCGGTCAGCGCCGACTCGTCGACGCGCAAGTTGGCGGCCTCGATCAAGCGCGCATCGGCCGGGATACGGTCGCCAGCGGCCAGCACCAAGATGTCGCCGGGCACCACCTCGCGGGCGGGCAGACGCCTCCAGTCGCCCTCGCGAATCACAGTGGCGAGCGGCGCGGACAGGGCCCGCAGCGAAGCGATGGCGCGTTCGGCCTTGAATTCTTGGGCAAAGCTTAGCCCGGCGGCAAACAGGACGATCACGCCGATGGCCACCGCCTCGCCGGTCTTGCCCATCGCCACGGACAGCGCCATGGCGGCCAGCAGCGTGAGCAACATCACGTTCTTGAACTGCGCAAGCAGCAGCCGCCACACCGGCGAGCGATCGCGTTGGGCCAGTTCGTTGGGGCCAAAGGCCCGTTGCCGGTCAAGGGCTTGTGCGGCGTCCAGCCCATCAACCGCCGAGCTGAGTGCTTTCAGAGCCTGGTCGGGGGGCAAGCTGTGCCAATCGTCGCGGCGGGCGGGAACACCTTGCCGAACTACTGAATTGGGCGCGACGGTCGCCATGCTGCCCAAGCGACTGCGGGTCTGGCTGGCCCTGCCTTGAAGCTAGGTGCGCGGCCAAGCTTGTCAACGCAGCGTGGCGACGCCAGAGTCGCCATCGGCTATGCTGGTCCCAGGCGCGCGGGCTGCGCCGGAGTCTGCGATGCCCTGGTCCGGCGAGGCCGACTGGCGCGTGCTGGTCGTGGGCATGGTGACCGGCCTGGCCAGCGGCTTGTTCGGCAAGGGTGGCAGCGCTATGGCCACCACGATGCTGCAGCTGTCTGGCGTTCCGGCGATGTTCGCGGTCGCGTCGCCGCTGCCAGCCGCGATTCCCAGTACCATGGCGGCCAGTCTGGCGTATTGGCGGTCGCGCTTGCTCGTGGGGCCCGTGCTGGTGGCGACGTTGGCGGCCGGTGTGCCGGCGACGCTGCTGGGTGCGTGGTCGAGCCACTGGTTGGGCGGCAAGGCCCTGTTGCTGCTGAGCAATGCCCTGGTGGCCGGCTTGGGGGCAGCCACTCTGGCGCAGGCGCACCACGAGCCTTCCGAGGCCGATGCCCCCCTGGCCCAGCGCACTCTGCTCTGGCGCAGCCTGGTGGTGGGCGCGGGGGTGGGCTACCTATCCGGCCTTCTTGCCAATTCCGGCGGTGTGCTGCTGGCCCCGCTGTTTGTGCGGGTGTTGCGGCTGCCCCTGAAGGCTGCGTTTGCCACCTCGCTGCTCGCGTCGACGGCGCTGGCCTTGCCGGGGACGGCGGTCCACGTGCACTTGGGGCACGTTAGCTGGCCGGTGGTGGCGCTCTTCGCGGCGGGGTCGATCCCGCTGGCCTATGTGGGCGCGCGCCTGGCAATTGGGATGCGCGTCGCGGTGCTAGAGCCCCTGTTCGGCGTGGCGCTGCTGGTCATGGGCGCGGTAGGCGGCTGGGCGGCGTGGACGAGCCCGCCCTGAGGCCGCAAGGAACCTCCCTGGCTACAAGGGAAACATCGGCTGGGCGTGCTGCCGCCGGACGCGTGCGACCTGTTCGGCCCACTCGCCCTTGAGGTGCGGCTGCAGGCGCACGTCGGCCGCCGCCAGCAGGGCCACGGTCTGCGCGCGCAGCTCGGGACCGGCCAGTTCCCAGGCCTCGGGCGTCATCTTGCCCTTTTCGCCGCCTTCGACGCGGATCGCCGGGTTGGCCACCGCCAGGTCCTTGAGCACCCGCACCAAGTTGTCGCGGGCGCGCTGCACCACTTGCTGGTAAATCTGAGCATGAATCGCATCTTGCGGTGCGTGCACCGTGACGCGGGTGTGCAGGTTGGTCGAGCGCGGATTCAGATGCCCATAGCGCGTCAGCGTCACTTGTACGCCGACCGATTTGCCCAACTCGGCGAGATCGCGGACCCGCATCTCATAGGCGTAGTAAGGCTGCAGAATCAAACGGAAGGCTGCCCGCAGCGCCTCGACATCCATCGCCCGCGCGGCCTGGGCATCCACGTAGCAGTTGATGTCCGTCGACTCGGAAAACGGCTTGGCCTGGCCGGGTTCGCGGCGCTTGGCGTGCTGGCGGGCCATGTCGGCAAACGACTCGCGCAACAGGCGCATCTCTTCAAAACTGCGCTCGTCGTCGATGGTTTTGATGCCGGCGGCGTGGACGAAGCGCTCTTTGTGCTCCGAATAGTCCAGCAGGCGAGCCAGCGGGCTGGCGACATCGCCCAAGAACTCGTCCAGATCGGCAAAATCGGCGTTGCCGGTCAGGTAGATGGCAAAGTCGCTGCTGGGCACCGGCGGCCCGCCGCGGTCGCGCGCCTGCATCAGCTGCAGGATCTTCTGCGCGGCGATGCGGTTGGGCCCGGCGGGCAGGGTCGTGTTCGCCACCAGTTCCAGGGTCTCGCGGGCAAACACCTCGGCGCCGTCGATCAGGCCGTGCTGCCAATCCGAGCAAAGCTGGCCGTCGCGCAAATGCAGCGTGGTCGCGTCGCGCAAAAGCGCCAGCACGGCGGCCACTTGCTCGATCCAGCTGCCGTCGGCGCTGCGGGTCAGGGGGACAAAGAAGCCAAAGCGGTGCTTGGGTCGGCGGAACACCCGCAGCTCCAGGTCGACCAGCGCGCCCGTCATGCCCCACAGGCCCTGGTGTCCGGCCAATTCGCTTGGAGTCGCCAGGCGCTGCAGCCTCTCGCCGGTGCAAAGGGTCGCTGCGCGCGCCACCTCGGCCACGCGCAGTCGCGACGGACCTTGGGCACCTGTCGCGTAGACCGCACCGGCGTGCGCGATGTCGGTCGTGGTCAGGTCGATCGGTACGCAGAAATCCCACTTGGGATCGTCGCCCAGCTCTTGCCGCAGCAGCGCGTTGATCTGCGTGAACGTGGTGCCGGCGCCAGCGCGGACGACGTGGCGACCCAGACCTTCAAGATCACGGAGCAATTGCAGCTGGTTGCTCAGCATTGGCTCGCTCACGGCCCGATCGGTCACTTGGGGCACGGGCTCGCCCGGCGCGGCGTTCAAGGTCAGGGGTTGGATGCCGATGACCGGCTCGGGGCTGGCCAATTCCGGGCGCTGGCGCAGGGCCCGGCCAAAATTGTTGGTGGCGCTGGTCTGGGCGCCGATCAGCATCACACTGCCGCCCTGGGCAAAGGCCGTGCGCATCGCGGCGGGCAAGTCGGCGCTGCGCCACACCCAGGTGGTGGGGATGAGCGTGCCGGCATTGTCGCGCAGCACCTCGTCCAGGCGCGTCAGGGGCGCGGCGGTTGCGCCGGGGTCAAGGTTCGAAGCAGGCTGGTTCAAGTTCACCTGGGCGGGCCGCAGCCCCAGCAGCGGGAAGTGGGCGCCCGCGCGGCGAATTGGCACAAACTTCTTGGGCCGTCAATGCGTCGCGCCACGCACGGCCTGGCCGGCGCGACCGGCCGCTCGCCGTTGACCGGCCTTGCCTAGTCGCCGCTGCCCCTTTGCCAAAACGGCGCGCCCAGCCCGGTCAGCCGCGACACCGCATCCTCGCCTAGCACCGTAAAAATCGCTGGATCCGTGGGCGGCAGGGCCGCCAAGAGGCCGCCATCGACCGGCCCCGTCAGCTCCAGCGCCACCAGCGGCGTGGTAAAGCTGCGCTGCAGCGGGAAGTACAGCTGGGCGATGCGCGCGCTCTGCACCGCCGCCACGTCCGGCAGGATGCGGCGCAAGCGCCCCACCAGCCTCAGGATCCGCCAGTCCACGGCGTTGCGGCCCGCCTTGTCGGTTTGGAGTTGATCGGCGCCGTGCTCCAGCAGCCACTGCTCAGCGCGGTCGCAGCCAAAGGCGATCGCCACATGCAGCGCGGTGCGGCCGCTCTTGGGGTGGCCCTTGTTCACGTTGGCGCCGTTGTCCAGCAAGACCGACAGCTCGTTGATTTGCTGGTCGACTTCCGCCGCGTCGGCGCCGGGCAAGGCGAACAGCTCGGCGCCGTCCAGGTAGCTGGCATCCTGCAGAAAATGCAGGCGATTGGGGTGCCAACCCGCAGCCGCTGCCCACCAGTCCGGCTCGAACAGCGCGTCAAACCGCGATAGCAGGCCCGTCAGGTCGCCGGTGTCGTCGTACCCGTCGAACTCGCGGATCGCCCAGAGCGCCACGCTGCTGCCCAGCGGAAAATGGCCGTCGCCGGTGGCTGTGGATCGCACCCGCTCGAGCAAGATGTGCTGCAACCACTGGCCGGGGCTCATGGTCCGGCTGCCAAAAGCGCCAGGATTCTCAAATACTTCCGCTGGCAAGGGCTCGCTGGACCACCAGCCCAGGCGCTTCAGCTCGGCCTCGATGGCGTTGGCCAGAGCCAGGGCCGGTTCGGAAAGAGCGCGATCGCGATTGCTTTGGGTCGGAGCGGACATGCGAGGTCTCCTGTTGGGCAGGCGCGCGATTGGCGCCTCAAGGTCGGGGTGGCCAGGCCAGAGGCGCGGCCGCGGCGCACGCTTGGCCATCGCTTTGCACGGCGCGCAGTTGCAGCACGCTCGCTGGCTGCGGGCTGGACGCGGTCGGCAGATCGAAGCGCTGCACCACCGTGGCGCCCGCGGGCCAACCAGGCGGCGGTAGCAGGCGACCCGCGTCGCCTGGTTCCAGTAGCTGCGGCGGATGGTTCCCGACCTGCAGGCGCAGTTCCAGGCGGCCCGCGGCGGTTCCCGGAGTCAGGGCGCGGACATACAGCGCCACGTGACCTGGCTCGGTCCCCACCGCCAGCCAGCGCAGCCCACACCCCAGCGTCGCGTCAACCCGCACTGTTGCGTTGGGTATCTTCTCCACCACTTGCGCGTGCAACGCCGCGTTCTGCCGATCCCAGGTCGCCGTCACCTGATCGCGCCACGTGGCCAGGCCCTGCAGAGCCGCCTGCCGCTCGCCCGCCGGGATTCGCTCGGCGATGTCGCGGGTCTCGCTGGGATCCGAAGCCAGGTCATAGACTTCAGGCTCGCGGCGCTGCAGGTGATCGATGAGCTTGTGCCCGCCGCTCAGCCAGATGCGCGCCTTGTCGCGTGGCCACACCGCCGCCTGCAGGTTGGGGTGGCCTTCTGGCCGCAGCAGCGACCGCCCCGGCCGCTCCCCACTCAGCACGGCAATCCCCAGCAGATCCAAGATCGTGGGTGCCACATCCAGGTTCTGCCGCAGCCCCTCCGCCCGCGTGCCCGGCGCCACTCCCGGCCCGGCCAGCACCAGCGGGATGCGCAAGGCCTCGTCAAAGGGGACCTCGTCGTGCTGCGCCTGGCCGTGCTCGCCAAAAGCCTCGCCGTGATCGCCCAGCACCACCACCAGCGTGTCGTCGCCATGCCCTTGCTGCTTCAGCCCGTCCAGGATCTGCCCCAGCGCCGCGTCAGTCGTCTGCAGCGCGGCGAGGTAGTCGCCAAAACTACCCGAAGCCAGGCGCGGTTGCGCGTGCTCGCCGGGCAGTTGATACGGGTGGTGAGCGTTCAGCGTAAGCAAGGTGGCCAAGAACGGCCCGCGCTGGCGCGCCGTCCACTCCAGCAGTACACCGGGCAACACCGCGTCTTCCAAGCCAAAATAGTTGACTTCGGCCTTGCCCGCGCGGTGGCTGGCAAACTCTGGGCTGGCCAGTTCCTCGCCGGTTAGCACGGTCTGGTAGCCCATTTGCTGCACCAGCTGGCGATTGTTTTCGAACCGACCCGACGCAGCCGTCAGGAACAGGCTGGAATAGCCTTGAGTACCAAGTACGTCTGCAAGGCAGGCTGCCGGCAGCGCGCCCCACTGGGTCTCGCTGAATTCGTGGTCGGGCCGCGGCGGATAGCCGCACAGTGTCGCGATCAGGGCCTTGGTCGTGTGCGGGATGACCGTGTACGCGTGCGGGGCGTGCAAACCACCAGCCGCCAACGCCGCCAACCGGGGCGTGGTCGGCCAATCGGGGCGGTCCAGCGTGGTGGCACTGGCGCGCGTCGACTCCAGCAGCACCACCAGCACGTTGAAGCGGCGCTTGGGGTCCTGCGGGCTGACTTGCCAGGCCCAGCGCGGTGCAGCGTCGGTGGGCAAAGTCGCGGGCGGGTCGCGGGCCAGCGCTGCGGTTATCCACGTCCATTGCAGTGCGTGATCCAAGGGTTGCAGGATCGGCGGCAGACCCACCGGTTGCCGCACGGCGCGCGGGGCGAGTGGCGCCAGCAGCGCCAAGCTGACCGCCGTCGCCCACAGCCACGCCGGCCGAGCAAGGCGCACGAGCAAGTTGCGCGACCACAGCGGCGCCAGGCTTGCTGCCGGAAGTAGCAGCAACAGCGCAGACTTGCCCCATGTGACCTCGCTGCCGATCACTTGACCCAGCATCGTCACATGCCGCACGCCGTAGTTGAACTGGTCCCAATCCAGCTGGTCGCCCGTGGTGAGGTAGTACACGAGATCCAGGGCCGCCACCGCGGCCGCCATCCAAGTCGCCAGGTGCATCACGGCCTTGGCGCTGCGCGGCGTGCGCGCTTGGCCGACGACCAAGGCGCTCCCCAGCAGTCCGGCCAGCGCCAGCCACAGCGCCCCATCGGGCAGAAGCACAGCCAAGTAGCGGGGTTGCCAGGGCAGATGCGCCCGTTCGAGCAGCCGCTGGGCCCGCCAGGCCTTGGTGCCTGCGGTGGTGGCCAGGGCGGGCAGCAAGCTCAGGCCCGCGTAGGCCACGCCCTCTGACCAGGCCGACCCGATCAGGCGCTTTGCGGGTTTTGTGTTCGGATTCACAACCTTGTCTGCTCGCTGCGGCCTTGGCCCGGCCAGCATGGGGCAGCCGCTGGGTCGGCGTCAAGGCCACTGCGTTGGCCGGTTCGCGCCTTGACCGCGTCCGCGGGCCAGCGTACGGTCCCCTGCAGACCCGCACTGCGGCCTGGCGCGCCCGATGTCAACTGGTTCCGACGTACTGCAAAAACCATTGCCGAAGTGGCTCTTTCCGGCCGCTCTGTGGCTGTTGGTTGCGGGCGAGCTGGCGCCTCTGTGGCTGTCGGCCGCGCCGCCGCTGCAGGACTATCCGCAGCACCTGTTCAACGTGGCCGTGCTGCTGGACCCGCCCGGCGGGCCACTAGGGCAGTACTACCTTGCCCAATGGCACCTTGGACCCTACACCAGCGTCTATGCCGTGATCGCGCTGCTGGCGCAGGTCGTCGGCCTCCAAACGGCCGGGCGCCTGACTTTGTCGCTGGTTGGGCTGGCGACGGGGTTGGCCATCCTGGCGCTGGATCGGCACCTGCGCCGCGAGAATCCGGACTCGCCGCGTCGCTATGGCCTGCTTTTGTGGCTGCCGCTGAGCTTTGCGCAGTGCTGGTTCTTGGGCCTGGTCAATTGGTGTCTGGCCGTGCCGCTCGCGACCTGGGCCCTGGTGCAGCACGCGGAGCTGCGGGTTGCCCCGGCCCGGTTCGGGCCGCTCGCGCGCCATGCGACGCTGGTGCTGCTGGTCAATTTAACTCATCCTTTTGCCGGTTTGGCCTATGGTGGCTTGGCCCTGGTGGCCTCACTTTGGCCGATCGCCGGGGCCAAGGTGCGCCGCCGTGGGCTACTGCAGGCCGTCGCCGCGCTGGCTGTGACGCTGGTGCTGTTGGCCGCCGCCGGGCTGGGTGGGCCGGCCGTGACGCACGAATTCATTCCGCCCAACTGGGCTTTTGCCGCGGTATTCGCCGTGATGCCCGCCTTGGGCATGCTGGGCGCGCGCGGTTTGGACTGGCCGCTGTTGCTGCTGTGGCTGGCCACGATCGCCTTGCTGGTGTGGACCTGGCGCCGCGACCCACTGGTGCCTTGGTCGGCCCGGCTGCGCCAGCACGGGTGGTGGGTGGTGCTGGCCGCCAGTCTGGTCGGGTACTTGGTGCTGCCTCAGGCCGATGTGGGGATCCAGTACTTCTACCTGAATCTGCGCCTGATTGCACTGATTTACGCGCTGCTGGCGGTGTTGGCCGGGCACTTGGCTTTGGCCCCCCGACCGGCCCTCGCCCTGTTGGCGCTGCTGGTTGGGATCGTGGGGCTGGGCGCGGCCAAACAGGGGCGTGTGGGCGACGAGATTGGCCAAGTGCTGCCCCTGGTGGAGCACTTGCCGCCTGAATCCAAGCTGCTGCCGCTCACGGCGGACCCGACCTCGCCCGAGCTGCAACCGCAGATGTTCCAACCGCACATCCACGCTGGCTACTACCACCCCATCGTCCACCGGGCGGGCTTTGTGCCCTACGGCTTTTCCACGGCGCTGAATCCCGTGCACTTGCGGCCCGGTGCAGAGCGCCCCGCGCCCCCGCAAACGCAGCCGGGGAAATTCCGCAGCACCGAGCATTGGGCCGACTATGACCACGCCTTGGTTCGCGCGCCCAATCCCAAACTTCTGCAACGATTGCTTAAGCATGCGCAGGTTGTTGGCCAGTCTGGTCCGTGGCTGTTGTTGCGGCGCACGGCCGCAAATGCACTGTAATGTGAACCCCACCTGATTCCTGCCTTACCGGATGGCTACTAGTGCCGTAAATGCCGTGGAAACCTGTGCGATCCTTGGTACTTGGCCCTCACCCCGCCGCCTTCGGCGTCT
>JBBISH010000142.1:0-14620 GCA_037441385.1 Myxococcales bacterium
CGTCCAAATCGGCTCGAAAACTTCGGCAATTCTTCGGGCCCGAACCGGGGTCCCCGCCTGATTCTCGCCGGTTGCAGACCGGGTCAGAGGAACCGTACAGGCGTGAATCAGACGGGGTTCGTATCAGTGGGTCGCAAGCGGGCCCCAAGATGCCCAGCACAGCCGCGACCCGCCGCGACGTTTGGCCGCAGGTTCGGGTTTCTGATCGGTGCTCTACCGCATGACCGCAAACCCACGCTCACGCGGCCGGCGCGGACGCTCGGGCCGGTCGCTAGTCCGCGACTCGTCGGCCGGCCCACCCAGCATCTCGATGCGAATGCCAGCCATCTTCTGCCGCGCGTCCTCGCTCAACACGCAGGCCTCGTCGCCGCAGCTCAGGCGAATGTGAGTGTGGTCGTCGTGCCCGTCTAGGTGGCGAATCGGCGTCTCTTGGCTGCGCTCTTGCGGGCGCGGGTACTGCAGCACCTTGAAAAGCGACTCTTGCGACTCGCCGGCGCGCAGCGCGGCCTGGTAGAGCGCGGGCTGCAAGCTATAGTGCACAAAGGCGTATTGCAGGCGACCGGTGGCCAGCATCGCCTTGAGAAACTGCCAAGTGCGGTCCGCGTCCAGAGTATCGGGCCGGGCATCCGCCAACACCCTGGGCTCCACGGCGCCGCGCAGATAGTAGCCCACGTCCACATCCAGACCGCCGCGATGGCTTTTGTGCGGGGGCAGACAACCGCCGCCCTCTTTGGACAGGTCACCGATCATGACCGTCGCCATTTGCGGACTTTGCAGCTGCACGGTGGCCGAGGCGCGTTGCAGGGCCTCGACCAGCAGTGGCTTGCCCCAGGCGTTCTGCGGGCGGCGCAGCCGAAAAGTGTCGCCGTTCAGGGGCATCTGCACGCCGCCCACCAAGACGACCCCGTCGTGCGGCGACTTGGCGACCAGATAGCGCTTGCCGGGCTTCAGCTTGACCTTGCCCTCGCCCAGGTCGTTGAGCTTGCGGACGGCCGCCTCGCTGACCCCATAGCGCTTCGCAAACTTGGCCACCGACTCTTTCTTGCGCGGGCGACCGTACTTGCGACCGCAAGGATCGGCCTCAGCCTTGCTGCCTTTGCTGACCAGCGCTTTGCACTCCTTCAGTTTCTTGTTCTTCTTGTCGCTGCACTTCTTGTCCAGGGCCAAAGCGTCGGCCTCGGCCTGGCGCTCTTGCTCGTCGCGGGCGAATTTTTTGCACTTCGCAGTGCGGGCCGCCTTCTTGCTCTGGCAAGCCTCTTTCAGCTCGGCCCGTTCGCGCTCGAGCTTCTTCTTTTCTTTGGCGGTCAAGGGTTTGGGGTCCGAGTCGCCGTCTTTGTCGCGCTTGTCTGGCTTGGCTGCCTTGTCGCGCTTGTCGCTGGCGCTGCCCTTGCCGGCCGACTTGCCCACGGCCTGGCTGCCCGGCTTGGACTTCTGGGATTTCTCGGACTTATCCGGCTTGGCGCCCTTGTCGCTGTGCCCACCCTTCTTACCCGGCTCGTCCTTGGCCTTCTTGGGTTTGGCCGGACTGTGCCCACTGGGACGGGCCGCCGCCAGCGACGGGGTCCACAGCCAGCAGCACAAGACGAGCAAAATGCCCAGCCAAGTCGGCGGCTTGGGGGCTGCCGCCCGCGGCGCTGGCTTCTCGACTGGCTTGGATGGCATCGCGTGCGGGTTCAGGGCAACACGTCGATCTTCAGGTCGTCGACGAACCAGCCCGCGCCTTCGTTGTTGTACGAGTCCTTGCTGTTGAACAAGAAGCGCAGCTGCACGGTCTTGCCGGCGAGGGCCGAGACGTCGATCGCCTTGAAGATCCACTGCTTGGCCGGGTCGCCGTTGTCCAGATCCTGTTCAATCGGCGTGGAGGCGAACTGATCGGCCGAAACCTGCACGGTGCGCGTGTCGTAGCCGTTGTCCAACTCGGTGTCGTGCCAGGACCAGAAGCTGACGCGAATCTTGCCGCTAGCCGGCAGCGGGATGGTCGCCGAGGTGGCGGTGCCCTGGGCCTGTGCCTTGTCGTCGAAATTGACGCCATTGTTGAAGTTCAACGAGCAGGATGCCGACTTGGCCTGGGGCGGGTTCGGCGTGCCGTCGATCGCCCAGGCCGACGCGCCAGCCGTAGCCGGCGCCGAGAACGTCCACTTGCCCGTGGAACTGCAGTCAAAGGCGTCGGTGTACGTGGTGGTGCAGCTCCCCCCCTTGCCGATGCACGCGCCGCTGGTGCAGGCGTCGTTGACCGTGCACAAATCGCCGTCGTCGCAAGGGGCCGCCTCGCCAAACGGCGTGTGGCTGCAGTTCTTGGTGCCGCTGGCGCCGTCGCACTTGTCGGCGGTGCAAGGGTTGCCGTCGTCGCAGACCGTGGGATCCGCCGCGCCGACGCACTGTCCGCTCGTGCACTCTTCTTTGCTGGTGCACGGGTTGTCGTCGCTGCACCACGAGCCGTCCGTCTCTTGTTCGTAGGTGCAAGCGCCGGTCTTGCTGTCGCACTTGTCGTAGGTGCAATCGTTCTTGTCGTCGCAGGCTTTGCTGTCGCCGTCGCAGTAGCCCCAGTTGCAGCTATCGTTGCTGGTGCAGGCGTCGCCGTCGTCGCAGGGCGTGCCGTCGGCCAAGTCCTTGCCGCCGCACGTTCCGGTGTCGCAGATGTCGTCGGTGGTGCAGCTCTCGCCGTCGTCGCAGGCTGCGCCATCGGGCTGGGGCTTGCCTTCGCAGCCGTTCGACGTGCACACATCGCCCACGGTGCAGCTTTCGGCGTCGTCGCAAGCGGTATTGGGCGCCACGTCTTTGTGCAGACAGCCGCCACCGGGGTCACAGCTATCGATGGTGCACTCGTTCCAATCGTCGCAGGTGGTGGGGCCACCGCCGACGCAGGCACCGGCTTTGCAGCCGTCGCTTTCGGTGCAGGGGTTGCCGTCGCTGCACAGGTCGCCGTCGTTCGCCGGGCCGGCTGCTTGGCACTTGCCGGCCTTGCACGCGCCCACCTTGCACTCCACGTTGGCGTCGCAATCGCTGCCGTCCGAGGCGTTCACGTTGGCGCACGCGCCGGTGGTGCTGTCACAACTATCCGTAGTGCAATCATTTTTGTCGTCGCAATCCTTCTTATTCGAGTCGCACTGACCCTTCGAGCACACGCCGGGCGAGCACTTGTCGCCGGTCGCGCAATCGGCGTCGGTCTTGCAGGTGCAGGCGTCCACGTAGTCCGCGCAGCAGTCCCCCATCTCGACACAGTACGAATCGCAGTGGCAGTCGCCGCCCGACTTGTAGTTGCCACAGTTGCCAGCGCACGAGCCAGAGCCGGGATCCACGTCGGCCGGGCCGGCGTCCTTGCCCGAGGCGTCGCTGCCGGTCGCGTCACTACCGGTCGCGTCACTACCGGTCGCATCGCTGCCTTGGCCGTCTGCCGTTGTGTCCGCGGGTTGCAGCTCGCCGTCCCCCGCTTTGGCGTCGCTGACCGAGGTATCGCTGCCTTTGGCGTCACTGCCAGCGGCGTCGGTCGCCGCCGTGTCGCTGACCGCGTCGGAGCCCGCCGCAAGGTCCTGACCGCCCGAGCCGTCGCCCGTCGCGGTGTCGGCGGTGAGGGTCCCGCCGCCGCCCGAGTTGGTGGGCGCAGAGCAACTGGCTAGGAAACCTGCGCCGACGACAAGAAGGGCGACAGGGCTGGGCAGGCGGATCAGCGACATAGGTACCTCGGCGACAGCCAAGTCGGCATGAGAATAGCGGGTGGACCGGCGCGGCGGCCAGACAGGGCCACCCGATCACTTTACCGCCGCCCGCGCACCGTGAGCAAGCGCGACCCCCGGCTTTTGTGGCGCGGTTGTCGGGCGTCCCGCAGCGCGCTATACAGCCCGGCGAGCCAGGCGGGCGACTTGGCGGGACGGCATGATGCCTTGGGCAACCCAGGTCTGCGCAACCGCGCCGGCATCGATCGGCAATGTGGCCGCAGGTTTTGACGTGTTGGGGCTGGCGCTGGAGCCAGAGACTGCTGGCGTGTGGCGTGATCGCGTCACGGTGAGCCGGGCCGACCGCGACGAACTGCGCATCACCGGGCGCTTCGCGGGCGCCGTGCCGGCCCGAGCCGCCGACAACCTGTGCATGATCGCGGCCCGGTTGGCGCGCTCGCAGTTGGGGCTGGCAGACGCAAACCTTTGCGTCGAGCTGGACAAGGGCCTGCCGGCCGGCAGCGGCCTGGGCTCGTCCAGTGCCAGCGCCGTGGCGGCGGCCGTGGCGGCCTGCGAACTGCTGGATCCCGGTCGGCCGCGAGCAGAGCGCATCGAACAAGTTCTTGCCATTGCTGGACAAACCGAGGCGCACGCCACCGGCGCGGGCCACTTGGACAACGTGGCACCGTGCTTGCTGGGTGGACTGCAGTTGCTGACGCCACTGGGTCCGCGCGGTTTGCCGTGGCCGGACGGTCTGAAGCTGGTGGTGGCCAGCCCCGATTTCTCGGTGGCCACGCGCGACGCCCGAGCGGTGTTGCCCAAGCAGATCGACCTGCACACCGCGGTGGAGCACGGCGGCAACTTGGCTGCGCTGGTCTTGGCCCTGCACCTTGGCGAATTGAGCTTACTGGGTGCGACGTTGCGCGATCTACTTGCCGAGCCGCACCGCGCCGTATTGGTGCCCGGCTTTGCTGAGGCCAAGGCGGGTGCGCTGGCCGCCGGGGCGCTGGGCTGCAGCTTGTCGGGCGCCGGGCCGGCGATTTTTGCCGTGTGCCCGGCCGCTGCGGTCGAGGGGGTACGCCAAGCATTGCGCGCCGGGTTCGCCAGCCAAGGCCACGCGGCCGACGTGCAGACCTGCGGCGTGGCCGCGCGCGGCGCTCTGGACCGCGTCGAGCGGTTCGATCGAGGATAATCATGCGGTTGCATAGTACTCGCTCGCCGGACGATGTCCGCACCTTTCGCCAGGCCATGGTAGCCAACTTGGCCGCCGACGGTGGCTTGTATGCCCCGGAGCTGCCGCGCTTTGCCGACTGGGACGCGCTGTTGGCCCTGCCCTGGCCGGACTTGGCCGTGGAATTGGTGCAGCGGCTGATCGGCGACGAGTTCGAGGCGGCCACGTTGCAAGCGGCTGTGCGCGATGCCTTTTCGTTCCCCGTGCCGTTGCGGCCGATCGAGCCGGATCGCTGGTGCTTGCAGCTGCACGCGGGCCCCACCCTGGCCTTCAAGGATTTTGGCGCCCGTCTCTTGGCGCGGCTGCTGCGGCAGCACGACGGCGATGGGGCGGTGCGGACGATTTTGACGGCCACGAGCGGGGATACCGGTGCCGCCGTCGCCCAGGCGTTCTGGCATGTGCCCGGCATGCGCGCGGTGGTGCTCTACCCAGCAGGCCGCGTAAGTTCGCAACAAGAAAGGCAGTTCGCGACACTTGGCGGCAACGTACAAGCCTTGGCTGTGGCCGGTTCGTTCGATGATTGCCAGGCGCTGGTCAAGGCTTGCTTCGCCGACGCCGAGCTGTCGCTGCGCCACTGCCTGACGTCGGCCAATTCCATCAACATCGCGCGCATTCTTGCGCAGTTGTGCTACTACCCGCTGGCCGTGGCTCAGCTCCGCCAGCAAGGGGAGACGCGTCCACCGCTGATTTGTGTGCCCAGCGGCAATTTCGGCAACCTTTGCGCCGCGTTGTATGCTCAGGCGCTGGGTCTGCCGCTGGCCGGTTTGGCGGCGGCATGCAATGCCAACACAACCGTGCCCGAGTACCTGGACGGTCGGCCGTATCGGACGCGGCCCAGCGTCGCCACCCTCTCGAACGCCATGGATGTGGGCGCCCCCAGCAATTGGGAGCGGATCGACCATCTGTTGGGTGGGCAGGCCGGGGCCCAGGCGGCATTGCGGTGGGGTTGGGCCAGCGATGCCGAAACGCGGGCCGAGATCCTGCGCTTGCACCAGCTAGGGCATCTGATGGATCCGCACGCAGCGGTGGCGTCGGCCGTGCTCGCACGGGTGCAGCGGCCGGGTGAGGTCGGCGTGTTCTTGGCGACCGCGCATCCGGCCAAGTTTCCTGAAGAGCTGGAAAGACTTACGGGTCGCAAGCTGGTATTGCCGCCCGAATTGGCGCACTTGGCCGACCGGCCGCTGCAGTCCGAGCCGCTGCCGGTGTCGGTCGCGGCGCTGCGGGCGGTGCTGGACCGCGGCGCGCCCGATTGCCAGTAGGCGCGGAACCTGCGACAACGCGGCGCGAACCGAGCCCAAGGGGAGGCGACGATGAACGGTGGAAGTCTGGTGGCCCGGGTGCTGCAACGGCGGGGCGTCAAGCACCTGTTTACTTTGTGCGGCGGCCATATCTCGCCGATTCTGGTCGAGGCAAAGAAGCTGGGGATCCGCGTGGTGGATACGCGCCACGAGGTCAACGCGGTGTTTGCCGCCGATGCCGTGGCCCGCATGACGGGCGTGCCCGGTGTGGCGGCGGTGACGGCGGGGCCGGGCCTGACCAACACCATCACGGCCATCAAGAACGCGCAAATGGCTCAATCGCCGCTGGTTTTGCTGGGCGGCGCCTCGGCCACGGTGCTCCGCGGGCGCGGCTCGCTGCAAGACATCGACCAAATGGCGCTGATGCGACCCCACGTCAAGTGGATGGGCGCGGCGCGCAAGGTGCGCGACTTGGTGCCCATGCTCGAGATGGCGTTCGATATCGCCCAAGAGGGCGTGCCGGGGCCGGTTTTTGTCGAGTGCCCGGTCGATCTGCTGTACCCGCCCGAGACGGTGCGCATGTGGTACGGGGCCAAGTCGGCGGCGGGCAAGGACGCCAGCCTGACCGACCGGGCAATCGAGTTTTACCTGAAATTCCACTCGCAGCGCCTGTTCGCCGGTCTGGACAGCGCGGTCATCGCCGATCCGCCGCCGCTGCGCCCGGTCGAGGCGTCGTCGAGCCAAGTGGCCGAGGCGGTCAAACGCCTGAGCAGGGCGAAGCACCCTGTGATTCTGGTGGGTTCGGGCGCGCTGCAGTTGCCGACCGAGGCGGGGTCGATTGCCGCAGCGCTGGAGCGGCTGGGCATTCCGGTCTACCTGTCGGGCGTGGGACGCGGCCTTTTGGGCGCCGGGCACCCGCTGCAGATGCGGCACGGCCGCAAGAATGCACTGAAGCAAGCCGACGTGGTGATGTTGCTGGGCGTGCCGGCGGACTTCCGCCTGGACTACGGCAAGCACTTGACGCGGCGCATGTTCGTCATCAGTGCCAACCGCAGCCGCGAAGACCTGGTCCTGAACCGCAAGCCCGATTTGGCGGTGCATGCCGAGCCGGGCCGGTTCGTGCAGGCGATCGCGGCGCGCTGGTCGGGTGCCGATTATGCGAGCTGGGTGGCCGAGTTGCGCCAGGGCGATGCCAAGCGCGACGCCGAGATTCTGCTGGAGGCGGCGGCGCCGGCCGACGAATTCTGCAACCCACTCGCCGTGTGCAAGGCCATCGAAGACGTGCTGCCCGACGACTCGATCTTGGTGGCCGATGGCGGTGATTTCGTGGCGACGGCCTCGTACATCCTGAGGCCGCGGCGGCGGTTGTCGTGGCTGGATCCCGGTGTGTTTGGCACGTTGGGCGTGGGCGCGGGCTTTGCCATCGGTGCCCAGTGCGTGCGGCCCGAAGCCCAGACTTGGATTATCTATGGCGACGGATCCTTGGGCTATTCGCTCATGGAATTCGACACCTATGTGCGTCACGGCCTGCCAATCATCGCGGTAGTGGGCACCGACGCGTCGTGGATGCAAATCGCGCGCGAACAAGTGGACGTGCTGGGCGACGCTGTGGGCACCGAACTGCGGCGCACCGACTACCACAAGGCGGCCGAGGGCTTGGGCGGCGTAGGCTTGGAAGTCCGCGATCCCAGCGAGCTGCCGGACGTCATCGCCAAGGCCCAGGCGGCCAGTCGGGCCGGCAAGGCCGTGCTCATCAACGCCCAGATCGGTCGCACGCAATTCCGCAAAGGCTCCATCTCGATCTAGCGGCCTTGGCGTGTGGCCAGCGCGGGCGCAAGGGCGTAGACTGGCCGGACCCGCGGCGAACTGGCGCCGACGCGAGGCCCACATGCAAAGACTGCCCCAATTCAGCTCGGCAGCCATCGTCGCTTTGGCGAGTTTTTTGCTGGCAATTCCGGCTGTAGCGGCGGCCGCGGTGCCAGCGACCTTGGGCATCGAGGGAGCGCTGACCACGGCCAGCGGTGGACCCGCCAGCGACGGCAACTACTCGGCCACAGTCTCGCTTTTGGACGGGCCCACCGGCAACGCAGTCTGGACCGAGCAAGGGCTGACGCTGGCGGTCAAGAACGGGCAATTCGCGGGTGTCTTGGGCCAAAAGACACCGCTGTCGGCGGCGGTGCTTGCGGGCGAACGCTACCTTTCCGTCCAGTTGGCCAGCGACCCGGCGCTGCCGCCGGTGGCCATTCGCTCGGTCGCCTCGGCGCTGCGGGCGCTGGTCGCCGAAGGGGTCGAGTGCTCGGGCTGCATCAAGGCCGGTCAACTGGACCCAGGGCTGTTGCAGGGCTACGCCAAGACCGCGGATCTGACTGGACTGGCTAGCAAAACCGACCTAAGCGATTACGTCAAAGCGGCGTCGCTGGCCAAAGTCGCCGCCACGGGCGTCTACGGCGATCTGGCCGGAGCGCCCCAGCTCGCCGATGTCGCGACCAGCGGCAGCTACGGCGACCTGAGCGACAAGCCGATCCTGGCCAAGTTGGGCACGAGCTGCGGCAGCGGCCTGGTCCTCAAGGGCCTAAAGGCCGACGGCAGCTACGAATGCGTCTCGGGCGGCGTGGATGTGAACAGCCTGCCCAAGGACGGCCTGGACGAAATCAGCAACGGCCAGCTCACGACCCAATTCACCGAGAAATTCGCCAACGCCGGCCCCGTCACCATCCCGGGCAACCTGCCCGCCGGTGTGCAAGACTCGATTACGGTCGCGGACAAAGGGATCGCCACATCGCTCAGCGTGTCGATCGCGCTGACCAATTCAGACGTCAGCAAAGTTCGCATCACGCTGTTCGATCCCGCAGGTGCCAGCTACCTGCTCTACGATCAAGGCGCCACGGGCACCGGCCTGGCGCTGACGTTCCCGTCGCCCGACAAGACGGTGAGCGGCGACCTGAGCACCTGGATCGGCAAGAATCCCAAGGGCATCTGGTCGGTCAGCGTGGCGGACTTGGCGGGACCGACCGGCCCCGACGGCAAGGTCAGCGCGTGGTCGGTGCAATTCGGCACGCTGTCGAACCAGAAGGTGGCGTCGGTCGGTCTGTTGCAAACCAGCGGCGGCCTACAGCTGCGCACCGACGACAAACCACCGGTGACGTGCGGCCCAGCGACCGCCGGCTACATGTACTTCAACACGGCGGTGGCGGCGTTCTATGGCTGCAACGGCAAGAGCTTTGTACCCATGTCGAACCTGGGCGTATTGCCCAGTTGCCAGGCCATCTTGAGCGCCGACCCGCTGAGCAAGGACGGCGTCTACACCATCGACCCCGACGGCACCGGCCCAGTGCCGGCGCTCGACGTGTACTGCGACATGACCACCAACGGCGGCGGCTGGACCATGCTGGTGCGCCTGAACACCAACGACGCCAACGAGCGCTCGTCGGTCGACAACGCCTTCTGGGACAGCGCCAGCGCAGTCGGCACGTTGAGCGGCAGCGACGACTACTTGTCGGCGGCCTACGACGCCCTGCCCTTCACGCAAATCACGCTGCGCTATACCTACCAAGGGCCAGCGGTGATCGCCGCGACCTACACCAACGCCGCCAACACGGTGAACCTAAGGAAGAACCTGAACCTCAGCTACTCAAACAGCAACCCCGCATGGAGCAAGGCCTGGAGCAGCGGCAGCACGGCCGACGTGTTCTTTGGCCCGGCGCTCCGCTTCCGCACCATTGGCAACGACGCCGACTACTCGCGCATTTGGTACAACTTGGTGCCCGTGGGCGCATGCAACCAAGGCGGCTCGATCGGCCACAACGGCGACTACCCGGGCAACGATTGGAATTGGGAAGTCGCGCGCGGCTCGGACCTGGATCCAACCGTCTGCCAGCACAACACCTACCGCCTGGGCCTGGGCAGCAACTACGACAAGAAAGCCTGGGGCGGCACGGACATCACCCCAACGGCCTTCTACAACCAGGGCATCATGTACATTCTGGTCCGGTGACTTTGCGCCCGCGCCGCCGCGTCGATCCAGCCCATGTCTGAACTACCGCTCGCAACTTCGCAAGAATCTTCGTCAGCCTATGGTGAGCCGCCCCCTCAGGGTTGCGCGTTCACCCCGCTGCGCGTCCTTGGGCTGGCCTTTATCGGCATGCCCGTGTGGAACGGTGTGTTGTGGGCGGTGGCGGGGGACTTGGGCATCGGCATGCAAGACACGGCGGGGCTTCAGCTCTTTGAACTCTTCTCTGTGAGCACGTTCTTGGCGGCGGTCTACGGCGTGCGCCGGTGGGTGCGCCGCCGCCAGCGTGACGGTGCGCAGACGCCCCCGGATTGACGCGGGTTGGCACGGAAGCGCACACTCTGGGCCCAACTTGCTAAGAGGTTTCTCATGCGCACCGTCTTCCTAAGGATAGTTACCGGCAGCGGCCTGGCTGCCCTGGCTCTTTGCGCCGCAGGCTGCGACTCCGCGACCAGTTCGACAACGTCGACCAGCAGCGGCCCCATCGCCATCGACGCCTTGCCCGCCGAAGTGCAAGCCACGTTCTGCAAGGTTGCGGACTGCATGGGTATGTGGTTCTCGACCCCCACCGGATGCGCCGACACGATGGGCGGTTTTGCCGAAATGGAGCAGGTGGCATGGGTCAAGGCCGGTCTGGTCACGTACGACGGCACCAAGGCCCGCGCCTGCCTGACCGCTATGGCCTCGTCGTGCAGCCTGGAGGGCGCCGAACCCGAGGCCTGCCGCCTGACCTTTGTGGGCAAGCTGGAAAACGGCGCCGCCTGTGACGAGAACGCGTTCTGCAAGTCGGTGTACTGCAAGAAGTCCACCGGCAACTGCGGCGTCTGCACCGAGCCCGGTACGGCGGGCAAGGCCTGCGACAGCAGCGCGTCCTGCGCGAGCGGCTTGGCCTGCATCAAGGGCGTGTGCGCGGCGCAGGGCTCGATCGCCGCCGGCGCCGAGTGCGGTCAGGACAAGGACTGCATCGCCGACCACTACTGCAAGCACGGGCAGGACAAAGACGTATGCACGCCCAAGGCCGCCAAGGATGGCGAGTGCGCCCTGAACGCCGACAGCTGCAAAGCCGGTCTGGTCTGCAGCGGCGACTTCAGCAGCGGTCAGATGGACAAGGGCAAGTGCACCACTGCGCACAAGGCCGGGGAAACGTGCGGCAACCCGTTCAAGTCCGACTGCGAAAAGGGCCTGGTCTGCGGCTTCACCATGCCGACCAAGGCCGGCGACAAGGTCACCTCCAAGTGCGTGCCGCTGGTCAAGGTGGGCGTCGCGTGCGAATTCAACGTGCAGTGTGGCGTAGACGGCTGGTGCACCGGTGGCAAGTGCGCCGCCCTGCCCAAGGCGGGCGAGACGTGCGGCAAGAGCGACACGGGCAACAGCGGCCGATGCGCCGCCAACTTGGACTGCGGCAACGACGGCAAATGCGCCGAACCACCGGCGATCGGCAAGGACTGCACCTTCGAGTGCGTCAAGGGCGCCAGCTGCGTCGCCAGCAAGTGCGTGGCCAACAGCGACGTTGGCGGTGCCTGCGCCAGCGACGGTTCGGGCCCCAAGTGCAAGAACGGCCTGTTCTGTGCGGCCGCCGGCACCTGCAGCGCCACGCCGGTCTGCAAGTAGCCCCTTCCCTTTTTGGCAAACTCTCCTTCCCGTCAAGCCGGTCCAAGTAGGGGGCTGTTCGTCCGCGGGGAGTTCGCCGCTTGTTTGTAGCTCTGGGGTGGGATGACCCTAGCCGGCAAGTTGGCTTGGGAACCGAACCAGCACGATGGGAGCGCTTGGCCAATTGCCGCGGCGTATCGGCCCTAAGGCCGGGCGCCTGCGGCCCACCCAGCAGGACGCGAGGGGCAGGCAAAATCGACTCGATTTTTCCTGCCATACCGGTTGCCGACAGCCCGAGCGACCCCAGGTTGAAACCTGGGGCTCGCGGTCGAGAAGTCCGCCTCCGCGGACTCGGAGGGGCGCTTGCGCCAACCGGCGAAGGCCGGTTTCTTGAGTGCGAGCCTGGGGTTTCAACCCCCGGTCGCCGTCGAGCCTGAAACGCAGTCACGATCACTGTAGCTAACCGGCAAGGCGGGCGATTTTGCTCGGCCCCTTAGTCGCGCGGCGGCGAGCTCCAGCGCGCGATGTGGTTGCCCGAGGTCATGTCTTGGCCGGGCAGCCACAGCGCCGCGTAGGAGCCATCCTGCCCTGCGGCCAGCTTCTTGGGGTCGATGGCCGCCACGTAGATCTGCGGCGTGGGCGGGCTGCCGGTGTGCAAGAAGCCGTAGCTGCGCTTGGACGAGAACGCCATCCAATACAAGTTGCCGGGAACATTGCCAAACGTTGGCCACGAGTTGGTAAGGGGGTCGGTACTTTGGTTGGCGAGGTCTAGGCGGATCGGCGCACCGCCCTCGGCGGGGATGATCCACAGCTCGGCATTGCAGTTGTCGTAGGTGCCGCCGCCGCTGCTGGGCCCGCCACCGGCCGACGCAGGGCACGCCGCGGCATTCAAGTCGACGCGGTTGAAGGCGATGTACTGCCCGTCGATGGTAAAGGTGGGGTAGTACTGAAACACGTTGTCGTCGTCCGCGCCGCTGATCGGGGCGGCCACGTCGCCCTCGCCGCCGTTGAACGGCACCGCGTACAGCTTGGTGGGCTGCGAGGCCGAGAAGCCGTTGCCCACGTCTTTGGCCGAGGCGTACACCACGGTCTTGCCGTCGGGCGACCAAGTGGGGAAGGCCTGTTGGCCCAAATCGCCGCTCTTGACCAGCGGCTTGGACTTGCCGCCCATCAGGTCCACCGCCAGGAGCTTGGGCGCGGTGGGGATGATGCTCGCCGAGTTGGAGCTGGGCACCACCAACCACTTGACCTGATCGGAGAAATAGGCCGGCGAAAACGCGGCGGCGATCGTGAACGACGACGCCAACGTGGCCGCGGCCTTGGGATGGAGCCAGCTGGGCGTGGCGCCGGTCTTGGCGTTCACTAGCGTCATCGACATACTGGTCATGCCGGCGCCCATCATGTGGCTGACCGCCACCGTGGAGCCATCCGGGCTGACGCTGTGGCAGCCGGCGCACATGCCCGCGCCCGTGGATACCGTCACCGGCATCTGCCCTTGCTCCAAGACGCGCACGCCCTGCAACTGCGTGTTCCAGTAGTAGATCGCCCCGCCAGCCGGCATCGCCGAGGTGTGCAGCGTCTGCGGCTTGCTGGTCGCCACGCTGGTGGCTTTGCCGCCCTGCACCGTCGCGGCGAGCACGCGCAAGGTCCAGTCTGGGTGATCCGGGAACTGGAACAGCTTGGCCCAGATCCATTTGGGCACGGTGACTACATAGCCCGGCCCCTTCGCCCAAGTCTGCGGGTCGCCCAGGATGTCGAACTGCGCCTCTTCGGTCTCTAGCCGCACCACAAAGACCGTGGGCGCCGCCCCAGACCACGTCCACTGCACGGTAATCGGGGCAAAATCCACCGGGACCATCGCATCATTGGGCGGGTAGAGCACTTCGAGCCCTGGGTCCAGTGTGCCAAAGGCGCCGACCAACGCCTCGGCCGCCTGGGGCGTGCTGGTGTCGGTGGTGTCGACGGCCAGCGTGACGCCGTCGGGAAGCCCCTGCTCTTGATCGGCCACGTCGGCCGCAACGTCGGGCTTGGCGACCAGCGTGTCGGCTGTTGGCGACGCATCGGCGGCCGCGTCGGCCGCAGGCACGGTGTCCACCACCGCAGCATCGCTATGGGCATCAGCAGGTTGCGAGGCTGTCTTGGCGGTGGGCGTGCTGCAGGCCAAGGTGACGAAAATCGGCAGGAGGACGGCGTAGGGTGTGCGCATGGTGGCTACAGCCTACGCCGCCCCGCCCGCCTGGGCAATTGAGCGCCGAGGCCAAAGTCCAGCGCCGCAAGGGACCCCGGACGTCGATTTGGGATGCAGATCAAGGCGCAAGGAGCGGAGCGAGTGAGGCGACCTCAAGGTCGGCGCAGGGAGGGTAGCGACGCAGCAACGCCGAGTTGCGCCCAGAGCGGCGGATCGGGGGCTAGTCGTCGGTCTGCGGCTGGAGGTGGAACTCGATGCGGCGGTTCTTCTGCTTGCCGGCCTTGCTCTTGTTGTCCGCGATCGGCTTGTCCTGGCCGTAGCCGATGGCGAGCAACCGGTCGGCGGCGATGGTCTTTTCGATCATGTAGGCCTTGACCGAGTCGGCGCGCTCTTGGCTCAGCTTCTTGTTGCCCTCGGGGCTGCCCGTGTTGTCGGTGTGGCCGCTGATCTCGACCTTTAGGGCCGGGAATTCCTTCAGGATCGCCACGGCGGCGTCCAGGGTCTTGAAGCTCTTGGGCAAGATGGTGGCGCTGCCGGTCTCGAACTCGATGCCCTTGATGGTACCCGAGAACATCTTGGCGATCTTGGCCGGGACGGTGTCGGGGCAGCCGTCGTCGTCTTGGTAACCGTTCTTGGTCTCGGGCTTGTCGGGGCACTTGTCGACGCTGTCGGCCACGCCGTCCTTGTCCTGGTCCGGCACTTCGTCGGGGC
>JBBISH010000143.1:0-14568 GCA_037441385.1 Myxococcales bacterium
CGGAGCCGGAGGCGCAGGCGGAGCCGGGGGCGCGGGCGGAGCCGGAGGCGCAGGCGGTGCGGGCGGGGCGGGCGGGGCGGGAGGCGTGGGGTCTGGCATCGTGGTTTCTCCAGCCGCGACAGGCGGCGTCAGGCTGGAGCGTAGGGCTGGCCAAACCAGCAGGTCAGAGGGCGCGGCGCAGCTTGGCCCAAAGCGCCGGATCACCAGCCGGACGCTCTGCCAGCTGGCTCACTTCGCTGACGGCCAAGCGACCCGCACGCAGCGCAGCGATCATCGCATCGAGCACCAGGTTGGCGGCCAGGTCCTGCACCACATCGTTGCAGGCCTCCAGCTCGCTGAGCTTGGGTGCCAACACGTTGACCTTCTTGGACTCCAGTACCGACCACGCCTTGAAGTTGTTGGTCACCCGTGCGTCGTCGCGCATGTACTTCGCAAAGAAGTTGGTAAGGCGGTTCAGCGCGTTGCGCTTTGCGCCCTTGCTCGTGAGCGCGGCGATCCGGGTTTTCTCGGCCTGGTACAGCTTCGCCACTTCCTTGATGGGTTTGCGCCACTGTACGGACTGTGCCTGGCTCGAACCGGTGAACTCTGTCGTGGTTTGGCTTAGGCCGACGTTGCGCGTGCGCATGGAGCGCCACATGCCCGCCGAGCCGAGAAACTGCCCAACGCGCATGTGCAGCGCCGCGTGTGCCTCGGCCGAGCTGCGGTAGACCACCTTGTCGCCAGACAGACCAAGCGACCGCTGGTACGCGCGACTGATGCGCACCTTGCGCCGCTTGCTGCTGTAGGGCGCCACGGGCGTGCCAACGTCCGCGCGCTGAATGGCCCGCTCGCGCACATGCTCATGCAGCACCCCGGCCACCTTGACGGCAAGGTCGAGCCGGGAAAGGTTCTCGCCTTTCTTCTTGAGTTCCGCCGCTTTGCCGACCAGCTGGGCGGGAGCGGGTTCAATCTTGATCATCATCCACCTGCTGGCCCAGAACCAGTGGGCGCCGCCGGCAACGCGCCGAGCAACCTCGTGGTCAGCTTGAGGTTTTCCACAACGCGCTGCTCGGCCGAGGCCGGGTCCAGGTTGTCGCGCCGGCTGAGGTACGCCGCCGGATTGTCCTCGCCGTTGCGGTACTGCGCTTGGCGCGCCGCGGCAGCCGTCTCGGGTTCGGCATCCACGAGCCAGTCGCTCCAGTTGACGATCACATCGAGATCGTCGGGAAGTCGCTGCGAGTCGAACTGGTTCAGCACGCGAACGATCCACACCACGAGCTGCGACTCGGCGCGGTTGAGCGCAACCAAGTACTGCGCCCTGCGCACCGCCTGGTCGTGTCGGTCCAGGGTCTTGCTCTGCGTGTTGCTGTAAACCTTCATGAACCAGTCGGCCGGAAGTCCGCGCATCACCGCAAACAGCTTTAGGTTTTGCTCGTTGTGGTTGTCGAACTCCGCCACCTGCAGCTGCGTGTGAACCGCGGAAATCTCCGTGCCGATGGGCAGGCCCACCCAGTGCTCGGGCCCAGACGGCATACCCGTGGTGTCGACGTAGTTGCCCTTGGTGGTCGCGGCGTTTTCGTCAGTAGACTTGATGACCTTGGTGGGGAACCCCGAGTGCTTGATGCTGTGGTCCGTCGACCCGTTGGCCAGGCACAGCGACAGGACCTCGGCCAGCAGGCTCTGGTCCACGTTGGCGGCAAAGTCGCCCTTGGGCGGCTCCTCGCCGCGAAGGTCGATGACCGGGTATTGGCCGCCGAACTGGTTGGTCAGGTCGTTCACGTCCTTGTTGTAGGGGTTGTACTTGGACCCGTCGTCGCGCTCGATGTAGATCTGCAGCGAATTCATGATCAGCTTGCCGTACTGAATGCCATCGCCGTCGTTGCTGACCGGCACGCGCAGCCGAATCTCGGCAGCCTTCTGTGGGTCGTCGGCGTTGAGCGGGTCGCCAGGCGTGACCTCGAACTCGTAGGGGCAGAAGCTGTGCAGCTTGACCTGGCGGATGTCCTTGGGCATCACCACCACCAGCACCGTGTTCTGGGTCACCACCTTGCGCAGCGCCGACTTCATCGCGTCGTCGATGGCGCTGCGAGCGTACACGTCCTTGAGCTTGTTGAACTCTTCCGGCTTGAGCTGGCGCTCAGCAAGCGCCGTGGTGAAGTAGCGCCGCGGCGGCCGGTCGTAGTGCGTCGCCACGTCGCCCACCCAGCGCTTGACCAGGGGAATGAAGCGCGGGCGCATCTCGTTGGCGTGCTTGTAGTCGCGCTTCATCGCCGACAGGATGCAGGCGTAGTTGCCCGCGGTCAGCTGGTCGAGCGCGATGCTCTGGCGCCGCCGGCTGGTGTACGTGTCGTCAAACTGACCGTCCCAGGTGGAGGCCTGCTCGCCGGGCCCAGAGGTCCGGTCGGACTGCCACATCGCCGACCACATCGACCGCAACCGCGCGAGAATGCCAATGTTCTGATTTGCCATGGTTAGAACCTATCCTGTTTCGAGTGCTGCCCGTCGCCCGGCTCGGAGTAGCCGTCTGGCCCCAAACCGTACATCGCCGGCAGCGTCAAATGCAGACGCGAGTCGCGGCGGGCGCCGACCCAGCCGTAACGCAGCGCATCCACGGAGTGCTTGTGCTCGTTGTCGACCACCACCGGCTTGGGGAACCCGGCCTTGTCGACCTCCCACCGGAACGCCAAAATCGACGGCCGAATACCCGGCGTCTCGCCGCGGCTCTCCGCTGCCAGCGACTTGGCGAACACAATGCGCGGCGGCCGGCCTGGAGGGTCGAAGGCGTCGCGCAGCATCTCCAGGCCATTGTTGACCCGCTGCTCGCTGCTCGTTTCCATGGTGATCACCTGAGTTTCGCCGGCAAGCAGGCGCCGCAGGAACCCGTTTTCAGTCACCACCGCGCGATCGGCACATGCCAGCAGCGGCTTGCTGTTCTTGCGCTTGAGCCAGTCGGCCAGCAGCGTCCGGAACTTGGACTGGTTGAGTCGGCCGTCCGGCAGGTCGCTGGCCTGCGGCACCAGCTCGTCGGCGACGACCCACTGCTTGGTGATGGGGTTGACGCGGATGTCCAGCGCCACGCAGCCCTTGGTGTCGCCCCAATCGACAGCTAGGACCCACGGCCATTTGCGGTGCTCCGCGGTTCGCCAGTCGAAGTCGACCAGGTGCCGCTCGTCGAGCTCGGGGAAAACCACGTGCTCGGGCTTGAGGATCTCGCCGTCGATTTCCTGAGCTGCACGCCGAGTACTCATGTTCTCGCGCCAGGCCGCGATGTCCTGCCGGTCCAGGTGCGGGTTGTCGTAGCTGGTGGCGCGGACCACAAAATAGCGAATCGCCTCGCCGGTTTGAACAGCGCGATCCTGGGCGTCGCCGAATCGCCGGATGACCGGTGTCACGCCGCGGGGGCTGCAGGTGATGAGCACCTGTTTGCACGTGCCGATGCGCACGCGCCCGTCCACCACGTCGAACACGTCGCCGTCGTCCACGCCGGAAAAGAACAGCTCGTCCAGCCAGACCCAGGCGTACTCCGGGCCGCGCAATTTGTCGTACTGGATGAACCCGCGGAACACGGCCGAGCTGCCGTTGATCAGGGTCAGGATGTTGTTGAGCTTGTCGAACTTGCGAACCAGCTGCAGGCCTGTCTCGGCGTGGAACCGGTCGAGCAGCTCCAGCACGCGCGTGGCCAGCTGGTCCATCGCGTCTTTCTTTTCGGTGCGGCCGAGGATCGCGCCGCGGTACCCAGGCGACCAGCACAGCATGTGCATGATCGCCCAGGCCGCGCCCGTGTAGGTCTTGCCCGCGCCGATGCCCGCCAAGAACAGCAGGTAGCGCTGCTCGGCCGCCAGGATGCGCGCCTGCTGATGGTAGGGCGCCAGGATTTTCTGCATGTCGACGTGCAGAGCCCCGTTGATGAGCGCGCTCACTTCGTCACCAGGCGGTCGCCGCCGGCGCCAGTCGGGTGTGTGGGCGGATCGGGCACGCCGGCCGGACGCTCGCCGTTGGGGATCGCCGACTCGGTAATGGCGGCGCGCCCGCCAGGAAACTCGATGACCACTTTGTTGGGCAGGCCGCCGCCGCGGACGCGGTAGGCCTCCGCCACCTCCAGCGTCAGCTTGGCGATCTTGACCTGGATGAGCATGGCCTCGCCCAGGCTCAGCTCGCGCTCGCCTTCCTTGGGCTTCTTGAGCCCCTCAGCCAGCAATAGCTGCAACGCCATGAGCTGGGCAACCACGTCTTCCAGGCTGATGTTCGCCACCGCGCGGAGCGTTTTGGAGTAGGCGTCGGCCGCGCCTTTTCCGACCGCTTCTTGCACCAGGCGCCGCGAGGTCGCCGCCATGCCGGACATGGCTGGAGTCCTTGTCTTTTTCGCCTCGGCGTCCTCGTTCTTGCGCACCAAGGCCGCATACGGTTCAGCCTTCGCCGTCCGTTTGCTCTTGAAAGTCCCAGGCTTAGTTGGGTCTTTTCGCGCCAAACGGCCCTCGCGAAGTGGCACACAAAAGCGCCGGTTTGTTCCTGTGGTTTCGCTCGGTTGCCGGCCGTTCGCCGTGTGCGCTCAAATGCGCTGTAAGTCCTTGATCACTGGTCGGGAAAATTTTGCAGTTTTTCCGGAGTCGCCAGCCCGCGGTTTCACCCCCGCCCCTTGTAAAAAAGCCGAGGGGGTGCCGGCCCTTTCGAGTCGGCACCCCCTGCAGCTCCGGCCAGGTGGCGGCCATGATGGACTAGGCGACCGGGATGACCCGGATCACGCCGCGCACCGCGCAGTCGCCGCCCGCACCGCCGTTGGTGCCCGACAGCCGCAGCGTCGAACCCTGCGGAACGATGCGCTTGGTGCGGTCGATGGTGATGCCGGTGATGGTCGAGTGCTCGGTGGTGCCGTTCAGGTTCTTGACCGCCGTCAGGATGCTGACGCCGTCGACCTGCACGTCGAGCTGGTCGCCCGCGTTGGCCGACGCCGCCGAGGTCTTCCACAGGTCCAGACCGACCACCTCGTACTTGCGATCGGTCACCACGCCGTTGACCGAGGTGGCCGAGGTGGTCTCCAGCGGGTAGTCCGCCTGCGCCGCCGGCTTGGTGGCCACGGGCGCGTTGGTGCCATCGACGGCGTTGACCAGCTTGCTCGAGTCCACCGACGCCGAGGCCAGCTTGGCCAGGGTGACATTGGCGTCCTTGATCTTGGCCGTCTCCACCGCATCGGCCGCCAGCTTGGCCGCCGTGACATTGGCGTCCTTGATCTTGGCCGTCTCCACCGCATCGGCCGCCAGCTTGGCCGCCGTGACATTGGCGTCCTTGATCTTGGCCGTCTCCACCGCATCGGCCGCCAGCTTGGCCGCGGTCACCTGGCCATCCGCAATGGCCTGGGTGGTGATGTCCCGCTCGGCCTCGTCGGGGCACGCCTCGGGGCGCTCGTAGGCGGTCACGCGGTAGCCGCCGCTCGCGCCGTTGATGGTGGGGCTTTGGGCCGCCGTCTTGACCGGGAACCCTTCGCCGGCCTTGACGGTGATGGCCTCGCCACCGATGGTGAAAGTCATGTCCACGCCGCCGTCGTTCTTGACGTACCAGCCGCCGGCCATGAAGCCGGCATTGAGGGTATCGGCGCCGCCGTCGCAGGTGCCTTCAAACCGCTTGAATCGCGAGTTGATCATTGTAGTGCTCCGCGCCGGAATGTAACGGCGTCCTGCCAAGCGTAGGGCTCGCCGCGCGCGGGGGTCAGGGAGCTACCCGGACGTGTCGAGCCAGTGCGCCTGCAGGGCCAGCGCGGCCGCGGGCGAGGGCAGCTGCTTGGGGTACTGGCGCACCATGGCCTCCAGCAGGTCCAGGTTGGCGTGGCAATCGACCACGGCCGAGTGCGCCCGCCCTTGGTAGTCCAGGCCGAAGCGAGGCAGCATCATCGCCATGCGGTAGCCGCGGTCGAACCTAGCAGCGCCGTCGATGGCCTTGAGCAGGACCTTAACGTCGAGCCACATCGGGCTCCAGTGTCGCAGGCCAACCACGTCGCGAGTCATTTCCGCTGCGATCATGCTGTGATCGTAGTCCGCGTTGTTGCCGATCCAGAGGCGGCGCGGGCGGGCAAAGTCGATGAGCTCGAACTGCGTCGGCAACCAAGCACCGATTGCCGGCGACTGCGCGACATCCTTGTCGCTGATGCCGTTGATGGCCGTCACCTTGGGCGGGATCGGCCGACGCGGGTTGAATCGCTGGTTGCAGTGCACGCTGCGTGCGCCGCCCAGCTGACACCGCACGGCGCCGATCTCGACGATGCGGTCATGGTGGGGCGACAACCCCGTGGTTTCGGTGTCGACCGACAGCAGCTCGGCAAACGTCCAGGTCGCCCACGTATGTTCAATGTCGGTGAAGTGCTTTGCGTTCATGGTGCTTCCTTTGCCCGTGTAGCTGGGTCCAGCTGTGTCACGAGGCGGGAATCGAACCCGAACAGGTAGCAGCAACCTGCCGCGCTAGTCCCGCGGCCACCTTGGCTTCCTCGTGACATTGTGCCCGGCCGGACCCTCCGACCGGGCTGGGGGTTGCGACGTGCAGCGGCGCCTTGCTTCACCAACCACACACCCCACGTCCGCCGCGCGCAGCGGCAGCGTTCCTAAGCCTGCACGGCCTCGAACCCAACGCCCTGCTCCCGCCGCCGAAACCGCTTGGGCGCCTCGCACAGGCGCTTGGCCCAGGCCGCGGCAGTCGGGTGGGTGCAGTTGATGGCCAGGCGCAGCTGGTCCTGAATCCAGCCCATGCCGCGCCAGTGGTCGCGCAGGCCCTTGTCCAGCAGCAGCAGCTCCAGGTCGTCGGCGCTCGGGCTGACCAGGGTGACCACCTCGTTGTGGTACTCGTCTCGGCTGACCACGAACAGGTCAGGCCGGCTCGCCGCCAACGCGACCAGGGCCTCGTCGGTCAGATGGTTCAAACCTTCGGGGCCGATGATGCGGCAGCGAAACGTCGCGAGCTGGCCGCCGCGGCTTTTGAGGAACGCGCGCAGCATCTCATCCGGCGGAACCTTGTCGGGCGCGGGCGGAGGCGTGGTGCCATCCTCCTCGTCCTCGTCGTCGTCGACGATCTCCGCGTCGACCACGTTCGACGGACCCTGCAAGAGCGGACGCTGGCTTTCCTCGTGCTCCAGCTCCCGCACGGGCGCGCACAGGCGAAGCCGGTCGACTACCACGCCATCGTCGTCGCACACGCCATCGACCGCCCCAGGCGCGGCCGGCGTAACCGGGGCCTGGTCCAGAATGCCAGGCAAGGGCTGCTCGCCTGGGTTCAACTTGGGCTGCTCGGGCGCCTTCTGAACCATGAACGCCACGATTCGCGCCTTGGCCTTGGCCAGGCACAGCTTGTTCAGCGCGGGAACCGCCTTGGCCGACATCTTGAAGTGAAAGTTTTCCTTTCCTTCCATGGACACCGAACACCGCTCTTGCGTCACACGGCCGATGCCGATCCACGTCGCAGCAGGGTGGCCATCCGGCATCGCGCGGGCCGCACACGCGTCGATGGTGTCGGTCGTCGCCTCGCTCGACAGCAACCAGCTCTCGACCCACACACATACCTCGCGGCCAACGTTCTCCCCAGGCTGGGGCATCGACAACGACGAGTGCGGGCGGAACTCGCCGCAACCGATGTCCAGCTGCCACCAGCCGGCCTCGGCGACCGATGACCGCCCCAGCTGCACGGCCATCCTGCCCTCCAGGTAGCGCGCCGGCTTGCCGTCCCAGCCGTTGATCAGGTCCCATTCCTTCTGCGCGTCTTGACGCAGGTCCACATCGTTCGCTTCGGTCATGACCTCAACCCTCCAGCAGCAGCGGCTTCAAGAACTCGACCGCGGCCACCGCCCAGCCGTCGTCGGGGCCGATGCTGCCGCGCGCGGCATCGACGGTGTGAAACGGCACCAGGCGCGTGCGGCCAAGCGCCACGAAATCCACCAGCACATAGCCGGCGCAGTCACGGAGCCAGTCGCGCTGCTGAGGCTCGATGCGGCTGAGCGGCAGCCGCGGCTCCATTGTGGCCTTGCATTCCAGCGCGAACACGTAGTGCCGGTCGCGGCCGGTGGCCTCAAGCCACACGCCCAAGAAGTCGGTGTGGGCCTTCTTGCCGTGGCGGGCGCGAAAGGTGCCGTCCGCGCCGACCCTGCACAGTTGCGAGATGGGCGTCGCGACCTTGTCAATGCGGGCCACGCGCATAGCCAGGTAGCGCTCGCACCCCGCCTGAACGGCCCGCTCCAGCGCGTCGCCGATGTCCTGGCCAGCTGTACGCGCCATCACCGCACCTCGACGAGCTGGGCAACCAGCTCACCGGAAAGCCAGCCCAGGCCGCGCAGCACCAGCGTCGATGCCGGGGACGGAACGGGGCGCACGGGCCGCACATCGCATAGCACCCAGCCATATTTCCCAGCAAACCATGCCTCTTGCAGGTGTCCGCCCAGTTCCCCAGCGGTCAGAAAGCGACCAACGCGCGCCGTGGCCACCACGCGCCCAGCCAAGGCCTCCACCTCGGCGATTGTCACGGTGGGCAACGGCTGGCCGGCGGCGCGATACGCCTCGTGCGCGAACGCGCAGACCAGCGCCTCGTGCTGGTTCGCGTGGCGCTCCGCGGCCACGATGGCGATGCGCACGCCGCGCACGCGACCGTCAGGCTGGCACGCCACGGAGTGCAGCCGCTTGGTGCCGTTGAGCACGTAGGCCGCCTCGGTGGCCGACATGACCAGCGCCGGCACAAGGCCCTGTGGACCGCAGATGTTCATCATGTGTACTCCACCTCGGCGTCTGCGCCGATGAATGCGTGCCGAAAATCAGCCAGTTTTGACAGGTCAGGGAAGCCCAGATACAGGAACTCCAGCGCGTGCTCTTCGAGCTGCAGGATGCGAGCTCGGCTGATGTCGAGCTGGTACTCGACCGCGCCCATCGTCAGGTCGCGGCTCTGCACCAGGTCGAGTACGCAGCTCCAGGGCGTCGCCTCGGGGTCACCTTGCCGCTCGTCGGCCAGCTCGCCGCCGGGCCAGTGCGGTTTGACCTGCACCACGCGGCCATCGCGCAGCAGGTCGACCGCCAGGTGGTGGCGGCAGGACACCCACGGGCATGGACGAACGCCGGACTCGCACTGCGAGCGCACGCGCGGCCGCGACAGCGACAGCAGGGCGACGGGCACGGCCTCACTCACCGACCGGACTCCCCAGGGCGAACCATGCGGTAGGCGCCGGTGTCGGCGTTGGCGGGGCCAGTCAACTCGGCCGTAGCCTGGCCGAGCTCGCCGTCCAGGTCCTGCAGCGACCAGGTGCCCTGCAGGCCCAGGCGCTTGGTCAGGACGGCCAGCGCCGCCATGTCGAGCTCTGCGGCCTCGCGCGGGCTGCACGAGCCGATGGCGCGCCGGGGTTGGTCCGGGGCCGGGCTGTAGTCGAACGAGATCCTAGCCCGCATGGGCAACCTCCGCAGACTTGGCGGCGACCACCAGGTGACCATCGCGCAGCAGCAGCCCACGGTTGATGGCTTGGCGAATGACCTCGATGACCGCGCCGCGGTCGCCGTGGCCGTCTTGCACCAGCTGCTCGATGAGCGCGGCATGCAAGACGGGCTGTTTCGCAGCCTCCAGCGCCGCCTCTGTGGTGCCGCGCTTGGCATTGCCGAGGCCCCGCTTGTCCCAGTGCAGGTCCTTGCGGTTGGCCTCGCGCTCGGCGGCGCGCTTGGCAACCGTGGCCTCGCTGGGCTTGCGGCCGGGCAGCTTGGCGTGCTGGTGCTCGACGCAGAGCCTGGAGCGGCCGGCGGCAGTGCGCTGGCAGTAGTAGCACTTGCGTGGCGCCGGCTCGGCTGGAGTCTCGACGGACTGGCGCGTCCCCTCATCGTCCAGGTCGACCGGTTCGGCAAGGTCGCTGCTGAACCAGGTCCGGCAGGCCGGGCAGGTGCTGCGGCTGTCGGCGTACTCAGCGGCGCAGACCGGGCAGTCGCGGGCCAGTCGGTCGGGCTCTCCGGGCTGCAGGTCGCACGGCTCCGTGTCAGTGCTGGACGCCTGTTCAGTGCTGAACGCCTGTTCAGTGTCGCTCACAAATTCATCGCCGGCCCGGGCAACGGCCGCGTCCAGCGCCGCCAGCTCCGCGTCGCCCGTCGCCCGCAGATGGTCAAGCTGCTCGGTCGAGACCGTAGTGGCGATGGCTGCCTCGGTCTCGGCCATGGCCGCCTGCTCATCGCACCAGCACGCGTCGCAGATGTCGCCCAGGTCAATGCGCGTTCCGCAGGCCCTGCACGGGTAGTTTTCATCGCTGAGCGCGGTCGGCTGGGTCGAGCTGCGCATGAGCTCCGCAGCCAGCGTCTCGTGTGTGGCCAGATCCTCGCGGGCCTCATTCAGGGCAAGCTGGACCGCCAGCAGCGACGCTTCCACCATCCGAATTGCATGCAAACAGTCCGCTACCTTGGCGCGCCGCTCGTCGACGCACTTGGCAATCGTCAGCAGTTGTTGACCGCGCGCCGCCATCGCTACCGTGTCCACCGTGTACATCGCCCCCCTCCTACTGCGGCCCGAGCCACATGACTTCCGCGCGGTCACCAGCACGCCGCGCAATCTCGCGCACCATCGCCAGCCCGGCCGGCCCGCCGCCCCACACCACCAGGCACGAGGCGAACGTGCCGCCGCCGCTGATCTGGATGCCGGCGCTGTTGCAGAAGTGCACCCGGCCGCGAATGGCAATCACCGCGCGCGCCAGGCCGAAGATGGGGCCCCACCAGTACGACTCGCTGGGCCGGAAGGGGATCAGCGCGACGATGGGGTCGGCGCGGCCGGCGCGAAACTCTGCCGCACACTTGCCCATCCAGCGCTCGAGCTGGCTGGTGTTGTTGGGGTCGCGGTTATACGGCGGGTTGCAGTAGACCAGCGCCGGCCTGGGCGACACATGGGGCTTGCCGCGAATGGGGCCCCACGCCTCGCTGAGGCCATCGCCGCCCTCGCAACCCACGATGTGGCGCACGGCCGGGAAGCGCCGCGCCGGCTCCGCGCACGGGTCCAGGTCGACCTTGCCCACCCAGCTTGCGATGAGCGGCGGGGTGTAGAACTCGTCCGAGCGCGAGGTCAGGGCCTCGGCCGCGACTTCAAGCAGTCTGAGTTGAGCCACTTGCTGCCTCCCTCTGTGGGTTCTGACGGACCGCCTTGGCGACCTCGTGCCGCAACAGCGTTTCCATAGTCACAGCCAAGGACTCGCCCTTGACCCGCAACGGTCGCGCGCCCTGGTCAGTGCGAGCGGCGACAGCGCCGAAGTACGTGCTCCACCACTTCATGTCAGAGCGGTTCGCCCAGGCTGCGGCGATAGCTGTTCGTAGGGGCGCGCCAGGCGCCATCTTGTCGCGGTCAGGCATCTGGGCATGGGGGAGCCGTTTGCGGTATTCGCGCTTGACCTGCACTTCCGGCGATGCGTCCGGGTCGAACTCTTCGATGAGCGGCGCCAGTTCAGCCAGGGCCACGCGCTTGGGCTCGCAGTCCGGAAGCAGCAGCAGTTCCTCGCGCCGCTTGTCGACGTGCGAAAACTGACTCGCCTTGATGCCAACAGAGTCCCAGTTGAGCACATAGACCAGGCCGACGATTTCATCCCACACGATGACTGGCGGGCCTCCCACAGGACGAGCCAACGCCTCGAGCGCCTTCCGAGCCCGTCCGGGCTGCAGCCTTCGGTGTCCGCCGGCTTGCGACTCCCACATCATGGCGATGGCGAGCTGGTCGCAGCTCAGGTGAGCGATGCCGCAAATCTCGGCGATGACCTTAAGCAGCGCCAGATATGCTGCAAGGCCATCCGCGCCAAGGTAGCGCAGGCCACTCCACCACTTTTCGCGGTCGCTCTGTCTCACCGGCGCACCCCCGGATTTGCCAGCGCCCAACACGCCTCACACGTCTTCCTTCGGTAATGAACGCCACGAACGGACATATCGTCCGGTCCCAGGCCCAAATCGCCGCGGTAGCCGCAGATAGCGAATCGCGCCGAGCGGTCCAGCTTGTGCAGCTCTTCAACCCGCGCATCCCAGAACCAGTGGCCTGGGTTTTTCGGTGCGTCGAACGGTAGTTCGACGGCTTCGGGCCTAGCCATGATCCACCGCCCGCGCGCCCTCGGCGACACCAAGCCAATACCGAACGCGGCTCTCCACATCGGCCGGCAGCGTCCAGAACCCCAGCGAGCCCTTGACCGGACCGATGGCAGTCGGCAGCGCGCGCACGTTTGTCAGGTGGAAGCCATAGTCACCAAAGAACCAGGGCGACTGGTCGATGGGGCTCGGGGCACGGCCGCCGTTGTAGCGGCCCTCTGCCGGGTAGCATCCCGCGATAGTCGCCACGGCCAGCACGCGGCCACAGCCGTGCTGCAGGTCGGCCACATCCTTGAGGTGACTGCGCTCCAGCACGGAGCGCTCGGCGAGCTGGGCGACGGTGCCCCACGCCAGACGTAGGTCGACACCCGAAATGAGGCGCGCCGACGCGTGAATGGCCACGTCCTGGCCAATGAGGGCCTTGGGGCAGGGCCAGTCGCGGTTTTCCACGTCCTTGCCCAGGTAGGCGATGGCGGCGGCCCAGGGCTGCTGCACGGTGATGGCTTTCATGCGGCACCTCGAACTGCGGCGGCGCGCCGGCACAGGCGGCACACGTGGGGAGCTGCGGAGAGGTCGGGTTCGGCCAGAGGGAGGTGGTCGGTGTTGGCGTCGAACGTCCACTTGCCACATGCCGAGCGAGAGCCGTCGCGCGTGTCCCGGTAGAAGTGCCAGCGCCACTCCTGTGGACGTTGCTCGGGAGTGCCGGCGGCGATGCCTTGCCAAGGCCAGCACCAGCCGGTTCCAAAGCAAGCAGCCTCAGCCGCGGCCTGGTACTGAATGGCTGCGCTCACGACGCACCTCCCACCTTCGGGAACTGCTGCACCTGGAGGTCGGCGGGCCACTCGGCGGGGTTGGCCCCAGCACGGTCCCAGATGAAGTCGTGAGCATCGCGCCGAGCCGAATCGCGGAGCACACGGCCGCGCTCGTGAGGATTGGACCCGAGCTGCTTCATGAAGAACGGCACGCCGGCCACCGCGCACTGGTCACGCACCGACCTCGCCCAGGCCAGGTCAAACGGACGGGCCTTGTCGCCGCTCTCGCCGCCGCAGATCACCCACCCGATACCGGTAAGATCCACGTCGCCCAAGTGCTCAAGCTGCGGCTCAACCGACAAGAACCGCAGCGCCGCTGGAATCTCGCGCAGGTGGTCAATGCGGCTCTTGCGCTGCCGGTCTTCTACGGTGGTGCCAAGCCAGACGTTCGCAGGTGGAGTGCCGTTCAGCCAGCCGCCCACCATCAGACATCCGTCGAGTTGGTTGCGCACCCCATCGTTGAACGCGGCCCGCAAACGTTCCCTCCAAAGTTCAGGCCGCTTGGTCAGCAGTAGCCAGTCCAAATGGGGGGTACGCTCAATGACCAACAAGAAGTCGGACAGCCATTCAACCGGGACCTCATGATCAAGCCAGTCCGCCATGCTGGCGCAGAAGACGCGGGCGCGCCGGAGTTCCCCGATAGCGCCGAGCTGACCACAGGCACAGTCAAGCGCGCGGTAACACGGCTGGCCACAGTCCACGCAAACGCCACCATCCGCCTCGCGGTTCCACTTCAACGGCTCGCGCCAGTTTTTCACGGAAGTGCGCCGCCGGTCCTTGCCGATGCCCCAGTGTCCGCCCAGAAAGCGCTGGTCAACGGCCTCGGCGTAGCAGTTGGCGCATCCGGGCGAGACCTTGGTGCAGCCCCACCACGGGTTGAACGTGTGGTCGCACCAGCTAATTTTGGTGTCCTTGCCCATGACCTAGCCCTCCTGAAAATCCAGCGGCAACTGCTGATGCAGGTCCGGAGTCAGCACCAGCCGGCGACCGCAGTCGTTGCACTCCAGGTCGGGGACATTGCCCATGCCGCGGTAGATCTTGACGACAAAACCACCGCAAATCGGGCATACCCAATCGGTTGCAGAGCGCATCCCAATCAGCCCTCTGGCCAACTCGCGGTCAGCCACGGCGTGGTCAGCACGTTGCTCAGCCGTCAGCGATTCCGGAGCTGGATGTGTGCCGTGGCATTCGCCGCAGCACGGACAGATGTCGGCTTGGCAGATAGGACACTGTTCAGCCATGACCTAGCCCTCCGCCGCCGCGAGCTTCGAGGCCCGCCGGCACGCCGCCGGATTGCACTGGCGGCCGTTGTGGTGCTTGAGGGTGTCGCCGTCGAACCAGCACAGGCCCAGCAGGTCCAGCGCCGCCACCAGGAGGTCGCTCAGGTCCTGCCAGCCAGGCTCGGTCGCGGTCACGCGCCGAATGGTCGGGGTGTAGCCGTGCTCGGGCCAGGTCGCCGGGTCGCTGATGCGGTCGCGGACGAGCTGCGCCGCAGCCTGGCGGTCACTGGCCGGGGCGTGGGCAAAGGGTTCGAACAGGTCGAGCGCGCTGTTTCCGTTGTTTTCGCTGTTGTGTTGCGGCATTGCGCGCCGCGACCGGCCTTGTCAGGAAGCGCGCGGGTTCAAGTCCCGTCCGCTCCGCCAAGTGTTCCCGTTCATCGCGAAAGGCTCAGATTCCACTACGGATCTGAGCCTTTTTCGCTTGAACGCCGGTCGCCCTCCTTTTGCGTTGGT
>JBBISH010000144.1:0-14279 GCA_037441385.1 Myxococcales bacterium
TCTACAACTATTCGGCCTCCAACTACAATTACTCGCGCAACCGCGCGGTGTTGGCCGATGTGGACTCGTACAACACCTTTGGGGCTGGCATCCAGAACCTGGAAATCTTGACCGGCAACGGCAGCCAGCCCACTGTCTACAAGCTGAACGCCGACAACACCGTGTCGCTCATCCAAAATGCCGCCTCGGTGTACGACGCGAGCCGCTTCTTGGTGGGCGATTTGGACTACGACGGCAACCCCGAGTTCTTCACCTCGTCGTGGTGTGAACCCACTGCCGGCACCAAGATTTTCCGTTTCAACCTGGGCACCGGCAAGCTGGACCAACTGCCGTCCATCGTCGACCCCGACAATGTCTGCCAGTACTGGGACGGCCGCGCGCTCACCGACCTCGACGGCGACGGTCGCGCCGAGCTGGTGGTCGTCAATGGCTACCCCGAGACGACCTCGCCGAGCAACTGGGCGGGCCACGGCATGGCCTACAAGTTCCCGGATGTGGGCACGATGGCCGCGCAGCCATTCTGCAGCCCGCTCGGCACCTGCGCCTTCGACATGAGCATCAGCGGACTGTACGGCGTGGGCGGCGGGGATGTGCGGGCCTTTGGTGACAAAGTCCTGATCTATAATACGTATTCGGCCACCAAGGTCGTGGGTCAGACCAACAGCCTGACCGGCCGCTACTGGGAATTTGACCTGACTGGCAAGGCCCTGACCGGCAGCCCGTCGACCACCGCGGGCAACTGGAACCCGACCGACGTCAACAGCGACGGGACGGCCGAAGACGTGGGCGAGGTCGCGCAGATCGGCCTGTGGGACGTCAACGGCGACGGCTTCCCGGACCGCATCTACAGCAGCGGCACCGAGTTGCGGGTGGCGCTGTGGTCGGCTAGCAAGGCGACCTTCGTCGAGCACGTACCTTCGCGGCAGGCCATCTCGGCCAGCAATGTCAGCCTGCTCAGCGCCTGGGACATCGACGGCGACGGCCGCCTAGAGGTGATCACCTCGGATGCGGCCAACAAGATCGGCTGCTTCCGCATGGGCGCCAGCACCTGGAACAAGGCCACCAGCCAGCCGCCACACTTGGGCGCCTACATGGCCACCAACCAGTGGGACAACTTTGAGCCCAACCCCGGCACCGACATCAACAACGACGGCGTGCCCGACAAGGCCATTCACCTAGCGTCGGCCGCGACCCGCAAGGGCGACTTCTACTCGTACCTGTCGTCGGCCACCGACCAGGACTTTTTCGTAGTCGACGCGAATTGGGGCGGCAGCATCTGCATGCAGGCGCCCAAGGGCAATGACTACCAGCTCAAGGTCTATTCCAGCGTCGACAAGTTCGACAACACCACCAAGGCCGCGCCGGCCGATGGCAAGCCGGACGGGCTGTTGTGGACGGGCAAGACCGGCGTCGGCGGCTCAGTGTGCTTCAACGGCAGCCTGGTCAACCCCTACCGCTACGGCGAGTACAAGTTCGTCATCGGCATCTCGTCGGTCGCGGGCTGGTCGGCGAGTTGGCCGTACTGGCTGACGATTCCGAAGTAGCGTGGTAGTCTCGTGCCCAGGAGGCACCATGACTATGCGCACGAACGACCCGCTCAGCGACGGTCAACTGACGATTCGTCGGCCGTTTTTCTCTTTCTTGGACCGGACTTTCCGGGTCAGCGATGCTGCGGGGGCGCTGGTCGCCTTTGTGCGCCATCCGCTGCTCAAGCTCCGCGAGCAGTTCAACGTCTTTGCCGACGAGGCGATGAGTCAGCCGCTTGCCATCATCAAGGCGCGGCAAATGATCGCCATCAACTTCGCCTACGATGTCCGCGATCCGCAGACCGAAGCTTGGCTGGGCACCCTGCGGTCGCGCGGGCTGAAATCGCTCCTTCGCGACACGTGGGACCTACTGGACGAGTCTGAGCAACCCATTGGGCTGATGGAAGAAACCGGGCACTCGCTGCTGCGGCGCTTCTTCCCGATCCTGCCGGGTCACTGGCGAGTGGTGGTCGGCGAGCGCGAAGTGGCCCGGGTCGATCAGGTGTTCCGCTTTTTCGTCAAAGAGTACCAGCTCACACTACAGGCGACCGGCGCGTCCGTCGACCGGCGCTACTTGCTGGCCTGCGCCCTGCTGGCGGTGATGCGCGAGAACCGCCGCGAAGAGAACAACTAATACGGTTTCCGTCCAAATCGGCTCGAAAGCTTCGGCAATTCTTCGGGCCCGAACCGGGGTCCCCGCCTGATTCTCGCCGGTTGCAGACCGGGTCAGAGGAACCGTACAGGCGTGAATCAGACGGGGTTCGTATAACCGGGCATTTCATGGCGCGGACAGCTACTGCCAGCTGGCCTTGACCCGGCCGTAGAACGGGAAGGCTTGGCCGTTTTGGTCAGCTAGGATCGCCGTGGGCGCGTCTTGGTCCGCGCCGGCAGGCGTCGGCAGCATCGGGTAGGCGTCGATGTGCGGCGGATGGTCGGCCTGCAGCGCCGGGGCGTCGGTGGGCAGGCCAAGCTTCCCGGCGATCTTGATGACCTCTTTGCGCACGTCGATCGACTGACCGGCCTGGTCGCTCGCGCTGGCAGACAGCTATTCCCAGCTCCACACCTGGTCGGCCCACACCAGCGGCATCGGCACGTAGCTTTTGTCCATCGTGGCGGTGACGTGGACGCAGCCTTGGGTGTCGTCGGCCACCGCGCTGACCGTCACGCCGGTGCGGGCGGTGAACCGCCACGACGCGGCGAGCTTGGCGCCGGCGGGTCGGGGCAGCGGCGCGCACACGGAGAAGTGCATCGATTCAAAGCGGTTGGCCACCATAATCGCGTGGGCCGAGATGTAGTCAGCCTTGCTGGCCAGGGCCTTGACCACTGCGCCGATGAGGGCATGGGGGAAGCTGGCCGTGCCCGCGTCGGCAAAGCGCGCTTGGTCGTCGAGTTTGGTGGCCAGGTCCAGGTTGGGATTGAACAGCAAGCTCGACCGGTAGGGCGCGAACATCGCCAGTGCCACCGTGCTGGTAGGGCTGCTCGGCCGGGCAAAAGCGACAAAACTGGGCGGGTGCATCTCGGTGCCGTAGGGCGGGTGGCCGCAGTCGAGCACCCACACGCCGCGCATCAGCGTCCGGTCGCCAACCGCCGGCACCAGACCCAGGGCATCGTGCGGGAAGATCCGCTGCTCCAGCTCGGCGTGGATCGCCCCCTCGCCGCCTTCGTCTTTGTGCGAGTGGCCCAGGTAGGCGAAGTCGGCGTCCAGCTTGACGTCGGTGTTGGTGTCCAGGCCAAAGGCGTGGTCGGCCAGCACGTCGTCACCGGACTCGGTGTAGTGCGTCACCACGCCCGCCAAGTTCAGCTCGGGCTGATCCAGGGTGGGGTGCTTGGCGTCGGGACCGCCGACCACGGGCGCCCAGTGCCAGTCGACTTGGATGTTGTTGATCCCATACTTGAAAAGCTCGCCGATGTACTGCCGCGTGGGATCCTTGGCGCAGACCGTCTGATCGGGCAGGGTGAAGTCCTTGGGCACATGCGGCGCGTTCTGCTGCAGCGCCTGCGGGTCGCTCCATAGCAGAACCGGTCGGTCGGTGGGCAGCTGCGGGCCGGCGGAAACGGCGGTGTCGCCCGGCGCCGCGTCGTTGCTCGTGCTGTCCTTGGCGGTGGCCGCGTCGGCGGCGCTTGCGCTGCTGCTGGCCTGGTTGCCGCACGACGCACAGACCAAGCCGACGGTAGCCAAGGTGATGCCCGCGATCACTTTGAAATACTTCATACTTTGCCTCGACCATCGATCCGGTCCAGACCGGCGCGCCGGTACTCAGCCTAACGCATCTGTGGCAAAGCGAAAGGCCGATCCAGTCGACGCTCGTGCAGCACCACCGTGGCAATCGCAAAGCCGTGACCCCCAAGCGGTATGGCAACTTGCGGCCTTGGGCACCCGGCGTTACAGTCCCGCCGGCGCTTTGCGCCCAGGGGTTCCGCATGAAGCTGCAGGTCAACGGAAAAGCCTACGAAATCGATGCCCCTGCTGGCACTTCGCTGCTCGACGTGCTGCGCGAGAAGATCGGCATCACCACACTCAAAGACGGCTGCCAACCGCAGGGCCAGTGTGGCTGTTGTCTGGCGCTGGTCGACGGCTCGCCCAAGACCACTTGCGCCATTCCGGCCGAAAAGGCGGTCGGCAAGCAAATCACCACGCTGGACGGCATCGACCCGCTGGAACGCGAACGGCTTTCCAAGGCTTTTGTGGCCGCGGCCGGCGTGCAGTGCGGCTTTTGCACCCCCGGCCTCGTGATGCGCGCCCACGCCATCCTGCAGACGCCCGGAGTGCCGACCCGCGAGCAGCTGCAGACCCAGCTGGACGGCCACCTGTGCCGCTGCACCGGCTATACCCGCGTTTTGGATGCGATCCAGCTGGCGGCGCGCAGCAAGTGGCAGGGTGCGGAAATTCCCACACTCGATGCAACAGGTAGGGTTGGCAAGTCGCCGGGCAAGATCGACGCCGAGCGGATGGCGCTGGGCGAGCGTCCCTATGTGGCCGACATGACGGCGGAAGGTATGCTGCACGGCGCGCTGCGGCTGTCGGACCACGCCCGCGCCAAGGTGCTGCGCGTCGACACTTCGGCGGCGCTGGCCCTGCCCGGAGTGCGCTATGTGGCCACCGCCAAAGATGTTCCGGGGCAGCGCTGGTACGGCATGCTCTACAGCGACTGGCCAGGCTTCATCGCCGAGGGTGAGACGACGCAATATGTAGGGTCTGTCCTGGCGGCGGTGGCGGCCGACGACCCGTGGATCGCCCAGCAGGCGGCGGCGGCGGTGGTGGTGGAGTACGAGGTGCTTGCGCCGCTGACCGACCCCGAGAAGGCGCTGCTGCCCGACGCGCCGCAGGTCAACCCGGCCCACCAAAACCTGCTGTCGATCTCGCATATCGTGCGCGGCCAGGCGGAAAAGGCCTTGGCGGAAAGCGACTTCGTGGTCGAGGAGCACTTCCAGACCCAGCGCATCGAGCACCTGTTCCTGGAGCCCGAGGCGGCCTTCTGCGTGCCGTTGCAAGGCGGGCGCTTCAAGCTCTATTCACAAGGGCAGGGGATCTTTGACGATCGCCGGCAGTGCGCCGCGTTCGTCGGCCTCGCCGAAGACGACCTGGACGTGGAGTTGGCGCCCTGCGGCGGCGCTTTTGGCGGCAAAGAAGACATGAGCGTGCAGGCCCACGCGGTCCTGCTGGCCAAGCTGAGCGGCCGGCCGGTGCGGGTCAAGCTCACCCGCGAGCAGTCGGTGCGGGTCCACCCCAAGCGGCACCCGATGAAGCTGCACTACAAGGTCGGCTGCAACAAGGACGGCAAGCTGACTGCAGTGTGGGCGCGAATTCTGGGCGATTCGGGTGCGCACGCCAGTGTGGGCGGCAAGGTGCTGGAGCGCGCCGCGGGTCACGCTTGCGGGCCGTACGTGGTGCCCACCGTGGACGTGCAGGGCATCGCCGTCTACACCAACAACCCGCCGTGCGGGGCGATGCGCGGCTTTGGCGCCAACCAGGCCCAGTTCGCCATGGAAGGGTGTCTGGACCAGCTGGCCAAGAAAGTCGGCATGGATCCTTGGGATTTCCGCTACCTGAACGCGGTGGAAGTGGGCAGCGTGTTCTCGACCGGGCAGATCCTGGACAAAAGCGTGGGCGTGAAAAAAACCCTGCTGGCGGTCAAGGACCAGTACCGCGCCTGGCAGAAGGAAGGCCGGGCGGTGGGAATTGCCTGCGGGATCAAGAACTCGGGCATCGGCAACGGCGTGGCCGAGTGGGGCAAGGCGCGGCTGGTGGTCGAGCCCGACGAGACGGTCACGGTCTACAACGGCTACACCGAGATGGGTCAGGGCCTGTCGACGATCCTGGCGCAATGTGCCTGCGAAGTCACGGGCTTGCCCTTTGCCACCTTCCGCGTCAAGACCGACACCCAGTACCAGCTGGCCTGCGGTCAGACCACCGGCTCGCGCGCCACGCTGCACGGCGGCAACGCGGTGGTGTCGGCGGCCCAGAAGCTGGCAACCGAGCTGAAAGCCGGCAAGACGCTTGCGCAATTGGCCGGACAGGTCTTTGCCGGCGACGTGCTGACCAACGACACCACCGAGCTAGGCAAGCCGCTGCCCGAGGGCAAGAAGGTCAAGACCCACACGGCCTTTGGCTATGCGACACAGGTTGTCGCTTTGGACAGCAGCGGCAAGGTAACCGACGTGCTGGCCGCTCACGACGTGGGTCGCGCCATCCACGAGGACCTGTGCCGCGGCCAAATCGAAGGCGCGGTGCACATGGGCCTGGGCTACGCCATCTCCGAGGAATTGCTGTGCAAAGACGGCATGCCGACGACGCACAAGCTGAAGGACATCGGGGTGTTGCGGCCGCGCGACACCCCGAACATCCAGGTCATGCTGATCGAGGATCGCGAGCCCGAGGGTCCGTTTGGCGCCAAGGGCGTGGGCGAGATCGGCCTGGTGCCCACGGCCGCAGCGGTCGCGGGAGCGCTCTACCAGTTTGACGGCCAGCACCGTACGCGGCTGCCGATGAAGGACTCGCCGGCTGGCAAGGCCGTGTCGGTCGGCAAGCACAAGGTGCGCGGCACCGACTGGGACGCCTAGCCCCCCTGGAACAAAACAAACGATTTCTACTGGAGTAGCATCTACATGAGCCAAGCCATCGTCGTCGCCATGGGCGGCAATTCGCTGCTCGACCCGGCCCTGCCGCCCACCGTCGAGAATCAGTTCGCGGTCACGCTGCGCTACATGCAGCCGGTCGCCGACCTCATCGCCCAGGGCAAGACCCTGGTGCTGACCCACGGCAACGGCCCGCAGGTCGGCTTCATGCAGCTGCGCAGCGAGATCGCCCGCGAGCAAGTCCATGAAGTGCCGCTGGATTCGCTGGTGGCGGATTCGCAAGGCGCGCTGGGCTACATGATCCAGCGCGACCTGCGCCAGACCCTGCAAGCCAAGAACATCCCGGCCGAAGTCGCGACGATCGTCACCGAGGTCGAGGTCGACCCCAAGGACCCGGCCTTTGCCAAGCCGACCAAGCCGGTGGGCAAGTTCTACAGTGCCGAGCAGGCCGAAGAGTTCAAGAAGACCCGCGGCTGGAACGTGGTCGAGGACGCCGGACGCGGCTGGCGGCGGGTGGTCCCGTCCCCGCAACCCAAGTCGATTACCCAGCTTTCGACCATCAAGAAGCTCATCGACCTGGGCGTCACCGTCATCTGCTGCGGCGGCGGCGGCATCCCGATCGCCTCGGGCGAGGGCGGCTTGGTGCGCGGCGTCGAGGCCGTCATCGACAAGGACCGCGCCAGCGCCTTGCTGGCCATCGCCCTGAAAGCGCCGGTCTTTGCCGTCACCACGGGCGTCGACGTCATTTACGCCGACTTCAAGAAGCCGAACCAGCGCGCCCTGCCCACCACCACGGTCAGCGAGCTGAAGGGCCTGCATGCGCAAGGGCAATTTCCGCCCGGCTCGATGGGGCCCAAGGTCGAGGCGGTCATCGACTACCTGGAGGCCGGCGGCGACACCGCCATCATCTGCAAGCCCGAAGACTTGGCCCTGGCCCTGCAAGGCAAGGCCGGCACCCGCATCTTCAAGGACTAACTGCACTTTTCAACTAGGAGAACCCCAATGTCGATCCAAAACCTTGCCGCCCTGGACGCCACCGTGCTCAAGAACCTCTTGGGCAAGAACCTGCTGATCACCGACGAGTGGACCTCGGCCGAGATCGAGATGCTGGCCAACGTCGCCGCGCGCTTCGAGATCGCCGACCGCGCCGGCAAGGACCTGGGCTGGTTCAAGAACGAGCTGGCCTATGCGATGTTCTTTGACAATTCGACCCGCACCAAGTCGGCCTGGGCGGGCGCCGCGGCGCGCTTGGGCATGATGCCGGTCATCGTCGACGGCAGCTCGACCCAGGTCAGCCACGGCGAGACCGCGGCCGAGACCGGCTGCATGCTGGGCATGAACTCGCACGCCATGGGCATCCGCCACGACCTGATCCTGGGCGAAGGCAACAGCTTCATGCGCGACGTGGAGAAGGGCATCAATGACTACCTGGTGGCCACCGGCGACCAGCGCAAGGTGCCGGTGGTCAACCTGCAGTGCGACATCGACCACCCGACCCAGACGATGGCCGACCTGCTGTGGCTGAAGGAGTACTTCCCCGAGGGCCTCAAGGGCAAGAAGATCGCCGTGTCGTGGGCCTATTCGCCCAGCTATGCCAAGCCTTTGAGCGTGCCCCAGGGCCTGATCATGCTGCTGCCGCGCTACGGCGCCCACGTGACCCTGGCGCACCCCGAGGGCTACCGCCTGATGGACCGCTGCCTGGACTCGGCCAGCAAGGCGGCCAAGGAGTCGGGCGGTTCGTTCAAGGTCACCGGCAACATGGACGAGGCCTTTGACGGCGCCCATGTGGTCTACCCCAAGAGCTGGGGCCCCTACGACCTGATGCTGGAGCGCGTGGCCGCCAACAAGGCCAACGACAAGGCGGGCTTGCAGGCCATCGAGAAGCGGGCCCTGGAGCGCAACGCCCAGTTCAAGGACTGGATCTGCGACGAGCGCCGCATGGCCAAGACGGTGAACGGCGACGCGCTGTACATGCACTGCCTGCCGGCCGACATCGGCGCCGAGGTCAGCCACGGCGTGATGCAAAAGCACGTGGTCAACGTGGCGCGCGAGGCCAACTGGAAGGTCTACGTGCAGATGGCGCTGCTGGCCACCGGCAAGCTGGGCGCGGGCGTGGTGGAGAAGTTTGGCGCCCTCTAGGCGTATTTGGAAAGGAATCGAAGCAACGAGACGCCCTTGGACGAGGGCGGCGTTAGAAGCCCGCCTATGGATGGGCCGGGACACCAAAGGAACACCATGAGCAACCTGGATCAACGCGTGGCCGAGCTGGCCGCCAAGTACCGCCCGCTGGGCCAAGAACTGCTGGCCGAAGTGGTGCGGATCCCCGCCGACTACGTGGACAAGCCGATCGATCAAGGCGGCGACCCGCTGTGCGGCCTGTCGAACCACGAAGAGCCGCGCCTGCGCTACCTCAAGCGCCGCATCGTCGAGATCGGCGCGGTGCGCAAGGCCGAGGACGTGTTTTTCGACGACTTTGGCAACCTGGTGTGGACCGTGGAGGACCCGAGCGACGGCATCGCCCGCGATCAGAAGAAGGTCATCTACTTTGACGGCCACAGCGACACCGTCAAGGCGCTGCGCGGCAACTGGCGGCAGAAGATTGGCGGCATCGACAGTTACGATGGCATCGTCGACGCGGGCAACGTCAACAAGGACTTCTTGAAGAAGGAATTGGGTCACCTGCCGCCGGACGGGGAGTGGGACAACCTGCTGTTTGGTCGCGGCTCGGCGGACCAGCTGGGCGGCGTGATCGCCGAGGTGGTCGCCACCAAGATCCTGCTGGAACTGGCCGGCGAGGGCGCCCTGAAAGGCTGCATCGTCCGCGCCGTGGCCACGGCCTGCGAAGAGGACAACGACGGCGCGGGACCGATGTTCATCACCCGGCATGTGATGACCCAAGGCCGCGACCTGGTGCCGGACGTGGTGATCCTGACCGAGGGCACCGGCGACGCCAACAAAGGTGCCCTGGGCATCTACCGCGGGCAGCGCGGCCGCATGCAGATCCAGGTGACGGTGACGGGGCGCTCGTGCCACGGCTCGATGCCGTGGGAAGGCCTGAATCCGCTGGAGTACGCCGGCGCGATCCTGAGCGAGGCCGCCAAGCAGTACGAGGACCGCGACGGCTTCTTGGACGACCCGTTCCTGGGCCACGGCACCCGCACCGCCTCGTGGGCACAGCTGGAGACGCCGTCGGACTGCGCGGTGCCGGATCGCTTTACGTTCCGCTTTGACCGCCGCCTGACCGTGGGCGAGACCCCGGATCACGCGGTGGAGCAGGTCAAGTCGCTGAAGGCGGTGGCGACGGCGCGGGCTGCGGGCCTGACCGTGGACATCACGGTGCCGACCTACGACGAGGGCAGCTGGCGCGGCTACAAGCTGCACAACCCGCAGATCTACATGGGTTGGGCGACGCCGGAGGAGCACCCGGCCATCCAGGCGGCGCGGAACACCTACCTGGGCGTGGTGACGCCGAACATCGGGCCTTCCAGCGAGCAGAAGGGCGCGCTGCGCAAGAACCCGCGCATCGACCGCTGGATTTTCTCGACGGACGGCGTGGGCTTCCCGATCAAGACGACTGACACGTCGATCGACACCAGCGGGAAGAACTGGGTGGTGGCGGGGGCCTTCAAGCACCCGGCGATGTTCGGCGTGGGTCCGGGCATCGAGCAGAACACGCACAAGATCGGCGAGTGCGTGGACCTGCGCGAGCTGCAGCATGCGATCGCGATGTTGGCGCGGTTCCCAAGCGTCTTCGCCGCTTTGTAGGACGCGCCAACGACGCCAGCCACGCCGGCCCCACACCCCGCTGCCTGACGGCAGCTGCCCCTCGCCCCAACGGACTGGGGCGAGGGGCGCTTGTTTTCGATGAGTTGGGAGATAGACAGACAGACCTGGCGCACATGGTCACGAAATCCAGGTTGCCGCGGGCGAGGACCTGTCGCCAAGTCCCGTCGGGGTCCGCGAGGGCTTCCGGCCCGCGACCGGGTGCGGGCTGGGCGGGCCGAGTTCTCAGATGAGAATGCCGTTGGTACTTGGGGGTGCTGTCGGGGTTATGGCGCCGGCGTTGCTTGGCTTGGCGGGGCTGTCACCGGTCTTTCTTGCTCGCGTTTCAGATCCTCGGCCGCGCGCTGTTTGCGATACTCCTCGTTTTCCTTGGCGTTGCGCTCGGCATTTTGCCGCTTGGTCACTTCCTGCTGCAGAAACTTCTTGGCGTCGGCGGCGTAGGCGTGCCCTGGGTCGCTTGCACCTACGGCAGCGCCCTTCCTGCGCAGGTAGGTCTCGAAGTAGTCGAGGGCCTTTTGGAAGCGCTGCTCGTCGTTTGGCTGGTCGGCAAGTCTGTTTTCAAGGTAGAGAATGCCCAGGTTGAGCAGCGCCTCCGGCCGCTCGGGCGCCTCGGCAAGGGCGGCCAAGTAGTCCTCGCGGGCGCGCTCCGCGTGCTGGAGCTGGCCGTCGACGCGCCAGGCGTTGCCTAGGTTGATGAGAAATTCATATGAGTTGGCCCGCAGGGCTATGGCGCGCTCCATGGCAACCCGGGCCTGCGAGGCGCGGCGTGTGCGCGTCCAAAGTGCGCCCAGGTCGGACCAGGCTTCGGCCCGAGGCGTCACCGCCACCACGATGGTGCCCGCAACGCTGGGCCTGCGCAACCAGTCTTGTCTGGCTACGCGGAGTTGGCTGCCGTGGAACGGAGCCAATGTCGAGCAGCCGCTTTGACCTTACCGAATCTCTGCCCTGCCTTGGCCGTTGGACCGTGGCTGGCGGCTGTGGCCACCCAAGCGCCCTATGGCTTGGACCAGTTGCAGCCCTTGGCGGGCGGGTAGTTCGGGCAGGTCGCACCGGCGTCCACTTCGCAGGGGCAGTCCCAAAATCGCTCCCATCTGGGGCCAGACGGGTCCCAGGCCATAGGCTGGTGGCAGAGCAGCCCTCGGCCCGGCCCGGTGCAACACTCTTCATCCTTGTTCGGGTTGCACGGGCAGCCTTCCTTGGGATACCCAGGGCAATCGAGGGTATCGGCCGTTTCGGGCAGCGAGTCTGCGATGGGCGCGGCGTCGACCAGCGCTCCACCACCGGCGGACGTGTCGCTGACGACTGCGGCATCCGGCGGGGTTGCTGTGTCCTTCTCCAGGGGATCGCCGTCCCCCGCGACGCCAAGTTCGGTGCCGTTGCCGCTCGCGTCGGGCAGGCTTGCGGGCACTGCCGGTGCGCTTGTGCAGGCCGTGCCCAGGCAACCCGAGATGGCGAGCAGGCCCGCCGCAAGGAGCAGACGAACTTGGATCATGCTTGCCTCTTGGGGGCCGGCCCGAGCGCCGCGAGCAGGGATCCCACGCTACTCCAGGCCTCGCCGGTGAGCAAGCTGCCGCTCCCGCCGCCGCCGCACCTCGCCCACCAGCCCGGGCAGCAGGCCCAGCGCCACCACGACCGTGGCGACTTGCAGGTTGCGGTCGGCCTCGCGGTAGCCTTGGGCGCGGACCGGCTCAGCTTGGGCGGGCGCGTGGACGGTCAGGAGGGCCACGGCCGCGTCCACATGACCCCGCGCCTCCTCTCGGCCGTGCCAGGCCAGGGCCAGCGGCAGCGCCAGGAGGCCCAGCCACAGGACGCGGGTCAGCGGCTTGGCGGCGATGGCGTGTACCAGGCCCGCCCCCAATGTCACGGGCGCACACAGGGCAACGGCATACGCCCACCCGCCGCCCTCTTGCAGGATTTGCATTGGATTCATGGTGTCCCTTGTCGGCTGCTCTTTGCTGTTGCGACTGCCCAGCCTACACCCAAACCGGGATCGGCGACACTGGCCGAGTCGACGCCCGCGGCCGGCCAAATCCCGAGGCAAATGGCGAATCCGCCGCGGCCGCAACTGAGGTAGGTTCTGAACACGCTTGGCAGAAACCGCGTTGACGTGGCTAGTGGTCCCGCGTAGCCTCTCTTGAGCAGACTAGACTGCGCGCAGCCAGCCCCAAGCCGCTGGTGTCACGGTGCAATCCATGCGTACTCGCCTGTTCGCTCTGTTGATTTGGCTGCCGCTGCTAGTCGCGGCGGCGTGTGGAGGGCCCGCGGCCGAGTCCGGCAAGGCCGCAGCTGCGGGCCCAGACAGCGCGGAGGACAGCCAAGTCGGCGACGCGACGGACTTGGCCGACGTGCCGGTCGACGCCTCCAGTGCCGATGCGCCCGCCGACGCCGCCACCGAGCTGGACGGAGCTGAGCCCGTGGACATGGAAGTAGCGACCGACACAGGGCAACCTGACGTGGACGCCTGGGACGCCGGCGCGATGGACACGGACCTTGCCCCCGATGCCGAAACCGATACGGGGGCCGATACCGGAGCCGGACCCGAAACCGACGCCGCCGCCGAAACCGCGCCGGACGTCGCCGCTGACACCGGAACCGAACCCGCAGCCGATAGCGGAGCCGACAGCGGAACGGATGTCGGCGCAGACAGTGGGACTGATGCCGGCGCGGATGCCTCGACCGTGATCTCGGCTCCCTCTGGCCAGCCGTGCCTGGCGACCGGCGACTGCGGCACGGGGCAAGTGTGCGACACGGCGAGCCACCTTTGCGTGGCGTGCCTGATCAGCAGCGATTGCGGCGCCGGTCAGCAGTGCTTATTGGGGTCGTGCTGGACTTCGCTGCCCTGCAAGTCCGACCTGCAATGCAAGACCACGGACCAAGTGTGCGACAAGGCCACCGGGGTCTGCGTCGCGTGCGTCGGCGCAGAGGACTGTGGCGCGGGCTTTGCTTGCTTGCAGCACACTTGCGTGGCGGCCGTGCCCTGCAAGACCAGCAAAGATTGCGTGGGCGTGTGTGATCCGTCCAAGCAGATTTGCGTCGACTGCGCCTCTGCCGACGACTGTGGGGCGGGCCAGTGGTGCAACGCCCTCGGCCAGTGCCAGGCGGCGCTGTGCACACCGGGCACCGCGAAGTGTGTGGGCAGCCAAGCGCTCACCTGCGCGGCCGGCGGCGGCAATTTCGTCGCGAAGGAATGCGACGACGGCTCGGTGTGCACCGGCGGCGACGGTTGCCAAGGCGGCGTGTGCTTGTCCGGCAGCGCCACCAACTGCGACGACGGCAACCCCTGTACCGCCGATACCTGTGCCAACCCAGGCGGCTGCAGCCACGCGGCGACCGCGGGCGCCTGCGACGACGGTGACGTATGCACCACCGCCGACACCTGCGCGGCCGGCGCCTGCACGGGCAAACCGTTGCCCTGCAACGACCAGAACCCCTGCACCGACGACAGTTGCGGCAAGTCCGGCTGTGTCTTCTTGCCCAACAGCCAGACCTGCAGCGACGCCAGCACTTGCACCGCGAGCGACACGTGCGGCGATGGCGCGTGCAAAGGCCAGCCCGTCGTGTGCAGCGACGGCAACCCGTGTACGGACGATAGCTGCGACCCCGCCACCGGCTGCGTCAGCGTGCCCAACGCCGCCGCCTGCGACGACGGCAACGTGTGCACCAGCGGCGACGTGTGCAGCAAGGGCAGCTGCAGCGGCCAGCCGACCACCTGCGACGACGGCAACGCCTGCACGACCGGCGACTCTTGCACGGCGAGCGGCTGCCTGGGCGGCGCCAGCGTGGTCTGCAGCGATGGCAACGTTTGTACCACGGATAGTTGCGACGCCAAGCTGGGCTGCGTCTTTGCGGCCAATACTATCCCGTGCGACGACGGCAATGTGTGCACCAGCGGCG
>JBBISH010000145.1:0-14272 GCA_037441385.1 Myxococcales bacterium
CGGACTCGAAGACCGACCGCTCAGACGCGGACCCGAACCGCGTAGCACGCGAACCGCCGGATGCGGACCCGCATGTCCGGTGGTGTGGGAGGGGCGTCGGGCAACCGGCGCCCCTACCCGATAGGGCTTTCGGCGCTGCGTCAGAGTAGGCAAGCGGTAAGGCAGGTTTCGTGCGCCCCAGAAATTGCCCCCCATCCTCCTAACGGGCTCGGCGCGTCAGCTTTCGCCCTGTGCGGCCTGTGCTTCCGCGACTGCTCGGACCTCTCCGCAAGCGCAACCGGCCGCGCGGGACCCTGGATAGCCTCGCCGCGACCAACGTGCCCCTTGTCCACGCGAAGCAGCCATGCCGCATGGCTCGCACCACGCGACGGTTGGTGGGCTGAGGCCCAAGCAGGACTGCCAATCGAACCGTAGAAAATCTCGAAAGTCTGATTGGTTGTGTGTCATGCCCTCGGGCCACTAGTGCCTTGGCGCGGTGCCTTGGCGCGGTGCCCCCCTGCTGCGCCAGACCGGCCCTTGATGGCATCACCTCTCTGCGGCCGTCGGCGTCGCCGCTCCCGTCCACGTTCTCGTTGACACAGCTACGGCCGGCCGTCACAATCGGAATCGGACCAATCGGAATCGGACCACCGGAGCAAGGCGAATGGCTGACCACGCCAGTGATACCCTGCCCTCAGCAACCAGCGCAGGTGGCGCTAGCGCGCCAGAAGCGTGGGTCGGCTTTTGCCTGGACGAGTTGACGTTTGCCGTCGACCTGCGGCGCGTGGTGCGAGTGCTGCAAGTAGTGGAGATTACGCCGCTCCCTGGCGCTCCAGCCGTCGTGGCCGGCGCCATCGGCTTGGCGGGCGAAGTCTTGCCAGTCATCGACTTGCGGGCGCGCCTGGGGCGTCCGCGTCCGCCAGTGCGGCTCAGCGACCAACTGCTCATTGTGCAAGCGAAAAGCGGCACGGTTGCGCTACTGGCGGATACTACGGTAGGGGTGCTTTCACACGCTCCAGGGCCGCTGGCCTCAGACAACTATATGCCTCCAGAGCTACGGTCTCTAGAAGGAATATTTGTGTCCGAAGGGCAGCTCGTCTTGGTCTATGACCTAGAGCGACTGCTGCGTCCAAACGAGGAGTCGTCTCTGCAAGCCGCGCTACTGGCAGCCAGGGACAACACCACCCCGGCCGCCGTGGCCCAGGAGCCGTGAACGATGACCGACCTGGCCACGCACCGCATCCGCGCGCTTAGCGCACAGGTCGCGAACCTGTTTGGGCTATACTTCCCAGCGGATCGCACGGCCGACCTGGAGCGGGCGCTCGGCCAAGCTGCGCGGCACCTGGGCGACAGCGACGCGGCGAACTTGTGCAACGCCTTGCTCCAGGATCGGCTCTCGGCGCCGCAGTGGCACGCGCTCACGGCTCATCTCACAGTCGGCGAAACGTATTTCTGGCGCGATCCCGGCCTGTTCGCCACGCTCGAAAACACCCTGCTGCCAGAACTTGCCCAGCGCGCAATCGGCGAAGCCCGCCCTCTGCGGCTGTGGAGCGCGGCGTGCGCCAGCGGCGAAGAGGCCTACTCGTTGGCCATCGCGTGCCTGCGAGCGCTCTCCGAGCCGGCCCGCAGCCGCGCCGCAGTGTGGGCGACGGACCTCAACGAGGCGGCACTCGCCAGAGCCGAGGCCGCGGAGTACGGTCCGTGGTCTTTGCGCGATGCCCCCGATTGGCTCCATCACTACGTGCCACAAGTTGACGATAGGCGCTTTCGCGTGGCACCGGCGGTGCAGAGGCTGGTCCGCTTCGCCACGCTGAATCTGGCTGACCCCGCGGCCCAGCCCCCCGCCTTGTGGGTGCCGTTTGACCTCATCGTCTGCCGCAACGTGCTCATGTACCTGACCCCAGAGCACCAACGCGCCGCGGTCGCCAAGCTGCGCTCGTGCCTCCGCGACGGCGGCTACTTGGTCACCGCGCCGGCCGAGGTAAATCGCGGACTATTTGAGCATTTCGAGGCCGAGGTCGTGGGCGGCAACACGGCATTTCGCCGCAACGACGCCGGGGTGCGCACGACGCCCGGGCCCGAATTACCAACAGTCGCCTGGCACCACCTCGTCGCCACGCCGGTCGAACACATTGGCGCTGAACTCGCCCAAGCCATCTTGCCCGCCGAACCGCCGCCCGAGCCCGCCGCCCAAGACCCAGCACCGGCCAAGCCAGAGCCGCAGGCGCTGGTCGACCATGCCCGGCAACTCGCCGATGCGGGCCGCCTGCCCGAGGCCTATGCCGCGAGCCTTGCTGCGGTGGCGTGCGCGCGCAGCGACCCGGCGGCGTACCTGCTGTGTGGCTTGATTGCGGCCGAGTTGGGTCGGCCGGGCGAGGCGGTAACCGCGGTAGAAAAAGCGCTATTTCTCGACAACGATCTGCTGGTCGCCCACCTCCTGCTGGCGCGACTGCACGGCAGCCTGGGTCACCCGCGTCGCAGCGCCCGCCACGCAGCGGTGGCCAAGCAACTGCTGGGAGCCCGCCCGCGCGACCAAGTGACGACGGACACGGCCGGCCTGACCAGCGGCCGCTTGCTCGAAGCCTGGACGGCTCTGGGGACATCATGAGGCAGATTCAGGCGACGCCTGCTTGTAGGCTGAGACAATTCACCTGCTCTGCGGCAAGGTTGCGACCTCTTCGGCGCCGCTCGCTGACCGCCCCGACCCCCTGGTGCGCCCAAGGCTGGGCCGGCTGCGCGAGGTGTCCATGACGGGAGCCCCGATTGACTGGCCGGCGCTCCGCGACCGTCTGAGCGCGACGGCGAGCGAGCAAGCGGACGAAGAACCGCGTCGCGTAGCTCAGATCCTGCGGCAACGGGCGCGGACCGCGGCACAAGTGCCCGTAAAGGCAAGCGATGTGCCCACCCTCAGCGTGCTGACCTTTGGGTTGGCCGGCGAGACCTACGCCCTAGAAACCAAGCACGTGCGGCAAGTGTTTCGCCTCCACCGGTTGACGCCCCTGCCCGGCACGCCGCCCCACGTCGCGGGCGTGACCAACCTGCGTGGCAATGTGCTGGCCGTCTTGGATCTGCGGAGCTTCTTTGACATTCCCACCCGCGGCCTGGCCGAGTTCGACCGCGTGGTCGTGCTCGGCGACCCAGCCCACGGCGGCTTTGGCTTGCTGACGGACAGCATCGATGGAGTCCGCGCGTTGCCGGTTGGCGAACTGGCCGCGAACTTGCCCACGCTGGGCGGTGTGCGGGCGCGCTATCTGATCGGCGTGACTGCGAGCGCTGTGGTAGTGCTCGACGGCGCCAAACTCTTGGCCGACCCGGGCCTCAAAGTCGACGCCGTCCGCGGGCGCACTGGGGCAGTCTGACCGACACCATCGAGGAGGATGACGATGAACTGGTTCAAAAACCTGAAGATTCGCAACAAGCTGCTGCTCGGGTTTGCGGTGGTGGTGGCCACCATGATCGCCCAGGCCTACTTGAGCTACGCGGCGCTGGCGTCGATGCAGACCGTCGAGCGCGAAGAGGTGGCGCCGGCCGCGGCCGCGCTTGTGCAAATCGCCAGTGTGGTTCAACTCGAACACGCGATTCGCAAGACCACCCTCGCCTACATCACCTACCGCGATCCGACGCAACGAGCAGGGTTCAAGCGCGACCTAGAGGCCCAAGTGACCGAGGCCACCGTGGGCCTGACCGCTCTAAAGGCCCGCATCGAGGCGCACATGCCGACCGAGCGCGCGCTCATGGCCAGTATCGACAAAGAAATCAGCACGTATCGCAGCGGTCGCGAGCGCGAGTTCGAACTGGTAGCTGCCGGCAAGGACGACGAGGCCGTGGCCGCGAGCGGCGGCGAACAGGCGCGGCAACACGCGGCGATTCTTGCCGATTTGGGCAAGCTGCAGACCAATATCGAAGCGGTCCATCAAGCCGCAGTGGCCGAATCGACCCGCGTGTTCGACGTGGCCGGAAGGCAGCTCGCCGCAGTGGGCGTGGCCGCGGTGCTGTTGGCGTTGATCATCGTGCAATTGCTCAATGCTCTGTTGGCGGTGCCGCTCCGCGAGGTTCGGCGCATCGCCAACGCTGTGGCTGGGGGCGACTTGACCGTGACCGTGGCCGTGGACGCCCGCGCCGATGAGCTGGGCGAGTTGCAGCGTGCCCTGGCGACGATGGTGGACAGCTTGCGCGCGCAGGCGCGGCAACTCCAGGAAGGGTTTGGTATTTTGGCTGCGGCGGCCTCCGAAATCCTGGCCACGGCCACCCAAGTCGCCACCGGCGCGACCGAGACGGCGACCGCCGTGAGCGAGACGTCGGCCACGGTAGAGGAGGTCAAGCAAACCGCGCACTTGGCCGTTCAGAAGGCCGGGGCGGTCATGGATGCGTCGCGCAAGGCGGCGGCGGTCGCCCAGACCGGACTCAAGGCGGTCGAAGGCACCGTGGCCGGCATGGGCCGCATCCGCGAACAGATGGAGGGGATCGCCGGCACCGTGGTTCGCCTAGCCGAACAGGGTCAAACGATTGGTGAAATCATCGCGACGGTCAGCGACCTGGCCGAGCAGTCGAACCTTCTGGCGGTCAACGCGGCCATCGAAGCGGCGCGGGCTGGCGAGCACGGTCGCGGTTTTTCCGTTGTGGCCCAAGAGGTGCGCAGTTTGGCCGAACAGTCGCGCGAAGCGACCGCTCAAATCCGCACGATCCTGATGGACATTCAAAAGGCCACGAGCGCTGCAGTGATGACGACCGAGCAAGGGACCAAAGCAGTGGCCTTGGGCGTGCAGCAATCCGCAGATGCTGGTGAGTCGATTCGGGCGCTTGCTGCCGGAGTGGCCGAAGCAGCCCAGGCCGGCACGCAAATTGCTGCGTCGAGCCAGCAGCAGCTGATCGGCATGGATCAAGTAGCCGTGGCGATCGGCAACATTCGCGGGGCCGCGTCGCAAAATATGTCGGGTACCAAGCAACTAGAAGAGTCGGCCCGCAGTCTGCATGTGCTTGGAACCAAGCTGAAAGCGCTGGTCGACGCCGAGCGGCTCGCCACCTGAGGACGGACCCCGAGGGATCGCCATGGACAGCAAGCGAGAAGCATTCTTGGCCCGCCTGCGCGAGACCTTTCGGGTCGAGGCGGCTGAGCACCTGGAAGCAATCGGCCGCGGCGTGCTCGAGCTCGACCGCGAAACGGGTGTTGACCGGCAGGCCGTTGTCGAGCGGGTGTTTCGCGAGGCGCATTCGCTCAAGGGCGCGGCACGTTCGGTGAACCTGACGCGGGTCGAGGGGGTGAGCGCGGCCCTGGAAGGTGTCTTTGCGGCGGTCAAGCGCGGGGAGGTGCAGCCGTCACCTGGGCTCCTCGACGCGGTGCAAGAGGCCGTCGCGATCTTGGAGGTGGCGTGTGCCGGCTTGGCCGAACCGCCCGCCGAGCAGGTCACGGACCGCGAGCATCGGGCAGTCGCCAAGCTGCAAGCGCTTGCGGGTGCCAGTGGCCCCCCGCAGCCCCGCGATGGGCCGACCCTGCCCCGCACTGCGCCAGCGCAGACGCCGGCACCCGTCGGCGCCAAGAGGAGCCAAGAGCAGGAGGCAGCTAAGGAATCACCGCCAACCCCAGCGGATCCCAGTCCCGGCGACAGCGTGCGCGTGGGCCTGGACAAGTTGGACCAGCTGTTGCGCGCGGCCGAAGGCCTGTTGCCCGAAAAGCTGGCGCGCCAAGCCTTGGCCAACGACCTGCGAGCGCTGACCGCCGAAGTCGCGGTGTGGAACCAGCGCTCGCGGCGCGAGGTCGGGCAGTTGCCCGCGGAGTTCACCGCGACCGCGCCGATGCACGCCGGGCCTGACGTGGCGGATCTGTTGCCGATGACGCTCCAGTTGGAGGCCACGCTGCGCAAGCTGAGCCAGGCTGCGCGCCGCGATGCATCGACCTTTGGCAGTGATCTGGACAGGTTGCTCGATCACGCGCGGTCGGTGCTCTTGCTCCCGTGCGCACAGCTACTGGGGCCGCTGGCGCTGACACTGCGCGAACTGGCCCGCGAGCAAGGCAAAGACGCCGAGCTCGTGATCAAAGGCGACGACATCGAGCTCGACCGGCGCGTGCTCGAGGCGCTCAAGGTGCCGCTCACGCATCTGATTCGCAACAGCGTGGATCATGGCATCGAGAAGCCGGATGTGCGCCGGCAACGCGGCAAGCCCGCGCGGGCGCGGGTGACACTGACGGTCCGACCGCTGGAAGGCCAGCGAATTTCCATCGAGTTTGCCGATGACGGCGGTGGCTTTGACTTGAGCCGGGCGCGGGCGGCGGCCGAACGCCACTTGCATCTGATCCCAGTTCCGTCCGAATCGGATCGAAAACTCGGGCAATTATTCGGGCCCGAACCGGGGTCGCCGCCTGATTCTCGCCAGTTGCAGAACGCGTCAGAAAGTCCGTACAGGCGCGAATCAGGTGGGGTGCGTATGACGCCCGAGGCTGCGCGAGACCTGAGCGACGCCGAGGCGATCGAAATGCTGTTCCGCTCGGGGGTGAGCACCAGCCCGATGGTGACTGATCTTTCGGGTCGCGGCCTGGGCCTCGCGATCGTTCGCGAGAAGCTCGAACAGCTGGGCGGCAGCGTCACCGCCACGTCGCAGCCTGGCCAGGGCGCGCGATTCAACCTGGAAGTGCCTTTGACTTTGGCGACCTTGCACGGCGTGCTGGTCCGCGCGGCAGATTTCAGCTTCATCATTCCGGCCGAGGGGGTGGTCGGTGTGGCGCGCTGGCGTTCGGGGGATCTGCGCAGCGCCGAAAACCGTCAGGTGGTCGAGTTTCGCGGCCGGCCGGTCGCGTGGGTGCGGCTGCGCGATGTGTTGGGGCTGGACGGGGCGGATCCCGAGGGCGTCGTGTCCCTGCCGGCGGTCATCGTTCGCTCGGGCGCATCCGAGGTTGCGCTACAAGTCGATGCCGTACTGGGCGAGCAAGAGGTAATGGTCAAAGATCTGGGTGCGCAACTGCGCCGCGTGCAGAACATCGCGGCGGCCTCAGTCAATGGTAGCGGCGCGGTGGTTCCCGTGCTGAGTGTCGCCGATCTGGTCGAGAACGCGCGCCTCACGGCTAGCCCAACGCAGCAAGAGGCGCCGTTTGCCGGCAAAGCGCAGCCGCGGCTGCTGATTGCCGAAGACTCGATCACGGCGCGGACCTTACTGAAAAGCATCCTGGAGGCTGCTGGTTACAGCGTGACGGCGACCGTGGATGGCCTGGATGCACTGACCCGGCTGAAGTCCGACCGTTTCGACCTGGTGGTCTCAGACGTCGACATGCCACGACTCAATGGCTTTGAACTGACCGCGCGTATTCGGTCTGACAAAAAACTCGCGGATATCCCTGTCGTTTTGTGTACAGCGCTTGCCTCGCAGTCCGACAGAGAACATGGAGTGGAGGTCGGAGCCAGTGCCTACCTTGTCAAGAGTGACTTCGACCAGGGCAATTTGCTCGACATCGTGCGACGGTTCGTTGGCTAGTACTAAGAACCCGAAGTTCTTTCCGGGTTAGGATCTTCGAATGGTTTGTAGCACTAGCATTTTCAGTCAGCAAAGGGGGCGCGCCGCGCACTCTTGGACGCCCGCCCCCTGCGACCCGCGCGCGCGGCTAGCGCCGCGTAGTACACCGAGGGGCCGCAACTCGGAACGAACTTACGGCTTGGTGTACTTGGCCGCGAAGGGGGGGACGGATGATCGATGTGCTGCTGGTCGAGGATTCGCCAACCACGGCGGCGCATCTTGGCTTTCTCCTTGGCGAAGCCACGGGCTTTCGCCTGATCGGTGTCGCAAGTTCAGCGGAACAAGCCTTGCGCATGCTCGCGACGAGCAACCCGCAGGTGGTGTTGATGGACATCCACTTGCCAGGGATCGACGGCGTCGAGGCCACGCGGCACATCATGAGCACCCGACCGCTGCCCGTGGTCCTGTGCACCGCCAGCACCAATGCGGCCGACCTGCGCCTGGTCATGCGCTGCATGGAGGCCGGGGCCCTGGCCGTGGTCAAAAAGCCTCGCGGCTTTGGCGAGGACGACGGCGACGCCGCCAAACTTATCGAAACGCTTCGACTCATGTCCGAAGTGCGGCTGGTGCGCCGCTGGTCCAGCACGCTCTTGGCCCCCGATTTGTCGAGTGGTGTCGCGCCGCCCGCGGCTCTGGCCGCGCCAGCCGTGGTCGCGATGGGCGCCTCGACCGGCGGGCCGCCCGTGCTGCAGCAGATCCTGGCAGAGCTACCGCGCGATTTCCCTTTGCCGATCCTAGTGGTGCAGCACCTTGCCCCCGGCTTTGTCGCCGCGCTGGCGCAGTGGCTGGCGGCGGAGGCGCAGCGACCCGTGGAGGTCGCCCAACCTGGTGTGACGCCGCGGCCGGGGCACGTCTACTTGGCTGCCGACGACGGACACCTGGAGGTCGGCCCGCGCGGTCAACTTGTGCTGACGAGCGGTGCGCCCGTCAATGGCGCTCGGCCGGCAGTAGATGTGCTGTTTCGAAGCGTGGGCGACCGGTTTGGCGCCAACGTCATCGCCGTGTTGCTGACGGGAATGGGGCGCGACGGTGCCGGCGAACTCAAGCGGCTGGCGGACCTTGGCGCGCTGACCATCGCTCAAGACGAGAAATCTTCTGCGGTTTTTGGCATGCCCGGCGCCGCTGTCGCGTTGGGTGCGGCCCGTAACGTCCTGGCGCCCGCCGCCATTGCGCAATTGCTTGCGCAGCGCGCCTGCCGACCCGAAGCCGGGGCGGGCAACTCCGCGCGTGTCGGGGAGGTGTGATCTTGGCTGTACAGACGAGCAACTCGATTTCTTGCAGGCGTGATACCAGTTCCGTCCGAGTCGGATCGAAAACTCGGGCAATTCTTCGGGCCCGAACCGGGGTCCCCGCCTGATTCTCGCCGGTTGCAGACCGGGTCAGAGAAGCCGTACAGGCGTGAATCAGACGGGGTTCGTATGAGTGAGGTTTGCGATGCGTCCTGATTTCCACCAAGGTGCGCGTATCCTGGTCGTGGAAGACAGCCCGACCCAGCGCCAAGAGCTGCAGATGGTGCTCGAGGACGAGGGATTCACCGTGGCCGTTGCCGAGAACGGTCGCCTTGGACTCGACTTGGCCAAGTCGCAGCCCTTCGATCTGGTGATCACCGACGTCGTCATGCCCGAGATGGACGGCTTTCAGCTGTGTCATTCGCTCCGCCGCGACGCGCGCTTGGCCGACATTCCGGTCGTGCTCCTGACTTCGCTGAGCGACGCTGCCGATGTGGTGCGAGCGCTCGAGGTGGGCGCCAACAATTTTGTGCGCAAGCCCTTGGCGCCCGAATACCTGCTGACGCGCGTGCACAGCATCCTGGCAACCGAGGAAGTGCGGCGGCAGTCGCGCGGTGCGCCGGTATCGGCGGTCCGTGTCGGCGGCAAGGCTTTTCAACTGCGCGCCGAACAGCTCGACCGGCTCGATGGGCTGCTGACGATGTTCGATGGCGCGGACCTGGAGCTGGAGGACCCGCCACCAGGCCTGGACCGGCCATTGCGCGTCTTGGCGGTGGACGACAGTGCGACGAGCGCCGCGTTGGTCAAGCACGAGCTAGAGGCGCGGGATTTCTTGGTGACCGTGGCCACCGATGGTCGCGAGGCGTTGGCGCTGCTCGAGCAGGTGCGCGTCGACGCGGTCGTGTCGGACCTGGTGATGCCAAATCTGGACGGTCTGGGCCTGTGTCGGGCACTGCGCGCCGATCCCAGGTTCGAGCGACTGCCCGTTGTTCTGGTCTCGGCGCTGGCCGACCCGCTGGATTTGGTGGCTGGCATCGAGGCGGGCGCCGACCGTTTTGTCCGCAAGCCATGTCACGGTCCCGCGCTGGCGGGAACGCTGCGCCGCTTGGTGGCTCAGCGGTGTCACGATGCGCCGGAGCCCAAGGCGCCCGACGTCGACCTTGTCTATTCGGGTCAGCACTATCGAATTGGCGCTAGTCGTTTGCAGATGCTCGACCTGCTGATGTCGAGCTACATGAGCGCGATGCAGCAGAACGAGGAGCTTGCCCAGGCTCAGGCCGAATTGCGCCGCGCCAACGAGACCTTGGAGGCACGTGTCAGCCTGCGCACCCGGCAATTGAGCAGGCGCGTTCGCGAGTTGAGCTGCATGCACAGCGCGTCGCAGTTGTTCGCCCAGGTCCATGTGTCGGTCGATGCGGTGATCCCGCCGTTTCTCGACGTCATCGTCAAGGGTTTTGACTATCCGGGCCACGCGGCGGCGCGCCTGGCGCTGGATGGGCGCGAGTGGCGCACAGGCGAGTGGCGCACAGGTGCCACCGACCTTGCCGCGGGTGCTCACCTCGAGACGCCGGTGTTCGTGGCGGGGCAGCGGCGCGGTAGCTTGTCCGTGACGTGGCCAGCGCCTGTGCCGGGTGATGCGGCGGGCCTGCCAAGCTCAGAAGAGCGCGACCTGCTGACGAGCCTGGCCAATTTGCTGGGTGAGCACCTTGCGATGCTGGAAGAAGAGCTGCGCCGGCAAGAGGCCGAGCGCGAGTTGCATCGCGCGGTGGCGCGCTTGGAGGCATTTTGGCAGTTCAGCACCCGAGAGGATGCCAGCGCTCCGGACTTGTACGCGGCCGCGGCGGAGCAGATGGTGCGGATGACCGCCAGCCCTCTGGGTCTTTGGGCCACCGTCAGCGACCACGGCGCCGCGATGGGTGTCCAAGCTCTGTGTGTCGCGTTTGCGGGCGAGGCCAAGCAGGTCCCCGTGCCTGGGGTGTTGCCCGTGGCGCCGGGTAGCGTGTGGGCCCAGGTCGTGCGCAATCGAACGCCGGCCATCGTGGCGGATCCGGGTGCGCTGGAATTGGGCGAAGGGTGGCAACTGCCCGTGTCTACGGCGATTCGTCGCCTGCTGGTGGTCCCAGCTCTTGAGGGCGAGCGCGTGGTTGCGCTTGCCGCCGTGGCGGACCATGGCGCTCCGTACGATGACTCGGACGCCCGGCAGCTGGGCTCGTTTGTGAGCGCGGTGTTGACCCGCATCAAGTTGCGCAGCGGCCAAGAGGCACTGGCCAAAAGCGAAGCGCTGTTCCGGGGTTCAACCGAGGCGATGATGGACGCCCTTGGCGTGTTTCGGGCAGTGCGCGGGGCGGACGGTCGCGTGGACGACTTTGCGGTAGAGTACGTCAATCCCGCGGCGCAGGCCGCGGACGGTTGCTTCGATGGGACGTATGCTGACAAAATGATGAGTGAATTGTCGCCCATGTGGCAGTCGACCCAACTGGCCGAGGCGTTTGCTCGGGTGGTCGAGTCGAGCGAGCCTTTTGCCGGGGATGCCTGGGCGTGCGAGCCGGCCGACGCGGCTGCCGGCGAAACGTGTTGGTACGATCTCCGCGCTGGCAAACTTGGCGATGGCGTGATCGTCTCTTGGCGCAATGTGACCGAGCGCGTGCGCGCCCAGGCCGAACGAGACGCCGTTCAGGCCAACCTGGCTCAGACTGACCGATTGTCGAGCATGGGCCTGCTGGCAGCTGGCGTTGCCCACGAAATCAACAACGCACTCAACTACGTGACGCACTCGACGAGCTTGCTCGGTGCGCTGGTCCCCGCAGTGGTCGATCAGCTGCGGCGCAGCCACGCCATGATTGCCAGCATCTTTGGCCAGGACGAGTTGATCCAGGCGATGGGCGGCCCTCCCCTGGCGCCCGAACGTCTGGACAGCGCGGTCGAGATGGTGGCCATTGCCCAAAACGGCGTAAAGAGAATCGCGGCCATCGCGAGCAATCTAAGGACATTTTCGCGATCCGATCAGAACGAACTCAGCTTGGTCGACCTGCGCGAGCCGCTGGAATACGCCACCACCGTGGCGTACAACGAGTACAAGTACCGCGCTGAATTGGTCAAAGAGTTTGGCGATGTACCAGCCGTCCGGGCGTCGGAGGGTAAACTAGCCCAAGTGTTCCTCAACCTCATCATCAACGCCGCCCACGCCATCCCGGCGGGGCAAGGTCCCGGCCATCAGATCCGCATACGGACCTGGAACGACGGCGCTTGGGTGTGCGCATCTATCAGCGACACGGGCAACGGCATTGCACCCGAAGACCGCGACCGGATCTTTCGGCCGTTCTTCACTACCAAGAAATCGGGTGTTGGCACCGGCCTTGGCCTGTCGATCTGCAAGAACATCGTCGAGAGCCTGGGGGGCACGATCGAGTTTGCCAGCGAGCAGGGGCGCGGCACCACCTTTGCCGTGCGCCTGCCGGTGCCCGCTCAGCCAGACGTCGCCTGAACCGCGCTGCCGATGCGGAACTTGCCCCCTGCGTCTCCGGCTGCCGGGCCGATAAGGAATACCAATTCCGTCCGAATCGGATCGAAAACTCGGGCAATTCTTCGGGCCCGAACCGGGGTCCCCGCCTGATTCTCGCCAGTTGCAGAACGGGTCAGAAAAGCCGTACAGGCGCGAATCAGGTGGGGTGCGTATAAAATCCTTTAATTTCGACTAGTAGAAATTGGGGGGCATTTCTGGCCAGCTACTTGCACAGTACACCAGCTACTTGCACAGGCCCGACTGGCAGGTCTTGCCGGTCGCGCAGACAAAGCCCTCTGGATACGCGGCGGTCTGGCAACCCAGCTTGACGTCACAGCTGTCCAGGGTGCACGGGTTGAAGTCGTTGCACACCACGTCGCTGCCCACGCACTTGCCGCCGGTGCAGGTCTCGCCCGTAGTGCACACGTTGCCATCGTCGCAGCTGTTGCTGTGCGGCGTGTGGCTGCAGGTACCGCTGCAGGCCTCGGTGGTGCAGGGGTCACCGTCGCTGCAATCGTCCCAGGACTTGGTCCCGCAGCCGTTGACGCAGCCCTTGTTGGCCCAGGGGTCCATGCGCATGATCCAAGCCGAGTTTTCCTTGCCTGCCGGCTTGGCCTGGCCGACCACGACCAGCGCGCCCGTGTCGTCGCGGACGATGGCCCCCGTCTCGGGCGCCATGTACTCCATGTTGGTGCCGCCGGCCACCGTGCTGAGGATCTTTCCCGTCTCGTCCACTCGCCACACCTGCAGAAAACCGCCCCAATCTGGCCCCTGCCGCCCGGCGAGCACCACAGTGTCGTCGGGCAGAGCCACCAGCCCGCCTACATGCAGCTCGACCGCTGACGGCGGCGAGATGTTGAGCAGCACCTGACCATCGACCGACACGTGCGCCAACCAGCGCCCTGGGGCAGAGTTGTGGTCGCCGGCCGCCCACACCGTGCCGTTTGGTCCCACGGCCAGGGTGCGGAACTGCTCGCCGTCGCTGGTGCCAAGGCGAACATTGCGCACGAACTTGAGGCTGGGGTACTCAAAGAACGCGATCTCGCCGTCGGTGTTGCCAAATCCTCCTGCGCCCGGCGTGGAGTCGGCGGTGAGGCCTGCCGTCGCAATCAGCTTGGGTGTCACGAACGCGCACGCGTAGAACCGTTGCGGATCCGGTGGATCGTAAGCAGTGGCAGCCAGTTGCGTGCCGTCGCTGCCGTAGGCAAAGAGCACGCCGTGCTCCCAGGCGCCGCAGTTGCAGGTGCTGTAGCCGCACGCCACAAACTCCCCGTTTTTGTTCGGGTGGGCACTGGCGCCGGTGCCCAGGTTGGCTGCGCTGCTCTGGCCTGGAGTGGTCATCACCTTGCTCCACAGAACGGTGCCGTTGCTCGCCAGCCTTTCTACGATGTACTTGGGTACGTTCTCGCTCGTGTAGCCCATCGCGCCGTAGGTGCCATCGCCCAGGTTGACGACCGCGGTGAGCACAGGCCCTGGCAGGTCGGTGTTGATCTCGGCGAGCGCAAACGTAGAGCCCCCGCGGCCCGCGTGCAGAAATAGGCTGTGGGCGGGGGCGCTCCACACGTTCTGCGTGCCGCGTCCCACCGCCACCACGCCGTCGCTGGTCGGGGCGACACCCAACAGGCCCTCTCCGCTGGATGTGCCGAACTTCGCCATCCCCTTGTCCCAGTAGCGCGGCTTGTTCGGGTCCGATTTGCAGGTGCCGGCGCTGCACACGTCTTCTTCGGTGCAGCTACCCGACACACACGCGGCGGTATTGGGCGCGAACTGGCAGCCCTTGACCTTGTCGCACGAGTTGTCGGTGCAGACGTTGCCGTCGTCGCACGGGCTGGCGACTTCGGGCAGGCAGACCCCGCCCTTGCAGTGGCTCAGGCTGGTGCAGGCGTCGCCGTCGTCGCAAGGGTCGGCGTTGTTGGCGTAGACGCACTTGGCGGTGACGAAATTGCAGCTGTCGTCGGTGCAGGGGTTCTTGTCGTCGCAGCTGAGGACGCCCTTGCACTGCGCTTGGTTGCATACGTCCAAGAGCGTGCAGCCGTTGCCGTCGTCGCACGGCGTCGTG
>JBBISH010000146.1:0-14125 GCA_037441385.1 Myxococcales bacterium
GCTGACCGACACCTGCACCAATGGCACCTGCGCGGGCAAGCCCAAGACCTGCGACGACGGCAACTCCTGCACGGAAGAGAGCTGCGATGGCACCGGCGCTTGCGCGACCATCAACCTGACCAGCCCGTGCGACGACGGCAACAGCTGCACCACCAAGGACACCTGCGTCGCCGGGGCCTGCAAGGGCGTGGGCCTGGATTGCGACGACAAAAACCCATGCACGGACGACGGTTGCGATGGCAAGAACACCTGCACCCACACGGCCAACAAGCTTGTATGCAGCGACGGCGACCCCTGCACGGTCGGCGATGTCTGCGCCAACAGCGCTTGCGTAGCCGGCGCGCCGCCCAACTGCGACGACGGCAGCGTGTGCACCAGCGACGGCTGCGACGCCAAGACCGGCGCTTGCAGCCACCTGCCGGCCGCGGGCAGCTGCAGCGACAACAACCCCTGCACCGTAGGCGACCAATGCGCCGACGGCAAGTGCGCCCCCGGCACCGCCAAGAACTGCGACGACGGCAGCACTTGCACTGCCGATTCCTGTGATCCTGCCAACGGTTGCGTGCACACGGGCGTGTCCGGCAGTTGCAGCGACGGCGACAGCTGCACGGTGGGCGACGCCTGCAACGCCGGCAAGTGCGAAGCCGGGCCCAAGCAGGTCTGCAACGACAACAACCCCTGCACGCTGGACACTTGCGTCAACGGCACCGGCTGCACCGCCAGCAACCAGAGCGGCGCCTGCAGCGACGGCAGCCTCTGCACTAGCAACGACACCTGCACGGCCGGCAAGTGCGGCGGCACCGCCGTCAACTGCGAAGACGGCAACCCTTGCACCACCAACACTTGCGTGGCCGCGGCGGGCTGCCAAACCAGCAACAATTCGGCCGGCTGCAACGACGGCGACGCCTGCACCGACGGCGACTACTGCTCGGGCGGCGGCTGCTACGGCGGCTGGGCCATCTCGTGCACCGACGGCAACCCGTGCACCGCCGACCTGTGCAGCGGCGGCTGCTACTTCCCAGCGGCAAGCGGCTCGTGCGACGACGGCAATGGCTGCACCGTGGGCGACACCTGCAGCGGCGGCTCATGCAGTGGCTCGGCCAAGAACTGCGACGACGGCAACGCTTGTACCAACGACTCGTGCAGCGGCGGCGCCTGTGTCAACGCCGCCAACTCGGACGGCTGCAGCGACGGCAACCCGTGCACCAGCGGCGACGCTTGCAGCGGCGGTTCGTGCAAGGCCGGCGGCGCCACCAACTGCGACGACAAAAACCAGTGCACTACCGACTCGTGCAACCCCGCCGCGGGCGGTTGTGTGCACGCCGATGTCTACTGCCCGTCTTCGCCAACTTGTCAACACTACGCGTGCTCGCCGGACTTGGGATGTGTGCTCTACAAGGACTCCGGCGGCTCCTGTGGGTACACCTGCGGCGACGGCACCAACTTGACGGGCTGCTGCGTCAACGGCGGCTGCCACGACTGCGACAACGGCTGTCCGTAGTGCGGGCCGGGCCGGGAGAACCTGCGTTGGTTCCTGGAAAGCCGATCAGTTTGGACTTTTTCCGAGCATCCGAGCCGTGAAAATCGGCGCGGCGACTCGCCGCAGGCGCGCAAGGGGGATTGCCGGCCATGCCCCGCCGCCACCCCCAACCTCCGCTAGCCCGGCCCGCTCGCCGCCACCGCCCAAAACCGCACCTGCCGCGGCCAAACCCGAACGCGGTCGCCAGCTTGTGGCGCAGTGCCGTGCTCGCCCAGCAGTTCGACCCGCAAGGGCACCGCCTGTGGGCCTACCCGCAACGTCACGGTTTGGCGCGGTCCGCTGCTGTGGACGCGCTCGACCTGGGCCGGCCAGCCTTCGCCGGCACCGATGGGCAGCAAGTCCACGTCGTGGACGCGCACGGCTGCTTGCGTCGGGCCCTCGGCGATTCCAGCGGGCACGGGCAGCTGTATCCCACCCTCAGCGGACCCCCAAACGTCGCCGCGTACCACGCCATCCAGCAGTTGCACATGCCCCAGAAACTGCATGACGAACGCGCTGTTCGGCTGGTCGTACAGCTCCTGCGGGGTGCCGACCTGCTCGATGGCCCCCTCGCGGAACAGCACCACGCGGTCAGCCAGCTCGAAGGCCTCTTCCTGGTCGTGGGTGACGAACAGGCAAGTCGTGCGCACCTCGTCGTGCAGGCGCCGCAGCCACGCCCGCAAGTCCTTGCGCACTTGGGCATCCAGGGCCGAGAACGGCTCGTCCAGCAGCAGCACCTTGGGCCGCGCCGCCAGCGCCCGCGCCAGGGCCACCCGCTGCCGCTGCCCGCCGGAAAGCTGAGCCGGCAGACGGCGTTCGTAGCCGTGCAACTGCACCAACTGCAGCAGCTCGTCCACGCGGGCGCGCACCTCGGCCTGCGGCCGTTTGCGGACGCGCAGGGCAAAGGCGATGTTCTCGAACACGTCCAGGTGGCTGAACAGCGCAAAATGCTGAAAGACAAAGCCCACGTTGCGGTCGCGCACCGGTTGGCCGCTGACGTCGTCGTCGTGGTGCCAGACCTGGCCGCGATCCTGGCGCTCCAGCCCGGCAATGACCCGCAACAGGGTAGTTTTTCCCGAGCCCGACGGGCCCAGCAGGGCCAGCAGCTCGCCCAGCTCGGCGCGCAAGCTGACGTCGCGCAGGACATGGAAGTTGCCAAAATACTTATCGATGTTCTTGACTTCGATCGACATGCGAGCTCCTTAGTGGTGGGCCATGCCCATCCGCGCAGCGACCAGGCGCCGGGCCAGCAACCCCACCAGCCCCACCAGCGACAACAGCGACGCGGCGGCAAAGGCGGCCTGGAAGTGGTACTCGGCGTGCAGGACCTCGATGTGCAGGGGCAGGGTATTCGTCTCGCCGCGGATGTGCCCGGACACCACCGACACCGCACCAAATTCGCCCAGTGCCCGCGCCGCGCACAGGATCACGCCGTACACCAGGCCCCAGCGGAGCCGCGGCAGCACCACCCAGAAGAGCAGCTGCCACGGCCGGACTCCCAGGGTCAGGGCCGCCAATTCCTCCTCGGGCCCAAGGGCTTGCAGCAGGGGCAACAGCTCGCGCGCCACCAGCGGCAGCGTGACAAAGGTCGTGGCCAGCGCCAGGCCCGGAAAGGCAAAAATCACTGGGAGGTCGTGCTCCTGCAGCCACGGCCCCAGCCAGCCCTGCGCGCCATACAGCAACACGAACAGCAGACCGGACACCACCGGCGACACCGACAGCGGCAGATCCAGCAGGGTCAGCACCAGCCCGCGCCCGCGGAAGTCAAAGCGCGCCAGCGCCCACGCCGCCGCCAGCCCGGCTACGGTGTTGAGCGGCACCGCCACCGCCGCTACGGCCAGCGACAGCCGGATGGCAGTGCGGGTCTCCTCGTCCAGCACGGCTTCGCGCCAGGCCTGCCAACCTTCTGAAAACGCTTCGATGAGCACCACCACCAGCGGCAGCGCCACCAACACCCCCAGGCCCAGTAGGGCCACCGCAATCAACAACCCGCCCAGCCAGCCGGGTGCGCGTTCTTCCATCCTTCCCCCCTACGTGCCCAGGTGCGGCGCGGTGCGCTGGCGGGTCTGCAGCCAACCCACCGCCACCAGCACCGCCGTGGCCAGGATCAGCAGCCAACAGGCGATGGCCGTGGCCCCCACGTAGTCGTACTGCTCCAGCTTGCTGACGATCAGCAGCGGCGCAATCTCGGTCCGGCCCGGCAGGTTGCCGCTGATGAACACCACCGAGCCGTACTCGCCCACCGCGCGGGCAAAGGCCATGCTGGTCCCAGTCACCAGCGCCGGCCGCAGCCGCGGCAGGATCACCCGCCAGAACACCTGCAGCGGCGTGGCGCCCAGGCAGATCGCGGCCTGCTCCAGCTCGCCATCCAGCCCGCGCAGCACCGGCTGCAGGGTGCGCACCACAAACGGTAGCCCCACAAAAGCCAGGGCGATGGCGATACCCGGCGCGGCAAAGGCCACCTGCAAGCCCATGCCGCCCTGCAGGATTTTGCCCAGCCAGCCGTCCGGCGCGTACAGGGCCGTCAGGGCAATGCCGGCCACGGCGGTCGGCAAGGCAAACGGCAGGTCCACCGCCGCGTCGGCCAGACCGCGCCCCACAAAGCGATAGCGCACCAGCACCCACGCCAGCAGCAGGCCCAGCGCCGCATCAAGAAGGGCCGCCAGGGCCGCCGCCCCCAGCGACAGGCGCACCGCCGCCATCACCCGCGGATCGGTGATGATGTCCAGCCATTGACTGCCGCTCAGCGCCGCCGCTTTGGCAACCAGCGCCGCCAGCGGCACCACCACCAGCAGGCCCAGCCAGACCCAGGTGAGGCCCAGGGAAAGGCCCAAGCCGGGCAAGGGGTTGTGGGGGCGCGCGGCCGGGCGATTCCAACTCATTGACTGCTCCATTGCCTCAACTCAGCGGGCGGTGACCTGGTCAAAGACCCCGCCGTCGGCAAAGTGCTGGGCGTGCAGCTTCTTCCAGCCACCCAGCTGGGCGATGGTGTCCAGTTGAATCTGCGGGAAGTCGCTGGCAAAGCGGGCCGCCACCGCCGGATCGCGCGGCCGGAAGTGGTGGCGGGCGCCGATGGCCTGGCCCTCGGGCGTATAGAGGAATTGCAGATAGGCCTCTGCCACCTTGCGCGTGCCGCGCCGATCCACCAGCCGGTCCACCAACGCCACGGGCGGCTCGGCCAGGATCGACGACGCCGGCACCACCACGTCGAACTGGCCGCGACCGAGCTGGCGCTGGACCAGCAACGCCTCGTTTTCCCAGGCCAAAAGCACGTCGCCGATGCCGCGCTGGGCAAAGGTCAGCGTGGCTCCGCGCGCCCCGGTGTCCAGCACGGGCACGTTGGCGTAGACCTTCTTCAGGTACGCCTTGGCCTGCTCCTGGTCGCCGCGGTACTCGCGCAGCGCCCAGGCCCACGCCGCCAGGTGATTCCAGCGCGCCCCGCCCGAGGTCTTGGGGTTGGGGGTCACCACCTGCACGCCCGGCCGCGCCAGGTCGGCCCAACCGCGCACCGCCTTGGGATTGCCCTTGCGCACCAGGAACACGATGGTGGAGGTAAAGGGTGTGCTGTTGTTGGGCAATCGCGTTTGCCAGCCCGCGTCGATCAGCTTGCCTCTCTCGGCGATGGCGTCGATGTCGTAGGCCAGCGCCAGCGTCACCACATCGGCCGGCAGCCCGTCGATGACGGAGCGGGCCTGCTTCCCCGAGCCGCCGTGCGACTGCTGCACGGTCAAGGTGGTGCCCGTGCGCTGTTGCCACTGCTTGGCAAAGGCGGCGTTGACTTCTTGGTACAGCTCGCGGGTGGGGTCGTACGAAACGTTCAAAAGCTTGAGCTCGGCGGCCGCCACGGGCAGGGCGACCCACGACAACAGCAAGATGGCGAGAAGACGAATGTTCATGGTGGTTCCTCAGAAAGTGGCGTCCAGTTGCAGGTGGCCGACGTGCTCGGCCTTGGCGAAGGCGAAGTCGTGCGGCATCAGGGCGATCCAGTCGGCCTGGACCTTTAGGCGGTGGCCGTTCAGGTACCAATTCAGGCCGAGACCGACCTCCTGGCCCTTGGCGTCGAGCTCCTTGACGAACTTGGGGTCCATGCGCGCGTGGTCCAGCGGGTACAAGCCGGCCAGCCGGCCGACCACCTCGATCGGCGGCTCGAACAGGTACGAGGCTTGCGTCACCCAGCCGTGGGCGGCGCGCGGGTACTCGGTCACCGTCTTGCCGTCCTTGGTCGCCTGCAGGGGCGCGTCGCTCGCGGTCTTGCGCAGGTACTCGGCCTGCAAGGCGAAACCGGCCCACTTGCAGGTCAGGTCGGCCGCAAGGTGGTCGTAGTCCGTGGTGCCCGTCGCGAAGATGGCGCCCGTGGTGCTGCGCAAGCGGTTGCTGTTGAAGTTGCGCGCTGCGCCGATGCCGACTGCGACCGCCGGCCGCGAACGCCGCTCCAGATCGCCCTCGCTGTCGTCGTCGATGGGACCGAGCGGGCGCCATTCCAGGCGCCCCACGACCAGAGCGCCCGGCTTGTGACCAGTTGTCAGGTTCGTGCCGCCGCCGCCAAACACGCCGATCCGCCAGGCAATCGGCGACTCGTCGCCCAGGAAGTTGTCCGAGTAGAGCGTCACGCCCACGTCGCGGTCCAGCGTCAGCTCGCCCACGGGGCGCGGCCGATCGGCCATCTGCAACGCGAACTCGCGGACCGTGCGCAGGCGATCGAACGGCACAAAGTACTGCCCGACCCGCACCCGGAGATCGCGATGGGCGGCCCAGTCCACATAGGCGTCGAAGATGGGCGAGATCGCGCCGTCGCGGTAGTCACGCCCGGCCAAGGCGAACTGGAACATGTAGGTCAGCGTCGGCTTCAGCGCATGGCCACTCAGCCACAGGCGCGCGGTCCCGAGGTTGACGACCTGCTGCAGATCGCGCTCGCCCTTGCTGTCCGCCGCGGCCGCGTTCAACTGGTAGCGCAGCTGGAAACGGCTCCGCAAGTTCAGCGAGTACGCGTCGCCTAGCCGAACCGTGATGCCCTTGCCGGCGGCGCCACTCACCTCGGGCGCCTTGGCGGCCATGTCGCGCTCCGCCTTGGCCTTTTCGGCGGCCACCTCTTCGGCCACCTCCCACTTGCGCTCTAGGATGCGTTGGCGTTGGTCCAGGTTGGTGAGCGTAGGGGTCGGGTCGGTCGGCGATGCTTCTTGGGCGTGGCCCGAAATGGAGTACAAGAGAAATAGCAGAGCGTACAGACTGCGACGCATGTCGCCTCCTGCGGCCCTGCGCCGGTGGTCCGGTGGCAGTGACACGATTGGTTGAAATGTTCGCCTCGGCTGGGTGGCCGTCGGCAGGGAATCTCAGGGGCGAGCCACTGGAGGCACTTGGAGGACAAGTCGGCCTACCGGCGCCCGTCCGCTGCGGCTCGCCCGCCATTGGGCCGGAACTTCTCGGTCCGGCTGACCTGAACGACCCGGCCGTCGTGCAGCACCACCTCGATGGTGCCGTAGCGCAGTCCACCCAGGGCCGTCAGCACCGCGTTTGCCACGGACTCGGGGCTGTCGTCGGCGGCGGCAGAAGAAAGGTCCGAAACCAGGGCGTTTTTGTTCTTCATCGCGGAGCTCGTCGGACGGCTGTGACTTTGATAACCACTATCCCTATCGGGTTAGTAGAGATAATCTAGCGCAGCCGCGACCGGCTGTCAAATGCCCCGGACGGTCGCGCCGGTGCCAAGGCCATGTTGCGGCTTGGCCAGGTCCCACCGGCATCCGTCACGAGTACGAGCAGGCCTCCGCGCCTGCGACCGAGACAGGTAAACGCTTTGATATGAATGGGATGCACGCTCGGTGGCGGCCCCGCCGCGCTTGCTCCGTCGGCGCCACCTACCGCCGCCAGAGCCGGCCCAGAACGCCGCGAGCCCCCGAGAAAATCACATTGGCAACGTTGCCAGTGTGGTTTCCTGGCCCCACTGCGACCATTCAGGCTGGCTGGCCGCCCGCGCCCAGTCCAACCCCCTGCAGGGCAAACCGCCGCAACACCTCGTAGCGGCTGCCCTCGGGGTTGCGGTGGCTGCGGTACAGCGCGAATTCGCGGACCCGCCACGGCGGCGACGTGAGCAGATTGCAGTCGGCCAACCACTCGGCCACTCGATGCGGCGGGCTGTTGTGCAGCCGCGCCAAGGTAATGTGGGGGGCGAACTTGCGCTCGTCCATCGCCAGGCCCAGCTCGCGGATGGCGTGGGCGACCTTGCGCTCCAAGCGCACCAGTTCGTCGTCGGGCACCAAGCCAGCCCACAGCACCCGCGGTCGACCGCGCGGCGGAAAGTGGCCGACCCCCTGCAACTGCAGCGAAAACGGGTCGCAGCGCACCGCCGCCAGCTTGGCCGCAAGGTCGGCCACGCGGTGATCGGGCACGTCGCCCAAGAAGGCCAGGGTCAGGTGGTGGTCGCCCGGGTCGTGCCAGTCGGCGCCAGGCACGCCGTCTTGCAGCGGAAAGAGCAAGTCCTCCACCGGCTCGGTGATGGGCAACGCAACAAAAAGGATGGACATGGACTAGCCTACGGACAAAAGCTCTGGGTCGCCGTGGTGGACTGGAACTGCACGCACAGCTTGGCATCCGTCTGTACCGGTACGGCCACGCCGCTGAACGTGTTGCCCAGCGCCGCGGAGCTGAGGTCCGCGGCCATGGTGGCCGGCATTTGCGGCGCGCCGTCGGCGTTGATGGCCACGCCGAATTGACCGCCCTGGAATTGCGCGCCCTTGACGTCGAAGCCTGCCAGGACCCCTTGGTCCGCCGCCGGATGGTGGGCGATGATGTGGCTGCGGGCATTGTCGGCAAAGCGGGCCTGGTCCACGGTGAGCCGAGCGCCCAAGAACACGCCACAACCGTCGCCCAGGTCTACGGATTTGCCCAGCGGGTTTTGCCACGGCGTGGTCAAAGTTCTGGCCACCCGCGCCTTGTCGCGCACGGCCAACTGCGCGCCACTGACGCCGGCCAAGCCCATGAGCTTGTTGTCCGAAACGCGGCCCTCTTGACGCAGCTCCACGCTCGCGCCCGCGCCCATGCCCCAGATGCCGCCAAACTGATTGCCCGTGATGTCACTGCGGACGATGGCTTGGACGTTGGCGGTCGCATTGACCAGCACGCCCGCCTGCGCATTGTTGGCGACAACCGCCCCCGGGCCCAAGACCAACTGCCCCAGCGTGGTGCCCGCGGTGCCGCTCTCGACCATCGCGATGCCGCTCGCTGCCTCGGTCGCCGACGCGCCGGTGGCCCTTTGTGTGTCGGAAATCAGCGAGTTGTCTACGTTGATCACGTACGATGCCTGGCCTGCGCCAAAGGTCGCCAGGCCAGACTGGCCGTTGCCCTGGATTGCGGTGCCAAAGATGGTCACCAAGAAGTCCGGGAAGACGCCCATGCCGTCCGTTGGTTTGAAGTCCGGGAACACCGCCGCCACGCCGCCTTGCTTGTTGTTGCTGATGATGCTGGCGGGCAAGAAGTCCGGGAAGACGCCCGCGACCGGTCCCAATGCGTCGGGTTCTTTGGCGGCGGCCGCCCGCGGCCCTTTGCTTCCCGCATCGCGGATGTACACCACGCGTGCACCGTAGGCCAGGATGCCGTAGCCCTCGTTGTCGTGGATCTTGGCGGTCAGCACCACCAGGCTGGGGCAGTGGGAGTCGTGGGGCGCCTTGGCGCAGCCCACCAACACGATGCCCGAGCCGCCCTCGAAGCTGGGCGGGGTGCGAAGCGTGCCGCCGATGTCGCCGCCGTACACGCCCAAGCTGGCGCCCTCGCTGCGAATGGCGGCCGTGCTGGCGCCGCTGATGTCGACGTTGCGTACCTCGACGTAGCCGCTGGTCGCCGCGGTGTGGACGCCCATCTTGCCCGGCGGTGGGGTCAGCTTGGTCTGGCCCTTGATGCCGACCAGGGTGACGCCGGCCGGCAGTTCCACGCTCTCGGCCCAGGTGCCGGCGCCGACCACGATGGTGGTGCCGCTGGTGGCGGCCTTGGCGGCGGCGGTGATGCTGGTGTACGGCGATTCGCGACTGCCGTCGGCGCCGTCTGCGCTGCCGCACTTGCCCACAAACAGGGCCGCGCCGGTTGGAATGGCCCAGACTTCCGCGTCGCATGCCCCGCCGCCGCCGCAAGCGGGGGTCAGCGCCAACGCGATCGCCGCGATCAAGAACTTGAACCAAGGGGATTGCAGGACTTGCATGCTACCTCGCCGCGCGCAGTTGTGCGGCCCGCGCAATGGTTTGCAGGGCTTCTGTGGCCGACCGCTTGACGTCCGCGCTTTGCAGGGCGTCGGCCAGATGCAGGGCTTCGTTCGCCGCCGCAGCGGCGCCGTCGGTGTCGTTGCGCCCCAAACGAGCCAGGGCCTGCAGGCGCAACATCTCGGGCAAGTGCTGACTATGCGTGCGTCTTGCCAGCTGCTCTGCGCGGTCCAGGTACTCCAGCGCCTGGTCGTAGTTGGCTTGGTCCAGAAACACGTGGCCCAAGTTGGTCAACGCGGCCACCTCGCCCGGTACGTGGCCAAAACGCCGGCAGATGTCCAGGGCTTGGCTGGTGTGGCGGCACGCCGCGTCGTAGTCGCCCGACTCCAGGTCGGCGTGGCCTTGCGCCAAGGTGGCCAGCGCCGCGCCCATCGGGTCATTCGCGGTCTGCATGTGCTCTTTGGCGTGGGCATAGTGGTCGGCAGCTTCGGCAAAGCGTCGCTGAACCACGGCGATGTGGCCCAGCGTGCCATGGAGGCTGCCCAAAGCGCGCTCGCGGTCCAGACTGGGCGCCAGCGCCTGGGCATTCTGCAGGGCCATCCAGGCGGCCTCCGCGGCCTCGCCGTGGTGGCCCAATCGGAAGCGGGTCATCGCTCGACGGGCGGCCGCGTACAGGCCAATTCCCATCTGTTCACCGGCTTGCATGGCCTGCGCATACAGGCTGCAGGCTTGGTCAAAGCGAGCACGCGCCACCAGCGTGTCGCCCTGCACGGTCAGGGTGCGCGCCAGCGCCGCCAGGAATTGCCCGGGATTCTGGGTGCACAGGGCCTGCAGGGCCGCGGTGCTCTGCTCCACGGTGTCGTAGTCGGCCAGTGCTGCGGCCAGCTCGGCAATGCCAACTTGGGCGCCGACCCAAGCCGACTTGGCTGCCCAATCGTCGGGCGCCTCGGCGCGCCACTTTTCGCTCCACTGGGCCGCACCCAAATAGGCTTGGAGCGCCTCGCCGTTGTCAAAGGCGCGAGTCGCCTCGGCTGCCAGGCCGAGCAGGGCTTCGACCGCGACCTCGGGCCGGCCGCTTGCGACCGCGTGGTGCGCGCACAGGGCTGCGTATCCGCTTGGCTTGGCAGCGGTCCAACCCTGCAACCACGCCAGCGCCAGGGCGTGCATCTCGCGCCGTTGGGCCACGGGCACGCCCGCAGCGATCGATTCGCGCACGCTCTCTATACGGAGCAGCAAGTCGCGCTCGCCCACGAACGTCGAAGAGCGCGACTCGCCAATGAATTGGCTCTGTTTCAGCGGCTCCACGTCGCGCGCGGCCAAGTCTTGGCGCGTCATGGCTGCCACCAGCCCCCGCGGCGCGGTACTGCCAGCCAGCGCCAGGGCCTGAAGTATGCGTCGCGGACTGGGCGCCAATCGCGCCAACCGCGCCAAAACCAGACCGTCCAGACCGGCGCTTTGGGTCAGGTCGCCCTCGGCCCCGCTGTCCAGGCTGGCCTGCAACACCTGCTCCAGGTACAGCGGCAGGCCACCGGCAAAGGCGAGCATGTCCGCTTTGCGCTTGGCAGGTTGGTCGTGGCCGCCGGGCAGGCGGTCCAGCAGGTCGCGGGCGTCGGCGTCGTCCAGCGGGGCGACGTCGATGACCACGGTCCGCCCGGGCGGCACGCCCAGTTTGTCCAGGACGGCCTCGCTGCGCTCTGGACGCAGGCAAAGGACCAGAGCGATCGGCTGATCGGCACACGCTTCGGCCAGGTGCGCCAGCAGCTCTAGGGTCGGCGTGCGCGCCCAGTGGGCGTCCTCGACCACCATGAGCAGGGGACGCTCGTGGGCCAGTGCCTGTAGATAGGCAGAGCACGCGGCAAACGCCAGGCTGCGCTCTTGCTGGGTCGCCGGTTGCGGCGGGCTCTCGCCGCTCCGGCCCAGTCCAAGCAGGCGAAACAGAGCGGTGGCGTGGACTTGCGTGTCTTCTTGGCTGCCCTTGATCCCCACCAGCTCCATGCGCGCACGCATGGCTTGCGGGGTAGTCATGCCGTCGGCGTGCAGTCGCCCGGCCAGCATTTGCGCAAAGGGCTCGAAAGCCGGCGCCATGCCCTGCGGGCTGCAGCGGCCCACCTCGACCGCCCAAGGTGTCTCGCCCTGGACCAATTGCCGCGCCACCGCCCCAACGAGCCGCGACTTGCCCACGCCGGCGGGCCCCACTACGGGGATGACGGTCAAGCGGCCCTGGCGCACGACTTTGCGGCAAGCGCCCAGCAGTTGCGCGACTTCGCTATCGCGGCCCAGCAGCGGGCTGTCGTCGCCGCCGCGAAGCAGCCGCGCCAACCCGCCAGCCTGGTCGGCACGCCGCGACACACGCAGAAGCTCGCCGTGGTGCTCGTGCGACTCGTACAGGCCGGCCACGGCTCGCCGCGCCGCTTCGCCCAGCCAAATTTCGCCGGCCTTGCCGTGTTCGCAGCCCGCTCTCGCTTGGTCGACCACGGGGCCGGTCACCAGCGCTGTACCCCAGGCCGGTCCCGCCCCGCGGGTCCGAACCGCGCCGTGCGCCACGCCCACCGACCACGGCCCCTGCGCGGCCACAAGCAGCGCGGCGTCCACCGCCGATTCGACCGCGCGCTGGTCGCCGTTGCCCAAGCCAAACGCCACCACCGCCTGCCGACCCAGTACGGCCCAGACGTGGCCGCCCTCGCGCTGCATGGCGACACACAAAGCGTCCACGGCGTCGGCAGTTTGGCTTGCGTCGCCGCGGAATTGACCGGCCAACACCGTCGCGGGCGACCACTCGCCGCCCGACAAAAGCGCCGACTCGCCGCGCCTTAGCGCAACCAAGCTGGCCCCGCAGGCGCCGCAGGTCGTGGTCGGTTGCGGTGCCACGTCCCCGCAGGTGCCACACTCGGCCAGCAACCTGGCGCTCCCACAGCGACCGCAAAAGGCCCCGTTGCCCAAGAAGGGCAGTCCGCAGCCGGCGCAGTTGGGCTGTGTGCCGCTCGCGGCGGGTTCGTCCAAGCCCAAGGCGGTCTGCAGGGCGGCGACAAAGGCCAGGACGTCGGCAAAGCGGTCGGTGCGCTCTTTGGCCAGCGCCCGCGCTACGGTCGCCTCGACGGCTGCCGGGAAGCTGCGCCCACACGCCGACAGGGGCGGCGGCTCGTCGCCCAGATGGGCCATCAGGATGCCGACCGACGACTCGCGCTGAAAGGGCGTCTTGCCGGTCAGCAGCTCGTACAGCACCACCGCCAAAGCATACTGATCCGACCGCTCGTCCAGCTTCTCGCCGCGAACCTGCTCGGGCGACATGTAGGCCGGCGAGCCCATCACCGCGTCGGCGCGGGTCACCTCGTCGCGCAAGTCCTCGTACGAACGGGCGAGGCCAAAATCGCAAACTTTGACCTGCAGGTGGCCGCTGCTGCCTTGCTTGAGCAGGATGTTCGCTGGCTTCACGTCGCGGTGCACGATCCCAAGGGCGTGCGCCTCGGACAAACCCAGCGCGACCTGCCGAACCAGCGCGACCGCCTCGGCCGGCGGACACGGCCCCTTTTGCCGCATGAAGGCAGCCAGATTCTGCCCGGCCACGTACTCCATCACCAGATAGGGGCTGCCGCGCCGGTCGCCAACCCCGTGAATCGCCACCACGTTGGGGTGCACGACTCGGCTGAGGACCCGCGCCTCGCGCAAGAATCGCTCGCGGGCGTCCGCATGGCCGGCCATCTCGCGGTGCATGAACTTGACCGCCACCCGCCGTTCGAGCAGCAGGTCGCGGCCCAGCATCACGGCGCCCATGCCACCGTCGCCCAGCGACCGCTCCAGAACGATCGAGCCATCGACGCGATCACCCGGACCCGGCAAGGGCTCGCTCTGCTTGCGGATTTCCCTGGCGACCGTGACGTCGACGGTGGGAGCTTCGGCAGCCAAGTCTGCCAGACTGGCCGGGGCAGCTGGTTGTGCCTCTGCTTGCGGGGCAGTCATGGGGGGCGTCTCCAAGAAACAGCAGGCTGCAGCTCGGGCTGGGCCATGCGCGGCGTCCGTGCGTCACGGAAGCATCACGGGATTGTCGCAGGCCAGGCCCGATCTGGCAATTGCGGCACAAGGTATGCCGAATCCGCGTGAATCGGACCGCACACTTGGGCGACTCCGGGGCCAACAACGCGCCCCTTTGGCAGCCTGTGCTTGATACGCACCCCACCTGATTCGCGCCTATACGCTTTTTCTGACCCGTTGCGCAACTGGCGAGAATCAGGCGGGGACTCCGGTTCGGGCCCGGAGAATTGCCCGAGTTTTCGATCCGATTCGGACGGAACTGGTATGAGAGGGTGTGTACAAAAATTTTGACAGATCGCCGGACCGTGCGAAACCACCGCCAGACGAGCGGAGGTCAACATGGGCAAGGCGTACACGCAGGAGCAAAGGCAGGCGGCCCTGGCCGCGGTCGATG
>JBBISH010000147.1:0-14105 GCA_037441385.1 Myxococcales bacterium
GCCTTTGCTCCTGCGTGTACGCCTTGCCCATGTTGACCTCCGCTCGTCTGGCGGTGGTTTCGCACGGTCCGGCGATCTGTCAAAATTTTTGTACACACCCTCTCAACCCTTTGCGGTTTGGACGGAATTCAGCGGCAACGTGCCGATGGGGCTGCCTGGGTGCGACGCGTGGATCCAGTTCATTGCCCAGAAACCGGCGGCGGCGGACCTGCATGCCCGCTTGGAAGACGCGGAAATTCTCTGTCGCTGACCGGACTTGCAAAATACCTTTAAATCCTAGTTTGCCTATAGGGAATGGCGCTGCTACGCTGTGGGCACGCTCTGCGGTGGCGCGGGCGGCGAGGCGAGCATGAAGCACGAGTGGTGGATGGCGTTGGTCGGCGGCGGCATCTTGGGCGCAGCGTCTGGACTATTGCTCTGGGCCAATGGGCGCATCGCCGGAGTGTCTGGCATCGTCGGCAGCACGCTCCGGCCCCGCACGGGCGACGTGGCTTGGCGCTTGGCCTTCTTGATCGGCCTGGCGTTGGCCGGCTGGGGCGCTGCCGCGTTGGGCAAGGTCCACTTTGACGTGACGGCGCTGCCTGGCACTAGCGCGCTGGCTTTTGCCGGCGTCGCGGTCGGTTTGGGGACGCGCTACGCCAACGGCTGCACCAGCGGCCACGGCATCTGCGGTTTGTCGCGCGGATCGCTGCGCTCGCTGGTGGCCACGGGCACATTCATGGCGGTGGCGGCCGGTACCGTATTCGCGGTGCGCCACCTTGGTTAGAGCCTGAGTCGTTTACCGATGTTGCGCACATGCACCCCTTTGGGAGTACGCCAATGAACAAGATTCTGCCCCTTGCGACCGCCCTGGCATCTGGCCTGCTTTTTGGCGCTGGCTTGGTGCTTGCCGACATGACCAACCCAGGGCGCGTGCTGAATTTCCTAGACGTGGCGGGGAGTTTTGACCCCACCTTGGCCTTCGTCATGGGCGGTGCCATCGCGGTGTACGCGCCGTTGTACTGGTTGGGTGTTCGCCGCAAGCGGCCATTGACGGTGAACTCGTTTGATCTGCCCACCTTACGGCGCATACAGCCGCGGCTGGTGCTGGGCGCGGCGCTGTTTGGCCTGGGCTGGGGGCTGTCGGGCGTGTGTCCGGGGCCGGCGCTGGTCGTTGCGGGTGCGGGCGTGGCCCCGTTGCTGCTGTTTGGTGCTGCGATGATGGCCGGGATGGTGGCCTACGAAGTGCTGGAATGGCTGGCAGCGCGGCCACGGCCGGTCAGCGAGGTTCCGCAAGCCGATATTGCCCCTGCGTTCGCGGTCACTCCTGCCGAGCGCTAGCGGACATGTCTCCTGCCTTACCGGATGGCTACTAGTGCCGCAACTGCGGTGGAAACCTGTGCGATCCTTGGCAATTGGCCCTCACCCCGCCGTCTTCGGCGTCTGCCCATCTCCCAACGCTTTGGGCGAGGGGCAATGCAATTTCCCTTTACCCCTCGCCCACTTCAGTGGGAGAGGGGTCGGCCGCAGGCCGGGGGTGACGGCTTTCGGCGCTGCGTCAGAGTAGGCAAGCGGTAAGGCAGGACATGTTTTCGTGACGCGCTACGGGCCCACCTCGGTCGGCAGGCCCGCTTCGACCCACGCGCCCATCCCGCCGTACACGCTCTTTACGTTGCGGTAGCCCTGGGCCTTGAGCAGCAGCATCCCAAATACCGAGCGCTTGCCCTTGGCGCAGAACGTGATGATTGGCGTGTCCAGGTCCTCGGGCAGCTCCAGCGCGGGGCCCTGAGTCAAGTCGCCCAGCGGCACGTTCAGGGCACCAGGGACGGCCTGTTGCTTGACTTCATTGGGGTTGCGCACATCGACCAGCAGTGCGCCTTGGCCCATCCGCTGCAGCGCCTCGGCTGCGCCGATGACGTCCGGACCGTTCTCGGCAAACTTGGCGGCGGCCGCGAGCTGATCGGCAAAGGGTCCGGCGGCCGGCGCGGCGGGCTCGGCGGGACCGAACAACTCGGGCAGGTGCTTGCGGAACGAAGTCATGTACTTGAAGGCGTTGTCCGGGAACATCACCACGCAGATGTTGCCCGGCTCGTCGGGCACAGCCTTGAGGACCGCAGCCAGGGCCATGCCGCTGGTGGGGCCGGCGGCGATGCTCTCTTCCAAAATCAGGCGCTTGCACATGCCGTAGGCCTCGGCGTCGCTGATTTCGAAGACACCGTCGTAGCGCTCGGGATGAAAGAAGCTGGTCAGGGCCAAGGCCTTGCGACTGCGGACGCCGGGGATGTCGTGCCCGTCGGTGGGGTGAGCACCAAAGACGCCGATCTTCGAGTCTTTTTCCTTGAGGAACCGCCCAGTGCCGGTGATGGTGCCGCAGGTGCCCAAACCCGCGACAAAGTGGGTGATTTTGCCCTGCGTTTGCCGCCAGATCTCGGGGCCGGTGGTCAGGTAGTGCGCTTCGGGATTGGCGGGATTGGCGTATTGATTGAGCGACATCCAACCGGGTTGGTTGCCGATCTCGGCCGCCTTGGCCATCGCCCCTTCGGGCTGGCCGGGCATCGGGCACAGATCGTCCTGCAGCTCGATCAGGTTGGTGCCAAACAAGCGCAGTGCCGAGCGTTTTTCGAGCGGAATCGCCTTGCTCAGCGTGGCCGTGAAGTTGTAGCCGCGGGCATTGCTCATCATCGCCAGGCCCATACCGGTGTTGCCCGAGGTCGGCTCGACCAGATTCTGCAGCTGGAGGCCGCGGCGTTCAGCGTCCTTGATCAAGTTGGCCGCGACCCGGTCCTTGACGGCGCCAAAGGGGTTGTACCACTCGAGCTTGGCGTACACCTGGGTGTGCTTGAAGGGGATACAGCGATTCAACCGCACGATCGGGGTCGGGTTGTCGACGCTGGACAGCATGTCCAGGGTATTGTCGTAGACGCGCAGGTTGAAATCGGTCACGAAAAGGTCCTCCGTTGGCTGCCGACTAGATATCCCCATCGGCATAGTCTAGAAGTCTAGCGACCGCAAGGGGTCTTGGCAACCTGGGGGCCCGTAAGGTCGTGCCCGGTTGGAGATTTTGGCCCTGCGCGGCTACACTTTGCCCGCCGGGCGGACCTGCTCCGGCCCGGTCTGCCCATGCACGGCGCCAACGGACACTATAGCCATCGGACCATCCTCAATCAGTACGCGGGGGTAGCCGACGGTACGCCGCTGCCGGGCCTGCTGCAGCACGGCTGGAATCATGATCTGGGGGCTACCCGCACCGATGTGCTGATTCCGGCTCCGCAGCCATTTTATGTGTGGAATCGTCGCAACTTGCAGCACTGTCAGCGCGCTGGCCTGGACCACGCGCTGCCGCTGGGGGCGCCGTTTCTGTATTTGCCGCCGCCCGAGGCGCGGCCGCCTGCGCCCGAACGCAGCCTGTTTGCGGTGCCGCTGCACAGCTGGGAGCGCGAGAAAGTCCGTTTGGATCTCGACGCTTATGCGGCGGCGCTGGCCGAGGTGGCGGGGCAGTTCCAAAGCGTGACCGTCAGCCTGTACTGGTACGACTACCAGGACCCGGCCAATCGCAAGTTGTTCGAGCAGCGCGGCATGAAGGTGGTGACAGCCGGTGCCCGCGATGGCAACCCGCGGTTCTTGCTGGACCAGCGCGATCAGCTCCTGGGCCACAGCCACGTGACGTCCAACCGCGTCCAGACGGGGCTTTTCTACGCGATGTACTTGGGCCTGAAGGGCTTTTTGTACGGTCCGCCGGTGGGCGTAGAAGAGCGCATCGACCGGGCCGGCGAACTGTGGGCGGCGTGGCAGGCGCACATCTTCCCCGAGCTGGCCTGGGATGGCGCGGCCGACCGCGACCTGCGCTGGCTGGGCGCGCGCGAGCTGGGCGAGGAATTCCGCCGCACGCCACAGGAGTTGCGCGACCTGATGCTGTGGAATCCCGGCCAGGAGCGGCAGTTGCACGAACTGTGCTGGGACTTCCGGGTGCGCTCCACCGTGGGCTGGCGGTCGCGCTGGTGGCGGCAGTGGCAGCGGGCGCAGGCCCTTCGCAAGCTCCCGCGCGTGGGCGCATAATCGCCGGGCCATCGCGCCCTGTAGCTCGAACCGCCTTGCCCTCGAACGCCTGGAATCTCCTTGTCGCAACACCCCACCCCAGACCCGAATACCGAGCCCGTCGCGGACTCTGCCGTCCCCGCCAAGGGCAGTGTGGGGCGCATGTTGCGCAACGCCAGCCTGTATGGTGTGGGTTCGGTGCTCGCGAGCCTGATCAGCCAGTTCATCGACCCGCTGCTCAGTTACCACCTGACGCGCGCGCAGTTTGGCCTGGTGGGGCTGGCGACCACGGTGAGTGGGCTGCTGTCGGCCACTTACACGCTGGGCTTGGACGGGGCGGCGGGGCGGTTCTACTACGACGCCGAGCGCAACCCGGACGAGAAGCGGCGGCTGATCGGCACGCTGTTCCTGTTTCATGTGGGATGGTTGCTGGTCCTGCTGGTCGCGCACGAACTCCTTGGGCCGTGGGCCTACGGCCACTTCTTTGACGAGCTCCCGTTTGCGCCGTACGGCCGGCTCGTGGCAATCGCCCTGGTGCTGAACTCGGCGAGCGCCGTGCCGCGGGCGGTGTGGGCGGCGCGCGAAGATGTGCAAAAACTGGTGCAGATTCGCGTTGCTGGGGCACTGGCCAGCGCGGCGACCCTGCTGGTGCTGTTGCTGGCGACCAACGCGGGGCCCACAGCGGTGCTGGCTGCGGAAGTCGTGGCGGCGGCGACGATGGCGGTCCCGACCGTGCGGTTTGTCGTGCGAACGTTCGGGTTTGCTTGGGATCGCCGGCTGCTCGCCAGCGCGCTGGCCTTCAGCCTGCCGATGGTGGTGCACCTGACTAGCCACTGGATGCTGAACGCGGCGGATCGCTTCGCCATCGAGGACCTGCTCGGTCGTGCGGATGTGGGCCTGTATTCAGCGGCTTACAAGGCCATGCTCGTTTGCATCACGCTGAACCTGTCGCTCAACGCGGCCTACGTGCCCCAGTTCATGCGGGCGCGCCAAGATCCGGAGCAGCAAGAGTTCTTGGGCCGGGCCATGACCACGCTGATCGGGCTGGCGACGGTGGGGGCGGTGGCGGTGGCAGCGCTGGGGCCCAGCGTGGTGCGGACGTTCTACAGCGGGTCGTTTGCCGCGGCCGCGGACCTGCTGGTGATGCTGGCGCCGGGCGGTGTGGCCCAGGCGCTCTACTTGATCTTTGTCAATGACCTGTTCCACTCCAAGCGGACCGCCATCATCCCGCTGCTCACGCTGGCGAGCGGTCTGGCCAACGTGGCGCTGTGCTATCTGTGGATTCCTCCATGGGGTTTGCAGGGCGCGGCCTGGGCCACTTCGGCCGGCTACCTGATCTTGGCGCTGCTGGTGGGCGCGGTGTCCAAGCTGCGCGGCAAACTGCCGTGGGAGTCGGCGCGGATGCTTCGCCTGGCCGCGGTGGCGCTGCCGACCTGGGCGCTGGCCTGGTGGCTGGACGGGCGGCTGGGGCTGGTGGCCGAGTGGGCGGCCAAGCTGGGGCTGTTGGCGGGCGCGGCCCTGGCCCTGTGGGGGAGTGGATTCGTGGTCCCCAGCGAAAAGGCGCAGTTGCGCGAGGTCGTGGCGCAGAAGCTGCGGCAGTTGCGCCGGAAAGGCTAGCGAGGTGGTGGTGGGCAATCCCTTGGTCACGGTGCTGATCCCCTGCTACAACCAGGGGCATTTCTTGGACGAATGCCTGGCCAGCCTGCGCGCGCAGACGATGGGCGACTGGCAGGCGCTGGTGGTCAACGACTGTTCGACCGATGGCAAGACTGCGGCGCTCTGCGACCAGCACGCCAGCGAGTACCCCAACGATCAAGTGCAGGTGCTCCATCTGCCGCACAACCACGGGCGGGCCACGGCGCGGCAGGTGGCCGTCCAACAGGCGCGCGGCACCTACGTGATGCGTTTGGACGCCGACGACTGCCTGGCGCCGGACTACCTGGCCAAGACGTTGCCGCATTTTGAGGATGGGCCCAAAATCGGCTTTGTCTACACGGATTACCGGCACTTTGGCACGCGCACCGGTATCATGCGCTTCGAGCGGTACGACGAAGCGACCTTGTACCGGCGGCAGGTGGCGCCCAACGGTGCGCTGGTGCGGCGCGAGGCATGGCTGGGCAGCCGGGGCCACCGCGACGAGTACAATATCGGCAACGAGGACTACGACTTTTGGATGGCGCTGGCCGAGGCGGGCTGGGCTGGCGTGCACGTCCCCGAGCCGCTGTATCTGTATCGCAACCATGCGGGATCGTGGACGTCGCAGCGGATCGACGACGACCGGGTGTTTCGCTCGCGGCTGATGCTGGTCGAGCACCACCAGGCCGGCTTTGCCAAACACGCCGCCGAGGCGCAGTTTCTGGCCGACACCTGGGTGCAAGAAGGGATTCGCCGGGCGGAATTCGGTCGCCACGCCGACGCCAAGGCCGCCTTTGCCAAGGCGCTGGACTATCGGCCGGGCGATTGGCGCGCGCGGTTGGGGACCTGGATCGGCCGCTGAACGGCGCGCGTTTGTCGCCTCTCGCCATTGCGGCTACACTGCCGGCCGCCCGGGGACCGCCTTTGCCCCGCCGGAAACGCCATGAGCACGCCCTTCTTGCCCTACGGCCGTCAAAGCATCAGTGACGACGACATCGCCGCCGTCACTGCGGTTTTGCGCAGCGATTTCTTGACCCAAGGCCCCGAGGTCGAACGCTTCGAAGCGTCGTTGCGCGCGGCCTGCGGTGCCAAGCACGCGATCGCCTACAGCCATGGCACAGCTGCCCTTTTTGGCGCTTGTTGGGCGGCAGGCGTGGGTCCGGGCGACGAAGTCGTCACTTCCGCGATTACCTTTGCCGCCTCGGCCAATTGCGCTGCGTACTTGGGCGCTTTGCCAGTGTTCGCTGATGTGCGGGCCGATACCTGCGGCGTGGATGTGGCGAGCTTGGAGCGGGCGATCACGCCCAAGACCAAGGTGTTGATTCCCGTGGACTTTACTGGGCAGCCCGCCGATCTGGCGCAGGTGCACGCCCTGGCCAAGCAGCGCGGTCTGTTGGTCATCGAAGACGCGGCGCACAGCCTGGGAGCGGTCTACCAGGGCGAGCCCGTGGGCTGCGGCCACTACGCCGACATGACGATGCTGAGCTTTCACCCGGTCAAGCACATCACCACCGGCGAGGGCGGCGCCGTGCTGACCAACGACGATAACTTGGCGCACCGTCTGCGTTTGTTTCGCAATCACGGCATCGAGCGCGACGAGTCGCGGTTTGTCACGCAGCCCAGCCCGGGGCCGTGGTACCACGAGATGCAGGAGCTGGGGCACAATTTTCGCCTGACCGACCTGCAGGCCGCGCTGGGGCGTTCGCAGATGACGCGTTTGCCGGCCTTTGTCGCGCGTCGCCGCGAAATTGCGGCACTTTACGACAAGTTGCTGGCCGATTTGCCGCGGATTCGGCCCCTGGCGCAGCTGCCGGACCGGCGGAGCAGCTACCACTTGTATGCGGTGCAGATCGACCTGGCGGCTGCGGGCAAGGATCGCGCCCAAGTCATGCACGAGCTGAGGCAACTGGGTGTCGGCTCTCAGGTTCACTACATCCCGGTCTACCGACATCCCTTCCATCAGCGCAACCTGGCCGCGGCCGGTCGGGCGCACCGGCCCGAGCAATTCCCCAATGCCGAAGCCTATTACGCCGGCGCCCTGTCGCTGCCGATGTACCCGGCGCTTGCGGACGAGGACGTGGTGCGGGTCGTTGACGGCCTGCGCCAGGTGGTCGGGTAGGTCATGCCCGCGCTGCACCACCCCGTCGTGGCCATCATCCAGGCGCGGATGGGGTCGAGTCGGCTGCCCGGCAAGGTGCTGTTGCGCGTGGCGGGGCGCAGCCTGCTGCACCACCTGATCGAGCGTCTGCAACAGTGCGAAACCTTGGACCAGGTCGTGGTCGCGACCACCGTAGAGCCCGGTGACGACGCGGTGGCGGCCGAGGCTCAGCGCCTGGGAATCCCTTGTTTTCGCGGCAGTGTCGACGATGTGCTCGGGCGCTTCGACGTGGCGGTGCAGCATACAGGGGCGGCCACGATCGTGCGCGTGACGGGCGACTGCCCGCTGATGGCGCCGGCCGAGGTGGATCGGGTCGTGCGCGGCGCGGTGAAAGCGGGACCTGACGGGCAGGGCGCCGACTACGCCGCCAACCAGATGCCCGGCAAGATGAAGCTGCCGCTGGGCTATGCGGTCGAGGTGGTGCGGCGCGCGGCGTTCGACCGGGCGGTGCGCGAGGCGACGGCCCGCTATGCCCGCGAGCACGTGATGCCCTATCTCTATGAAGAGCCTGGACGTTTCGTGACGGCGTGGATCGAGCCGGAGGTGGCGGCGCCCGACCTGCGCGTCACGGTGGATACGCCGGCGGACTTTGCGGTCGTGCGGGCCGTGCTCGAAGCCATGGACGGCCAGCCCCAGGCGCTGACGGTGGCCGGCGTGGTGGCGTGGCTGCGCCAGCACCCCGAAGTGGCCGCGTTGAATCAAGAAATTGGCCAGAAGTCCTTCCGCGAGGCGGCTGGGACCTGCCTGCTGCTTCGTGCGGACGGCGGGCCGCAAGTCGGCCTGGGGCACATCTTGCGATTGGCGGGCCTGGGGCAGGCCTGGCGCCAGCGCGGTGGGCGCGCCCGGCTGCTGTGCGGCTTCTTGACGCCGGCCCTGCAGCAGCGGTTGACCGCGATGGGCCTGGAAGTCGCCGAAATTCCATCCGTCATCACGCCGGGCTCCCCAGAGGATCTGGCCTGGACGATGCAGCAAAGTGTGGACCACGCAGCGCCTGCGGTGGTGGTCGACGGCTACTGCTTTGACCCGGTGTGGCTGCACGAATTGCGCGCCCGCGGTCCCAAGGTCGCGTATGTCGACGATTTTGGCGACGCGCGCCTGCAGTTGGACTTGGTGCTGATGCCCAACGTGGGCGCCGAGCCGCCCGACGGGGTCCAGAGCCGGGTCCTGGCCGGAGCGCCTTTTACGCCGGTGCGCGCGGAGTTCCAGGGCCTGCCGGCCAAGCAGCCACCGCAGCCGGGGCGGCGCCGGCTGTTGCTGACCTTTGGCGGGGCCGATCCAGCTCAGATGAGCGAGCGCGCGCTGGCTGCCGCCTTGCAGGTCCGGCAACAGGCCGAAAGCATGGGCCAAGTCGAGATCGACCTGGTGCTGGGAGCTGCGGTGCCGGCCGAGCGCGCGGCGGTGCTGGCCCAACTGGCGCACGGACGGCCGGATGTGCGGATCCTGCGCGATGTCGCGGATATGCGGGCCCTGATGGCGCAGTCCGATGTGGCGGTGGCGGCGGCGGGGACCACCTGCTGGGAGCTGGCGGCGGCCGGGGTGCCGATGCTGGTGGTACAAGTGGCCGACAATCAAGCCGTGGTTGTGCGCGGTATCGTCGGCTCGGGCGCGGCGACCGCGCTGCCCCGGGCGGACCAACTGAGCGACGCCGAGCTGCGGCAGCAACTGCTTCAGCTACTTTTGCTGGATGATTTGGCCTGGCTGGCGCGCTCGCAGGCCGGGCAGAAGCTGATCGATGGCCAGGCGGCGACGCGAATCGCGCAGAGTTTGGCCGAGTTGACGTCTGCGCCGCAGCCCAAGTAGCTGCAGAGGGTGGGCGCGCGAAGGGAGAGTGCGATGATCGACGACATCTTCATGGGCGAGCGCCGGCTGGGTGCCGGCCAACCTTGCTACATCATTGCGGAAGCTGGCAGCAACCACAACGGCAGCTACGAACAGGCGCTCGCGCTCATCGACGTGGCGGTCGAGGCGGGCTGCGATGCCGTGAAATTTCAAGTGTTCTCGGCCGATCAGCTGTATGCGCCCGAGGCGGGCAAAAGCGACTACTTGGGCGACGAACGTTCGATCTACGACATCATCCGCGCCATGGAACTGCCCGCGGAATGGCTGCCCAAGTTGTCGGAATACTGCAAGAAGCGCGGCATCGAGTTCCTGTGCTCGGCCTTTGACGAGGCGGCGGTGGACCTGGTCGATCCGTATGTGGTGGCGTGGAAGAACGCCAGCTACGAGCTGACCCACTTGCCGCTGCTGCGCCACATGCTGAGCAAGGGCAAGCCGGTGCTGGCGTCGACCGGGACCGCCACGCTGGATGAAGTGGGCGAAGTAATTGGCCATTTGCGCGCCGATCTGGGCGACAAGCCGCTGCCGCTGGTGCTGCTCCAGTGTACGGCCGCCTACCCGGCGCCGCTGACCGCCGCGCATGCCAAGGTGGTCGCGACCTTGCGCGAGGCATTTGGCGTCTGGACAGGGCTGTCTGACCACAGCGGCGAGTCGTGGGCGGCGGCGGTGGCGGCGGTCGCGCAAGGCGCCGTAGTGGTCGAAAAGCACTACACACTGAGCCGGCGGCTGCCCGGGCCGGATCATCGCTTTGCTCTGGAGCCCAAGGACTTGGCCAAGATGGTCCGCGCGATTCGCCTGGTCGAGACGGCACTGGGCAGCGGCGCCAAGACAGTGGACCCGGTGGAAGAGGAGCTGCGGCACTTTGCGCGCCGTTCGGTGTTCACGACTCGTGCGCTAAAGGCCGGACACGTCTTGCAGGCCGGGGACTTGCGTGTGCTGCGCCGGGGCAAGCTGCCGGCCGGGCTCGAGCCGCACACCGCGCCTTTGCTGCCGGGCCAGACCCTAGCGCGCGACGTGGGCGCGTTCGCGCCGCTGCAGGCGCACGACCTGGTCGACAGCCAGGCTTTTCGCGCGGATCCGCTGACGATTCGCCGGGCTGGACCGCACGACGCGCTGCGGGTGTGGCAGTGGAATAACGAGCCGGGGGCGCGCGCCATGTCGCTGCGGCCCGATTCGATCCCGTGGGACAGCCACCTGCGCTGGTTCGCGGCCAAGCTGGGCGACCCGCATTGTCGCCTGTGGATTGCGGAATTCGGCGGCCAGCCGGTTGGCGTGGTGCGGATCGAGCCGTCGGGCGGGCAGGGCGTCGTGTCGCTGGCCCTGGACCCCGAAGCGCGTGGGCAGGGCCACGGCCGCAAGCTGCTCCAGCTGGCGTGCCGCCGCTACTGTGGTGAGACCGGCCAGCGCGCCGTGGAAGCGTTGATCCTGCCGGCCAACCCGGCGAGCCAAAAAGCTTTCGAGGCCGCGGGGTTCAAGGCTGAGGGCGAGCGTCACATGGGCGATCGGACCGTGCTGGTCTACCGCTGGCAATTGACGTAGCGCGCTCGCGTCCGCAAACTGGCAGGAACGCGCCGCCGCGCGGCAGAGGGCCCCAAAGTGGCCATGTTGCCTCGCCTCCTTGGGTTGCTAATGGTCACCCTGCTGCTGGCTGCAGCAAGCCGGCCTGCGCACGCCCAGAGCGAGCGGGTCGAGGCGGCCTGGCACGGGGTGGTCTTTGATGCCGCCGGTTTTCAAGAGGTGGTGGCGCTGGTCGAGCAGCACCATGTGCTGCCCAAGGTGCCTCCTCGCGCCTGGGCCATGGCGGTAGCGGGCGCCGCCAAGACGCTGCAGCTACCCGTCGAGATTCTGCCGGCGGACCTGTACAAACGGCTGATCTCGAACGAGTTGACCGCACCGTTTGTTGCGGGTGAGCGCGTCGTGCTGCCCGAGTGCGCGGCGGCCGGCGTCGTGGCCTTCCGCAAGAACGGCGACGAAGGCCCGGCCCCGACCAACGTAGAGGAGTTGCGTGCGCGCCGGCAGTTGCATCGCGACCTGGCCCGCCAGCTGCGCGACGCCTGGGACGAGGTGGGGCTGCCGCGCGACACCGCGAAGTGTCTGCTTCAGGGGTTCGCCGCCCAGCTCGCGTCCGCGGCGACCCCCACGCAAGACGGCGACACTCCTGTGGATCCCGACTGGCGGACCACGGCCCGGACACGCATGTGGCGGCAGGCCGCCAACCACTTCCTGAGCGCGATGGATGCCCACGGCGGGCTCATCCCCACGGCACTGTTCACCGAGTTCGAGCGCGAGGCCGCGGTTCAACAGGCCGTGGATGTGGGGCTGGTTGCCTTGCGCGACGGCAACGTCGTGCGCGTGCAGCGGGTGGAGCGCGGCGGGCCCGCGGCCGAAGCGGGCATCCAAAAGGGCGATGTTCTGCTGCAAATCGACGGGCATCCGGTGGCCAGTTGGGGCGGCTGGCAATTGATGCAGGCGCTGGAGGGCAAGCCTGGCAGCACCGTAGAGGTGACGGTGCAGACGGGCAAGGCCCCAAAACGGATTGTGAAGTTGGTGCGACGCGCCATCGTGAAATCGACCGTGGCGAGCTACGCGGGCGGTCAGCAAACGGGCGTGGCGGTGCTGCGCGTGCCTGGCTTTGCCTCGGGGGTAGCGGCGGCAGCGACGCCGGGGCTCGAGGACGTGGCCGCCGAGCAGAAAGCCAAGTCGCGTGCGGTGGTGCTCGATCTGCGCGGCAACGGCGGCGGCTGGGTCAAAGAGGCCATCGCCTTTGCGGATCGGTTCTTGAGCCAGGGCGTGATCGCGAGCGAGCACTTTCGCGACGGGGCGCCCGAAGTCTTTCAAGCGACCGCCAGTCCAGATGATTTGCGCCTGCCGCTGGTCGTGCTAGTGGACAACGAGTGCCGCTCGGCGTGCGAGTTGGTGAGCGCGGCGCTGCAGGATCAGGACCGTGCCGTGGTGGTGGGGCAGCGGACCTATGGCAAGGGCTCGGTGCAAGCCGTGGTCGACGCCAAGACCGGGCCGTGGTCGGTGCTGGTGACCATCGCCATCTACCGCGGACCGCGCGGACGCACGCTGCAAGCGCAGGGAGTTGAACCGGATTTGCCCATAGCGGCCCGGGGCGCCGCGGCCCAGGCCATCGCCCGCGAGGCCGACTCGGCAGCGGCACTGCGGCCGGTGGAGCCGCTGCCGCCGCACAAAAGCGCCCTGATGAGCCCCGAGTTGCAGGCTTGCATCGCCAAGCGCCAGCAAGGGAGCGAGCCCTGGCGGGTCAGCATGCGCCAAACCGACACGGTGCTCCTTGCGGGCATCGACGCAGCGGCCTGTTTGGCAGAGTCTGCGCCCAAGTAGCGGTCTCTTGCCTACCGATTCGCACGGATGGGGTATCATGACGCGACGCCGGGCGTCCGGCATTCGGATTCGCATGTTCGTTGGCCGTTGCGACCCCAGTTCGACTCGCCGGGCGCGGCCCACTGCCAAGGGGTCGCCATGAACACTGCGCATCCGCTGCGACCGTGGCAAGTGCCCATGGCCAAAGAGCATGGTGCCTGGGTGATGCTGGCGACCGCGCTGGCGGTGGGGCTTTTGCAGGCGCCGCCTGGCCAGCGGGGCGCAAGTCTTTGGCTGGCTCTGGGGGTGGTGTCAGCGTTTTTGGCCCGCGAGCCCGCGGCTGTGGCCCTTGGGCAGCGCACGGCGCGGCGCCGGGCGATCCAGGGTTCGGTGGCGGGCCTGCAGGCGGTGGTCCTGGCGGGGATCGCTGTGCTGGCGGGCAGTTGGGCGCTGTTGCCGCTCCGAAGCGACGTGCTCGTCGTATTGGCCCTGTTGGCGGCCCCAGGCGTGGTCGCGACGGCTGCCGTGGTGCGGGGCAAAGAGCACACGCTGCTGGCGGAGCTCGCGGCGGCGATTGCCCTGGCGTTGGCCGGATTGCTCGTGGAATTGTCTGCCCCGTCGCAGGGTTTGCACCACTCCTGGCCGGCCTACCTGGCCTGGGGAACGGCCTTTGTCGCCTTGACCCTGGGCGTGCACCTGGCCAAGCGGCGTCTCTTGCGCATTTGGTCGCCGCTGCGGGTGCTGCTGGCCAACCTGCTGCTCGAAGTTGCGATTGTCGCTGGGTTTGCCCTGGCCCACGGCTTCGCAACTGGTCTGAGTCGCGTGCCCACGGCCGTGCTGGCGCCGTGGCTGGTGGCGCTGGCGGGCCCCATGCTGTGCCTGCTGGCCCGGCGTCCCAAAGACATGAAGGCTGTGGGGCTAGCGGCGGCGGTCCTGCATGGGGTGGCGTTGGTGGCGGGCTACCGGATGGTGTAGACGCCTGCCTTACCGGATGCCGACAGCGGTCACGGTTCGGCCCCCTCACCCGGCCGGCGTTGCCGTCCACCCTCTCCCGCCCTGGAGGTTGTTGCATAAGGGTCGAATTCGGGTGCTTTCGCCGTGCAACCGATTGAATGTATTGGCGTCAGAATTCTGCGAA
>JBBISH010000148.1:0-14092 GCA_037441385.1 Myxococcales bacterium
GCTCAGGCCCAGGTTCAGGTCCAGGCTCAGGCTCAGGAACAGGTTCAGGAACAGGCTCAGGCTCAGGAACAGGTTCAGGTTCGGTTCCCGTTCCCGGCTCTGGCGGGTGGACCTCTAGCCCAACGCACCAGGCGCCCTGCGGGTTTGCGACCTCCCGCAGGCCGCCCTGGCTGCCCACCTACCGCTGCGCCAAACGGAACAGCATGGCGCGAATCTGGTCCAGCTTTCCGGCCAGCTCTGCAACCGGCGTCGCATCCAGCAGCCCCAGCGCCTGCATGAGCCCCAGCCCGGCCGCAGCCTCCGACGCGGAACCCCTTGCCACACCGAGCAAATTCCGCCGGTCGCCGGCCTGCCGGTTCAGCCCCTCGCTGGTATTGAGCACCACCGACGTGAGCGCCCTGCGCACCTGATCGACCAATTCGCCATTCCCCCTGGGCACTTCCCCGACCAACCGAATGCCGTCCCGCGCCACTTCCCGCGCCAACCCTTCCACGATCAACATGACGTAACCTCTATCTGCCGGCCGAAAACCGACCGTGCCCCCGTGGCCGCCACGCCGCGCGGAGCCTGGCAAGGCCGGCCCGAGTAGGGCCGCTCGTCTTGGCCTTGCCGGGCGAGCAGGGTGTGGCAGGCTTGGGGAACAAGGAGAGAAGGCAAAGACAATTAGGGGCTTTGGGGAGCTGATCCTGATCCTGTTCCTGTACCTGTACCTGTACCTGTACCTGATCCTGTACCTGATCCTGTACCTGAACCTGATCCTGATCCCGACCCCGCCCTACAACCCATTCAAAGTCTTGACCACACTGATCAAATCCCCTTCGCTGTACCAGTCGACCGCCAGCATGCCCACCCGCTGTTTCTGCTGCTGCTCGCACTGCTGGGCCCGCTGCAACAACAGCGGGTTGTGGTTGGCCAGCTTGGCCAGCTGGTCGTGCGGCTCCAGGTTGTGGGTCAAGAAGTGGTTGACCACAAAGAAGCGGTTGCCTGGCTTGCCGCGCAGCACGTCGCAGCGGAAGTCCTCGGGCTTTTCAGCGGCATAGGGCGTATCGAACGCCAGGCTTTGGTAACCATGGTTCCATGGCTCGGCGCCGCCGCCGGACTCGGTCATGATGAGCAGCCGCTTGTCCTGCGCAATCACCTGGGCCAGCGTGGGCGTGGGGTCATTGGGCCCCAAGTGCAGGCAGCGCGGCAGCAATCCGGCTGCCTGCAGGCCCGCGTTCAGTGCCGCCTCGCTCACATAGTCCTCGAAGATGATGACCACGAATTCGCGGGGGTGCGCGTCTAGCCACTGCCGCAGCGCCGTCATGGCCGCAGTGAACTCGGTCGCGCCTAGCTTGCAGCTGGCGTGGCACAGGTAGGGCTTGCCCTGTTCGCCGGCCAGGGTCCCGTCGTACGGGTGCACGTCCAGCATGAAGCCGCGGATGCCCGCGTCAAGCTGGGGCAGCATCCCGTCGGGTTGGTTGGGGAGCAGAAAGCCATCGGCCTTGCTGCTCATGGCGTTGTGGGCGGTGGGCAGGGTGATTTGGTTGATCGGCCGCGCGCACAGGGCCGGATCGCCGTTGCAGGGCAGGGCCGCACTTGTGTCACCGCTATCGCCCGCTCCGCCAGCGTCGTTGCTGACCGTGGCGTCGGGTGGCACCGGGCTCGCCGACGAACCACAAGCGCCGAGCACCAGAACTGCGCCCAAGATCCAGGCTTTGCCGGCCGTGTTCACGGCGCTGTCCCCGGAAACAAGAAGCGCAGCGCCGCCGGGGCGCGCAAATTCCACGAGCCCTCGTTGTGCATGTGGCCGTGGCCGATCAGGCAGACCAGGTTGTGCGACAACTGTAGGTACTCGCTCCAGGTTTTGCCGGCGGGCGGCTTGGCCGACCAGGCCAGCGCCGGCACCTTGGCCACCGCCGTCGAGTAGGGCAGGTTCGGCAGCGGAGTCGCGGGGTTGTTGTCGGTGTCCCACTCGGGGCGGTCGTCCCAGCCGGCGGCGATCAGGGCATTGCGGGTCCAGTCGGTGTTGGCCCACGAGTCGCACTCGTAGCAGGCGGTGCCGTCAAAGTCCGTGTCGCCGCTGTCCAGGTACACGCGCAGCGCGCCCTTGGGCACCTTGGCGGCGTTTTCGGCGATGATGGCGCGCATGGTCGGGCCTTCGCTGGGTTTGCCGGTCTCGAACGACACGCCCTCGCCCACCCATAGCGCACCCGAGAACGACGCCAACCGCCCAAAAACCTTCCACTGTTGCCAGCCGATCCACAACGACGCGTTGCCGCCCAGGCTCGAACCGGCGATCGCCGTGTGATCGCGATCCGGCAAGGTGCGGAAGAGCTTGTCGATCATCGGCTTGACCGTCTCGACCAAGAACGCGGCGTACTGCTGGATCTTGGGCGGGTACACCTTGCTGCCGTCGTCCAGCGGCGCCCAGACGTACTCGCTCATGCGATCGTTTGTGTCCACGCCCACTTGGATGACGGGCGCCATCGCCCCGTTGGCCATCAGCTCGTCGCTGATCTGGTCCACCTTCCAGTCGCCAAACGGCGCCAGCGGACTCGTAAAGACGTTGAAGCCGTCGTGCCAGTACAGCACCGGGAAGTGCTCGGTCTGGCTTTGGAAATACGCCGCGGGCAAGTACACGTACAGGTTGCGGACGTTGTTCAGCTGCGGGCTCTGGACGTCGCCGATCCAGCGCAGGCGGCTGTGATTGGCCGGGTAGATCGCCGAGTTGGGGCCCAGCCCAGCAAAGACAAAGTAGGGGTTGCTGGGATCGATCGCCCACTGCCCGTCGATCTTGACTTTGTATTGGCGGGTTTGTGTCGTGTCGATCGGCACTTTTGCGGTGAACAGGCCCGGCACTCCCGCCACCGGCGTGGTCGCATCGGGCGTGGCCCAGTTGTGCCAGTCGCCCATGATCTCTACGGTTTGTGCGCCCTTGGCCATCACCAGGAAGCGGCACTGGCCAGCCTCGCACACGGGCATGTCGTAGGCGGCATACAGCTTCTGCAGGGCGGCCGCGTCGCCGCTTTGCAGGGCCGCGTCGATTTGGGCCGCGGTGGGTGGCGCGGGCGTGGCGGGGCTGGTGTCGGCGGGGCTGGTGTCGGTCGGGGCGCTGTCGGTGGCCGCCCCATCCGGGCTTGCGCTGTCCGCGGCGGCGAGGTCTGCCTCGGCGCTGTCTGGCAGCGCAGCATCCCACGGACCAAGATCGGGCAAAGACGCGTCCACTGCGGCGTCGTCGCTGGCCACGTCGGAGCTGGCTGCATCCTGGGGTGGTGCCTCGGGTTCATCGGCCGCGGCCGTGGCGTCCCCCGAAACCCCGCTCTCTTGTCCCGCGTCACCGGCGTCGGCTCCGGTCTCTTGGTCCCCACCGCTCGAACCCAGCAGATTTTGCTGGCTGGGCCCACCGCAAGCCGCCAGCAACGCCGCCAGCAGCCACTGCACCCACCGCATCGCTCGCTTGGCCATCCCGCCCTCCAAGCCGCAGCGTACCGGCCGGGCGGCGCGCCGGTCAATTGCCCAGTCAATTGCCCAGGCGGCCGCAAGCCTGCCGGCGTCGCAGACGAATTCCGCCCGAGGCTGCAGCTTCGACTCGCCTTCGGCCGAGTAGGCGAGCAGTTGCCGGCCCCTGGCAAACCGACTACCGTACAAGGGCTGCGGAGTCGCCCGCCGGGATGCTGCATGGCTGCCCAGTCCCCCCAAGTCTACCGCCCACCGTCGGCCTGGCGCGAGTTCGCCGTGTTTTGGTTTGGCCACGAGGCGCGGCGCCTGCAGTTTCTGACCGCCATGGCCGTGCTGATCCTGGCGCTGCTGGGTGCCCAGCAGTTTCGCCTGGAAAAAGACTTGGCTGGAGCGAGTTTGCGCGTGTCTGGCGGCGCCGAGGTGGCGTACGTGGCGCCCGTGCCGGCGATGCGCATGGCCTCGCTGGGCAACCAGGGCGCGCTGGCCGACCTGCTGTTCTTGCGGGCCGCGCACTACTTTGTCGAGCACCTGATCACCGACAGTCGGCTGCCGTGGCTGGATGTGTACCTGGACGCGATGTGGGGCCTGGACGCGCACATTCGCCAAAGTTATCGCTGGGGTTGCCAGGTCATCAAGTTTGGCCAGCGCATCGACGACGACGTGGCCCGCCGCGCCAACCGCATGGCCCGCCTGGGGCTGGAGTACTACCCCGACGAGGCCTGGCTGTACCACGAGATTGCCTTCAACCTGCGCTATTCGGTCGAGGCCAAGACGCCTGAGGAGGAGAAGGCGCTGCGGGACTTGGCGCTGAAGTACTTGGACGTGGCCTACTCGTTCCCGGGTTTTGTCTTCGATCCCTCGTACTTGGTGGGCCAGTACAGCCGCGCCGGTCGCAGCGACGACAGCGTGCAGGCGGCCTTGGCCACCTATGCCCAGGCGACCGCGGCTCAGCGCCAGACCCTGCGGCAAATGCTGCTGGATCGCAACAAGAACGATCTAGCCAAGCAGTTGGCATGGTTCGATTTTTCGCAGCAGCGCAATTGGCCGTGGGCGCAACCGACCCTGGCGCTGCTGCTTGGACCGCGACCCCGGCTGGCGCCGCCGCTGCAGGCCGCCCACCCCGAGAATTGGCCCAATTATCCGCGGCCCGACGCGGCCCGGCTCGACGAGCTGGGCGTGCCGGCGATCGAGTCACCCGACGGCGACGGCTGGCTGCCCGACGAGCTGGCCGGCAAGGAGCTGTGGGCTGCCGAGAAGAACCCCGCGACCTATCTGCCCCACGACGCCTCCCCCACGCACTAGGAGCCCATGAGCGCGCTTCCCGAAATCCTCAAGAATACCCGGGTGGTCATCACCGGCGGTGCCGGCTTCATCGGCTCGCAGCTGGCCGCCCGCCTCAGCGCCGATCCCAGCATCCACGTGACGCTTTTTGACAACCTGCATCGCGACGCCATTACCGGCACGGCGCTGCTGCTGCGGCCCAATGTCCAGTTCGTGCAAGGGGATGTGCGCGACGTGGCGGCCGTGCGGCAGGCCCTGAGCGGCGCCCACCACATCGTGCACATGGCCAGCATCGCGGGCGTGGACACGGTGATGAAGATGCCCGTGGCGACCATGCTGGTGAGCATGCAGGGCACCATGAATGTCCTGGAAGTCGCTCACCAATTGCGCGAGAGCGGCCAAGACGTGCGGCGGGTCGTGGATTTCTCGACCAGCGAAGTTTTTGGCCAGTACGCGTTCCAAGTGGCCGAGACGGATACAACGGCCCTGGGCGCGGTGGGCGAAGCGCGCTGGACCTATGCCGTGGCCAAGCTGGCCACCGAGCACCTGGCCGCCAACTACCACAAGCAGTACGGGTTGCCCACGGCGGCGATCCGGCCGTTCAACGTCTATGGGCCGCAGCAGGTCGGGACCGGCGCGATCCACCACTTTGTGCGCAACGCCTTGGCCGGGGCGACCTTGCAGGTGCACAACGACGGCGCGCAGATCCGCTCGTGGTGCTTCATCGACGATTTGATCGCCGGCGTGCTGGCCATCCTCAGCCGGCCCGAGGCGGTGGGGCAGTCGTTCAACCTGGGCAACCCGCGCTCGACCGTGACCATCTGGCAGCTGGCGCGCGACATCGTGCGCCTGTGCGGGTCCAGCAGCGCCATCCGCTTTGTGCCGTGGAATTTTGCCGACGTGGAACTGCGCGTGCCCGACATCGGCAAAGCGCGCGAGTTGCTCGGCTTTGAGCCGCAGGTCGACTTGGAAGAGGGCCTGGCCCGCACCATCGCCTGGTACCGCGAGCAGAACCTGGGCGAGGCCACGAACAGCACTCACTCGGCATCCTGAGTCAATTCAACAGGTAGAAAATGCCCCCCATTACGCTGCGGGGGACTCGCCCAGGGCCTGCACGTAGGCGGCGCGAAGGCGGTCGGCGAGAGTGCGCACGTCGTCGGCGGTCAGGCCGGCAGTCGGCAGCGGCGGCAACACGTCGAACACGACCTTGCCCGGCGAGCAGGCCACGGCACTCCGCGGCCACAACTCTGCACAACCGTGGATGATCAAAGGGTAGATCGGTACTTGCGCCGCGATCGCGACGTGGAAGGGGCCCAGCTTGAACGGCCCCAGCTTGCCATCGGGCGAGCGCGTCCCTTCGGGCGAGATGAGCACGCTGTGCCGGCCGCGGACGATGCGCTGGGCGACGGCCTTGAGCATGCCGGTGGCGCCCTGGCGGTCGGCGCGGGCCAGGCGGACCACGTCGAGCAGCAGGATCACCTGGCCAATCAGCGGCAGGTACAGCAGCTCCTTTTTGGCAATGACAATAGAGCCTTGGCACATCATGGTGGCGCCGACCATCAGGTCCAGGGTCGAGCTGTGGTTGAAGGTCAGCACGCGCGCCTCGCGGCGCTCCATGACCGCGCGGGCCGCCCGCGTGTACTCGATCTGCACGCCCAGCAGCCAGCTAGAGATGTAGCCCCAGCCGCGCACCAGCGCGCAGCCCAGCGTGTCTTTGGCCAGGCCCAGGGTGGCCAGCAGCAGCACGATCATGGTCGGGATGTAGAGCGCGCAGAACAGCCAGATCAGAATCGCTTGCTTGGCGGCGCGCAGGTACGTTCGCATCGGCCTACCGTAGCGGCATTGGCCCAGCACGGCAAGGCCCAGAAGACGCCCCCCAATTTCTACTGCACGGAATTACGCCAATTGCTGGGTCGCCACGGAGCCAGAGCGTCGCGACATTGACGCCCCGCCGCCGGTTTGGGATCCTACCGCGCCGCCGGCCGACCCCCTGGCCGCGCGCAGAGAGGGCGACCATGAAGCAAGTGCTGCAAAACATGAAGACGGGCGACCTGCGGGTGGCCGATGTGCCGGTCCCTGCGCTGCGCCCGGGTGGCGTGGTGGTGCGGGTGGCGGCGTCGTGCATCAGCGCGGGTACCGAGCGCAACATCATGGATTTCGCCAAGAAGTCGTATGTCGAAAAGGCGCGCGCACGGCCTGACTTGGTGCGGCAGGTGTTCGACAAGGTGCGCAAAGAAGGTCTGCTGCCCACCTACAAGGCGGTGATGTCGCGCTTGGATGTCGAGACGGCGCTGGGCTACTCGTGCGCGGGCACGGTGGTCGAGGCCGGCAGCGAGTCGGGCTTTGCCGTGGGCGACCGCGTGGCCTGTGCCGGCATGGGCTTTGCCAGCCACGCCGAGTACGTGTACGTGCCCAAGAATTTGACCGTGCGGATTCCCGACGGTGTCACCTTCGAGCAGGCCAGCTACGCCACCATCGGTGCCATCGCCATGCAGGGCGTGCGGACCCTGGAGATCACGCTGGGCGAGCATGTGGTGGTGATCGGGCTTGGGATCATTGGCCTTTTGGCGATGCAGCTGGTCGAGGCCAACGGCGGCCGCGCCATCGGCATCGACCTGGACCCGCGCAAGGTCGAGCTGGCCAAGCAGTTGGGGCTGCAGCACTGCATGGTCCGCACGGGCGATTGCGAAGCGGCGGTGCAGGGTTGGACCCAGGGCGTTGGGGCCGACGCGGTGCTGGTCGCCGCCGGCGCGCCCACCCCGGACCCGCTGCATCTGGCGGTGCAATTGTGCAGGAAGCGCGGGCGCATCACCGTGCTGGGCATGGTGCCGCTCGAGCTGCCGCACAAGCCGTTCTACGAAAAGGAGCTGCAGCTCAAGATGTCGACCTCGTACGGGCCGGGCCGCTACGACCCGCAGTACGAGATCGACGGCGTGGACTATCCGCTGCCGTACGTGCGCTGGACCGAGCGCCGCAACCTCTCGTCGTTCCTGGATCTTATTGGCGCCGGCAAGGTCGACGTGGGCAAGCTGACGACCCACCACTTCCAGCTGGATCAGGCGGCCGACGCCTACGCGCTGATCGAGGGCAAGGTCCCCGGCGCGCACCCGGTGGGCGTGCTGTTCCAGATGCCCCAGGGCGCCGACGATAAGCCGCAACGCCGCGTGGAGCTTGGGCAAAGGACCCGCAAGCACCAGGGCCGCCAGGTGCGCATCGGCCTCATCGGCGCCGGGACTTTCACCCGCGGCGTGCTGTTGCCGGCGATCGCCGCGGCGCCCGACGTGGTGTTCCAAGGCGTGTCGACCGCGACCGGCCAGACCGGCGAGAAGACCGGCAGCAAGTATGGCTTCCGCTACGCCACCACCGACTACAAGGCGCTGCTGCAGGATCCCGAGGTCGATCTGGTGGTCATCGCCACCCAGCACCGCGCCCACGGCAAGATGGTGGTCGAGGCCCTGCAAGCCGGCAAGCACGTCTTTGTCGAGAAGCCGCTGTGCGTGACGCGCGACGAGCTGGCGCGCATTCGCGAGGCCTACCAGGGCACCGGCGCAGTGGTGCACGTGGGCTTCAATCGGCGCTTTTCGCCGCATGTGCTGGCGGTGCGCGATCACTTCGCTGGCGTGGGCGAGCCGCTGTTTTCCACCTATCGGATCAACGCCGGCTACGCGCCACCCGGATCGACAATGCACCGCGAGGGCGGCCGCGTCATCGGCGAGGTCTGCCACTTCTTGGACACGCTCATTGCCATCACCGGCGCGCCCATCAAGCGGATGCAGGTCGCCAAGGTCGAAGCCGGCAACGCCGCCCTGACCGACGAGGACTCGGTGGCGCTGATCTGCGAGCACGAAGGCGGCCACCTGTCGACGATCCAGTACCTGGCGCGTGGCAACGCGCTGGTGCCCAAGGAGCGGCTGGAGGTGCACGGTGGGCTGCGCTCGGCGGTGCTGGACGATTTTTCGACCCTGCGCCGCTACGACGGCAGCAAGGTCAAGACCGACCGGCTGCTGGTGCAAGACAAGGGCCACAAGGCCCAGATGGCCCAGCTGATCGCGGCGGTCCGGGCGGGCAGTCCGGCGCCGGTGCCGTTCGACATCCTGTGTCACGTGACCGAGCTCACCATCGACGCGGCCGAGCGGCTAGCGGGCGAGTCCGGGCTGCCGGCCGATTGGCAGCGCGACGGCGATTTTGCCGTTGCCACCGAGGTTTAGCGCATGTGCGGTATCTACGGGCGGCTGGGAGCGCGCCAAGACGAACTGGACAAGCGCGCCACCGCCAGCCTGCGCCACCGCGGGCCGGATGACGCGGGCATCTGGGTCGACGACGCCGCCGAACCGGCGATGATCCTTGGACATACCCGCCTGTCGATCCTGGACCTCAGCGCCGCCGGCCACCAGCCCATGCTGACGCCGGACGAGCGCTACGCCCTGGTCTTCAACGGCGAGCTGTACAATTTTGCCACACTCCGTCGCGAGCTCGAGGCGCTGGGCGTGCCGTTTCGATCGCAGTCGGACACCGAAGTGGTGCTGCAGAGCTTGGTGCAGTGGGGCGACGCCGGGCTGACGCGCCTGGAAGGCATGTTCGCGATTGCGCTTTGGGATCAACGCGAACGACGCCTGCTGCTGGCGCGCGATCCCAGCGGCATCAAGCCGTTGTTCTGGCGGCAAGGTCCGGACGCGCTGGCGTTTGCTTCTGAGATCAAGGCGTTGCTGGTCGATCCGCAGGTGTCGCGGCAGCCGAACCTGCCGGCGCTGGCGGGCTTCTTGCAGTACTTGTATGTGCCTACGCCGCAGACCGCCTTCCAGGGCATCCACAGCTTGCGGCCTGGTCACCGGCTCGTCTGGCAGGCGGGTGCCCACGACATCAAGCGTTTCTCTGGATTTTCGCTGCACAACAAGGCGCCGCTGCGGCCGCTGGAGGCGGCGAGCGACGATCTGGAGCGGCTGCTGCAGGCGGTGATCGGCGAGCAGATGGTGGCCGATGTGCCGGTGGGCGCGTTCCTGTCCGGCGGCCTTGATTCGGGCCTCATCGTGGCGCTGATGGCCAAGGCCAAGCGCGAACGGGGCGATCGCGAGCACCTGCGCACCTTTACCGTGGCGTTTGGCCGCGAAGGCGGGCAGTGGGACGAGTCGGCGCGCGCCCGTCGCATGGCCCAGCACCTGGGGGTGGAGCACGCGGTCGTTCACGTGGATCCGCAGCAGGTGGCGGCCAATTTCCACATGGTGGCCGACCAGTTCGACGAGCCGTTTGCCAACCCCACCGCGATGGCGCACGACGTGCTGTGCCAGTTCGCCCGCCGCGAAGTGACGGTGGCGTTGGCCGGCGACGGCGGCGACGAGGCCTTTGCCGGCTATCCGCGCCACCGCGCCGTGTGGTTCCTGCAGGCCTGGCAGCGGCTGCCGGCCCGGCTGCGCCGCGAAATTGCGCGTGTCGAGGCGCGGTTGCCCGAGCAGGCCGAGGCTTTGCCTTTGCTGCGCCAAGCGCGGCGTTTCGTGCGCAGCAACCGCCACGGGTTTGCCGAGACCTACCGCGATTGGCTCACGTTCTACAGCCAAGAAGCGCTGTGGGACCTGCTGAGCGAGTCGATGCGCGTCGCGCTGGGCGATCAGCTCCCGCCGGATTTGGGTAATACCTTGGCCAGCTTGCGCGAGGTCGAGGGCGCTCACCCGATTGACGCCGCCTGCTATGCCGACATTGCCGGCTTCTTGCCCGACAACGTGCTGCGCGAGTCGGACCGCATCTCGATGCGTCACGCCCTGGAAGTCCGCGTGCCCTTTGCCGATCGCCGCGTGCTGCAATACGGCCTTAGCCTGCCGGTGGAATTGAAGCTGCCGGCCCAAAGCCTGCTCAGCCGCAGTGGCGGCGCCCAGGCTGGCAAACGTGTTTTGCGCAATCTGGCGGCGCGCTACCTGCCCCACGAAGTCGTGGCCGCCCCGAAGCAGGGTTTTGGTGCGCCGATGGGGGCGTGGCTGCTGGGGCCGCTGCGCGAGCAGATGGAGCGATCGACCGACCCGCACCGCGTGGCCGCGCTGGGCATCGTAAGGCCGGAAGTCGCGGAGCAATTGCGGCGCGAACACTTGGCGGGCCAGCGCGATCGCACCTGGCCGCTGTGGAGTCTGATGGTGCTCGACTCGTGGTTCGCCCGCTGGATCGAGCGCAGTGGCCATGGTTGACCCGCCCCGGCTCGTGCTGGCGCCCATGCAGGGCGTGACCGAAGCGCCGATGCGGACCCTACTCACTGAGTTGGGTGGCTTCGACCTGTGCGTCTCCGAGTTCGTCCGCGTGGCGCAGAACCCCTTGACCGAGAAGGTGGTCCTGCGCATGGTGCCCGAGTTGCGCCAAGCGGCGCGCACCCCGGCGGGGGTGCCCGTGCAAGTGCAACTGCTGGGCGGCGACCCGGATCGGCTGGCGTGGGCGGCGCAAACGGCCGTGAAGGCCGGCGCGACCGGCATCGATCTGAACTTTGGCTGCCCGGCGCCGACCGTCAATCGCCACGACGGTGGTGCGACCCTCCTCAAAGATCCTCCGCGCTTGCAGGCCATCGTCGCGGCCGTGCGCCAGGCGGTGCCGGCGACGCTGCCGGTGTCGGCCAAGCTGCGGCTGGGTTGGCAGGACCCGCGCGATATCGACGTGACCGCCCAGCGCGCGGCCGACGGGGGCGCCAACTGGCTGACGATCCATGCCCGCACCCGCGCCCAAGGCTATGCGCCGCCTGCGGATTGGCACGCGATTGGCCGGGTCCGCCAAGCCCTGCCGATTCCGGTGGTGGCGAACGGCGACCTGTTCACCCTGGACGACGTCGAGCGCTGCGCCGAGGTGACGGGCTGTCGCCAGTTCATGCTGGGCCGCGGCGCGCTGGCCGATCCCACCTTGGCGGGTCGAGTGGCCGCCTGGCAGCGCGGCGAAAAGCCCGTCGCGCCGCCGGTTCCCGGCAATCCGTGGCCCGCTTGGTTGGCCCGCCTGGCCGAAATCGGCCGCGCCGCCGGGCAGGACGACCGGCAGCTGCTCAAGCGGGCCAAGCAGTGGCTGCGCCTGCGCTGGGAAGTGAGCCAGTGGACGGGCTTTGGCGTCGCGAAGCGCGCAGATACCTTTGCTGAATTGCAGCGGATTCTTCCGGCGTTGCCCTACACTTGAAAGTCGTAGGGAATGTACGGAAAGCGCGCCGTAAAGCAGGTGCCCTGGCCAACCTGGCTGGTCGCGGCCAGGGTGCCGCCGTGTCGCTCGACGATCTTCTTGCACACCGCCAAGCCGATGCCCGAGCCCGGGAACTCCTGGCTGGCGTGCAGGCGTTGGAACATGTCAAAGATGCGGTCGATGTGCTCGGGGGCGATGCCGATTCCATTGTCCTGCACCGCGATCTCGCAGAATTCGCCGTCGATCAAGCCGTGGACTTGGACCAAGGGCCTGCGGTCGCGATCCACAAACTTCAGGGCGTTGCTGACCAGATTCTGCAGCAACTGCCGGAGCTGTTGAGCATCGCCAAACACGGTTGGCAGGTGGCCCACCTGCACGGTGGCGGCGCGCTCGCCGATCATGCCTTCCAAGTCCGCAACGACATTGCGTGCAATCACGTCCAGGTCCACCCAGGTGCGCGGCAGCGGCTGGGTCGCCACACGCGAATAGGCTAGCAAACTGTCGACCAGCGCTTGCAGCCGCTCGGCCCCGTCGCGCATCCGCGCCACATAGTCGCAGGCCACGCTCGGCATTTCGGGGCAATGGTCGTCGATCAACAACTCGCCGTATGCCCGAATTCGCCGCAGGGGCTCTTTGATGTCGTGCGACGCGACCAGGGCAAACTGCTCCAAGTCGCGATTCGAGCGGGTGAGCGCTTCGGTTTTTCGTAGCAGCTCCAGCTTGGCGCGCCGTTGCTCGGTGACGTCGACCGCGAGGCCGAGCAAGTACACGGGCTCGTTCTCGGCGTTGATCAGGGGCACTTTGCGGGTGTGCAGCCAGCGTTCGCCGTGCGGGGTCTTGATCGGCTCTTCCGGGATGTCTACGGCACAGCGCCCCGCCAGCACCGCCCGGTCTTTGCTCACAAAGAACTCGGCCTGCTCGGGTGGGAACAGGTCGTAGTCCGACTTGCCCAGAATCTCGGACCGCGGCAGTCCGATCAGTTCCTCGCCTGCGCGATTCAGGCTGACAAATCGCAAGTCCTTTGCATCTTTGACAAAGACCATGGTGGGCAGGTGCTCCAGCAGGTCCGCAAAGAAGCGTCGCTGCGCCACGCCGGGGTCGTGTTCGCCTGCGTACTCGGGGTGCTCCGCGTCGGGGCCATCGGGCACGCCTGCGGACAGTTGGTCGCGCAGGTCGGCCAACTCCGCCTCCAATTCAGCGATTTTCGCCACCACGCGGTCGCGTGCGGTCGCCATCACCGCCTCCTGGCACCCAGATGGCTTGGAGCATAGCGCCGTTGCCACCCGAGCGCCAGAGCAGGCTGCGCGATCCGCCGCCTGCGGTTCGCGCCGCCTTCCGGGCAGTTGCGCCTATGGTCATGCGCGGTTGTGCCCTACCAGCGCGCCGTGCGTCCGCCGTCTACGGGGATGAGCTGGCCCGTGACGTAGCGCGGCGCCCGCGCCAACCACAGCACGGCATCGACCACGGCCTGCACCGGCAACTGCGGATTGCGCAACACTTCTGGCCCCAGCGGCACCCGCGACTGCAGCCCCGCCCACTGCGCCGCCGCCATGCCTTCGGGGGCCAGCACGGCGCCGGGCACCACGGCGTTGACGAGCACCTGCGGCGCCCACTCGACCGCCAGGCTGCGCACCGCCATGTGCAGCGCGGCCTTGGCCATCGAATGCGCCAGGTAGCCGCGGTAGGGGGTCAGCCCCGCCAGGTCGCCCACCACGATCGCCCTACCGTCGCGACTGGCTTGCAGGTGCGGGTGGGCGTGCATCAGCAAGTCCACGGGCGCACGGGCATTTTCTGCCAGCACTTGGTCCAGATGGGCGGCACTGGCGCGCTCGGGATCCGTCGCGCGGTAGCTGGCAGCGCAGGCGATCACCAGGTCCAACCCGTGCAGGTGCTGCACGGCATGGTCCACCACGGCGCGCACTTGCTGCGTATCGGTCAGTTCGCCGCTCACCACCGTGACCCGGCGCCCGGTCGCGCGCACTTCGGCCGCTGTGGTGGTCGCTTCGTCGGTGTGGCTGCGGTAGTGGATGCACACGTCGCAGCCCGCCTGGGCGAGCACCACGGAGATGGCTCGCCCCAGGCGGCGGTGGCCTCCGGTCACCAATACGCGCGCTGCTGCACCCATCATACGCACCCCACCTGATTCGCGCCTGTACGGCTTTTCTGACCCGTTCTGCAACTGGCGAGAATCAGGCGGGGACCCCGGTTCGGGCCCGAAGAATTGCCCGAGTTTTCGATC
>JBBISH010000149.1:0-13874 GCA_037441385.1 Myxococcales bacterium
GACTACGAAGAGACGATCGCAAGCAGCAAGGCCTGGATGACGCTCGCCATGATTCGCCTCATCACGGCACGGCTCGGGGCTGAATAATATGTACACACCCTCTGACACCAGTTCCGTCCGAATCGGATCGAAAACTCGGGCAATTCTTCGGGCCCGAACCGGGGTCCCCGCCTGATTCTCGCCGGTTGCAGACCGGGCCAGAGAAGCCGTTCAGGCGTGAATCAGACGGGGTTCGTATGACACAGACTGCCCATGTCGTAGCCGGGTCCTGTAGCCGGGTCCCGCGGCCGGGCCATTCTCGGCCTTTTTGCCGATGACCTGGCCGCGTCGCCCCCCTGGCGCTCGGGCCACGGACCGGCCCCGACAAGTCTGGGCAAACTGCACTTGACCCGTGGCCCCAATCCGCGAAACTTGAGTCCTGGCGGCGTCACTTCAAGCACCATCGTTGGCCGCAGCCGGAGTCCGATTACCATGAACGACACGCTCCTCCGCCAATGGACCATGCTTGCGGGTGTGCCGCGAGCGCCGCGCAAGATCGATACGGCCAGCCTTCAGGCGCACTTGGCCGAGCGAGGCTTCGTGGTCGATCAACGGAGCATCCAGCGCGACTTGCGCAAGCTGTCTGGGGTGTTCCCGCTGGTGTGCGACGATCAGCACCGCCCGCACGGTTGGTCGTGGCAGCGCCAAGCAGCGTCGACCGGCGTGCCAGGCATGGATGTTCACACGGCATTGGCATTTCGCATGGCAGACGAGCACTTGCGACACATGCTGCCCGAGGCAACCCGCGAGTACCTCGCCCCTTGGTTTGCCCAAGCGCACGGTATCTTGACCAACATGGCGGCCAATTCGGTGGCTTCGTGGCCCAAGAAAGTTCGCGCCGTGCCGGTCGGCCAGCCGTTGGTTCCCCCTGTGGTATCGGCCGAGGTGTTGGAAGCCGTGCATCAGGCTCTGGCGACCGGCCGCCAGCTGCATGTGCACTACCGTCGCCGTGGCGAGTCGCAACTGCGCGAATACCTTGCGCACCCCTTGGGACTGGTGTACCGCGAAGCGATGCCGATGCTGGTCTGCACCCTGTGGCACTATCGCGATCCCGTACAGTTGATGCTTCATCGCATGGAGGACGTACAAGTCACGGCTGACCCGGTCGACCCGCTCCATGGCTTTGACCTCGACGCCTGGATCGCCGAGCGCACTTTTGACTACCGCCTGAGCGAGCACCAGATTGCCTTGGAAGTTATGTTCGACGCCGTCGCTGCGGTGCGCGTGATCGAGACGCCATTGGCCGGCAACCAGCAGATCGAGACCCTGCCCGACGGGCGTGTCCACCTGTCGGCCAGCGTGCCGGACACGATGCAATTGCGCCACTGGCTTCGCGGTTTTGGCCCCTTGGTCGAAGTGCTGTCCCCCAGCGACCTGCGCGCCGACATGGCCGGGCAGGCCGCGCGCACCGCCGCCCGCTACCGCGCCTCGCTGCCGGCGCCGATCGATCCTGCCACCTGAAGGCCGCTCAAGGCTTGGCGTTGGGGTCGCGGATGCAGACCTTGCCCAAGAAGGCGATGTTCGAGCAAATCGGCAACATGGGCCCGCAGTCCTGGGCCGTCTTGCAGGGGCCCGAGCAGAAGTAGCTGGTCTGGTAGGTGGGCCCTTCCATGCACAGCGAAGTCTGGCAATCCTGGCCATCTTTGCACGGATCCACGCCCGACTTGCCGGCGCCGCGCGGGCCGATCTTGCAGAAACAACCCGCCGTCTCGCTGCACTCGCACCGTTCCGAGGCGATGCAGTCGGCGTTGAAGGTGCAGTCCTTCATGGTCGAGACGGCGTCCACTCCCGCTGCCGTGTCCGCTCCCGAATCGGCTGCCGTGTCCGCCGCCGAGTCCGCTGCGGTAGCCGTGTCTGGGCCGCCATCGCCCGTAGCCGCGTCCGCGGGAGCATCGCCAAACGTGTCGCCCAAGGTGCTATCCAAAGCGATTCCGCCGCCCTGCCCGCCACTCGCGGCGGTACCGCACCCGGTGACCAAAGAGCCGAACAAGAGGCAAAGGGCAAAGCGAACCACGGGGCACCTCCGCGACCCAGTATTTCACGCGGTGCCAGCGTGCCGCAACCTTCGCCAGCCATGGCAACTTGGGCTTGACGCCACTCAGGCTGCGCCGTAGCGTGGGGAATTCCAGCGCCCCCCAGGCGGTCGAGGCAGCGATGGCAACAACTGAATTCCGCACCTGCTCCCCACCGCGGGGCAGGCGATGGGCCCGCTGGCTGTGGCTGGCGGCGCTGCTGACGCTGAGCCTGGGGCGCCCCGCTGCGGCCGGCGACAAGTGGACGCAACCCTTTGATGGGGTCAAGCAATTGCACCGGACGACCAGTTCGCCCAAGTGGAGCGTCCACGCGCTGATCATCGACACTAGCGTGGCCGGCGTCAGCTTGGACGCGACCGCCAGCGCCCAACGCAAGCAAAAGACCTCGAATTTCGCTAAGGCGATCAAGGCCCAGGCCGCCATCAACGGCGACTTCTTCAGCTACGCCACTTACGCGACAGGCGGTCTTGCGGCCGGCGACGGCAAAGCTTGGACCGACACGGCCGACGACAAAAGCGATGCCAATTTGGTGTTCAGCAAAGGGTCGCCCGCCAAGCCGACCCTGCATCCAGCCGCTGAGTTGTTGAAATTCGATGCCAAGACCATGTTTGGGGTGGTGTCGGGTCACCCGATGCTCGTCGAGGCCGGCAAGACCACCACCGCCGCGACCAATCCCAAGTCGTCGTTTTGTCAGACACGCCACCCGCGGACGATGGTCGGCTTGGACAAGACGGGCACGGTACTCATCCTGGCGGTGGTCGACGGCCGGCAACCCTCGCTCAGCGTGGGCATGCGCTGCGACGAAGAAGCTACGCTGATGAAAGGCTTGGGCGCGTGGACCGCGCTGAATTTCGACGGCGGCGGCTCCAGCACGATCTACGTGTCGGGCCAAGGCGTGGTCAACTCGCCGTCCGACGGTGTGGAACGCACGGTGGGCAACCACTTGGCCGTCTACGCCCCCAAAAGCGGCACCATGGCCAGCTTCTACGGCAAGGTGTACGCATCGGGTCAGGCCACCAAGGTCCTTTCCGGCGCGACGGTCAAGGTCACAGGCGGGCCGAGCGACACGAGCGACAGCAAGGGCGCCTACAGTTTGTCTGTGGCTGCAGGCACCTACACGCTTACTTGCACGTTGTCGGGCTACAAGACCCTGACCTACAGCAAAACGGTGACCAAGGGCCAAGACCTCAAGGTCGACTTCGCCTTGGTCGTCTCGGCGGTGCCCACCGATGTCGATGGTGACGGCGTGGTCGACGCCAAAGACAACTGCCCGACCGTGAAAAACGCCAATCAAGCCGATAAGGACGGCGATGGCAAAGGCGACGCCTGCGACGGCGACGACGACAACGACACGGTCTTTGACGAAGACGACAACTGCCCTTTGGTGGCCAACAAGGACCAGTTGGACACCGACAAAGACGGCATCGGCAATGCATGCGACGCCGACGACGACGACGATACTGTGCCGGACACCAAGGGCAATTGCCCGCTGATCGACAATCCCAGCCAAGCCGACAAGGACGGCGACGGGTTGGGTGATGCCTGCGATCCGGTGGACAACACGCCGCCGCCCGCCGATCCTGGGCCGGACGCGGGCAGCAGCGACACCAGCGTGGCCGACGCGGGCGCGACGGACAGCAAGAGCGACGCGAGCAAGACCGATTCGAACACCAGTGATCTCTTTGTACCCATTCAGGATTACGATGGCGACGGGATTGCCGATGCCCTGGACAATTGTCCTTTTGTGGCCAACGCCAGTCAGGTGGACCTAGACGGCGACAACCAAGGCGACGCCTGCGATCCCGACGACGACAACGACGGAGAGCCCGATCAAGCCGACAACTGCCCGAACAAGTACAACCCCGAGCAAACCGACAGCGACGGGGATGGCCAAGGCGATGCTTGCGATGCCACGCCGGGCGCGGGCAAGGACGTGGTTCAGCCAGAGGCGGTCCAAGGCGACAGCGAGTCGGCAGCCGACAGCACTGAAGCCGATGAGAGCACTCAGGATAGTCAGACATCGATCGATGGCAAGGGCGCCGATGCGGCGGGTACGGTCGACGCCGTCCCGGCGAGTTCCGACACGGCCAAGCCAGCCGGCGATGGCCACGCGAACCCAGGGAACACGGCCGATGCAGCCGCGCTGGACCTGGGGCTTGGTCAAAGCGGAGGCACCCGCGTCGGCACGGCCACGTCTGCGGCTCCAGACAGCGGCTGCCAAGCTGGAACCCAAGGAAATAGGCTTGGCTGGCTGCTGTCGTCGGCAGCGGTGCTGCTGGGGCGCATGGGGCTGCGCCGCCGCTACCTCCGGGGATTGGCTTGAAAGAACCTCAAGATCTCCAGATTCGCCTCAAAGTCCTGACTGACCGGCCCCACGGTCTTGCTGGGCAGGTACGGGTGCCCTCCCGGCCAAGTGTGCCCGCCGCCCTCGACGCGGAGCAATTGGACTGGCGCTGCGCAGCCTTGCCAGGTTCGGCGCGAGGCGCGGGTCCCGTCGCTGGCGGTGTCGGCGAGGTCTTCGTCGGCATAGGTGCTGCCGCAGTGGTTGCGCGCCACCCAGCCGGCTACGCTGGGGTCGGCGCCGATTTTGTTGCCCTGGTTGTCGCCAGAGCAGCCCTGCTGCGAGGTCTGGTAGGTCCAGCATGGGTCGGCAGTGCCGTGAATGTGTAGGACCGGGATAGGGTTCGGGCACGCGCCGCCGGCCGCGGCAAACTGGTTGCCAGAGCCCACGGTGGCGATGGCGGCGACGACTTGGCTGCGCTCGCAGGCCAGCCGGTGGGCCATGGCGCCGCCGTTGGACAGGCCGGTCAGGTAGATGCGCGTGGGGTCCACCGGGATCAGGGCGCCCACTTCTTGCAAGAGCGCGTCAAAGTAGGCCCCGTCGTCCACGCCACTTTGACACGCGTGGCCACTAGTGCAGTTCCAGCCGTCGCGACCGCCCCCCGCGTTCCACGTGCGAACGTCGCCCAGCACTCGGCTGCCGGTGCCATCTGGGAAGGCGACGGCGAAGCCCATGGCTTGGGCGCGCGCACTGAAGCACTGCGGGCTGTCGACGGCGCCGCCGGGGCAAGTCACGCGGTCGGCCGAACTGCGGCTGCCCCCGCCGCCGTGGAAGGCGACAACCAGCGGCAAGGGGCTGTGGCCGTCCCAATTGCCCGGCACATGCAAGGTAAAGGCGCGTTTGGGGGCGCTGGCAACAGGACAGTCCAGGCGTGTGCCGGCCTGAGGGCGCGCACAGGGCGCCAGCGTGGCTCCACAACCCAGCAAAGTGGCGGCCGTCACGGCAATGGCAGCTAGAGAGGCAAGGGTTCGCGTCATGGTCGCCATGGTGCGCAACTTGCGCCGTCGTGGCAAGGGGATGGCAACTTGGGTCCTTTCAGCCTCGACGGCCGCAGCGGCGTCGTCTACCCTTGGCGTTTCGGCCGCCCTGGCCGATGGTCCACACGATGCGCCTGGATTCTCGTTTGCCGATGCGCCATTGGCTGGCCTGTGCTGGCTTGGTGCTGGCCGCCATCCCCTGCGGTTGTTCGGATAGTGCGGGCAGCCACACGGCCGCAACAGCCGATGCAGCCAGCGATGTTCCGTCCGGTGGCGGTCACGACACGGCCACCATCGATGCGGCGGCCAAGGACACGTTTGCCGCAGATACAGACGCAGATACAGACGCAGATACTGGCGTGGATACAGCCACCGGCGACATCACCCAACCCGATACGTCGGCCAGCGACGCGTCCACGGCGCTGCAATGGCTGGCACCGTTGGCCGCTCGCCGGGGTCCTGTCGCCGTTCAGGTCAGCGCGCCAGCCGGTATCAGCGCCGCCGCAGTGGCGCAGGCCACACTGCAGGTCCAAACGGGCGGAACCTGGAAGCCGGCGACGCTGCTGCAGGCGCCCCAGCAAGAGGGCGCGCAAGTCGTGTTCGTCTGGGACTCTTTTGCAGACTTCGCCCAGGACGGCCCGATCAACGGCCGCGCCAGCCTGGCCGGCCAAGTGGTCGAGCACTCTCTTGAGTTGCGCAACGCCGCCGCAACAGCCCGCGTCGTCCTGACGGCGCACCCGTCTACGGATCTGCCCAGCGGCGGGTCGGGGCCGCAGAACAACGAGATCGGCGCGCTGGTCTTGGCCGGAGGAGCGCTGCAGGGCAGCGAGCTTCGCGTCCATGTGGGCAAGGGGCCAGAGAGCTTGAGCGCAGCGCCCCATGGGCGGGCGACGGCCAACGTTGATGGCAGTGATGGCACGTTCTCGGTCATTGCAACGCCCCTGGACGCGGCCGCGACGCCGATTCAGGTCCTGTTCACCCAGGCACTGCCGCATGGCTGGGCGGCGGACTTGGGCTGGAGCCGAGACGGACGCTCGCTGTATGTGTTGGGCACTGCTGGGGAATTGGCGACACAACCGGCCACCTTGTGGCGCTACGATCCGGCCGAGGATCTGAGCAGTCTGGGTCAGCCCACGCCGCTGGCCACCTTCGAGCGCCCCGCTGTAGCCGTCTCGGTCGAGCGCAACCACCCGAGCGACCGCGACGAGTGGGCTTATGTGGTGCTGGGGCCAGGGCCAAACGCCGACTTGGGGCAAGTGGTGGCGGTCGCCCGCAAAGGCGGCCTGGCGGCGCCGGCCCTCGACTCGGACGTGGCCGTGCCCAACGATTTTGCGGTCTCGCCGGCCGGCGGCTTGGCACTGCTCGCCAGCGATCTCTTTGGCAACGTGCTGGTGCGCTACGACTTGGGTAAGACCATCGTGGAGGCGGCGCGCGTCGAGCCCAAGAAGGTGCCGTTCAACCTGGTGTTTCACCCAGCGTCCACCCCCGATTTGCACGTTTTGCTGGTCTCCAACTTGGACAAGAACAGCGTCACGCCGTTCACGGTCACGCCCACGCAGGTCAAGGAAGGCGCCGCCGTGACTGGGCTTCCGCTCGCGGCCGAGATGGACCTCGTCGAGCGCGGTCCCGAGAAGGGCTTGGTCGTGGTGTCGGCCTTGAACCAGCTGATTGGTGTGCAGTTGGCGACCGACGGGACAGCCAAGAAGCTGGGCACGCTCAAGGACTTTGGCAGCGGCACCCCCAACTTCACGGGCTCGGTCGCCGTGCAACGGTAGGCGCGGACGACCATGCCACGCACTCGCTCAGCCTTGGCCGCGGCGACGACCCTTTGGGCTGCCCTGCTTTGGAGCGCGTGCGCAACCCACCTGCCGCCGCAGCCCACTCCCGCCGAGCACGAGTTGGGGCTGTGGGTCTGGAGCAACCAGCCGGCTATCGATCCCAGCGCTGCCGATGCCTTGGTCGAGCTGGCGCGCGACACGTCGCTGACATCGCTGTACTTGCAGGCCCAAACCCTGGTGTACGACGCGCCCGAAGCGCTGCAACAGCTGGTGGTCCGCGCGGCCGAAGCCAACGTCCAGGTCGAGCTGCTCATCGGCCGTCCAGAGTGGGCGCGAACCGGTCAGGCGGCCGAACCGCTGAAACTAACAAGCGATCTGATCCAGTTCGTCGCCCAGGCCAAGGGGCCACACGCGGTGGCGGTCCAGCTCAACATCGAGCCCCACGGCCTGCCCGAGTGGTCGAGCGAGCAGACCCAGTTGCTGCAGAACCTGCTCGACTTGCTAGACCAAGTGGCGCCGATGCTCCACAAGGCCGGGCTCGCGCTCAGCTTTGACTTGCCGACTTGGTACGACAGCATCGCGCTCACGCGCCACGGCCAGACGCGGCCGCTGTCCGAGTGGGTCATCGACGCGGTCGACACGGCGGTGCTCATGGACTACGACGACGATCTGCCCGACTTATTAAGTAGGCTCACGAGCGAACTGGCCTACGCCGACAAGGTCCACAAGCGGCTCATCGTGGGCGTAGAGACCCAGTGCGGTCTGGACGACGACCTGACTTTTTGCGAAGAAGGCCGCACCGCGTTGCTGGCTACGTTGGCGCAACTGCACACCGCGCTCAAGCCGCATCCTGCCTACGGCGGGCAGGCCATCCACCATTGGAAGTCCTTTGTCGAACTGCCGAACTGAGTTCATTCGCAACTGCGCGGCGTTGGCCCTGGCCTTGGCCTTGGCGGGCGCGTGCCGCCGCGAACCGACGCCGCCGGCCGTAAGCACTCTCGCGCCTTGGCCGGTCGAGGTGCTGGCCACGTGCAATGGCGAGGCGATTCGCCGCGACGACGTACAGGTGCTGCTGCAACCTGATGAAACGGCACAGGTCGCCCGGCAAAGTGCCGGACTGGAACTGGCCCTGGACGGCGCGGTGGTGTGGCAGGCACTGAGCGCGGCCGACCGACGGCAAGTGACGGCCGCGGTGCAACAAGAGCAGGCGCGGCAAGAGCAATTGCACGGCACGCCCCAGAACTGGCTGGCCAACTTGCGGCAGCACGGCCAGAGCTTGGCGGCCTGGCAACTGGCCGTGCGCACCGACCGCGGGCTGGATGTGCTGAACCACGCCGCCCTTGAGCTGCCTATCGACGCCAGCGTGGTCAACCAACGCTGGAGCAAGACCCGCGGCCGGTTTGTCCAAAGCGAGCAGGTGCTGCTGTCCGAGCTGGTCGTGCCGCAGTCCAGCGCCGACGGCGAACAAAGGCTTGCAGAGGCCCGCCAGCGGTTGAGCAACGGAGAGGCTTTCTCCAGCGTGGCTGCGGCCTTGTCGCAGGTGCCCAGCGCGCCAGCTGGCGGCGACCGTGGCTGGACGGGGGTGGATCGGCTCGATCCGCGACTGGCAAGGGCTCTGGCCGGCCTGCGGCCTGGGCAACTCAGCACGGCGGTGCGCACGGATTTTGGCTGGCATCTTCTCCTGTTGCGCGATCGCCGTCCCGCCCAGGCGCTGGACTGGGCCCAGGCACGCCCGCTGGTCGAGGCCCTGCTGCGCAACGAGCGCGCGTTCGTCTTGCGCCGGCACAAGCTGGCCGAACTACGTAACGCCGCGCGCATTGTGCTGGCGCCACCGCAAGTCCGCTGACCTCCGCCAACGCCAAGTCGCGCTTGCGGAGCGCACCAGAACCCGGCAGCATCGGGACTGGCCGCCGCGGTTGCCGCGGTTGGGGCTGGAGGACGACGGTGACTGCAGGCGTGGCGCGCACACATATCGCCCTGCTGCTCGGTCTTCTCGCGGCCCTGGGCTGCCAGCGAACCGGTCCAGACCAAGCCCACTTTGCCCTGCCCGAGGTGGTCGCCGTGTCTGCGAATTCGGATGCCAGCGCGGCCAAAAGCGAGCTGGGCCAGGCGGACCGCAACGGCGATGCCGAGCCAGCCAACGATCGAGAGCCGCTGGCCACGTTGGACGCGGACAAAGACACAGATCCCGCACTGGCAGCCGATCCGGGGCCGGATGCAGGCTCTGTCCAAGGTCCCGATGTCGCCGCAGTGGACGCCATCGCCGACACGGCTCCAGATGCAGTCTTGGACACGGCGCCTGACGTAGGCCCTCCGCTTCCTCCACCCAAATGGGCGGGCAACCCCGCGCTCATGGTGTTGAATTTGCACCAGACCTGGCAGCACGACCCGTCGTCGACCATCACGGCAAGCTGGACGACCGAAGCCGGCGACGTGGGCAACTACGTTCCGCGTCTGTTGGTGGCCCCCGCGGGACAGGTCGACGCCAACGGCGCAGATTTCTTGAGCAAGGGCAAGGTCTTCCAGGGTCTGGGCACAGGCTACAGCACGCCGATTGGCTCGTCGCCGGGACCCAAGGTGGCCTGGCACGTGGAAGCGACCGGTCTGCTGGCCGACACCGACTACGTCGCCCGCGTGGGCACGTGGCAAAGCCTGGACGCCAAAGCCGGCTTGATCGCGGGCGCCGACCTGAGTCCACCCTTGCACTTCCGGACTACGCCGCCGCCGGGCGCGACCACCGCGATGCAATTCGTGCTCGCCGGCGACAGCCGCAACGGACTGCCCAAGGTCGCCGCCAACATGCCGTATTTCACCAAGATCCCCGCCTTGGCCTGGTTCTTCAACGGCGACATGAACCCCGCCGGCACTCAAGACGAGTGGAACGACTGGTTCGCCACCATGCAGCCGATCCTGTCGGAGCGGCCACTGATGGCGGTACAGGGCAACCACGAGATATTTTCAGACTATTATTACGCCCAGTTTGCCCTGCCGGTGATGCCCGGTCTGCCTGCGGCCTACCACGAGCACGCCTGGTCACTGACCCTTGGCAACGCTCACTTCGTAGGGCTCGACGCCAACAGCGATCAGGCGGTCGCAGACCAAGTCCCCTGGCTGGAAGCGGACTTGCAGGCCGCCACGGCGGACCCGAACATCGAGTGGATCGTCGCAACGATGCACCACTCGGCCTACAGCGCCTGCAGTGTCCACGGCTCCACCGCGCGGCTGCAACAGTATTGGGTGCCCGTGTTCGAGAAGTATGGAGTCGACCTGGTGTTTTCGGGCCACGACCACGACTACGAGCGCACCGTGCCGATCCTGGGCAACAAGCCGGTCGCGCCGGCCCAGGGCGTGCAATACGTGGTGGTGGGGGCGTTTTTTGCGCCGGCCTACACGGCGGGCAAAGACTGGTGGACCGCCGTATCCGTATCCGGCACAGAGGGCAACCTGGCCACGCTGACCATCGCGGGCAAGCTCTTGACAGTCAAGGCTTATTCGGGCGACGGCAGCAAGCTGATCGACGAGTTTTCCCTTCAGCACTGAACGGCACTGAACGGCACTGAAGGGCACTGAAGAGCACTGAACGCGCAACTACTGGATTGGAAAGCCCAAGTCATTCAACGTGGCACGCAGCTGCTGCACGTCCAGACGCTCGGGCGCGTTGGCGCTGGTAAATGTGAACCCGGCGGGCACGCGCTGACCGGTGTGCGGATTCGCCCCCCACCAAGGGAAGGTGGGCTCGATCACAAAATAGCGACCACAATCCATGACTTGCGGCGACTCGTCGGCGTGAATCAGCGCCTCGTGCAGTTTCTCGCCCGGGCGCGTCCCCAGCACTTTGTGGTTGGCTTTTTCCGCCATCGCCGTGGCCAGGGTCGCCAGATCGGCCGCCGGGATCTTGGGGATGAACACCTCGCCGCCCACGCCCGCCTGCAGCGCCAACAGAACCAGATCCACGGCCTCGGTCAGCGTGATCCAAAAGCGGGTCATCTCGGGGTCGGTCAGGGTCAGTTCGCCCTTCTTGGCCTGCTCGACCCATAGCGGCACCACCGAGCCCTTGCTGCCCACCACGTTGCCGTAGCGCACGACCGAGAAAGTGGTCGGGTGCTTGCCGCGGTAACTATTGGCTGCGATGAGCAATTTCTCCATGCACAGCTTGGTCGCGCCGTACAAGTTCACGGGCGCCACCGCCTTGTCGGTCGACAGGGCCACCACTTGCTGCACGTTGCGCTCCAGGGCCGCGTCGATCAGGTTGACCGCCCCGTCGATGTTGGTGCGAATGGCCTCCAACGGATTGTACTCCGCTAGCGGCACGTGCTTCATCGCCGCCGCGTGCAGCACGATATCCACCGACTCGAAGGCGCGCATCAGGCGGTCGCGGTCGCGGATATCGCCCACAAAGAAGCGCAGCCGGCTGTCTCTAAGCTCTTGCTGCATCTGGTAGTGCTTCTGCTCGTCGCGCGAAAAGACGATGACTTTCTTGGGATTAAAGTCGCTGAGCAGGCGATTGACCATGGCGCGGCCAAAGGTGCCGGTGCCGCCGGTGATGAGGATCACCTTGCCGTCCAGGTTCGGGGCCGGGTTGCCAAAGGCCAGGGGGCGCGAAGTTGCAGCGGTCATGTCGGTTCCTAAGCAAGCGGGCTAGTTGACGAAAATGCAGCGTTTTTGGGGGGCCGTGGTCGCCCACGGGCGCGGTAGTATGCGCCAAATTTTGGCGGATTGCGAACCGGTGCGATCAGCGCGGCGGCAGGGCCATCTCGGCCAAAAACCTAAGGAATTCTTGCGGAATCTCGGACGTGGTCCGCACCGGCTTTTGCGTCACCGGGTGGACGAATCCCAGGGTCAGCGCGTGCAGAGCCAGTCGGTTGGCGGGCCAGCGCGGATGGCGGGCCAGCTCGCTGCGGTAGCGCACGTCGCCCAGGATCGGGTGTCCAACCTCAGAGAAGTGCACGCGAATCTGATTGCGGCGCCCGGTCTCCAACCGCACCCGCACACAGGTCGCCCCGCGCAAGCGCTGCCGCACCTCGTAGTGGGTGATCGCCAGCTTGCCCTCGCCAGGCGTATCGGTCGAGTACTGGTCTAGGTCGTCACCCGTGGTCAGGTAGCTGCGGAACGTGCCGCGGTCGTCGGGCAAAGTGCCAGCCAAAATCGCTACGTACTCGCGCTCGGGTTTGTGGTCGGCGAACTGGTCCTTCAGCGCGGCGGCGATCTCGGCGGTGCGCGCAAACACCAACAGGCCCGACGTGTCGCGATCCAGCCGGTGGACGATGTGCGCGCGCTGAGTGATCCGGTCGCTGCCGCTCCAGTAGCGCGCCACTTGATGCACCAGCGTGTTCTGCTCGCCGCGGTCGGTGGGAACCGTGAGCAGGCCCGCAACTTTCTCGACCACAATCAAGTACTTATCCTCAAACGCCACGCGAAAGCCGGCGTGCGGCCGCGGTCGGTGCTTTTCTTTGTAGCGCGTCTGTGGGTCGTAGCGCAGGCGGATGGTCGTGCCGGCCGCCACCGCCAGACCCGGCTCGTCGCACACGGCGCCCGCCACCTGCACACAGCCGTGGTCGAACAGGCCGCGCACGACCGCCCGCGACAGCCCGGTGCGCTCGGCCACCAGCACGTCCAAGCGCGGCAGGTCGCGCTCTACCTTGAATTCGCTGGTGACCATCGGCATTGCTTCGGTCCTGGCGCAGGGGCGGCGCGGTCGCGCGGGCTAGCGACTGGCGCGCATCTGCTTGAACTGCATCTGCAATTGCGCAAGTTCACCGATGGCGCGGAACATATGGTGCGGCCGCAGCTTGGACCCGGCCACGTCGCGCCAGGTGCGCAACGGAACCTCGGCAAACTGGTCGGCTTTCAAGGCCTGGCCGTCCGGCGCGCCATAGATGAGGCGGCCAATTAGCTCTACGTCAAAGATCCAGCGCGAGGTGAACGGCTTGGCCAGCGCCGCGCGCAGCGCCGGAGTGGCGCGGAAAAGCTTGGCGCCACACTGGGTATCGTAGATGTCCAGGTCCAGCGTCAGCGACGCCGCGGTGGCAAACAGCCGCCCCAAATAGTGCCGGTGCGGCTTGCGCTGTACGTCGTTGCCCAGCAGGCGAATGCGCGAGGCCAACACCACCGTGATCGCCGGCCGCTCGCGCATGTACGCCACAAGCCTCAGCATTTCGTCCACAGGGGTCGACAGGTCGGCGTCCAAGAACCCGACGCACTGCGCGCCCTGCTCCAGCGCCTGCACCAGACCGCGACGCACCGCTTCGGCCTTGCCGCCGTTCCTTTCCAGCTTCAAGAACGCGATCTTGCCGCCGCTTTGCGCCACCAACGACTCGGCCAGCGCCGCGGTACCATCGCTGGAGCCATCGTCGACCAGCAGCACGCTCACGCCGTCTTGCTGGGCGAGACGCGCAACCTCAGAAGGGTCCAGGCGCTTTTCTTCGTTGTAGCAGGGGATCACCAGCGTGAACGTTTCGCCGTGCAACTCGGCTTGGCGGTTCGATTTGGCCATGGTGCTCCTTGCCCGCGCTGCGCAGGGGGCAGCTGTGGGCGCAAAAGCCTATCCTTGCCGTGGGGGTGCGTCAACGTAGCGCGGATCCCCCGATCCGCCGCTTTGGGCGCAACTCGGCGTTGCTGCGTCGTCCCAGCTACGGGTTGCCCCACTGGGGCGACCCGTTCACCCTTCGGGCGACCGCTGGGGCCCTTCTCCCTGCGGCGACCGCTA